>WKFJ01000045.1 GCA_014872785.1 Alteromonadaceae bacterium
AAACGCCCTAGGCCATCACGACCCAGGGCAGTTAAGATCTCAAAAACCCGATATCCGGTCAATCGCAATGCTGCTCCACTTAAGTGAACTGCATTGCGCATCTAGCGGCCTTTTTTATTCTAGCTCTAACTCAGGCTCTATCTTTGGTTGTGACCAGGCATTGACAAGTGCATTTACCAGTGTGGCAAGTGGAATAGCAAAGAACACGCCCCAAAACCCCCATAGTCCGCCAAAAAACAGTACGGCAATAATGATATAAAGTGGATGCAAGCTCACCGCTTCAGAGAAAAGGATGGGAACCAACACATTACCATCAAGCGCTTGAATGATACCGTATGCTATCATCACCGACCAAAATTCAGGGCTTACGCCCCATTGAAACAGTGCTACAGCAGCAACAGGAATAGTCACAAAAGCGGCACCTATATAGGGAATTAACACCGAAAAGCCAACTAACACTCCGAGTAGTAAGGCGTAGCGCAAATCCATCACTAAAAATGTGACTACAGAAACCCCACCAACAATGATGATTTCAATAACTTTACCGCGAATGTAATTGATAATTTGCCCATTCATTTCTTGCCCAACTTGCAAGATTAGGCGTCTCTGGCTCGGTAAAAATCGTGACACGTGAGACAACAGAAGGTCTTTGTCTTTGAGCATAAAGAAAACCATCAAAGGTACCAAAATGAGATATATCAATAATGCTGCGAAGCCAAATAAAGAGGAGAAGGATAACGTGATAAGATCTTCCCCTATAGAAACGACTTTTTCATCGACACCAACGAGCATTGATTCGATTTGTTCACCTTTTACTAAGTTAGGGTAACTCTCCGGCAGTTGAATTAACCAGGCCTGCATCTGCGCCCATATTTCTGGCAATTCACTCACTAAGTTGACACCCTGCTCCCAGATAACAGGCACAACCCCCACTAGCAGCAGAATCGCCACACTGATAAATCCCAGACTGACTAGCATACTAGCCCAGCGACGATGCATATTGGCACCTTCAAGTTTGGTAACAGGCCAATCGAGTAAATAAGCTAAGACGACTGACACAATGACCGGCGCCAACATGTTGCCCCAAAATATGAAGAACAGAGAGGCGAGCACCAACAATAACAACAACATCGCTGCGTCAGGGTCAGAAAACGTGCGTCTATACCATCGACCAAAAACACCAAACATTGAAAAACCTAAATTAAATCATTTATGTACCAATAATATCAGAGACCCTGCCCTGTCAAAAACCTATTTGCGTGTTATAGTTTTATTAATCTAGCACGTCCGATGAGCTCGAGGAGAAAGGGTGTCTATTCAACCTTCATTAAAGGAAATAATGAACTACAAGAAAAGGCTTAACTGGGGCGAACTGCCACCGTTTTTCCATATGGTTGCCAATAGCCTTTCAGATGTCGGTGGTATGAATGTGCACGGATTCGATAATGCCTTTAAACGCATTGTGAAACGCAATAACTGGAATTTACAACGACTGGGTGGTCGAGAGACATATTCTGGTGAGATTATCGTAGAGCGCAAACCTGAGTTAACAGTCCATCGACGCTTTGTCGGAAACAACTATGAAATTCATTGCATGCCTGAGGTAGATGACGAACCCGTCGTACTTTATCGGAAAAAAGACGACATCGATTTCAAAGTCTGGGATCCCAGCACGATGCAGTGTTTAGTTAAACTTAACGACTTCGCCGAGTTTATTCGTTACGCCTTCACCAAAGGAGATGAAGCGGACATGTTACTGGTTAAACACGCCTCAGCATTAACAGAACAAGTACTTTTAGATTTGTCTGAAGATATCCAAATAACTGGGCTAAAGGGATATTCCATTAAGAAAATAATGCAAAGGATTGAAGAAGAAGGTATTCAAGATTAAGCTTTTGGTGGAACTTATTTTTAATTTAATGTTCCAAATCAAGCACGCCAATTTTCATTCAACACTTTGATTTATTTAATGATTAGACTTTTAATTGCTTTTTCCTTTTTCTTTTTGATTCAAGCCGCCGCCCAAGATTTCAGCGGTACCGCAAAAAACAAGCTTCCCGAAATTGGTGTTGTGGCGTCTGATGCCATTAGTATCGATAAAGAAAAAGAAATTGGCGACATTCTCATGAAGCAACTGCTCAGTCAGTCAGGTGTTATCATGGATCCAGTATTAGACGAATACCTTAATGATGTGGGAAATAGACTAGTCGCCCAAGCTGATAACGTTAAGTTTCCTTTCAAGTTTTTCTGGATAAATGACCGCCAAATCAATGCTTTCGCCTTTTTTGGTGGACATGTGGGCATGCATACAGGCTTGATGTACCACACAGAAAACGAAAGTGAATTGGCTTCTGTATTGGCGCACGAAATTAGTCACGTTACCCAACGCCATATTGCAAGAAGAATAGCGGCTCAAAATAAGACCTCGCCACTGCAACTTGCGTCATTGTTTGGGAGTGTGTTGCTTGCAATGGCCGATCCCGAAGCGGGAATGGCAGCATTATCGGCCACACAAGCGGCATCTCAACAGTTTGCTATTAAT
Organism: Alteromonadaceae bacterium; assembly: GCA_014872785.1. Lineage (GTDB taxonomy): Bacteria > Pseudomonadota > Gammaproteobacteria > Enterobacterales > Alteromonadaceae > Planctobacterium. The sequence continues at coordinate 2,543 of WKFJ01000045.1, forward strand.
TACACGCGCTCAAATGAACAAGAAGCTGATAGAGTTGGTTTTCAAATGCTTGATAAAGCGGGTTTTGACACCGCTGGTGCCGCCTCCTTCTTTGGCAAACTCGTGGAAAAATATAGAGTTCAGTCCAAGCCTCCTCAATTTCTATTAACACACCCATTACCTGAATCTCGTGTCGCTGATGCTCGCAGCAGGCAAGACCTTTACCAGCGAAAAAACTTACCACCAAGCCTGTCTTTTCACTTGGCAAAGGCTAGGATCCAAGGACGCTATCTGTTTAGTGCCAAATACAATATTGAACATTATATAGCGAGTCTGGAGAAAAACGCTTACGCAATGCGCGAAGCTGCAGAATATGGGTTGGCCATTGCTTATTATCGCAATGAGGACTACAAAGAAGCAGAGGAGGTGTTGTCGCCCCTGTTGGAATCAGATCCTGAGAACCTTTTCTATTTGGATCTGGCAACCGATGTCGCCATTGCCCTCAAGCAAATCGAAAAAGCGCGTAAAACGCTAGAGTTGATGGCAGAGAAACAACCTCGAAATCGAATTATTTCCCTGAATCTCGCCAATGCCGCGCTAAACGAGGGCAGAAGCCAGCAAGCGATAGACGTTCTAACAGACTATCTACTCATCGACCCCGATGATGCACTGTCTTATCAGCTGCTAAGTGAAGCACACAGCAATGAAAATAATTATTTGGCTATGCATCAAGCAAAAGCGGAATGGTTAGCTTTACTCGCTGCCTACCCCAACGCGATAGATGAGCTACAAACTGCTTATAATTATGCAAAAAACAATAATAATAACATTGAAAAACAGCGAATAAGAGCGCGTATCGAGCAAATCAGAGATGACCAAAAACGCTTAAAGTCGTTGTAATTTGTCAACCCAGCCTTGTAGTTCTGCAGCTGAGATTTGCCCTTTTAAAGTTTCAACTACCTCTCCATTGGGTGCAACTATATAGGTTGTAGGCAGCTGAGCAGGCTTTTCAAACTTTTGAAAATTTCCCTTAGATAAACTCAAAAGCGGGAACTTCATATCATATTTCCCTGCAAGTGAATCAAGCTCTGCGTCATCAAGCGCATCGAAACTAATAGCAAAAATGTTTTGATTCTTGTTATCAGAAGCAAGATGAAATTCATTTAACTCTGGCACTTCTTTTAGACAAGGTGCGCACCATTCAGCAAAATAGTTCACCACTAACCAGTTACCCTGAAGCTCATTCCAATTGTGTTTAACACCATCTATTGTATAAAAGTTCTGTTGCTGATGCTGATATACATTTATGCCCACTAAAGCACTAGCTATCGCCAATACCGCCACAATTACATTTTTCATCAATTTCCTTTTAGTAGATAATAGGCTTTTCAGATAATATTCTGTTAGCTCTGACAGAGAATAAAATAATAAGGCTGTTAATAATGTCAATCTTCACTATTTATCACAACCCTCGTTGTTCCAAGAGTCGTCAAACACTAGCACTAATTGAACAAAATAATATCGTACCGACCATAGTCGAGTATCTAAAAGTTCCACTAACCGAAGACGAAATCGTTAACCTTAAAGAAAAGCTCGGTTACACAAGCTTCATTGAAATGATGCGAACAAAAGAAGCTGAATTTAAAGAGCACGGATTGAGTAAGAACAGTAATGAAGATTCTCTGGTAAAAGCCATGGCCGCCAGCCCCAAACTTATCGAACGTCCAATCGTGACAAAGGGCGAAAAAGCTATCATGGGACGTCCACCCGAAAACGTACTCGACCTAATCAATGACTAAAGTTCTCGTACTTTATTACAGTCGCTCAGGTAGAACTAAAAAATTGGCCCAATCTATCGCTTTGGGCGTAGCGAAAACAGGAGCGGAAGCGGTTCTGCGGTCGGTGCCATCTTTACACAACGACACGGATAAAACCTCAGAGCAATTTGTCAGCAAAGATGAGTTAGTGAATTGCGATGCACTGGCGCTGGGTAGCCCGACACGCTTTGGTCAAATGGCCACTCCGTTAAAACAATTTATTGAGACAACTAGTGACACTTGGTTAAACGGAGAATTGATTGATAAACCCGCTTGTGTTTTCACCTCAACCGGTTCAATGCATGGCGGACAAGAGACGACACTCTTGTCGTTGGCGTTACCCTTGCTGCATCACGGTATGATGTTAGTAGGTATCCCCTACTCACTGCCTGAACTGCATAAAACGCGAAGTGGTGGTTCTCCCTATGGCGCTAGCCACGTTGAGTCATCAGATTCATCACTGCTATCCAATGATGAAAAAACACTCGCTATTAGTTTAGGTGAACGATTAGCGATAACTGCAGCAAAATTAAAGAAGGATTGACATGGCAGAAAACACACGACTCTTTAGGTTAATGGCCTTAATAAGTTATTTTGGTCTGTTTTCCTGGGTGATACTTTGGCATTTTTTCCTAACTGCCGAAAGTGCGTACAGCACTTTATTCTTATTTTTATTTTGGGTGTTACCACTATTGTTTCCAGGGTACGGAATTGTCAAAGGAAAGCCCTATACACATGCATGGGCTAACTTTATTGTAATGATTTACCTTATGCACGGTCTAACTGCTATATACACCAACCAAAATGAATGGTTGTACGCGTTAGTCGAAATTATATTAGCCACAACTTTATTTATAGGCTGTAGTTACTACGCGAGATTTCGCGGTAGAGAATTGGGTTTGGGTCTTAAGAAGTTGTCCGAAGAGAATCAATGAGCAGGTAGAAATTGAGATGAAGAAGCAGATTTTAGTTGTTGCCTTATCAACGGTATTAACCGCATGTGGCGGTGGTGGTGGCTCAAGCTCCACTCCAGCCCCAACCCCCACTACCCCAACCACACCAGCACCGTCAGAAGTAACGATAATAGGGGCTCAAAGTGCAAGCGTGAATGAGCCAGTCGGATTGGTTGCAATGCTACCAGACGGTCAATCAGGTGAAGCCTTCGATTTTAGTTGGACGCAAACCGCAGGCCCAACCGTCAACGCTTTAGCAACGCATTCTCAAGTTATTGGTTTCGATGTAAAAGAAGCCGGAGATTACAGTTTTCAGGTTGAAGTAACCGATTCAAGCGGCAGCGTTGTCACTCAAAATACCTTTGATTTTAGCGCCAGTGGCGATATTAAAAATGCGGGTGTCAGATTAGATCACGCCGTCGTCGAGCAGGGTAAAGTCTCTTTGAAAGCGGATGCACTTCCCGAATATGCCATTCCCAATGTGACCTGGACACAAATCGCAGGTCCAACAATAAGTACGGCAGACCTCACCATCGACGAAGATGATAACTTGTTATTTTTTGATGCGCCTGCGGTTAATGCAGACACCCTATTTCAATTTGAAGCGAGAATACAACTTGCTGAAACGGGCGAAATTATCACTGACGAAGTGTCTGTATTAGTTAAAGATGCGACCATTAACAACAATGGGTATTTCCCCAGTGAAGATATAATAGGCCGGGTTGTGTATAACGAGATGCACGCTTATCGCCCAGATTCAGCGTATGCAAATGCATTGGAAAGTTGTGTCTATAACAATACCCTAGCTAACTCTTGTAGTTTCGCAAACCTGCCATTGATAGGTAAAGTCAACAGTAACCCAACTGTGGAAAATGTCTTGGATCGGCTGCTAGTGTCACACGATTGGATGGGTGATCGTTTCAAGGAGTATCTCGAGACCTCGGTAGCAGCACAAGATATGTTGCTCTTGCTAAAAGGCGTCACAGCCGTCGTTATTTCATATGAAGTACGCCCTTCATTTTATTGGTCTGCAACAGGCGCAATATACTTAGATGCCAATAACTTTTGGGTTTATCCTGAAGAACGCGACACACTAAACGATCAGCCTGATTTTCGTTCAAACTTTGGCAACGATTTACAATTCATCATGCCGTGGCGATATGTTAGAAATGGTCAAAATTACTTAAATCGAGGCTCTTACCCCGTAGAGCAACGTTTAAGCAGAAGTTTTGAGGATGTAGAGGCGGACATTACCTGGTTGATGTATCACGAACTTGCACATGCCAATGACTTCTTCCCTCCAAGTACACACGCGGGTATGGCAACAAACACCAGTCCATTGGCGTTTTCAAATAGCAACCCACCAACGTCAAATACATTCTCACAAATTTATCCATTACTTTCCCAAGAGTTGGTTAGTCTTGCTCAGGTGAGCTTTCGTGGAGAAACTGCCAACAATACCCAAAAAGCTTATCAAGCATCTGATATTCAGCAGTTCTTTGAACCTGATAACGCAGCCATGTATTACAGCTTTTCAACTACTCGCGAGGATTATGCGACTTTGTTTGAGCGTTTTATGATGGCATACCGATTTGGTGCCGAGAGTGATGTCGCCGTCCTATCCCGAGTAAACAATCCGGAGTTTGTGGTGACATGGGGACAAAGACACCGTATTAATGACCCAAAACTCATTGAACGAACAAAGTATACAGTGGAGAATATTCTACCGAGCTTAGATGCAGACGCTATTCAAGCGACATTCAACTCCCCACAACTTATGACCCCAGGAGTATCATGGTTTGACAACCTAATTGGTTCAGATAAAGCGGGGAACATTAAGCAATCAGGCGCTGTAAAAGCAGAAGATATTCAGCAATATCTTCGCTATCCTCACATGCAACTACACAATATCCAATAGTTGTTTTAGCAGGGGTATAGTCAGCTTGCGCTTCTCCTGCAGGCTGACTTCATCAAGTTTGTCCAACCAGGTATTTAGCGTTTTAGTGTCCCGAGCGATGCGATTTATCAAATACTTAGTGACGTCCTCAGTAAGCTTAAAACCCCGTTCCTTGGCTTTCATCATAAAATAAGCTTGTTTATCATCATTGTTTAACGGCACGATTTTTATGGTATCACCCCACATCAATCGTGACTTCAAATCAGGCAAGCTGAATTCTGTTAATGCAGGAATTGTGCGCGACGTTAACACTATCAGCCCTTTCTCACGCTCTAAAACTTTATTTATCAAATCAAATAACGCCACTTCCCACTCTCTTTTTCCAACAATGGCATCGAGATGGTCAATGAAAATGACGTCAAGCTGTTCCATCTGTTCCAGAATCATTGGTGGATAATCCACTAATGAGTTCAGATCAAGGAAGGTAGTGTTATAGCCTTGTGACTGTATTTTTTGATAGCTTGCATGCAATAAGTGAGATTTACCTACCGCTTCATCACCACAGTAGATAAAGATCGGCTTTTTGTGCGAGCTTTCAATGGGCGAAAGGTTCTTTAGGCGAAACAGTAGCTCCGCATTCTCTCCAGTTAAATAATTATCGAATGCAAATCGTGGTAAATTCGCAATCGGCAGCGGCATTTGCTGCTTTACTATTACTTCCACTGAAACTCCATCACATCCAATACTCGACCGAACGCATCTTTCTTTTGCGAAATCTTCTCGTCTAAGTCCAATGCAATTAAAAAGTCGTCAGAAGCTCCTAACAAGGTCAATTCAAACTCACCAACGCTACCAGTTAAATTCAGTAGCGAAACCGACGAAACCATTTCCAGAGAGTTGAAAAAGTTTATCAATTCAACATAGGCTTCGATTGAATTCATATTCATTATTTTCAAAGTAAGCTGGCTTCGATTGTTTAAGCTGCTAGACTGCGTGGCGTATAGTCCCGCTAAATGATCAGCCAACATTTGACTAAACCGAGTAAGAATATTTTCTTTGGTATCAGAGAATAAAATGCCCTGTTGACCTAACTCATCTTGAATAAACTGCCAATCTAGTTGCCATTTTTCACTTGCCGAATCTTCCTTGGTTTGTGGATCAACAATGTCACTTGTAGATGGGTACAGTCGCGCCGAAATAATAAATTCAGTGGCATACCTATCGCTTGCCTGACGCATCACCTCGTCAAACCTCCCCCATACGTCGAATACACTAAGTTGCGCGGCTTCTTGCAAATCCATCAGAGGAAAGATAACGGGTATGCCACGCTGGTTGGCTTGTTCTAAGACAATACTGTTTTCTTCAATAGCATCGTTAGCTGAAACGATGAATCGCTTACCTTCTGTTGGCTGAGTTGCAAGCCAGACAAGCGTTGAAGGTCTGCGCTTTCCCCATACAGGAAAGCCCGCTTGTGAAACCATTTGATTGATTTTATCCGCATCAAAGTCACATAGCATCGCGACGCCTTCTTGCGCCGATTCAAATCGATAGGCAATAATAAAATCACGAGCATTGCGTAAACTCTGCCTAATATCGGAATGCTTCAGTACTTCAGCGCCACCTGTAACCTTCTGTAAAACCTGACGCATTGAACGAGAAAAACCTCGTGTTTGCGAACGGACACTCTGATCCTCCAGTTTGACTCTGGTCTCATACAGATTCTCCACCACATCAGCACTAGCAATGCTAGATAATAGAATAAGAATCATGGAATAAATTGTTAGTACTACAAACCGCACCAATAATACTCCAAGGGTAAAGGTGACTGTCACAGCTCATTGTTTTTAGATGGCTGCTCAAATTAGTGGATATTTTAACGATTGCCCACCAAAGATCATCTCTTGTTTTAAGCAAAAAGTATTGTTTGCTCATTTGCTAGGCGTTCAATTGCAACAAACTGTATAAAGTTTGGCACTAAATTGCTATCATGCGCCGCATTCTATATATTTGGCCTGAAGACTGAACAATTGACTAAAGAATCATTGACCTACAAAGACGCTGGCGTTGACATTGACGCGGGCAACCAACTTGTTGATCGTATTAAATCTGTTGCTAAAAAAACGAGCCGTCCTGAAGTACAAGGTGGTTTGGGTGGATTTGGTGCACTGTGCTCAATACCAGAAAAGTACAAAAACCCTTTATTGGTGTCTGGCACTGACGGCGTAGGCACAAAATTAAGACTCGCTATGGATCTCAATAAGCATGATTCTGTCGGCATAGATTTGGTCGCTATGTGCGTAAACGACTTGATTGTTCAAGGTGCAGAACCACTTTTCTTCTTAGATTATTATGCAACTGGAAAGCTCAATGTTGATGTTGCCGCGGATGTAGTTACTGGCATTGGTGAAGGTTGTGAACAAGCAGGTTGTGCACTTATCGGTGGCGAAACAGCTGAAATGCCTGGGATGTATCACGGTGATGATTATGACATTGCTGGTTTTTGTGTAGGTGTGGTTGAAAGAGATGCTGTTATTGATGGCACCGGACTCCAAGAAGGCGACGCTATTATTGCACTTGGCTCAAGTGGCCCACACAGTAATGGTTACTCACTAGTACGTAAAATTTTAGAAGTATCAGGTATCGAACCTACAGAAATGTTGCAAGACAAATCAATTGCTGATCACTTGCTAACCCCAACAAAAATATACGTCAAATCAGTACTAAAATTAATTGAACAGCACAAAGTGAAAGCTATTTCTCATATTACTGGTGGCGGCTTTTGGGAGAACATTCCAAGGGTGTTACCGGACAATTTCAAAGCAGAAATAGATGGCACTAGCTGGCAGTGGCCAGTTATCTTCAACTGGTTGCAAGAACAAGGCAATGTCGCCGAACACGAGATGTACAGAACTTTTAACTGTGGTGTCGGCCTAGTTCTTGTGGTTGATGCGTCAGTTGCTGAATCAGCTGTCAATGTGCTCAAAGATGCCGGTGAAAATGCTTGGTTAATCGGGAACATCAGCGCCAGAGACGGCTCTGAAGAACAAGTTAAGTTCAAATAAGCAATGAATCGTAAACCGCGTATCGTTGTTCTCATTTCGGGCAGCGGCTCAAACTTGCAAGCGATAATGGATGCGTGTGCGAGTGAGCAGATTGAAGGTTCAGTGGTGGGCGTCATTTCTAATAAAGCCGATGCCTACGGTTTAACTCGTGCCGGGAATGCCGGCATAGAGACTAAGACATTGAGCCATAAGGCCTTTTCTTCTCGAGAGGAGTTTGACGCACAACTGGCAGAAGAAGTCGATGCATTTGACCCCGACTACATAGTGTTAGCGGGTTTTATGCGTATATTGACAGACCAGTTTGTACAGCGATACTTGGGCAAAATGGTTAATATTCACCCCTCACTACTTCCCAAATACAAGGGTCTTCATACACATCAACGGGCAATCGATGCTGGTGATTCAACACACGGTGCTTCAGTCCATTTTGTGACGCCAGCCCTCGATGATGGACCTGTATTGGTGCAAGGTGCAGTTTCGATTGACGCCGATGACGATGCGGACAGTTTGCAGCACAAAGTACACAAAATTGAACACATTATTTATCCAGTTGCTATGCAATGGTTGTGTTCAGGTAAGGTTAAAATGGCAAACGGTAGGGTTTATTTAAATAACGAACTCTTACCGATTGAAGGGAAAATGTATGACGTCAACTAAGCCGTCTCACTTTATACTGGCATTGATGCTCTTGCTGCTTTTAGCACCGGCAGCAGCAACAGTTAAACCATTTGAAGCTAAATACAAAGCCTTTCGAGGCGGGAAAAACATCGGCGAAGCACACTATCGATTGACTGAAAATGGAAACAGTCAATACAAATTGTTTTACAAAAGCGACCTATCTTTATTTGTGTTTAGTGATAAACGTGAAGAAACAAGTATCTTCACCCTAGATGCTAACGATGTAATCTCTCCTGTGACATACCGCTATCGACGCAGTGGTTTTGGAAAAAGCAAGGAGTTAGATCTGCGCTTTGACGATGACAAAAGACAAATAAGTTTTGCCAAAGGGGATCCAATCACCTGGAACAATGAATGGGATAACCAACTCTACCGACTAGACCTGCAGTTAAAACTTAAAACAGGTATGAAAAAAGCGGAATACGATTTAATCAACTACCGTGGACAGAAAAAAACCTATGCGTTCGAGGTGATCGCAGAAGAAATGCTCACCTTACCCTATGGACAAATTTCTGCTATCAAAGTGAAAACAATTCGCAATAACAAGAAACGCGAGACGTATTCTTGGTTTGCTCCAGACCTTGATTATGTTTTGGTAAGACTGCGTCAATTCAAAGATGGCAAAGAACAGGGTGACATCCAGTTAAAATCCTTCGAGCTAACCGCTAAATAATAGCCAGTGGCGTACATTTAGGTTTGCACCACTAACTCCCCCTCTTTGAATAAAACGAACGATCCACTTTCCATTTTGTTCCATGTCTCATCCTGAGTAAGTGGTTCTGTCGCTACAACAGTCACTATATCATTGGGTGTGGTTTCCTTCTGAAAATCAATGATCCAGTCCGAATCAATGAGCGTGGCTTTCCCAAACGGCGCCCGTCGAGTAATCCAGTGTAATTTACTTGTGCAAAAGGCGAGAACGTATACTCCGTCAGACAGCAACATATTAAAAACACCAAAGCTCTTGAGTTGCTTCGCCAAAGAGGCGATGTACCGAAATACGCTCAACATATTTTTAGGGCGCTGCGGATACTTCTCTTTTACTTTGTCGAGGATCCAACAAAAGGCTAGCTCGCTGTCGGTATTACCTACTGGCAAATGCATATTTGTTTTTAGAGCGCGTTTGTATTTACTCAATTGACCGTTGTGTGCATAAGTCCAATGCCTCCCCCACATCTCTCTGATAAAAGGGTGTGTATTTTCTAAGGAGATCCCACCTCTGTTAGCTTGTCTTATATGGCTGATCACAGACTTTGATTTTATGGGGTACGACTTAACTAATTTTGCTATTTCCGATTCACAACTAGGTAATGGGTCTTTGAAGCTTCGACAGCCTTTACCTTCGTAAAAAGTGATGCCCCAGCCATCTTTGTGCGGCCCTGTGCGCCCGCCTCTTTCTAATAAACCAGCGAAACTAAAGCAGATATCTGTTGGAACGTTTGCAGACATTCCTAACAATTCACACATTATTACCCCAAATTGCGGTTTGTAGATGGCACTATTGCGCCAAAATCCCACATCTGAGTCAATATCAAAAATGCGAAAACCTTTTTAACGAGTCTTTTTTGAGCAAACGCAGAAACTTCTTTTGATATTTTTTCAAACACCCGTTTGAATTTTTGCAAAATTGTTATAAATTAAACATATCGTTAACTTAATGTTGATTGTCTTAAAGACCCATCTGAATCAATCAACAGTGGAGAAAATATGACTAGCATTCTTTGGTTTGCCGCAATCGTGGCAGTACTGGCTACATGTAGTTATTTGAGAATCAAACTGTTTCATAGCACAGCTGCGGCTGCTGCAGTTATGGCAGCGGGCACGTTTTTTGGCCCGATTGGCTTTATTAGTTGGGCGATATTCCTCGCATTAGCTTTACCACTAAACATCGTATCTATCAGGCAAAATTTCTTAACTGCGCCTATTTTCAAGGTGTATAAGAAAATCATGCCTGAAATGTCAAAAACGGAACAAGACGCGATCGACGCCGGCACGGTCTGGTGGGACGGTGACATCTTCAGTGGTAACCCTGATTGGGAGTCCCTGCACCAAGTGTCTCCTGGTCGTCTTTCTCCAGAAGAACAAGCATTTATGGACGGTCCGGTAGAGACAGTTTGTGCCATGGTCGATGAATGGCAAATTAACCATGAATTATCGGATTTACCACCAGAAATATGGCAGTACTTAAAAGACAATAAATTCTTCGCCATGATCATCAAAAAAGAGTTTGGTGGTTTAGAGTTTTCTGCATATGCGCAATCACGGGTGCTACAAAAACTGGCGGGCGTGAGCTCTGTATTATCTAGTACTGTGGGTGTACCTAACTCTTTGGGGCCAGGTGAACTTCTTCAACACTACGGCACTGAAGCTCAAAAACAACAATATCTACCAAATCTCGCCATCGGCAAAGAAATTCCATGTTTTGCCCTCACCAGTCCAGAAGCCGGCTCTGATGCAGGAGCAATTCCAGATCAAGGCATTGTCTGTAAGGGCGAGTGGGAAGGTAAAGAAGTTCTAGGGATGCGTTTAACCTTCAACAAGCGCTATATTACGCTGGCTCCAGTGGCAACAGTAGTAGGGTTGGCCTTCAAACTGTATGACCCGGATCAATTGATGGGCGATGAAAAAGAGTTGGGCATTACCTGTGCTCTCATTCCTTCGAACACAAAAGGCTTGGACATCGGGAATAGACACTTCCCACTAAACGTCCCTTTCCAAAACGGACCAATCAGAGGTGAGGATATCTTCGTACCGCTAGACTTTATTATTGGCGGTCCAGAAATGGCAGGCCAAGGCTGGCGCATGTTAGTCGAATGTTTATCGGTTGGTCGTTGCATTACTTTGCCTTCCACTTCTGCTGGCGGTGTAAAAACTATCGCTCTTGCAACGGGTGCTTATTCTCGTATTCGCCGCCAGTTCAAACTACCTATAGGTAAAATGGAAGGCATCGAAGAGATGCTCGGCACCATTGGCGGCAATGCATATTTGATGGATGCGGTAACTCGCATGTCAACTCGTGCTGTTGACCTAGGTGAAAAACCGTCAGTTATTTCCGCGATTTGTAAGTATCATTTAACTGAAAAAATGCGTAAATGCGTCAACGATGCAATGGATGTGCACGGTGGTAAAGGCGTAATGCTCGGTCCAAATAACTACTTAGGTAGAGGTTACCAAGGTGCGCCAATTGCTATTACCGTTGAAGGCGCCAATATTTTAACGAGAAATATGATGATCTACGGCCAAGGCGCGATGCGTTGCCACCCGTTTGTGCTTGAAGAGCTCAAAGCTGCGGGAATGGCAGATAAAGACGCCGCTCTAGAAGCCTTCGACAGTGCCCTGTTCGGTCATATTGGTTTTGCTATCAGCAACATCGTGCGAAGCAAATGGTTAGGGTTAACAGGAGCGCGATTTGCCAGTACGCCGTTCAACGACGAAACCAAACGTTACTACCAAGGCGTATCGGCATTTAGTGCTAACCTTGCCATGTTATCTGACTTGTGCATGGCATTGCTGGGTGGTGACCTTAAGCGCAAAGAACGCATTTCTGCTCGTTTGGGAGACATTCTGAGCTACGCATATCTGGGTTCGGCAGTACTTAAGCGATACGATGACGATGGTCGCTTACAAGATGACTTACCTTTTATGCATTGGGCAATGCAAGACACCCTCTATAATGCTGAAAATGCGTTAATTGATCTACTGGACAACTTCCCTAGCCCGGTATTAGGTAAAGTATTGAAAGTGATGATTATGCCATTCGGTAGAAAGCACAAGAAACCATCTGATAAGTTGGATCATAAGATTGCTCAAATCCTACAAACACCCAGTCAGACACGCACCCGTCTTGGTCATGGACAGTTTGTTACTCGAGTTGGCGATAACCAACTAGGGCTTCTGGAGCAAACGCTTAAAGACATCATTACCGTAGAACCTATTTTCGACAGGGTTTGCAGCAAACTGGGTGAAAAACTGCCGTTTACGCAATTAAATAAAGTCGCTGACAAAGGCCTTGAAGCAGGTGTAGTAAATGAACAAGAAGCTGAATTGTTGCGCCGCGTCGAAGTACAGAGATTACAAGTAATCAATGTTGACGATTTCACCAATGATGAACTTCGTTTAGGGCAAAGCAGTCACAGTGAAGCGCAAACGAAAACGGTGAAAGCCGCATAATCTACACAAAGGGGGAAGGCTTCACTTCTCCCTTTATCTCAAGTACTTAATTCTCCTCAATTAATAACGTATTTATTACCCGCATTGGTATCTTTTCTCGCAAAATTCTGACTATAATCTTCTACTACCAACGAAATGCTAACAACAAAGCAAAAGATAATGTCGTTTTGTGAGGTAATAGTGACCCGCCTATGAGTACTGGCAATCCTAACGAAAATAAAGAATTCGCGAATATCCTAGTAGTCGATGACGATCCCATCAGCATGGCGACTATTTGTCATGGGCTAGAAGACTATGGTCATTCCATTTTGATGGCCGTCAATGGCCAATCGGCGCTTGAAATGGCAATTACTCATCAACCTGATGTCATTTTGTTGGACATCAATATGCCTGACATATCGGGGATTGACGTTTGTAAAAAAATTAAAGCAAACAAAGCAATCAGTAAGACCCCTATTATTTTCCTGACTGCCAGTAAAACCGATTGCACTCATGCTTTTGATGTTGGCGGTGTCGATTACATTCTCAAGCCTTGCAACAACAAAGAAGTACTCTCAAGAGTAAATGTACACGCCAGTAATTCGAAATTAATGCAAGACCTAGCAAGGTCAAATAAGGCGTTGGAAGCCCTGACTAATTCTCTGGAAGAGAAAGTGACGGAACGTACCAAGGCACTTTACGAGAGTAACGAAAACCTCAAGGCACAAATTGCCGAAACGCAGCGATTACAACAACAATTGGAAATGCTGCACAAATACGACGTTAACACACGCATGCTGAATCGTTTATCGATGGAAGAGCATCTTGAAGTCAAATTGCTAGAAGCACAGATGCTGCCCGAGCACCCCCTTTACTACATGACTATCGATGTAGATCGTTTCCAATTGGTAAATGAAAGTTTTGGGCATCAAGTGGGTGATCAACTATTGGGTGAACTAGCGCAAATTATTAAATCTACTGAATCGGAAGAAGACGTTGCAGCGCGCATGGGCGGTGATGAATTTTCAATGATTTTTTCACAGCCCAATATCGACAAAGCGCAGCAAAAAGCGCGCTCGTTGCAGCAGAAAATCAAAAATACTCGATTTGCTTGGAACGGCAGCAACATTCAAATTGATATCAGTATGGGACTGGTGGCACTGACCGCTGAGTTTCAGGATGCGAATCATATTATGAGTGCAGCTGAACGACTGTGCTTTGAGTCAAAATTAAAAGGTGGTGGAGAGCTACTGACCTACTCTACTGCCAAAGAATACGCTTCGGACAATGAACAAGAATTAAGTTGGGTTGCCATTATTCAAAATGCGCTAGACAACGACAAATTTGAACTACATGTTCAAGGTATTTATCCACTGTCAGGTGATAAACCACAAATATTCGAAGTGTTGTTACGCATGCAAAGCGACGATGGCGCACTTATCTCTCCAAACGAGTTTATTCCCATCGCTGAGCGCTACCACTTAATTACCGATATTGACAAATGGGTATTGGCTCGCGCCTGTCAGCTGTTAAAGCAAAACAACGATTCAGAATTGCAGCTCGCAATTAATGTTTCAGGTGAGTCTCTGCATAGGCAAAGCTTCTTGGAATACGCACTCGCGACGATTAGCCACTACGGCGTAAAGGGTTCACGCATCTGTTTTGAAATTACCGAAACGTCAGCAATGGCACACATCGAAGAAACCAGAAATTTTGTTTCTGAGCTTTCAGCTTTAGGATGTGAATTTGCCTTGGACGACTTCGGTACAGGTACATCATCCTATGGCTTCTTAAGAGAATTGGCGATTCAGTACGTAAAAATTGACGGTAGTTTTATTCAGCACATTGAAAACGAACAAATTAGTCGCATGATGGTTGAGTCTATTTACGCAATTGCTAAAGAAAAACAAATCAAAGTGGTTGCAGAAGCCGTAGAAACCGAAGCTGTACTTGAGAACTTGAAGAGCATCAATCTCGATTACGCACAGGGCTTTTACCTACAAGCGCCGGAACCCATTTCTACACTCTTTTAAGGGGGCTGTTTTTATAGCCCTCACTCGACATGTTAGGTTGTTATGCAAAGCGATTCGGTTGAAGCCAAACAAAAATTGTACAATGAGTTTTTTACGATTAAGCATAAGTTACATGTGAATGTAAAAATAATGGCCGACGATTTTACAGTGCCTTATAACGATGCACTTGTTGCAGCAATGCCCTACCCATTTAGAATGGCATCAGAGATGTCAGAGCTGGAAGCCAAAGCGCTACGTCCTTTGCGCACGTTGGGCGAACACGCTAAAGAATTGCTCAATTACTTAAATCAACAATCTAAGAAAATTGATTTAATGATGTCCTACATTTTGCAACAGCAAGATGACCCACAAGAAAGATTGATTTCAACCGAGTTTGGAGGTGGCGGAATCTCAGTTGCTTCCGAAGAACCCCTGGTTGTAGGCAATATATGTCAATTAAAGATATTCATTGAAGAAGAAGCCAGCGCTGTATTTTGTTTTGGCGAAATAATTAGTTGTAACCAAACACAAGATGGCTATCATTCTGCCATCGTATTTTCCAGCATCACAGAACAAGACCAGGAACTTCTGGTAAGATCGAGTCTGCATTTACAAACCAAACAATTGAAAAAGCAACATCAGGGATCCACTGATTAGTTTTGGACGTAACTCGACCTATTTGTATTAAACAAACACAATGACGAAAACCGCACAATTCCCCTCTTTAGATATTAAGGTGGGTCAACACCGAAATTGGTGTAACTTAGTGGGCAGTAGTGACGCACTCACCATTGCTAATATCGTAATGCACGCGCAAAAACGCGTCATTCTGGTCACTAATGACTCCCCTACCGCGTTTAAATTAGAAAGAGAAATAAGCTTCTTTCTCACCGAGCAATACAAGGTACAAGTGTTCCCAGATTGGGAAACCTTGGCATACGACAGTTTTTCTCCGCATCAGGACATTGTTTCACAACGCCTAGAAACCCTCTACGAGCTTACGCAACCCAGCATTGGTGTCTTCATATTCCCAGTCACTACCTTAATGCAAAAAGTGGCACCACGTGATTACCTTGGCCAATTTTCTTTAATGCTGAAAGTCGGTGAAGTGCTTGATTTGACGCAATTTAAAGACAGTCTAGTACGCGCGGGATACAACCATGTGTCGCAAGTGATGGAACATGGTGAGTTTTCAATACGAGGAAGTATTCTAGACCTTTACCCAATGGGCTCGAAAACACCGTACCGAATCGATTTGTTTGATGACGAAATTGACTCAATTCGAGATTTCGATCCTGACAGCCAGCGCTCATCAGAAAAATTTGAGAATATCAAACTCCTACCGGCTAGAGAGTTTCCAACTAATCAAGACGCAATCGAGCTGTTCAAACAAAATTATAAAACATTGTTCGACACTCCTATCGGCAAAGGCTCAATATACAGTGATGTAAGTTCTGGTGTTATGCCTGCAGGCATTGAGTATTATTTCCCACTGTTTTTTGCTGAGACAGCTTCGCTATTCGACTACATCCACGAACAAGCTATTGTCCTGACCAAGGGCGACCTTTACAAAGCCAGTGACTTCTACTTGGCTGAGGTAAAAGAACGCTACGAGCAACATCGTTGGGATCCGCTAAACCCCCTGCTCGCTCCTGAACAGCTTTTTCTATTAAAAGAAGAATTGTTTGCTCATCTGAAAAACTGGCCGCGTATCAATCTCCTCTCAGTCGCAAGTGAAGGTGGTAATGAGAACGTCGAACTCGCTTTTTCAGCCATCGGTGACATTGCTATTAACGCACAGTTACAAGTCCCACACACAAAATTAAAGCAACGCGTTGAAGAACTAAAACAAGATAAGACTAGAATTTTATTTTGCGCGGAAAGTGAGGGACGCAGAGAGTCGCTACTAGAGATTCTAAAAAAAGCGAACATTACTTCGCAAAATGTTAACTCCTTCAAAGAGTTCATTGAAACTGATACACAGATCGGCGTGTGCATTGGCATTGTAGAAAACAGTTTTATTTGGTCTGCAAATTCAACACCTATCGCTTTTATAACCGAATCAGAACTGCTTGGTCATAAGGTAAGTCAGCGACGTCTTCGCAAAAAACACGCTGCCACCGATGAATCTGCAGTTATCCGCAATCTAGCAGAGTTAACTGAAGGCCAACCCATTGTTCATTTAGAACACGGTGTCGGACGTTTTATTGGCATGCAAACACTTGATGTCGGTGGTGTCACCACAGAGTACCTCACTATAGAATATGCCAAAGAAGCTAAACTCTATGTCCCCGTCGCTTCGCTACATCTAATAAGTCGATATAGCGGCGGCAACACAGAGACGGCTCCGATTCATCATTTAGGTAACGATACCTGGAGCAAGGCTAAGCAAAAAGCTGCTGAAAAAGTGCGCGATGTGGCGGCACAGCTTTTGGAAGTGTACGCACAGCGCGCTGCCAAACCCGGATTTGCCTACCCTATTGATTGGGACGATTACAGACAATTCGCCGAGAGTTTTCCCTTTGAGGAAACACTAGACCAACAACAAGCCATTAGCGCCGTTATCAATGATATGGGCGTAGACAAAGCGATGGACAGACTAGTTTGTGGTGACGTGGGTTTCGGTAAAACAGAGGTCGCCATGCGCGCCGCTTACCTTGCTGCCAGCCAGGGCAAACAGGTAGCCGTGCTAGTGCCAACCACTTTACTTGCGCAACAACATTACGAAAACTTCAAAGATAGATTTGCCAACTGGCCGTTTCGAATCGAAGTTATATCAAGATTTAAAACCACCAAAGAAGCCAAACAAACATTGTCAGCCATGGAAGAAGGTAAAGTCGATATTGTAGTTGGTACTCATAAGCTGCTACAAAAAGACATCAAATTCAAAGATCTAGGTCTGTTGATTATCGATGAAGAACACCGTTTTGGCGTTCAACAAAAAGAAAAGATTAAAGCCCTGCGTGCTGATATCGACATTCTAACACTCACCGCCACGCCGATACCAAGAACCTTGAATATGGCGCTCAGTGGTATGCGAGACCTTTCAATTATTGCGACACCACCGGCGAAACGACTTGCCATTAAAACATTCGTGCGTCAGAACGAAAAAATGTTAATTCGCGAGGCGATCATGCGGGAGATACTGCGCGGTGGACAAGTCTACTTCCTACACAATGAAGTAGACACCATTGAAAAAACGGCCGCTGAGATCGCTGAGTACGTACCCGAAGCCAAGATTTCGATTGCCCACGGACAAATGCGTGAAAAGGAACTCGAGCGCATCATGTCCGATTTCTATCACCAACGCTTCAATGTTTTGGTGTGTACCACGATTATCGAAACAGGAATCGATGTGCCGACAGCTAATACAATAATAATGGATAGAGCCGACCATTTAGGTTTGGCACAATTGCACCAGCTTCGAGGACGCGTAGGTCGATCACATCACCAAGCCTACGCCTATTTACTTACTCCACATCCGAAACGAATGACCAAGGATGCAAAAAAACGCTTGGATGCGATTTCAAATCTAGAGAATCTAGGCGCGGGTTTTGCGCTGGCCACACACGATTTGGAAATTCGCGGTGCCGGTGAATTGCTCGGTGAAGACCAATCCGGCCAAATATCGACGGTTGGCTTTAGCTTGTATATGGAAATGCTAGAGCAAGCGGTAGAGGCGATTAAGAGTGGTAAAGAGCCTGATTTAGAAAAATTATTGACTGAACACACAGAAATAGAGTTACGCGTACCCGCACTTTTACCTGAAGACTACATTCACGACGTCAATATCAGGCTATCACTGTACAAGCGTATCGCGTCTTGTTCGGCACCAATTGAATTAAAGGAACTGCAAATAGAGCTCATCGACCGTTTTGGTTTGTTACCAGATGCAACGAAGAACTTATTTAGATTGACTGAATTAAAGATGCTAGCCAAACCTCTAGGTATTGCTAAAATCGATGGCCATGGAAAAGGTGGACATATCGAATTTACTGACGATACACCGATCGATCCGGGCTTTATTATTAGATTGATTCAATCTCAACCTAAAAAGTACAAGTTTGACGGTCCACAAAAACTCAAGTTCATGGCAGAAACCACAGACTCAGATAAGCGATTACAACTTGTTGAATCCATGATAAAAGAGTTTTCGAAGCAAAAACGGGCGGCTTAATGGGAAGTATGAGACAAGGGAAGATTCCAAAATTATACCTGATTAAACAGGGCTTAATTGCATCTGGCGTGTTTCTTAGTCTGCATTGTGCCGCATTCGCTCAATCTAGAGATCCGAATGATCCTTGGTGGTTTGAGGTTGAAACCATCATTTTTAAGCGCAATTACGATCCGTCGACGAGTGCCGAGCAATACCCATTAATTGTTTCGCCAGTAGCGCGCCCTAAACAAAGTTATATTGAAGATTACCTTTACCCTGATACGCGCTTTATCAGACAAAGTCTGCCTAACTGCTCGTCGACAGCGGTTGAGCTTCCCAAACAACCACAAAGAGCTCCAGTACTCTCGGGTGAACTCATGTTTGGCTCGCTTAAAGATTACGCTGAGAATACAGCCACTGCCGATTTGATTAACCAAACCCTCCTTACAGAACAATTGAGTGTTCGTCTCTTTAACGACATCGAACAGGTGGTTGCAACAACGCCAATGGCAGACCTTCAATCTAGTGTCGCAGATGCATATGTGACGATTGAGAACGAAGACCTAAGCGTGGAATCAGATATTCGTCACTGGCCTCCTTACACTGTCATCGAAGCGCCATGGACTAAAGCCGTGTCATCGATATCTTCAGAAATAGATGTGAGTTGCTACGAAATAGCAGATTCGGATCGTTTGTTTATTGATACGAGTGACAAAGCACATTGGCAATCAATCCCCATTAGAATGAATGGACAAGAACTGCCATTTTCAGATGTAGCTTACATTTTACCCATTGAAGAATTACAGTTAACCGACCTCTACAGACAAATCAGTCGACGCCGTGGTATCACCCCGATGTTGCATATTGCATGGCGACAAGAAGTAAAAATTGGTCGTGACAACGCCCCATTTTATCGCGTAATGGCCGGTAAGAATTTCAACGACGAGTTTACCGAAGATTTTCGCGCTATCTCATCAGAAATGTCAGACTTAGTGGGTCGTAACACCGATACTGCTGGCCAGAGCAATCAAGCATTAGTTGATGCGTTCAGTCGGGTTTTACTCGAGGAAGAGGAATCAATTGGGCAAAATGACAACACAATCGAACTAGACTCCGAGCAACGAACACGCATTCCCGAATACGACTTATGGGAGTTGGATGGCCAATTAAAAGTGTTTATCGAATATTTAGGCAGTACTCCCTACTTACATGTAGACAGTTTATTCGATTATCGTATCCCCGTGGTTTTGGAGGATAAATCCAATGAGAAATCTATCCAGATTGAAGCTGGTAATATTGATGAGTCCTCCGAAACGGATATGCAAACACCAGTGCCAAATTTCTTACAATCTCTGAGATTTGATCAGTTGAGGCGTGTGATCAGCACCGAAATACACTACTTTGACCATCCCGCATTTGGGATGGTCTTACAAGTCAGACGCTACAGAAGACCAGCACCCGAAGAACTGGAAGAGTGATTTACAGAGTTAGGTAACTCACGCCCGCAACGATAAATGCCACCATTACGTTAAGAACCAGCCCCTCTCTCGCCATCGCCTTGATAGAAAATTTCTCTGTGCCGTACACAATCGCATTAGGTGCAGTCGCCACTGGTAACATAAAGGCGCAGCTTGCACTAATAGCTGCTGGGATCATAAGAAGCGCGGGGTCAATACCTAAAGACATGCCACTTAACGCTAGAATTGGCATCAGAAGTGTTGCTGTCGCGGTATTCGAAGTAATTTCTGTTAGAAAGGTAACAAACAGACAAATTGCTAAAATCATGACAAATACCGGAACATCAGTTAAGAAGTCTAGCAGTTGCCCCATTTGCTGAGATAACCCAGATGCAGTAAACGCTTTCGCAATACAAATGCCACCGGCAAACAACAGCAACAACCCCCATGGAATATCATTAGCAGTTTTCCAATCTAACAATGCTTCGTTATTTTTGCCTGAGGGCACCAGAAACATTGCAACAACTCCAGCCAGTGCAATTGTGCTATCACCGACTGAGGTAAGTTGTAATGCATCGGTCCAAAAAGGTCGACTTACCCAAGCTACAGCAACCGTACCAAAAACCCACAATACGCGTTTTTCCGCACTGCTCCATTTTTCCATAGTGGGTAACGATACATGCCCTAATGGCCCGAGACCTCTTGTAAGCCACAATGCCATTACCGGAATGGCCAATATCACTATAGGTACACCGGTTTTCATCCACTCTAAAAAAGTAACCTCTTGTCCTTGGCTTTCTTGATACACCGAGACAAAAATGATGTTTGGTGGCGTTCCGATAGGTGTACCAACGCCCCCCAAGCTAGCCGCGTAGGCGATACCGAGTAAAAGTGCAGTGGCTAATTTAGGATTGTGCACATTACTTAAAATAGCCAATGCGATAGGCAATAACATTAACGTTGTGGCGGTGTTTGATATCCACATACTTAACGTCGCGGCAGTTAACATAAATGCCAAAACCATTCGTTTGGCACTTTTACCACCAGTGAGCTGGATCATTTTGAGTGCGAACCGTTTGTGTACGCCGGATTTTTCAATTGCTTTTGAGAGCATAAATGCGCCCATAAGCAACACAATCACATGACTTCCGATAGAAGATGCCGCTTCCTTATGAGTCAAAACGCCGGTAAGCGGAAATGCCGCAAAAGGGATTAATGATGTTGCGGGTATGGGTAACGCTTCTGAAACCCACAAAACTGCTGTAAAAAGCGTGATAGCCCCTGTCCACGCAATCTCAGAAGACACCCCTTGCTGTAATAAAAACAGTTTTAAAGCGCCTGAAATAACAAACGCAATAAAGATGATAAGGCCGTTAACTTTCATTAAATACATCCAACTGATTGCGCAATTTCATCCAATTGTCAGTTTTTACCAATTCTTGCAACCCCGAGTATCCAGCAAAATTTCCGCGCATTTCTTGCATCTTGTCAATCTCTCCAAGCTCCTGCGGTAAATTATCAATGATGTCGACTGCGGCTTCTCTGTCGTTACAAATAAGTGCTACGTCACAACCAGCAGTTAGTGCGTGTACCGCTCTTTCGTGGGGTTTTCCAAGGTGCAGTGCGCCATGCATAGCCAAGTCATCAGAAAAAATAACACCATTAAACTGCATCTGTTCACGTAGGATACGTTTTAACCAAAATGGCGAAAAACCGGCAGGTAACTCGTCAAACGCAGAATAGATAACATGTGCAGGCATCACCGCATCGAGTTTGCCATTACTAATTAACGTTTTAAAAATCTGAGCATCAAGTTGCAGCACTTGTTCTCGCTCTCTTTTGTCAACGGGAAGCGCAATATGAGAGTCTTCCTTGACACTTCCATGACCTGGGAAGTGTTTTCCGGTTACCTTCATACCAGCTGCTCGCATACCTTCGATAAAACTAGTGGCCAAGGTCTCAACGCAACGAGGATCACCTGAAAAACTGCGATCACCGATCACATCTGAAATACCATTGACGTCCAGAACTGGAGCAAAGCTAATATCAATCCCAGAAGCCAATACTTCAGCCGCCATTAAGTGACCGAAGCATTTAGCAATCTCAGAAGCATTGTCGCGTTTTTCAATCTCAGCCATTGCTGGAATCGCACTAAATCCGTCTCTAAAACGCTGTACCCTACCACCTTCATGATCAACAGCTAAAACCAATTCTGACCGGCTTGCCTCGCGGGTTTGTCTAACCAGTTCAGTCAGCTGGTCTGGATCGTGAAAATTGCGGGTAAAGTAAATAACGCCGCCTACAAAAGGGTGTTCTAATAATTCCTTTTCCTCTGGTGTGATTTCATAGCCAGAGACATCCAACATTATTGAACCCATAAAACTGCTAATTCCTTATATCGGGTAAACTTGAAGTAGATTGCGAACGTAAATTAGACAATAAGTCATCAGCGAACTCTAAAGGCTGATAGTATTGGAAAATATGATAGCGCTTATCTAGTTTTTTAATTGTCTAGTTTACGGCAGAGCATGTACATTAGTCATCAAGTTATTAATAAATTTGTTCGGGATTAAATATTATGTTTGCAGTTATTTTCGGTCGTGATGGTTGCCCTTTTTGTGTCAGAGCAAAAGACCTTGCCAGTAAGTTAACGGAAGAGCGAGACGACTTTAAATTTCGCTATATCGATATTCAAAAAGAAGGGATCAGTAAGGCGGATTTAGAAAAGACCGTAGGTAAGCCAGTCGAAACCGTTCCACAAATCTTTCTGGATCAAAACCACATCGGTGGTTTTACCGATTTTGAAGCTTACGCAAAAGAGAACTTAGGGTTGTATCAATAGGCAATCTTTACAAAAAAGCCTTACACACGTAAGGCTTTTTAATACTCATCACTTAGCAACTTCTACTTCGATTCTTCGTTTCGATATTTCTCAAACCAAGCAATGATGTTTTCAATTTTTCCAACCATACGCGATGGTTTTCCCGCAATACCATGTGCTGAGCCTGGCACTTTAACTAACACGGTATCGACCTTACGCAGCTTTAATGCTTGATAAAACTGCTCCGTTTCTGACATGGGAGTACGCTTATCTTCGACACCGGTAATGAGTAATGTTGGCGTGTTAACGTTACCCACTAGTGACAATGGAGAGCGTTGCCAGTAATGCTCCATCTCTTCCCAAGGCATCCCTGGAAACTGATAAGGAATTTGATATAGCCCACTGGCCGCAGTGAGTACCTTAGACAACCAGTTTATCACCGGTTTGGCAACCACAGCTGCCTTGAACCTATCGGTTAAACCTATTGCGTATGCGCTAGCGATACCGCCCGCTGAACCACCGGTAATAAATAGCTGCTCTGGATCCACTAATCCTTTTTCAATCAACGCATCAATTCCCGACATATGGTCGGCAAAATCATACTTGGAGGAATATTTATTTTGTAATAATAGTGCGAACCTCTCACCATACCCCGTACTGCCACGATGATTGTTGTAAAAGACAATATAACCTTCTGCTGCCATACGTTGCAGCTCCGCGGTAAACACTGGGCCGTAAGCTAAATGAGGACCGCCGTGTATTTCAAGGATCAGAGGGTACTTTTTGCTGGCATCATAGTCTGGCGGTAAAATGTACCAGCCTTGAATTTCTTCACCGTCAATACTCGACTGGTAAACAATCTCTTTTACTTCACCCAAGACCTTATGACCAAATAGATCTTCATTTAGATAGGTGACTTGCTTCTGTGCGTCTGCAGTCAATACATGTAAGTCTGCCGGTCTGTCTGTCTGTCCTTTTGCGAAAGCAACCACATTTCCTTCGGCGCTAAATGTACCACTTGTATAAGGACGACCAAGTGATTGCCCGCCAAGGCCAGTTACAACGTTGCTAATTTCACCATCTAAATCAACAAAATCTACTTGCGTCACCCCACGCAACATTTGCTGAAAATACAAACCCTCGTTACCCTTCCATTGAAAATTGGAAACTGCGTTATCGACTGACGCAGTTAGGTTACGGTCATTATTACCGTCAATGTCCATTACGTGGAGATACCGATTGCGATAAGCAAGTTTCTTGTCATCGCGTCGAGAATAGGCAATTTTCTGTCCATCTGGTGAGACGGACGGCGATGATTCATTGCCCGAGTAGTTAGTAATCTGAGTTATTTTGCCATCTATATCGACCCGATATATATCAGCTTCTACAGGCTCATATTCCCAATTGTCTGAACGATTAGCTGAAAAAAAGATGGATTGACTATCCGCAGAAAAACTCAAACTACCGCGATGATGAAAATTACCAGAAGTAAGCTGGCGCGCTGTGCCTCCATCTGCTGGCACAATAAATATATGCGTGTAGGCGGGGTCTAATACGCCTCTCCCATCAGCCTGATATCGCGCTTTGGTGATGTATTCAAATTTTGGTGACCACTTGGCATCTTTTGGCTTCTTGGGCATTTTTACTTTAAACGGTTTTTCATCAGAATCGACACTCATTGTAAATGCGATTGATTTACCGTCCGGCGACCAGGTAATTGATGACGGAGACGATTGAACATTGGTTACCAGTGCCGTTTGTCCGGTGTCCATCCAGCGCACGTAAAGTTGAGGTTTTCCATCTGAATTGGAAACGTACGCCAACCTTTTGCCATCAGCTGACCAACGCGGAGAATAATAGTTTTTTGTTGAAGACAACAAAGGTCTGTGACTGTCACCATTAACGTCAACAATCCAAAGATTGGAACGCATAGAATCAGTCATAATATCATTAGAGCGTCTAACGTAGACAACCTGACGACCATCAGGTGATACCTGAGGATCTGATACAACTTCTAGCTGAAAAATATCTTCGGGTTGAAACAATTGATGTTCTTTAAGTTTCACTTCGGTAGCATTGGCAACTTGACTGAGCCCGAAGAGACTTAGGCTCAATGCAACAACCTTTCTCAATGTAGATACTGATTTCATTTATGTTCCCTTGTTTTAATCACTCATGTAGATTACGCAAAAATCCCTGGTTCTGATTATAGAACTGCAGAATAAAGGTTAACACATTGTTTTATTTGAACTAATTTTAGCGACTCATTAAGTGTTAAGTCCTAATATAAATGATTTTGACGCTACCTCTCCACCATTTACTTGCAACGCAATTCGATGTTCCCCGGCATAGTGTTTCCGTGTAGTCACGCTTTTAAAATGATGCTGTTTGGACAGCAAAACCTTTTCAGAAGGCTTTAGCGTCAACTCTTTCCATTTAAATACTTTAGGATTGAGTTGTCCGTTTGCCTTTTTGTAATAAAGCACATAGTCCAATACGACCTTTTGAGAAGAACCATTGGTTGCATTTAGTTCGACCTGAAGTTCAAGTTTTTCTCCTTCTTCCACATGTTGCTTATCGATGGCGAAATTGTTTATTTCACCTTCGAACTTATTGAAGCCAAATAATGCCAAAGCCCCTTCATGCCCATCTTTAATCAGGGTACGACACGCGTGTTTGATGAGGCGTTCAGTATTTCTATCAGTGTTATCCTTGATGCTAGAACAAAAAGCGATCACCTCTTCAGGGTGATCTTTCGCTATATCGTTAAGGTTGTTAGCCACAGAGCGTCGGACGTATTCGGAGTCGTCTTTAACTAAGCTTGCCAAAACCTTAAAAATTGGAGAAGGATCGTTTACAAGTTCATGCAATCGAATGCCCCAAGGCAATCTTGGACGGCATCCTTCACTTGCCAAGCGTCTAACGTGCTCACTTTGGTCTAATGCAAATTTGTTTAAATGGGAAAACGCAAGAGCTTGGTCACTTACAATAAAATGGCGAACGGCAAATTCGGCACTGAAGCGTTTAGTCATTTCAGCCAGACAACGCATTCCCTGGTTAAAATTACTTTCTATCGCAATATTAGCAACGTAGTCTGCAAGAGGCATTATTATCCAGCCTCGTACCCCCTGTTCAGTAATTGTATCGCTGGTCAGTTCAGAGTTTTCCTCAGGGTGCAGAATATCCGTCAGTAGCTGCAAAGCATCCTCTACCCCAATATTTAACGATTCTGCAAGTGCTTGGGTAATCTGAGTTGAACGTTGTTTTAACTCTAATTTTTCTAAGTTATTAAGCGCATGCTCAAGGAACAGTGTTTTTTGAAAGTGTTTTGAATGCTTTGCGAGATGCTCTGAGAGCTCAATGACAAGGCTTTCATTAAAGGCATTTTTAAAAGGTTCTGGCATAGTTCGTCCGTATTAAATCCCTTTACTATCTGCGAACTAAGTGACAAATACTGTCAGTATTATTTTTCGCTTGCTAAGGTGAAATTGGCATATTTTTTATAGAAGGCGCTGACAATTTTGTCGTATTGCCCTGACAGTCTTAAATTTTCAAATGCCGTTTCGACTTGCTTTTGAAGCTCGAGTGATGAGCCAAGACTCAACGCTAAGTACAAGTCATAAGATGGTTCAGGAAGATAAAGAACGGGTTTAATCGCATCTTTATCGATATTGGCTTGCCTCATTTCGATCGCCAAAGACGCTGGATCCATTACGATTAAGTCTAAGCGCCCCTTCAATAACATCTGTAGATTCAACCTTGAGTTCGACGCCATTTTCAACACATTGACTTTGCGCTGCTCTAACCATTGTGTTGGTGCACCTTCATTCACTCCACCGACAATCAACTTACCAATATCATCAAACGTTTCGATTTTCAGATCGGTACGGTTTGAAGCCTGATACAGATAGGAATCCATAGGTAGGATACGACCAACCCAATGAAACTTATCATTTCTAGCCTGTGTTTTGGCAATTGAATAAATAAGTGTATTTGGTCTTGTAAGGCCTACATTGTATGCCCTAGCCCAAGGTAATACTTCGATCTGAGCCTCTTGATTTAATTCCCGCAATAGGGCTTTAACCACTTGAGTGGAGTAGCCATTCAAATTTCCCTCAGTATCCACATTATACAGCGCATACGATGTAGTGACGACCTTTAGCACTTGAGATGACAAAGTCTCTGAAGCAAGAGAGGGCGTTAAAAAAAAAGCGAAAAAGCTAACTAAGAAACCGACTTTCAACTATGAAACCAATCGAACTTTTTCCGGTTGAGGTGCACTAAAGCCTGCGGCAATGTAGTGGATCACCTTTTTGATAAGATCTTCAATTTCCATATGTTGATGGTAGTCCGCAGCTGCGATTTCAGACAGCGCTTTGCTTGATGCCATGGTGAATACACAGGAACCCAAAGCAAAATGCCAGCGCCAAAATACTTCGTTTGTGGACAGATGAGGTACGGCTAGATGCAGTGCCTTGTTTAGGCGTTTTAACGAAGTGCCGTATTGATTGGTTATGAATTTACGTAGATGTCCTTGCGACTCATAGTAGGCGCGAGCGAACAATTGTACAAATATCTTGGTACCATTTGGACGCACTTGCTCTAGTGACATCAAGGGATCCACCAAGGCATTAAACAACTTTTCAGAAGAGAGGTCACCGGCTTCGATTAGTTCGTCAATTCCTTGCTCCAACTGAGGCATTAGGACTTGCAGATATCTGTGCAATACGTCTTGGATCAATTGCTTTTTGGAACCAAAGTGATAATTGACTGATGCTAGATTAACGTTTGCTTCACTTGTGATATTTCGCAATGACGTGTTGTCAAAGCCCAACTCACAAAATAATTGTTCAGCAGCGTTTAGAATTCGGTTTTTAGTGGACACTTTTATTTTATTCATCTACACGTGAACCCTGACTCTATAAGGATTGCTAACAAAGTGCAAGTTAAGTGCGATTATTTGGACAGTTAAGTGAACCACATTCACTTAACTGTCCAATTTAAGCGTCAGGTATCGCTATTTATTGTCGACTCAACACATCATCTAACCCTAATGGGAACTTGTTTGCTATACTCGCGCAGCGAACAAAAACAATAAAGTTTTCAACCCTAAACCCAGGGTGAAATAAATAAAAAAACGAGGAACATTTGATGCTGAAATTAAGGCATACAGGCATTGCATTGATCGTCTCTGCAACGCTCGGATTAAGTGCGTGTAATCAAGAGACCAGCGCAGAAAACAAACCGTCAGAAACAACAGCCGCCCCTACTCCTGCCGAAGCAAAGCAGTTTATTGCTGATGCTCAAAAAGAGTTGGAAAAGCTACAGCACCCCGCTGCACAAGCGGCTTGGGCCTATCAAACCTATATCAATCAAGACACGGCGGCGGTATCTGCATACTTGTCGGAAAAGTTATCAAGTCGAGCGTCACAACTCGCTAAAGAAGCGGCTAAATACAATGACGTAGAAGTAGATGCCGATACCCGTAGACAACTTAATTTATTGCGTAATTCTTTGGTATTGCCACCGCCAGGAGACCCTGCAAAGTCAGAAAGATTGTCAAAAATTGGCACTGAGATGGAAGGTATGTATGGCGCGGGTCAGTACTGTCGCTCAGAGGACGAATGCTGGGGCTTGACCAAAATGGGTAGCATGATGGCAACAGAACGCGACCCAGATCTGTTACTAGAAATATGGCAGGGTTGGCGAGAAGTATCACCGCCGATGAAACCTTTGTACATCGAACAAGTTGATATCGCAAATGAAGGTGCACAAGAGCTCGGCTTTGCTAATTTAGCTGACGTCTGGCGCGGTAAATACGATATGGAAGCTGAAGCCTTTGAACAAGAGTTAGATCGGCTTTGGGGTCAGGTTGAACCTTTTTACGATGCCTTGCACTGCCACGTTAGAGCAGAACTAGGCGAACAATATGGCGAGGATGTCGTACCTCAGGATAAACCTATACCGGCTCATCTACTGGGCAACATGTGGGCGCAAACCTGGGGCAATATTTACGATGTAGTTAAACCCGAACAAGAGATGCAGGTTGCAGACGTTACAGCAGCGATTGAGGCGTCAGGATATGATGAAGTGGAACTGGTACGCCAGGCTGAAAACTTCTTTTCTTCACTCGGTTTCGAGCAACTTCCTGAAACCTTCTGGGAGCGTTCACAGTTTCAGCAACCACGTGACCGAGATGTCGTTTGTCATGCATCAGCATGGAATGTAGACGACGTCGACGATTTACGTATTAAAATGTGTATTCAGAAAACCGGCGAAGAATTTGCCGTTATTCATCATGAATTGGGTCATAACTATTACCAAAGAGCCTACAACCATTTACCTCTTGTCTATCGCGGTTCGGCAAACGATGGTTTCCACGAAGCAATTGGCGATACTGTAGCGCTGTCAATAACACCTAAGTATCTAAAAGAAATTGGCCTTATTGATGAAGTCCCAGACTCTTCAAATGACATTGGGATGTTGTTAAAACTGGCACTAGATAAAATCGCGTTCGTACCATTTGGATTATTGGTCGACAAATGGCGCTGGAACGTATTTAACGGCAAAGTACCACCTGAACAATACAATGATTATTGGTGGGAACTAAGAGAGAAATATCAAGGTGTAATGGCACCAGTAGAGCGCGATGCAGATGCGTTTGATCCAGGTGCGAAATACCACATCCCTGGTAACACGCCTTACAGCCGTTATTTCCTAGCACACTTACTGCAGTTCCAGTTCCACCGCGCTTTGTGTGATATCGCCGGAGATGAAGGCCCAGTTCACAGATGTTCTATTTATGGCAATGAAAAAGCGGGTAAAGCACTGGATGAAATGTTGCGACTCGGTCAATCTAAGCCTTGGCAAGAAGCCTTACAGATTCTTACTGGCAAGCCTGAGATGGATGCTACAGCGATTATGGACTACTTCGCACCTCTGAAAGTTTGGCTAGATGAACAAAACAAAAATAGACAGTGTGGCTGGTAAACTCCTTTTCTAAAAACTAATTAAAGCCCCTATACTCAGGGGCTTTTTTTATGAAAAAGAAACGCCAACTAAGTCAATTACTCACTTGTCGATACATCTAAAGACGTTAGCTACTGACGAACCCGAGGCCACAAAAGGATGAGACCCATTGCAACAGTTGCAGTAACAATACAGACAAGAAACTTCAGCACAACACTTGGTAACATCTTGGGTAATCTGTTCAGATAACCAATAAATAAATCACAACTAAACAGTAACTAGAGTGCATGTCTTGGCCTATTGACTTCTGTTCTTCTGTTACTAGTCATCAGTGTTTTTCTGCTTTTTTAGGATGTTTACGGCCGCAACTGCAGCACGTTGGGTATGTCCATTTAAGATCTATGAACGTCGAAGCCAGAGATTTTTGAGCAAAAAAAAGCCGCTAAAAAGCGGCTTTTCATTCATTAGTATGCCTTGCCTAGTTAGCTACAACATCAGTGTTGCTTACTTGGATAACCGTACCTTGCGTTGCAAAGTAAGTTGCCATTTGTTGCTGCATTTCAGCTAGCGCTGCCAAACTTGGCGTTGGGCTAACTAGAGAACCGTGGCCGCCAGCAATGAAACGAACGATACCGCTAGCAGGTGCACCATTTGCTACTGTACTAGTGATAGACGGTAGCCCCATAATCGCTGCAAGTGGTTCAGTACCCGCTAGTGGAAGCGCTGTGGTGTTTGGAATAACAGTATCAGCAACTGCAGTAGAGCCATCATCATTCACGCCGCCGCCAACAACTTCGTGGAGTAACACGGGAGTAGTAGCCGCCAGACGCGCCGCGTAGTTGTTGGGATCGCCAGAGTCGATAACCGTTTGAGCTGCAAAGGCAAACGGTGAGAATACGGATGAATTCAAGTCAGCAAGTTGCGCTGAACTGAGACCTGATTCAAACGCCGTATAAGCGTCACCAAGCACCGCAGTAATAGGTAGACCTTGTTCAGCAGCCATACCACCGGCTACGGCTAAGAACGCCTCGTTACCCGCACCAGCAAGTAGTGAGCCTTTAATTAACGGGCCAAACGCTTGTGATTCAAGTAGGAAGCCACCTACACCGCCACCTGGTACTGAAAGACCTGCAGACTTAAAGGCAAACATGCTGTCAAAGTTGCCTAGGTCGCCAGCCATTGGCGTATTAGCAGTTGCCACTGTACCAATACCAGTGATCGAACCCAGGCTTTGTCCTAAGAAGTGAACGTTAGAACCGTCGAGGTCGATACTGCCACCAGTTAAATCAGCCACTGCGTTCAGACCGAGTCTTAAACCCATGGTATCTACAATTGATTGACGCATGTTGTCACGCGCGGTTAGCAAACTACCGAGGTTTAAGTAATCAGTAGGCGAACCACCAAACCCGCCAGAAGCATTAACTATTTGACCACTCTCTAGAGTAATACCACGGCTACCATGCAGTGGATGGTCAATTGCTACGGTTGCAAAACCTGCTAGTGCTAAGGTTCCAGCAATCAAGGCCGCAGGCTCTTTTGTACTGGTAATACCGTGCTGAATAATCACTACAGGCCAACCCGCATCAGGTTTTGAAATAGGCTGAACCGCAGGGTTTAGCGACGAAATTAAACCAACAATCGCTGGATTCGGCACCGTAATTTGTACATCAACCGTTTCTGTACCGTCGTCATTACGACCTTGGGCTACAGGAATTGGGCTGAACTTAGTTAGGTGACGCTCATCGTTAATACCAATTGCCGATAGGTTCAAATCTAATAATTGACCTCCTGTTGCAGCTTGGCATAAATCGTTATTCGCACCAACCGCTCCATTTTGAATCAAATTACCGATATTTTCCTCACCTAACACCCTAAGCATAATCCCATTAGTACAGGCACCTCTCCACCAATCACCAAGTGGATTGGTTGTGCTTAGGTAATAAGGTAAATCAACCGTACCGCTTTTCACATCCGCCGCGCAGAATGTCGCGATGCTTGGGAATAACCCAGCAACGGTGCTAAATAAAGGATTAGTTGGGTCTTGCAGTACCGCCGCCATGGCGTCACATGTGCCAATGCCCAGACCTTGTAAGCCTGCTAGCTGGTCTGCACCCACAATAGACGCAGCAAACATATCAAATGGCGTATCAACTACAGGATTTTCATTTGCATAAATAATAGGTAAAAACTGACCAGCAGTTGCGGCAGCTGCTGCGGGGTCACCGGTAGCCGCTAATGTAGCGCCGAACGCTTGAGCAAATGCGCCAATTTGTAGGTTTTTAACTGTACCTGTCACCGTCCCGGCTGACTGGGTCGAGAAATATGCT
The DNA here is from genome assembly GCA_014872785.1 of Alteromonadaceae bacterium. Classification (GTDB taxonomy): domain Bacteria; phylum Pseudomonadota; class Gammaproteobacteria; order Enterobacterales; family Alteromonadaceae; genus Planctobacterium. The sequence continues at coordinate 34,820 of WKFJ01000045.1, forward strand.
GCATATGACACATTGGTACGCGAAATTCCGGTCATTTCTACAGCGTCTAAAAGTAAATTCACTAGTCCCTGAATCAGCAACTGGTCTTCAGTTGCCAACGGCAGCGTATTAATGTCTTGGCTTGTGGATTCCCACGTAGTCGAACCAACTACTGCACGGCCGTCAGAATCTTTAAGCGCATCAGTTACCGCTAGTAAGTAGCCTTGGCCTGGTTTAAGCGGGCGAAGCGGAAGTACAGTGATATTTCCAGGTGCCGTTACCGCTGTGACGAAATCAACCCCCAGCTGTAATTCAGTGCCAACATCACAGGGTACGCCCGGAGCACTCGTTTGAGAAGCAATTGCTAGACAGGTGTCTGTAGTGCCTTCGAATGCTTGAGTCGCCTCGAAAATACGAATTGCAGCAGGGTTTGATAGAGATGAAGCGTCTAACTGCAAACCTGCAGGTAACACGACTTCAATATTGAATGGGTGTTGTGTAGACCAACCGTCTAACGCCCCTAAGGCTTGCGTAGGATCGGTAGGGTCAAAATTGGCATGATCCTCAAGTTCGATAGTGAAATCTATCATGTCACTACCAGGAATCATTAGCGCATCGTTCGGCACGTTAAGTTCTAAATCACCAGGATTAAACAAAACGCGTGCGAATGGCTTTTCTGGTTGAGTTTCCGCTTGAACGGTGCTGAGGTCATCTCCGCCTCCACATCCAGAAAGACCAAGGGATGCAGCAATTGCAGTACAGAGTAGCAGTTTTTTCATATGTTTCCCCAAAATCCTATTTTAATTATTGTTCCACTTGTAAGGTCGAATGCGCATGCAGTGTGCCCTAATATTTTTTGCATAGCAACTAGTACGACCAGTGAGTCTTAACACAATCTTATTGTCAAAATGACGGATTTGCAAAGGTTTGTTAAATCTTTGTTAGTAAGTTGTTTTTACTACTAAATACTCCAAAACATAGGACAGACAGTGTTAAAATCCAGTTTTTTTTACGATTGATAACAATATGACTGAATATAAAGTACGTTCTAGCGCCCTTTTGGGGAAAACAATTCTAGTCACAGGTGCGGGAGATGGCATCGGTAAAGCGGCATGTAAAGCCTATGCGCAGCTAGGTGCTAATGTGATATTGCTTGGTAGGACAGTCGCAAACTTAGAAAAAGTCTACGACGAAATTGTGCAAATTCACCAGACATCGAATTTTAATGAAGCACAATGCGCGATCATCCCGCTCGATTTGAAAGGAGCGACCGAAAAGCACTACCAAGATATGGCAATGACTATAGGTGATCAGTTTGGTTGTTTAGATGGTTTATTGCATAACGCCAGCGTGCTGGGACACTTACAGCCATTTGAACATATTAAAGAGGATGAGTTTTCTGAAGTCATGCACGTTAATGTGACGAGCCACTTCTTAATGACAAAAGCATTATTGCCTGTACTCAAAAAAGCCCCCATGGCTTCAACTATTTTTACGACCTCTACTGTAGGCAGTCAAGGTCGTGCATACTGGGGAACCTATTCAGTCTCAAAATTTGCAGTTGAAGGAATGATGCAAGTCTTAGCTGACGAGTATGCCGATTCAACGATGCGTTTTAACTGTATTAATCCAGGACGCACTCGAACTAAAATGCGTGCCAGCGCCTACCCCGCAGAAAATCCTGAAACTCTTAAAACCGCTGACGAAATAATGTCAGTGTATGAGTATTTGATGTCAGACGAGAGCTGTAAGGAAAATGGAAAAACTTTCTTAGCCCAGCCTTCCCTAGCCAAATAACAGCTTCACGTTGGATTACGCATAAAAAAAGCAGGCGTGAATAGCCTGCTTTTTTGTCACCAAAATAGCTTTGTTTACGACTCTATTTTCGCCCATGTGTCTCTTAAGGCAACAGTGCGATTGAAAACAAGTTTTTCATCACTTGATTCAACGTCTTTACAGAAATACCCTGTGCGCTCAAACTGAACTGCCTTGCCAACTTCAGCACTTACCATGCTCGACTCAACAACACCCTGTTTCACCACTAGTGAATCTTCGTTTAATGCCTCGTCTAATTCCACACCATTTGGATTTGGAACCTTGAATAAACGATCGTACAAACGAATTTCCGCAGGCTGATTGCGCATAGCTGACACCCAATGGATGACGCCTTTAACTTTACGACCATCTGCTGGGTCTTTGCCTAACGTGTCAGGGTCGTATGTACAATAAACAGTGGTAATGTTTCCGTCTTCATCTTTGTCCACTCTCACCGCCTTCACAACGTATGCGTTGCGCAGGCGCACTTCTTTGTCGAGGACTAAGCGCTTGTATTTTTTATTGGCAGACTCTCTAAAATCATCCCGCTCAATGAAAATCTCTTTATCAAACGGGAGTTCACGAGTGCCCTGTGTTTCATCATTTGGATGGTTAGCCGCAGACAACATTTCACCGTCGCCTTGGTAGTTTTCGATGACGAGTCTAATAGGATCGAGTACCGCCATGGCACGAGGTGCATTGACATTTAGATCATCGCGAATACAGGCTTCTAACATGCTCATCTCAATTAGATTGTCCATCTTAGTCACGCCAATGCGCTGACAAAACTCTCTAATTGAGGCTGGCGTATAGCCCCTGCGCTTTAATCCTGCAATTGTCGGCATGCGCGGGTCATCCCAGCCTGACACGTGATTTTCCGTCACCAATTGAATCAACTTGCGCTTACTCAGCACCGTGTATTCAAGGTTCAATCTAGAAAATTCGTACTGCCTGGGAGTGGTTTCAATACTGATATTTTCAATTACCCAATCATACAAGCGACGATTGTCCTGAAACTCCAGGGTGCACAGTGAATGTGAAATACCTTCAATTGCGTCCGAAATACAATGCGTAAAATCGTACATTGGATAAATGCACCATTTGTCACCGGTTTGATGATGGTGAGCAAAACGAATGCGATAAATTACCGGATCACGCATCACCATAAAGGGGGACGTCATGTCGATTTTAGCGCGTAAGCAGCAGTGTCCTTCTTCATACTCGCCGGCTGCCATTTTTCGAAAATGTTCTTTATTTTCCTCCGGTGCAGTATCTCTGTATGGGCTGTTGGTGCCCGGTTGAGTCAAAGTGCCACGCATTTCTCGCATTTCTTCTTGAGTGGAGAAATCGACGTAAGCAAGGCCTTTTTCGATCAGCTCCACGGCGTAATCGTGTAGTTGCTGAAAATAACCAGACGAATACCGGACATCGCCGCTCCACTGATAACCTAACCATTGCACGTCCGATTTGATCGCGTTGACGTAATCAATACTTTCTTTTTCGGGGTTGGTATCGTCAAATCGCAGATTACATGTTCCCTGGTAATCTTCTGCGATGCCAAAATTCAAACAGATAGATTTTGCGTGACCAATGTGTAGGAAACCATTGGGCTCGGGTGGGAATCGCGTTTGAACGGTTTTGTGAACGCCTGTTTCTAGGTCATTATCGATAATTTGACGTATAAAGTTGGTCGGACGGTTGTCAGCCTCGGCCATTCGAAATCCTCAATATTTAATGTTTGCACCGGACTTGTGAGTGCAAAAGTGAACTCTATCATGCCGATGCCAATAACTCTGGTGATATATAAAGGCTGGATAATAACTTTTTGGTCTCTGTTAAGCTAGAGCGAAAGCGCAATCCTACTGCCATTTTTCTTTCTTCAAGTGTTCGTTGATTACGGATCTCCGCCTGTATCAAAACTTCTTTACCGGCTTTAATGTCAACGGCCCTGGGAGAAACGCCTACTCTGTCCATCGGTAATTCAAATTCAAAACAACAGCCACCAAGGGAAACATCACGGATGTGACCAAGAATAGGTGCTTCATATTGATAAGACTTCATTGAGTCTATTACATTGGCCGAAATACAAGTAGAAACTCGTTTATGAAGCCTCAAGTCACATTTTTGTACTTGAGCCGGAAATTCTAGATATAGTAAATCGATGGGTTTGAATCCGCGCCATTTTACAGCGGAATGAAAGGCGACACACTGCCCTCTTTCACTTTCGACGAGCAACCTGACGACCACCGGGTTACTTTCAAACAAAAAACTGTGGAAACGTTTCCAGTATTCAGGCTCATTCAGGCGAACAACTAAGTACTGGTTTGCCTCGTAACCAACTAGCCGAGCACTAACTCTCTGACTATTAGGGAATTGGAATTGTAGTTGTACGACACATCCCGGCGCAATGCCGTCAATGTAATGAGATTCAACCGTTTCTACGACGTGATTAACCTTTGCCGACATACATCGTTCCTCTGTTACTTCTGGGAATGCTGACAAGGAATTACTTCCAGTTTCTGTATCGACAAGCTGATTACATTCTGAACACAACGTGCATTTTTTATTCAAGCGCTTGCTCCAAGTAACTGTTAAGACTGAATATTAAACTGCAACAAATAATTAATACTTGTGTGTTAACGCAAATGAGTACTAATATCTTCAGCAATAAAATCAATTACGAATCGAATTGGTAGATGAAGGGAAAAGCGACCTCGTTCGACATAGCTCATGAAGCTGGCGTGTCTCAATCAACGGTATCCAGGGCACTGCGTGACAGCCCACTGGTAAGTATTGAGACTCGTGAACGCATCAAAGCGATCGCGAAAGAGCTAAATTACAAAGTTGATAAAAACGCCAGTAACTTACGGCAACAGCAAAGCAGCACCCTCGCCTTGCTACTTTTTGAAGATCCTACTTCTGACGACTCCATGATAAACCCTTTTTTCTTATCGATGTTGGGCAGTATCACCAGAGCCACCGCTAAAGCGGGATACGACCTATTGATCTCATTTCAACAGTTTAGCAACGACTGGCATGCCGATTTCGAAGATACACATAAAGCTGATGGGATTATCTTGCTTGGTTACGGCGACTTCTTAGATTACCGAGATAAGCTAGAAAAACTCGAACAACAAAACACGCATTTTGTGCGCTGGGGCGCTTTAGAAGAACACAATCCTGGTGTTGTAGTTGGCAGTAACAATTATCAAGGTGGTTATAACATTACTAATCACTTGATAGACCGAGGCCGCAAGCACTTTGTGTTTATTGGTGGTGCGGATAATCACAGCCCCGAATTCTTAGCGCGTTTTAATGGCTTTAACGATGCACTTAGTGAACGCGGTATTTTAAAACCTGGACAAACTGCTAAGCATTGGGATGCCATCTCCACAGAAACCTCTGGCTACAATGTGTGTAAAGCATTGTTAGACTCTGGAGAGAAAGTCGATGCTATCGTGTGTGCAAGCGACTTGATCGCTATCGGTGTACTGAGCGCAATGAAAGAATCGTCTTACAACGTACCTGACGACATTGCAATCGTAGGATATGACGACATTCCATTGGCAAGATTTACCAGCCCGCCACTGACCACGGTAAAACAAAATACGATCCTTGCTGGAGAGATTTTAGTGGAAACCTTGATTGCGAAGATTGAAGGTAGGCATGCAAAGAATGTATTAATTGACGCAGATGTCATATTAAGGGAAAGCAGCTAGGTCTTAGCTCTTAGCCGCTTTTCCCAAAAACCAGTTTACGCTTCTCTCACTCTGAGTGTTAACAGCGCTCCAACCATCATACTGGCTCCACCTACTAGCAAGGCATAGATAGGTTCGCCATCAAATATTTTTGTGACCAAAAAGCCGAGGATACTCGCAGCAACAAGCTGAGGTAAGGTAATGAAGAAGTTAAAGATCCCCATGTAAATACCCATCTTGTTTTGCGGTAGAGAGTTTGCCAATAGCGTGTAAGGAATAGACAAAATAGATGCCCACGCGAAGCCAATACCCACCATAGAAACAATTAACATATCCGGGTCTTTAACAAACATAAAGGAGGCCAAACCAATCGCACCGAGCATCAAGTTTATCAAATGCGTCACCCGCAAATTTGTCGCTTTCACAATAATAGGAATAATAACCGCCGCTATCGCTGCGTAGGCGAACTGAGCCCCAAACAATACGCCCACCCAGTTTGCGCCGTTGTTATATGCCTGTGATGTAGTCTCAGTTGCATTGAAGTGAAAAGAGGTTACGGCAGGAGTCGTATAAATCCACATCGCAAAAAGCGGGAACCAAGAGAAGAACTGCACCCAAGCCAACTGCTTCATGGTGTCAGGCATGTTAAACAAGTCATCCATCATGGAATTGAATCCATTGCCGGCGTGTTTTCCTTTGGCCAATACACCAGCAATAATCTGCAATATGCCAAACGCAGTAATTACGCCACCCAAGATAAACAGCTGCTTGTCTAATGCTTCTTTAAATATTTGAATTACCAGCATGGAAACCAGACCTATACCAAGCCAAATCATGCCACCTTTCACATATGCTTCAACGCTGCGAGATTTGTGCTGTGCGATTTGCACCGCATTTTCGATGCCCGCAGCATCTTCTTGCTCTTTTTCGGTTTTAGCAAAAGCGTCTAATTCCTCCGGGCTGTACTCTTTGGTTGAATAGATTGTCCAGCCAACTGCTAAGAAAAAGGCAACCGCACCAAAATAGAACGAATATTTAACCGAGTCAGGCACTACGCCAGCTTCAGCAGTATTGCTTACGTCAAGCCAGTTGGCCAATATCCATGGCATCGCTGATGCTATGGTTCCGCCGATACCGATGAAAAAGCTTTGCATAGAGAAGCCAGTAGCACGTTGATGCTTTGGCAACATGTCACCCACGAATGCACGAAAGGGTTCCATCGACACATTAATAGCGGCATCCATAATCCACAGCATGCCAGCCGCCATCCACAAATAAGGCGAATTAGGCATAATGAATAATGCCAAGCTTGCTGCAATTGCACCGTATAAGAAGTACGGACGATGACGTCCCATACTGTTCCAAGTATTGTCACTCATGTGACCAATAATGGGTTGAACAACCAACCCCGTTATTGGTGCAGCTATCCATAGAATGGCGAGATTATTGTAATCAGCACCTAATGTTTCGAATATACGGCTCACATTAGCGTTTTGCAGCGCAAACCCCATCTGAATACCCAAGAATCCAAAACACATATTGAATATCTGGAAGAAGTTTAACTCCGGCTTAGTTCTGCTCATGCCCTGTCCCATGTTGTCTTTATCATTTTTATTCACCTAGTGTGAACACAATCATCGATTTGTTCAAATCGAGGTTATTTATTTTTTCGCAAACCTAATTGCAGTACCACCACTGGTCGCCATTTTTAAGGTAACCTTGTCCTTGGCGCGTACCATTTTGCTATAGATTTCTATCTCATAGGGTCTATCTAGCCAATCGGCATTTTTGCCATCTTGATAAACCTGCATTTCATATGCGGCGTCTGCATCTAAAAAGCTCAAATCTATCTCAACCGTCCTTGCATTTTCATCGGTTAATGCTCCAACGTACCAGTCCTCGCTTTCTCTGCTCTTGCGCGCAAATACGACGTAATCGCCAATTTCACCAGCGAGTGCAATGCTGTCACTCCAATCCGTGGGAACGTCAACAATAAACTGCAGTGCTGGTTTATTATTTTCGTAGTGACGAGGTAAGTCGGCAGCCATTTGAATTGGGCTGTATAACACGACGTATAGCGCTAACTGTTTTGCTAGTGTGGTTTTAACGCGATTTTCAGCTTGTAAGCCGTAAGGCGCTAAGTTAAATATCCCTGGAGTAAAATCCATCGGGCCGGATAGCATGCGAGTATAAGGCAAAATCGCAGTATGCTCCGGCGGGTTTGGCGGTGAACCCCACGCGTTAAACTCTTGTCCGCGAGCGCCTTCTCTGGCAATCCAATTGGGGTATGTTCTTCTTAACCCTGTGTCTTTAATCGGTTCGTGCGTGTTGATACTAATTTTTCGTTTCGCGGCTTCGGTAATGGAGTGCAGGTATTCATTGACCATAAATTGCCCATCGTGCCACTCATGTCTAGCATGCCCCTGCTCATCAATTCGCTTGATCCTGCCGCCATCAGCCACGTAACCGGTTTTAATTTGTTCTATGCCCATTTTTTCATACAGATCATAGGCGTCCGCCATTTGATTGCGATAGTTTGTTACGCTTCCCGAGGTTTCGTGATGTCCAACCAACTTAACCCCCTTTTGTTTTGCGTACTTTGCCAATGCTGGCAAATCAAAGTCAGGATAAGATTCGGTAAAACTAAATACGTCGCCATTGTGAAACCAACTGCCGTCCCAGCCAATGTTCCAACCTTCTACTAAGACACCATCGAAGCCATATTTGGCTGCGAAATCAATATAACGCCTCGTCTCATCATTGGTAGCCCCGTGCTTTTCTCCTGAACCCCAGGTTTTTTCGTTGACGTGCATTGCCCACCAAATACCTACGTACTTGCCGGGGTTCACCCAAGAGACATCACCTAATTTGTTGGGCTCATTGAGATTCAGAATCAAATTTGAATTTAACAAGCCTGTAGCTTCCGACGCGATTTGGATTGTTCTCCAAGACGATTTAAAGGGTAATTGGGTTTTTACCTTACTGCCGTCATACCAAGGAGTCAGATCTGTTTTAAAAACACCGGGACGTCTTTGATCCAGGGTGAAAGCCGCATAATCAACCAGCGCAGCCTCATGAATACTGACATGAACTCCCGTGGGTAATTTGGTGGTAAAAGGTGTATGTGCGCGGTCTACGTCTTCAAGCGCAGTTGTATTGTAGATATATTCATAGCGGTTCCAGCCCCTACCCGGTATCCAATATGCTGTGGCATCAGAAGCAAAACCAAATTCGGTGTCTTCATCGACCACTTCTACCTTACTTTCACCTTTGATTTCCGGAATTTCATAACGAAAGCCTATACCATCGTTATACACTCGGAATCGAGCACTAAATTGCCATTTGGACTCGTCTTTGTCCGCAAATGTTATGCTAACTTCGTTATAGGTATTCTCGACAAATTGACGTTCACCCCAAGGTTGTTCCCATACCTCACTGAATTCACTGCGTGTTTCACTAGTGATAACAAACTCACTACCAAACTCAGGCAGTGATTTGAAAGCTAACCCCATTTTAGATTCGCTAAAGACAGGCTTATTTTGGTGGCTTACTTTATAGGTGGGAAAACCAGCCTCGTCCGACACTACAACAGTTATTGACTGGTCAGGAGAACTAATGCTGACTTGTTTTGCTGAAACCGAATAGGTAAAAGTTGCTAGTAGTGCCGCGCAGCCGTAGGCAATTGTCGTAGAAAAACGCTGTTTCATTTACGAAATCCTTGTGATCACAATTTTAACAATTGAGTCTATCCAATTTTTTTACATGCACCACAAACATACGTATGCAAAACAAAAGAGGCTGAACAAATACCGTCAGCCTCCATAATTCTCATTAAATTAGTGAGTTAGTGACCTCCACCCTCACCACTGATAACGGCTTTTTCTTCCTTCACAGCAAACCAGCCGACAGCTGAAATTGCGAGGCAAACTGCACAAATAACGAAAAGGACATTTTTATCAGCGGCAGCACTAACTGCCTTACCGACACCTAAACTCGCCACTAATTGAGGTAACACAACTGACAAGTTAAATAGCCCCATGTAGAGACCCATTTTAGATTGGTCAACTTTTTGCGACATAATAGCAAAAGGTAAGCTAATCGTTGCTGACCAACCGACACCCAATAGAGCCATTAGTGCATAAATAGCGAATGATTGAGAACCGAAGAAAGACAATACAAAGTAACCAATTGCCATGGTACCAATACAATATGCGTGAGTCTTAACCGCGCCAAACTTCTCGGACAAAGGTTGCAGCAGTAAAACGGGTAACACCGCGGCCACTGCATTGAGGATCATGAAGCTATAACTTACGACTGAACCCATCGCGTTATCTGTCAGATCAGGTCGGTTAAATTGCACAAAAGGCACCATGTAAATAAACATGGACTGTACACCAACCCAAGTGAATGAATGTGCCGCCAACACTTTTTGGAAACCAAGGTGTTCATTACCCGATTCTTCCTTACTAAGTAATGTTTTTGCTACGAAAAATACGGTTATCAAGAAACAGGCAATTTCTACGTAATAATGGTCTGCTTCCATATGTGCCAAACGGGCAACTAATGCATAAATACCGTAAATCAAGAAGCCCCATAACGGTTGAATAATTTTCATGCCCTGCATAAAAGAGAACTCTGCTTGAGCTTCTTCTTTGTCATCTTCAAGATTCTGAGGTTCTTCGATGAAAAAACAGGGCAAAACAGAAAACGCGAGAACTAAAACAGCACCAAAATAGATAAGTGTGAAGTTGTCCCAAACAGCGCCAATTGCGTACGCCAGCACACCGAAGCTGCCCGATACCGTCTGCATCCAGGTGTAACCTTTGGTGCGCAAATTACCATCAGGGGTAACATCGGCAATGACACTTCTGGTCGGATTAAAGCTTACGTTTATGGAGAGGTCGAGTATCAGCGCCACAGTAATCGCAACGCCCAGCACACCAGTTAAGCCTAGTGACTCTGATATAACGCCTATGTTGGGTAGTGCTAATAAACTCAGCGCTGCGAGCACGCCACCGACCAGAATGAAGGGCCTACGACGGCCTCCCCAGAACCAGACTTTATCACTGATAACGCCGATAATAACCTGACCTAATATGCCTGCAAGTGGGCCTGCTGCCCAAACAAAACCAACATCGTGAATGTCTAGCCCAAACTGAGTGGTAAGTATCCAACTCATGGCTGCTATCTGCACTGAGAGTGCAAACCCCATCGCAGTGGCAGGAAGGCTTAGAATGGCGAAAAAGCTACTACTTAAATTTTTTTGTATCGCAAGCATGATTCGGTTTCGTTTGATCCGTTGAAGTTTAAACTTGATTTGTCTTAAAAACTTTCGGCCAGCGAGCCAAAGTTTTGCCAGTTATATGCACTAATAGTCGGCTGTTGTGTCAGTTATTGCAACTCAATACATTCGTATTCATTCGCATTTCATTTACAAAATAAGCATTTAGTTAACATAGAGCATCTCGGCTATAGTGATTCGTCGTTTTAGCAAACATGGACATCCGACCAGTTAACTGATATAAATTAACTTGATATTAACAACTGGTCATACCACATGCATATTGATGAGTTTCTTGAGTTTGACGGTAAACCTGAAAACCACAGTGAACTGCCCTTTACAATTCCCAAAGACTGGACACAAGGTCGAACTGCATTTGGCGGTCTCAGTGCAGGCATTCTTTATTCTCGTTTAAAACGGGAAATCTGCGATGATAGGCCGCTTAGATCAATTACCTTCAATTTTGTCGGCCCGTTAAATGCCGGTGAAGCCTTTACCTTTGATTACAGCATTTTGCGTGAAGGTAAAAATGCCACAAAAATTACCGGAAACTTGAGACAAAATGGTAATGTCGCGTTAACGGCGATAGCTTGTTTTTCGCAAAACAGAACCTCAAAAGTAGAGGTGGAACCCAATTTCACTAACACTTTAGAGTTTCCCAAAAAGCCAAATTTCATTCCGCAAATCCCGAAGATTACCCCTAATTTTTTACGCCACGTAGAGTTAGCGGTACAAGATGGTAAATTACCGTTCACAGGTTCAAAAAACTCGAGTATGGCAGGCTGGATGCGCTTTAAAGAAAAGCCTTGTCGTTTTGGGGATGACCATATCATTACCCTCATCGATGCTTGGCCACCTACTGTGCTGCAAATGATAAGAGGCCCAGCCCCGGCAAGTACAATGAGTTGGAATGTGGAGTTTATCCATCCGGTATCAGACATATCCCCCGGTGAGTGGCTTGCTTATGAAGCAAAGACAGTAAGAGCTCACGGCGGATATGCCAATACAGAAGCAAAGATATGGAGTGAATCAGGGGAGCTAGTTGCATTGAGTCGTCAACTGGTAGCCGTTTTCGACTGATTAAACATATCAAATGCAATAAAAAAGGAGTCATAAGACTCCTTTTTTTACCACGTAGAAATACTATTCAAACGTGCCTTTAACGATTGCTCTGCCCTCACTAACCAAACAGCGACCTTTGGCGTAAACTTGCTCTAACAATAATCTGTCTTTAGTTGCGATAACGAGATCAGCGTCCGCGCCAACTTCAATCCTGCCTTTGTGTTTTAATTTTAGTAAATCAGCGGGTGAACGAGTTACAGAGGCCACAGCCAGCTCCATCGGCACATCGAATTCCAAAACAGCTTGCTGCAAAGCCTCATACAAACTTCGTACTCTACCGACTTCTAAACCAACTAACTCTCCATTGTCGTCAAATACCGGTAGACTGGCATTACCGTCTGAACTCATGGTTAACTGAGAAACAGGTACTCCTTGTTTCAGGCAGTATGCAAGTGCATGGGCAGCCAACATCTCACCTTCATCAATAAACTTCTGATTAGTGCTGGTTGTAAAATCTATGTAACCGCCACCTTTAGCCCATTCAATTCCGGCATCAACTAAGGCTTGGTTGCGGTTTATGTGTGTTGGATAGAACTGAGTAACAGGTAAATCGGATTTTTCGATAGCATCATGGAGTAGATGCAACATGCTATCGCTGTCACCCACATGGATACTCACAATACCCGCTTTACCAGAAATCATACCGCCAACCCTTGCCTCGGATGCAACTCGCATCAACTCACTGGAGCGCAATTGTGACGAGCGGTGATCGGCGATAGCCACTTCCCCAATACCAACAAATTTATCGATGAGAATGATATCGTCAGTGACATTATCCAACACTGTTCTTGCGGGCAATTGATAGGAGCCAGTATGGCAATATGTAGACAAACCTTCGGTCTCTAGCGCATGCGCTTTGGCTAACAAATCCGATAGCGTTCTGGTTGTGGCATCCGTCCCTAGAACCCCGACTAATGTTGTGACACCGCCTAGCGTTGCATCTGTCAATTGCATTTGCGGCGTTCGAGTATGAAACCCGCCTTCACCACCGCCCCCGGTGATGTGCACCAAACTGTCCACCAAACCAGGCATAAGCACCTTGCCACGTCCATCTATAGTATTGAATATTGAATCGGGAGCGGACATTTTACTCTGTAAATCAGCCTCAATAGCCGCAATGCGTTTGTCTGTTATGAGTACATCGACTTCGCCCAGATATTCCGGCGCGTATACTTCTATGTTAGTGATTAATGTAATCATGATTTTATTGATACCCTATCATCACAGCAACAATCATGGTTGTTACCGACATCGAAAATAAAATAAGAAACAGCTTCCAAGCGAACTTAGCCCAGGTACTCCAATCCAAACGCGCTACCCCAAGGCAACCGATTAAAGACGCCGATGTTGGGATGATAATGTTGGTAAGACCATCTCCTAGTTGAAATGCCAAGACAGCAATTTGTCTGGATACACCGACCAAATCAGATAATGGCGCCATCAGTGGCATAGTTAATGCTGCTTGCCCCGAGCCGGAAGCCAGAAAGAAATTAAAAATAGACTGGAAAACATACATAAAAATGGCTGAACCTGTTTCTGGTATACCCGACATTAGGTTCCCAGCAGAGTGCAAAATGGTGTTTAGTACTGATGGTGTTGTCGCGTCATCACCGCCAAGTAGTAAAACAATCCCTTTGGCCATGCCTACTATCAACGCCGCGGGCAATAACTCTTTAGCACCTTTTTGAAACGCTTCTGACACCCCGTTCATCGTCATGCGTTTGGTGACAACACAAATTAGGCCAACCGCGAGTCCCATGGCAAAGAACTGAGTTGCTATTTGTGGGATGTAATATTCGTGAACAACCACCCCATAAATCACCCATACGATCCCTGCCAACAACGTAAATAGAACTAGGCTATCCGTGTGATTAAATTTTGAATCTAGAGCATCATTTTGCTGCGCTCTAAAATAGGCATCACTATCATGGCTGAGTGATTTCTCAGGGCATGCTTTTATACTCGCCCCATATTTCATGGTGTAGACAATCCCTACCAAGGTAAACACTGCCCACATGGCAATGCGAAACTCGCTGCCTGATAAAAGCGGCACATCTGCTATTCCCTGAGCGATGGCAATGCTAAAAGGATTCATCCAGGAGGTCGCAAACCCAATCTGGGTGGCTACATAAGTAATCAGTAAAGCCGTGATGGCATCGTATCCCAGCGCAATGACCAAAGGCGTAAGTACGATACAAAACGCAATGGCTTCTTCACCCATTCCAAATACCGCACCGGCTAATGAAAACAAAAAGAACATCAGTGGGATGATCACAATATCAGCATTACGCGCTTCTCTAATCAGCGCCATAATGCCATTATTGACCGCACCAGATTGCATTATTATACCGAAGGCGCCTCCAACAATTAGGATGAACGCAACCACGCCCACCGCCGAACTGTTTCTGTCGCCAGACACCATGCCATCAAAGGCGTAATTCAAAAAGCCCGCTTCTTTTCCACCACTAAAGATGGCAGCGCCAGAATCATTGGAATCTACAATCTTAAAACTTTCGGGCTGAATAAGCGTTCGGGTCACTTCTTTGCCATCAACTACTTTTGTTACTTCTTGGGTGTCAAAGTAACCAGCGGGAACAATGTAGGTCAGAAGCGTGGCTAGCAACACCACAAAAAATAGAATCACGAACGCATCAGGCATTCTATTTGCGAGATTGGAATTGTTCATAATCATTCCTAAATCGTTTTGTTGTTATTAAAGATAAATTAACTTGCTTTAGCCTAGATGGCGAAGCACAAAAATCGCAAGCCGTTTTGGCAATCAATTAAATCGAGAAACGTTGCAGCATACTGCAACTGTCTACAAGGAAGCGCCTATTCGTCGAACCATTCCGACAAGTAGAAGTTAGAAAATGAATTGTGTTGGAAATTAAAAATGTTCTTTAACATATCTCATTTCGTCGCCGAGCATAGTTATTCAATCGATAACTTTTTCAACGAACAACTTTATAAAATTACCTTTGAATGAGTAACCATATTCAGGTTCAATGTCAACAATCGTAGCACAAATTATCCATAATCTGGACACAAAAATATGAATCAAATCGTTCATTTTTTAAAAACAAATACACTATTCCCTCTCCTTTTAGTCGTCGCTTTACATTTTTCAAATTCAGCTCAAGCAGCGGGAAATAGTGAGGTCTCCTATAACTTAGTGCTTGCAGGTGGCGGGCTAAAAACCTGTGCGAGCATGAGTCTATCAAGCTGCAAAACAGATTCGTTTTCAGAATCGGCTAAACGCGCCAATCAATTTCATTTTT
Source organism: Alteromonadaceae bacterium (assembly GCA_014872785.1). Taxonomy (GTDB): domain Bacteria; phylum Pseudomonadota; class Gammaproteobacteria; order Enterobacterales; family Alteromonadaceae; genus Planctobacterium. Next base: position 49,993 of record WKFJ01000045.1, read on the forward strand.
CGTCAGATTCTGTAGATAGATTTAAACAAAGCCAGGTATTTAAAAAACAGAATGAAATAATCAAATCGCGTTTTAATACCATTCTCGAACATTTTTATGCATCACCAATCACAATATCCGGTGGTGTAAGGGAAATAGCGCAGGAGTTTGAAAAGCACGCTGCAGGCTTTAGCGGTATCGATTTCGTTTATGACCTGCCCAATGACATTTATTACGCTTTACAGGATTTTTTTGAAACCGCTAATGAGCGACGAGAAGAAGTCAATCTACGAGAAAACAAAAGCACTAAAGTGGCACAGATTTACATGGATTTTGTTACTCAGGCCAATTTGAAGCGTGCACCAAGTGATGAACAGCTTAGAATTGGTGTACTGACCTCTTCCTCAAGAGACGCATTCGCTTCTGCCGATTTTTATCAGGCAGCTTTTGAAAACGCAGCAAAATTGGCGGTCCCCAACGTAAAAGTCATTGTTGAATGGATCCCGCTCGATGAAAGTTTAAGTTACGCTATTCAGATGCAGCAAAAAGGGTTTGATTTGTGTGATCAACTCGATAGTTTAAAAGCCCAAAGGCTCGTATTTAATAGACACGTGGCCTATCCCGTAAAAGCCAAATTACAGACTGACATCTGTAAAAAACCAGACTCTCTTATTGTTACCTTTCAAAGTCTGCATGGATTATTTATCAATGGTGGTGACCAGAGCAAAACCTTAAATACCTTAGTTACTCATGATGGAAAAGACACCCGATGGCTTAGCATTGTCAAAACCAAATTGCACCAGGGAACTCTTATTCTAGGTGGCACAAGTGCAGGCACCGCAGTGCAGGCTGGTGGCATTTTTAACTACCGACAAATTCCTATGATCTCTAGCGGTGATTCTGAGGTTGCATTTATAAGGGGAGGATTTGCACTCCCCCCTCCTCCATTTGGTTGTGAAAAGGACAAGAATTGCCCACATGGTTTGCTCGAAGACGATCTCACATTTAATCCTAGAGGTGGACTGGGAACCTTCACTCTTGGGATCACAGACACACACTTCTCAGAACGAGATAGAGAGGCGCGGTTAGCACTTTTGAACATGCAAACAAAAACCCGGTTTGGCTTTGGTGTCGATGAAGCGACCGCTCTATTTGTAGCTCAAGGAAAGAATGACACACAGATGAAAATAGTTGGTGAAGGTGGTGTATTCATAACTGACGTACAAAACGGTATTTTCAAAACACAAGCGGGAAAAAACCAGGTAGTTGGACTCAGCCATTATTTGACTGATGGCGATAACATTCTATTTGATGCACAAACACAAGAAATGCTTTTCACTTTTTCCCCCGGAAAACAGAAGGTTGTCGAGCCAACCAGTATAAAGGCTCCCGAAAAAGGAGAGTGGAGAAAACAGGTTTACCTACATTGTGGAACAACAAGTTTTCATCGCTGGTCAGATATGAAAATTGCATTTTTAGTAAACCCGTCACAGGAGACTCAGTTTTTCGCCACTAGCAATAATCCCAAACACTGTAGCTATGTTAATTTGCTGTTTGGAATGGAAAACTGATAGGAGTAATTTGCTTACCAAAGCCTATTTCCACAGCCCACTCCAAATAGATAAAGGCTGCTTAACAACCTGTGCATAAATTGTACAAAAAAAACCTTATAACGGTGGATTATTAAACAGCCCGCAACCTTAAAGCATTGATATAGTTAGCAAAAATATTTTTTTCAGAAAATCATTTATTAATGTATATAGATTGCGCTACACTTAGTGTTCTCCAATTGTAAATTGACAATACCAGAATTGTCGACTTAGGAAGATTTTAGTTAGCGCACGGCTCAATTTGAGCCATTCCCCTAGCCCGGATGTGATTCACATCCGGGTTTTTTTATGCTCAAAAAACGGGAAACTTTTGGTTTAATTTTACACCTGTTTTATGAATCTAATTTGCGATTTTCGAACGCTTCACTGTTATAAATGCACACAAGTGACAAAAAATTTAAAAAAAATCGCTATGAATAAATATCCATACATTTATGCAAACATTCGTATGTTATTAAATATTTATGTAATTGAGTGAATATATTTATCTCACAACTACGTCAATTGTGGTTTTTTGAATTCATTTTTTCTCTTGACGACGCAGATGACAGGTGTTTTATTGTTCAGCCATCGGTCGTTTAAAAAGTGTTTTTTGAGGGCCGTTAGGTAACCCAAGATCAAACTCTTGGGTAAACATTAGATCATCAACTAGCGGTCAAAAGACAATGTTAAAAAAAGCATTTGGTTTGAGACATTACTGCTACGCCCCCTTCTATTTGTCGGAGTGGTTCGACGAATAGCGCCCAGCGTTACTTTCTTATGAGCTAAACACAGCTCAACAATTAAAAAAATAATAATTTTCAACAATCGTTGACTGGAAAAATTTTATGATCACCACAATGAAAGTATTGTTGGGTGCAGCCTTTGCGTTGTCCCCGATAGCGGCCTCGCTCGCGCAGCAAAATGTTCAGACTACAGAAAATGAGAACGTAGAACGCATTCAAGTAACCGGTTCTAACATCAGAGGTGTCAACCTCGAGGGAACCCAGCCTCTTCAAGTAATTACATCTGAAGACATCAAAAACTCTGGTGCCACTTCAATTTTTGAACTTTTAAAAGATTTAAATCAAACTCGAGGCGGCCAAGGCACTTTTAGCACAACCGAAAGTGGAGGTACTTCCACTTCATCACCCGCCGGTCAGGCCGCAGCCTCTTTAAGAGGAATGGGGCCCTCATCGACACTCACTTTGGTTAATGGAAGACGTATTGCCCCTAGTTCTTTCGCTGCCGGAACCGAAAATTTTGTCGACATCAATAGTATCCCTCTAGCGGCAATAGAGCGAATTGAAGTTTTAGCCACAGGGGCTTCGGCCATCTACGGTGCGGATGCCGTTGCCGGAGTTATCAACTACATTCTTAAAAAAGACTATCAAGGCGCTGAAGTAAATTTGTCATACTCTGACAGTACCGAAAATACTGATGAGTCAAAAAAGAACATCAATCTAGTTTGGGGGGCAAATGTATTAGGCGGTAACTTGACATTATTTGCCGACCTGTATGATAAAAATGCCTTTGCTGCGAATAATCGAGAAGCGACAGCGACTCCCTTGCTGGTGAATAGCTACTCTTATCTACCAAAACTCCCCTATCCCAATATTTACTATTTTTCGTCCAGAGATGGTAACGAATTAGCAAACCCAAATTGTCCATTTGCCACTACCACAACGGAGTTTGGAGAGGAAATCTGTGCCTACTACGGTAACGACGATGTGCTGCTTGACTCTGAATTAGAGTCATATTCTACAGGGGCAATCTACACCAAAAACCTTGGTGGCATAGAGTGGAATACCGATGTATTTTTCAGCAATACCAAGTCGGTAGCACTTTCAAGACCTGCGCCAATCAACGACGAATTTGATGGCGAAGGTCCGTTCGTACCCTACAGTGCTCTGGACATTTACAGTGAACAACAGCTGCTAAATTGGCAGGGAGTATCGAGGCCCTTTGATATCATTTGGGATGACCCATTTAGCACACAAGCCGGTCAGCGCTTAATTGGTTTTCGTTACGACGCGAGATTTAGCGACCCACGTACAGTTGAAAACGAAACACAGTCCTTTAGAGTGGCATCGAGCTTACAAGGTGAAATTAATGATTGGCTTTGGGAAGTGGGTACGACCTACTCTCGCTCAGAATCAGACCAAGTCGCTATTGCGGGAATTTATAATCGATATCAATATACGGCAGCTGTGCACGGTGAATTATGTTCCGACGGTTCGATCGCTAATTACGATCAAGATGCCGACAGTCTTAGCTGTGCTTCCGGCTCCCTGTTAAACGCTTTCAACCCCTTTGTTATCGGTGACGCAGAAAATGATTCGGTACTTGCCGCAACCCAAGCTATGCCGACTCGAAACGGGCAAAGTTCAGTCTGGAGCGTCGATGCGAAAATCAATGGCGAATTGATGGAATTCGGTGATGATTACATTCGTGCTGCCTTTGGTGTTGAGTTTAGAAAAGAAGACTTACGCGATATCCCTTCACTTGATTCTCGAGCTGATTTTAATAATGGTTATTTAGTTGATGTTTTTGGTTTTGGATCGAGTCTTGCCAGAGCAGATAGAAGCCAGTTTGGCGCTTTCTCTGAATTACATGTTCCTCTGCATGATACAGTCGAACTACAAATAGCCGCTCGCTATGACGATTATGACGACTTTGGTAGCACGGTAAATCCGAAGTTTGGCATTGCCTTTAGACCAAATGATGAAGTGGTACTTCGCGGGAGTTGGGCAACTTCATTTAGAGCGCCGTCGCTCACACAAGCTGGAGTGGAACTGAGAACGACACAATCAACATTTGATTGCGCGTCGAATGCAGACGTAGCCAACCTATATTGCGAAGGTGAAGGCCGCGAGCGCTCTACTAATACGTTAGAGTTAGGTAATCCAAATCTTAAAGCCGAGGAATCTGAGTCTTTAAGTTTTGGAATGGCTTGGAGCCCAACAAAAGACACCACCATTACCGTTGACTATTGGGCGTTTGACCACGAAAAAATTGTTGATACAAACATGACTGGTATTCTGGCTCGTGCTATTACCGATGACTCTTTACGTCACTGCGGATTGGTACCTAATGGTGAAATTGGCATTTCTTACGATACTGCAATTTGTCGAGATGAATACGTCTTAGTAGCAGATATCGATGGTGAAAGAGTACCCGTTGATCCACAAGGTAACGTGATTGTTGATGACAATGGTGACCTATTACCTGAATACGATGATTTCTTTTATTCTCAAGTTACGGACAATAGTGGAAATCTCATTCATGAATCCGGCGCAGACCTAGATCAAATCTTGGAACGCTTTATTTTGTTGGCCGACCCGCGCAATCAGGAACTTGATCTGTTTAGAGACCATGTTATTCCGCTTGAAAATACAGGAACACAAAAGCTTTCGGGTATTGATATAGATATTGCACAAGATTTTGATATGTGGGGAGGCACCTTATCGATTGATGCTGACTGGACTCACTATCTTTCGTTTGAACGCAATAAACCGGGATCAGATGAAATAGAGGAACTTATCGGCACTTATCGCTATCCCGAAAATATCGCTAATTTGCGCATTGGCTGGGGTAATAGAGACTATTTTGGCAGTTTCACTGTTCGTTACACCGATAGCTATCAAGATGATATCAGCGGTTTGCGTGGACGAGAAATTGATGAAATAGAGTCACTCGGAGCACTTAATGCAAATGGTGAACGTGATGTTGACTCGTGGACAATTGTAGATGCCAATTTTGGGATGGACTTTCAAAACGCGCAGCTAAGCGTAAATATTGACAATCTATTTGACGAAGCTCCGCCGGTTGTTTACGGCGCAAGTCGTGGAATTGATACCATTAACCACAATGCCAATGGCAGAGTAATCAGTGTGCGTTACAGCCATTTTTTTAAATAAGTAAATACGGCGGCCTAAACAACATAAAGAGGTGTTTAGGCCGTTTTATTATTTTTATACGGATGTTAACTCTGTTTTGAATCTTGCGGCGTTATTCACATAATGTTTGGCAGATAATTCCAACATCTTTTGTTGCTTTTCCGACAGCTGTTTCACTACTTTGCCAGGAGAACCCATCACCACTGAACCATCTGGAATTACTTGCCCTTCAGTCACCAATGCATTGGCACCAATTACGCAGTATTTGCCAATCTTAGCCCCATTAAGTACCACACTATTTATACCGATAAGCGAATAATCACCTACATCACAGCCATGCAACATGACCTTGTGGCCAATCGTTACCCCTTTGCCTATGGTGAGTGGGATACCCTCATCGGTGTGTAGAATACTGCCGTCTTGCACATTGCTATCTTCCCCCACCGTAATGTGATCACAATCTCCTCGTAGCACAGCGTTAAACCAAACTGAGCTATTGGCATTGAGCGTCACCTTCCCCATCACATGAGCCCCAGGTGCGACAAACACCGTATCGTCTACTTGAGGTATGTCGTCTGCTAATTTGTAAATCATTTTTTTCTCGCATAAATCTGTTAACTAGAAGGTTTCAAACGAATCAAGCCTTCTTGATTTGCCGTAGCCACTAATTCGCCTTTTCTGTTGAAAAATTGCCCTCGAATGAACCCTCTGGCATTACCCGCGTTCGGGCTATCTGAGGTATAGAGCAACCACTCGTTAAATTGGAAAGGCCGATGGAACCATATTGCATGATCCACAGTCGCTACTCTCATGTCTTTTCGCGCGGGCGACACCCCGTGAGGCTGCAGAGCAGTCGACAATAAATAAAAGTCCGATGCATATAATAGGCTAGTAAATTGCGCCGATGAATCTTTAGGTAACTCATCTTTTAAGCGCATCCATACGTGTCTTCTCGGCGGTTTAACACCGTTTTCGTCAGCCACAACTGGAATTGAGCGCATCTCGATGGGTTTATGGCGAGCAAAATTTTCGCGCATACCATTGGAAATTAAATTGGGATTTCTAGCAAAACGCATGATATCCGGTTCTATTTCCTCTGGTGAAGGTACATCAGGCATGTGCACTGCTTGATGTTCAAAGCCGGTTTCGACAACCTGAAATGAACACATACAATCAAAGATGATATTACCTTTTTGTACGGCTTTTATTCTGCGCGTAGAGAAGCTTCTACCATCTCTTACTCTCTCCACTTGGTAAAACACCGGCAACGCCGCATCACCAGGTAAAATGAAATAACTGTGAAAAGAGTGTGCGACCAAGGCATTTGAAACAGTGGCCTGCGCAGCGGCTAAGGCTTGACCCATAACCTGCCCACCAAAAACCGCCCGAAACCCAAGATCCCAACTCTGTCCTTGATAGAAGTCTTCTTCGAGTTTAGTCAAACTCAATAACGACAATAAATCGTCGTGAGCAATATCTAATAGATGTTGTCCTGGTAGCGGAGTATTAACTTTTTCCGACAAAATTATTTCCAACTCCATTCTTAATTGATGCTTTATTGACCAAAATTCATTTAATCAGCTGACCTTGGTTCAACAAATTTCAAAAGCGATGCATATTTTGCAAGGTTACGATTCTAGGGGTTTTCTTGGATGCTTAGGATGAAACTTATCGGGTAAATGTTCATGATGCTCAAAAAACCTCGTGTCTTTATAGGGAAGTTTCATGAACCCTGAGATTCCTTCACCTTTTATATCTGGAATAAAATTCACTAACTTACGTAAACATTCGCGAAATTGCGCCTCTTTGTTGTGATCAAGCAACTTGTAGTAACTGTGAACTTTCAAATGTAACGTTAATGCCTCAAAAATGATACAACCGGTGTGGTGGATTGTGTTTAATTCCTGAATGACTTCTAACATTGGCGCAGGAAGTTGCAACAACTCATCAGGATCATCACCATCTTCAAAATAGCTGTGAACACGCCCTTCTTCTTCCACCCCAGAAATAAGACTCTTATCATAGGGGATAACATCATTCAATTTGGGTAAGAACGGATCGTCTTCGTATTCGCGTTCAATGTGCAAAGTATCTCTGGCATTGAACATACAACTTTTAAAAATGCCGACACGATGAATAGCTCGTGCTAACTGAACCATATTATTCACTGCCGAAACAAAGGAGTTTTTCAATTCAGGCTTGTTTAAATTCAACGAAGAATCGATGTAAACCCCTTGTGGTTCCCAACGAACGACTATTCCTCCAACAACTGGAAATTTACCTAATCTAGATACTGCACTGACAAACGCTTTTTCAGTCTCGCCCATGCCCTGCATATAATTTTTGTAGTAGCGTTCAAACTGCGCATCATTCAAATACCGGAGTTCTTCACTTGCGTTTTCTTCTCGCAAGAAAGAGCGCCTTGAGCTGTATACGACGGTATCAATCTCTTTGTCGTCCTCGTGGTGCCAACAAGGAACCATTGGGGTTTCAGGCAAAGGCACATGGTCAGAAAACACTAAATTTGCCATGTGATGAATATTTCTAAATAGATAATCTCCCGCTTGCTGTTTTAACCTGTCATCGTCTGCCAACATGTGTGTGAGCACCTCGGCCAACTCCTTGGGTAATCCTAGGGAATTGGCGCGTATGACTCTGGTGCCAAATCGACTAGACTGACCTGACGCCAGCGCATAAAGGGTGCTAGCTAGTCCTTGTTCATCGAATCTTGGAGAGGATAGCTCGCCATTTAGCTGTTCTTTGCCGATGAAATAAACATCACCTAAACGGGCATTCGTTTGCTGCAAATCACCGGACATCAGATCCATAACATTATTACCAACAAATTGCCCATTAACATCTAATTGCGCAAAGACTGACGACCCCCAATCGATGAGCCCGACTTTCTCGGTCTTGGGATCATACACAAGATTAGAAGGTTTAATATCACCGTGAACGATGGGCTTTTCTTGTCCAGCATAAGTAAAATTTCGCAGTGTTTTCAAAGCATCAACAATTTGCAAAGCCACTTGAACGACTAACCTCGCCTCTAGTGGACCATGCTTTAATGAAAACTGTTCCATGTCTTCACCGGTAGCACGTTCCATTACTAAAATAGCCTGTTTGCCGAGTCGTTGAAACTCAATAAACTTGGGTACATTAGAATGATTTACGTGACTTAGCATAAAGGCTTCTTCTTCAAGCCTGTCTTGAATATGCTGAGGCAGATTGGCGCGCGAAAATTTAAAAACAAGCTCCTTGCCGTTGGGCGCAACTCCTGAAAATGCGAACCCGAAAGCCCCCTTCCCAATCATCTGAATATTTTTATAACCCAAAAGTGTTAACTGCTCGGTGCACAAATGCAGCCAGTCTTTTAACTTTTGTGCATCTTGATGCGACAACAGATAAATAGACTGTTCTTCGGGAATATAAAAATGTTTTAAATTTGAGGTGGCCATAGACAGTGTCAGCTCACAGTCATCAGATACAAAAAAGGTTGCTTATACGCGAGTAAAAGCAACCTTATCATATTGAAACACTTAAGGAATTACTTTAGTTCTGCCAACATAGTCATTGGATTTTCTAAATACGACTTCCAAAGGTTATTAAATCTAACCATCGTCGCTCCGTCGATAATACGATGGTCACCAGACCAGCTTACCGTCATTAAATTCACTGCTACAACATTATCGTTTTCATCAAAACGAGGCAGTTTTTGCATCTTGCCTAAGGCTACAATCGCGGCTTCAGGCTTGTTGATAACTGGTGTAGCAACGGTACCGCCGAGCACACCAATATTTGAAATGCTGATGGTGCCACCTTTTAAGTCAGCCTGTCCTAAACGTCCTTCTCTGGCTTGATCAACAATGCGATTAACTTCTTGAGCAACTTCAAAAAGCGACTTGTTTTGTACTTGTTTGATGTTAGGTACTAACAATCCGATTTTTGAATCAACAGCCATGCCAATATTGTGGTCGTGGAAATAGCGCAGTTCTGTGCAATCATCGTTTACTTGTGCATTGATAATTGGGAACTGTTTCAACGCCAAAGACATGGCTTTGATGAACAGAGGCATAAAGGTTAATTTAACACCTTGTTTTTCAAACTCTGGTTTCAGTGTTTTGCGCAATGCGATAAGTGCATCCATTTGTATTTCTTCGCTCACGGTAAAGTGAGGAATGGTATACACAGAATCGCTCATCTGCTTTGCCATAGCAGCTTTAACACCGCGAATGGGTTCTACTGAGTAAGCTTCGTGAGTATTTTCTAGCGTGGTCGATACGCTTGCACTTGGGATCGCAGAAGACCCAACGTCGTTTGATTTGCCTGAAACAAAGTCCAAGATATCCTGTTTAAGCACGCGCCCTTTCTTTCCAGAGCCTGGTACGCTGGCAATATCAATATTCTTTTCTCGTGCTAGACGGCGAACAGCTGGGCTCGCGAGTGCTTTACCCTGTCTCACAGGGCTCTGTGATTCAACTGGCGAACTTGTCGTCTTTGTGACAGAGTCTTCTGATGCAACTTGTGGAGTTTGTGCCACACCAGAAGTTCCGCCTGCGACCTCAATCGCATAAAGCGGAGAGTGTACTTTGGCAATGTCACCTTTTTGATAATAAAGCTTAACCACTTTGCCTGAGTGTTTAGCAGGGATCTGTACCAAAGCCTTATCTGTCATAACATCGGCAACGGCTTGATCTTCTTCGATCACATCACCTTCTGCGACTAACCATTCTACAAGTTCGCATTCAACGATGCCTTCACCAATATCCGGTAAAATAAAGTCTTCCAATGCACCCGAAGTTGAAGCTACCGTTTCTTGCACTGGCTTTTCCTGCTCTACAACCACTTCTGATTTTGCTTCACCTTCCACTTGAATAACAAATAGCGGTTCGTGAACTTTCGCTATATCGCCTTTTGCGTAGTGTAATTTTTCAACCACACCGTTATACATAGACGGAATCTGAACTACGGCCTTATCGGTCATTACTTCCGCAACAGGTTGGTCTTCGATGACTTTATCGCCTTCAGCCACAAGCCACTCAATAAGCTCGCATTCAACAATGCCCTCACCTATGTCGGGTAGAATAAATTCAGTACTCATCAATTATTCTCCTAGTAGTTCATTGTGCGCTTAATAGCTTCATAAGTTTTAAGGTGATCCGGCATGTATTCTTTTTCATGTGCTAGCGGATAAGGGGTATCTAAACCGCACACTCTGGCAATCGGAGACTCTAGATATAAGAAGCATTTATCTTGAACGGTTGATGCGATTTCAGCCGCAAATCCACCGGTTAATGGCGCTTCGTGGTTTATTAACAAGCGACCTGTTTTCATAACGGATTCACAAACCGTATTGACGTCCCAAGGCATTATGCTGCGTAAATCAATAATCTCACATGAAACACCATCTTTATCTGCCATTTCGGCGGCTCTTTCGATGATTTCCATTTGCGCCCCCCACGCTAACAAGGTGATATCACGTCCTTCTTTGACAACATCAGCTTTACCTAATGGCAATTGGAAATCGTCTTCAGGAACATCACCAACAGAAGCACGATATAAACGCTTGGGTTCCATAAATAAAACTGGGTTTGGATCGCGAATTGAGGCTAGTAACAAGCCTTTGGCTTGATATGGGTTTCGAGGGATAACAATTTTGATACCAGGACAATGAGCAAAATAGGCTTCTGGTGATTGCGAGTGATAATGACCACCGGCAATACCACCACCATATGGTGTGCGAATTGTTAAACCACCTACATCAAACTGACCACCGGAACGATATCGCCACTTTGCCGTTTCATTGACGATCTGGTCAAAGGCAGGAAAAATATAGTCAGCAAATTGAATTTCAGCGATTGGGAAAGAGCCCTGTGACGCTAAGCCATTGGCAAATCCTAAAATTCCCTGTTCCGTCAACGGCGTATTGAATACGCGGCCTCGGCCGAACTTTTCTTGTAAATTACTGGTTGCTCTAAACACGCCGCCAAAATGGCCAACGTCTTCACCGAAGATCATCACTTTCTCATCAGCGTCCATCGCAATATGCAGCGCATTATTAACGGCCTGCAACATATTCATTTGTGCCATTAGTCAATTCTCCCTGCTGTTGCCGGATAGGCTTCTGGATATTTTTTGATATGTTCTTTTAGGTCATTTAGTTGTTCTTCTAAATGCCATGGAACCTCAGCAAAGACGTCTTTAACGATTTCATCAACAACACAAACTGGAACCTGTTCTACTTGCTTAAGTTCTTGCAACACTTCGGCCCGTATTTGGTCGAGTTTTTTACGATTAGCTTCTTTATCTAACCAACCTTGGCCTTCTAACCAATGACCCAAACGTGCGATAGGATCTTTGTCTTGCCATTTCGCTTCTTCTTCTTTTGACCGATATCCAGTTGGGTCATCAGACGTTGAATGCGCCGCCAGACGATAGGTCATTGCCTCTACCAACACCGGGCAATTTTCCGCTAACGCGATTTCGCGTGCTTTCTTAGTCGCTGCGTATACCGCCAATGCATCGTTTCCATCTACACGAATCGTTTTAACGCCATAACCTATGCCACGTGACGCAATCCCATCCCCTGCAAACTGCTCTTCTGCTGGAGTTGAGATGGCATAACCATTATTGCGACAAAAGAAAATAGCAGGCGAATTCAAAACAGCGGCCATGTTTAAGCCTGCGTGAAAGTCCCCCTCAGAAGCAGCACCTTCACCAAAGTAGCAAATCGTGACCGCATCAAGTCCAGCCATTTTTTGACCGTACGCATAGCCCGTAGCTTGGGGAATTTGAGTACCAAGAGGTGATGAAATAGTCATAAAATTCAATTCCACCGCACCGTAGTGAATTGGCATTTGACGACCTTTATTTGGCTCTCGCTCGTTACTGAACATCTGGTTCATAAACTGCTCGGTGGTATAGCCACGATACGCCAAAGCCCCCTGCTCTCGGTATTGCGACATTATCATATCCTGAGATTCAAGCGCCGCAGCACTCGCTACAGTGCTTGCCTCTTCACCTGTTGAGGCGAGATAAAAACTAATACGCCCTTGTCGCTGGGCAGCAACCATGCGTTCGTCAAGAATACGCGTGTACTGCATTGTTTCGTAAATTTTAACCGCGGTTTGCTGGTCAAGGTCAGGAACACTTGCTTGCTCATTAACCGTTCCGTCGGCATTGAGTATTTGCAACATGGGGATGTCCAACAAACCATTGCTGATAACATCAACCTGATGCACTACTCCCACTTGTGCGAGATGATTTCTGGTTTTCATTCTTATATGCCTATGTCAAACCGACTGTAGTCGTTTTTTTAAATACAATGTCTAAAAAAACATACGTAGGGTAATCGGTAGATTTACTAAGTGGATAAATGGTAGTGCAGAAACTCAGCAAGCGTTTTGCCATTTTTTTAAAAAAAGTATTGTAGTGAGCACAGAGACCTCATTATTACCTAACGAGATAGGATATTTATCCTATTTTTAACAAACCATTAACTGATTTATACAAAAAACCTACATATCTGGAATAAAATAGTTCGTATTTTCAACAGGCCTTTAAGCCATGTAGATAAGCGCTATACTGTTTTTTGCTACTAGCTACAAAATTAATACAAAAACTTTCTAGGGCAACTATGTAAATTAAAAGCACAATGTGTTACTTATTTCCACTTCTTCCGATAAGTACAAACAGAATCTGGAAGAGTTTTCAAAATCGACGTTGCTGTACCCACACTCATTACAGGAAAAAGCAAACGTCTCATAACACCAAAAATGGGAACAGGTCATGAAGAGAAACATACTTTCGCTGGCTGTCGGCGCGGCACTTGTCGCAGGCGTATCATCAGCATCCTCCTTAACCTTGCAAAAAACAAATCCACACGCAAATCAACAAGTAGCAGTGGACGCAACCTTTGAAAAAGACAGATTTCGTCATGCTATTAACCTAGGTGAAGGCAAAGTACGCGTTATTTTCCAGTTAGAAGATGCGCCTACCGCGTTATTTCCTGCGGTTAACCCTGCGGTCAATGCCCAGGCCAAAGGCAAAGTTGTTGGTGACATAGATTTTTCTTCACAAGCAGCAAAAGAATACAAAGCATTTTTGAATCAAAAACAGAATCTAGTTATTAGCTCTGCGAAACAAATCGACAGTACTTTAAAAGCCGATATTCGGTTTGACACCCTAACTAACGGTTTTGCAGCGGTTGTTGACAAGAGTAAACTACAACAACTTAGTAAACTTGCTGGTGTAAAGGCAGTTTATCCAGACACGTTAATGCACGCGACAATGGATAGAAGTCTTGATGTTGTGAATGCGCCTGAAGTTTGGGAAATGTTGGGCGGTTACCCTGAAGCGGGTAAAGGCGTTAAAGTTGCGATAATTGACAGTGGCTTACGCCCAGAAAACCCATTATTCAGCGGTGAAGGGTTTGAGGCACCGGACGATGTACCAACAGATGATTATTGTGCAACAGTTGATGCATCATTCTGTAATGGTAAGGTGATTGCTGCTCGAGCGGCTGAAATACCAGAAGGATTCTCAGTAGTAGAAGAAGAATTTATGTCGCCTATGGCCTTTAATGGTCATGGCACGCACGTCGCAGGTACCGCAGCAGGTAACTGGGGTGTCGAAGCGACGCGTGGCGATTTAACAGCTACTATTAGCGGCGTGTCTCCAGCTGCTTATCTAATGATTTATAAAGGTTTGTATGCAACGCCTGCAAACCCTGCATCAAGCAGCGGCTCAAATTCGATGCTAGTTAGCATGCTGGAAGCATCGGTTGCCGATGGTGCCGATATTGTCAATAACTCTTGGGGGGGGGGTCAGCTGTAGTCGCGCCGTTCTATGAAGAAATATTTGTGGCGGCAAAAGCAGCTGGTTCCACTATGGTATTTGCAGCGGGTAATGATGGTCCTGGCTCTGGCACCATTGGTAGCCCAGGTACTAGCGGTGAGGTGTTAACCGTTGGTGGTTCTACCACAGACAGATTTACTGCGAATTTCTTTAGCCTTGCGGGTTCTGACGTTCAAAACACACTTGCGCTTACAGCCGGTCCAGTGGCTGTTAGTGAAGATATTACCCTTCCGATCGTTTACGCAGGCTCGGTAGACGAAGCCAACTTTGAAGGTTGTACTGCTTGGGAAAACACTGAAGCCTTTACCGGTGCAATGGCACTTATTTCTCGTGGAAGCTGTACCTTTAACGATAAAATTGTCTTCGCACAAGATGCAGGTGCCTCTGGAGTCATTATTTTTAACAATCAACCTGATGCTGGACCAATTGGTATGGCCGTTGACGACTCGTTATTGACTGTTCCGGCGGCAATGATAGGTACCAACGCAGGTCTTGCAACTGTAGAAGCCTTAGGTGCAGATGCAGAAGCCATGGCTACACTGACCGCGTCAGTGGGAGTAGAAGACTCCATGTACAATGCCAGTTCTCGAGGCGCTAATGCAGATCCTGAAGTGTTCAAGCCTAATTTAATAGCCCCTGGCGTACAAATTTTCTCAGGTGAATCGCCTGTAGCACCTGGCCATGAAGGTGAAAACTTCTCTTTGAAAAATGGTACTTCAATGGCTTCGCCACACGTTGCGGGTGCTGCGGCTTTAATAAAACAAATGAATCCTGACTGGTCTGCAGAGCAAATCATGTCTGCGGTTACCTCTACTGCCGTTAGAGATACATTGGTGAGTGAAGATTTAGAATCTACTCCTGATGCATTTGACTATGGCGCAGGTCGTTTAGATATTTATCGTGCAGCTAATGCACAACTTACCTTCAGTGAACTTGGCCTAGCTACCAACGATTGTTTCTTGTCGTGTGAATGGACACTGGAAGTTACAAATACAGCTGATTCAGATATTTCTGTAACCGTTGATAGCATGATCGGACAAGGTTACGAACTTTCAGTGTCTCCAGCTGACGCCACATTAACAGCGGGCTCAACAACTGAGCTAACCATTACAGTTGATACTACTAACGGTCAGGCATTTGACACTTGGGTCTTTGGTGGTATCGAGTGGAATGATGGTAATAGCGAAACACCGGAATATTTCATACCGATAGCAGTTAACGCTGTAGAGACAGAAGCTCCAGGCTTCTTAAGTACTAGTGCAAGTCAGACAGTTGTTGAAGCAGGTGAATCAGTAACACTTGGTGCTTCAATCGATAATATTGCTATCTTAGAACCAATTACATTGAACGCTGAATTCGGTGAAGGGTTTGTTCTGGATGCAGATGGTGTTTCAGCTACTATCAACGGCGAAGCTCAAACAGTAACGGTTGATTCGGATGCGGGTACTGCAAGCTGGACTGGTACATTGGGTGCAGCAGATTTTAGCATAACTCCAGACACCAAGCCTGCCGATGACTTAGCGGTATTCGGTGTGCCTGGGTATTTCCCAGTCTCTGCGTTGCTAGGTACAGCTCCGTTAGAGTGTTCTAGTTCTTGTGATGACACGTTCATCACTGTAGACCTAGATACGCCAATTCCTTATCTAGGCGATGAATACACCACCATGCATGTATCTTCTAATGGTTTTGTTGTATTAGGTGACGATGCCACTGGCGCTAATTTTTCTCTGACACAGCCCCTTCCTTCTACGGATGCTCCTAACAATGTCATCGCTCCTCTTTGGATGGACTTAGATTTAGATGGTGGCGACGGCGTAGGCGGCGGAACTGTTTCGGTAGCAACAAATATGAATCTAAATGATTTTGGATGTGGACCTGCTTGTGGAAACTATGTCGTAGTAGAATGGCAAGATGCTGAAATTTATCAGGTTGAAGGTGAAGTATATTCTTTCCAACTTTGGTTAGATAAAGATACTGGAGACAGTTACTTCTATTATGGAGCGGTTGGTAGCTTCCCTGCTATGCTAAATCAGTTTGGTTTAGGAATGACAGTAGGTGCAGAGAATGAAACAGGACAAGTTGGTATTACCCAGGCTCGTATAGAATCTGATAATACGCTAACCGGTACCTTGCCTGCTGCAGGCGACATCTGGAAACTAAGTGTCGGTGCAGGTGAATCTCTTGAATTCTCAGCTGCTGGTTCTTTGGCGGAACGTGACGAACTTATCGGTGATAACGTTGAGTTAACTGAAGATGGCACCGCAAGTTTTGACGTTCTGGCAAATGATGTTGTTGAACCTATAATCAACACGATAACCGTCAGTAGTGGAATGCAAAGCGCAAGAGCGTTTAAGACATTAAACTATGATTTTGCTGACTTCGATGCATCATCATTGGCAATATCAACCGCGCCAATGAACGGTACTGCTGAAGTAGTTGAAGGTAGCGTTCAATATACTCCAGTTGCAGATTATAACGGTGCAGATAGCTTCGAATACAGCGTAATGGACGATGGCGAAATGTACACAGCAACCGTCAACGTTAACGTAACGCCTGTGAACGATGCGCCTGTAATCAATGCGATTAACGTTCCTGCCACGACTGTTGAAGGTGGATTTGTAACTGTATCGGTTGACGCTTCTGACATTGATGGAGATAACCTAACAGTTACCATCAACGGTAATGAAGGTGCTTCTGCGTCGCTACTAGCGCCGCAAGTTAGCCGCGATGGTGGTTCTCTAGACATCACTGTTACCGTTAGTGACGGTATCGAAACCGTAACGCAAACGACAGCGGTTACAGTTAACGATGCTCCTAAAGGCAGCGGTTCAATGGCATGGTACAGCTTATTACTTCTACCACTAACTTGGTTGCGTAGAAGAAAGCAAGCTTAATCAACGCTTTTGACATCGACCTAATAGGTTGAACTCAATATTAAAAGGCCGGTTTTATAATCGGCCTTTTTATTGGGGGGGATTAAGTTCACGCAAAGTTAAGTTAAGATTGGTTACCATTGCGTAATAGATAGTTAAGTCTGCAAGAGTTTTGTTTTATAACGCTACAAGATCTAAGGGGCAATACATTGAAAAAAATGATGCTAAAGTCTTTTTTTATTCTCCCATTTCTTTTTGCCTGCCAAGAAGATTCAACTACCGTGGCACCTTCTGAAAATTCAGAGCAAACGGTTACCACTAGCGAGATCAAAAAAGAGCACAAGTACATGATAAAAGACCAAGCTAGCGTTCAGTTTGTTGGCACCATTTTGTTTAAAAACTTAGAAGGCGGATTTTGGGCAATCGACGCGGACAACGGACAACACTTTTTACCTTTAAATCTCGCACCAGAGCTTCAAAAAGCTGGATTGCGTGTTGAAATAAGCGCAGTAAAAAAAGAAGGGATGACTATCGCGAATTATGGTTTCCCGATTGAAATCCAGTCCGTGAATGTCATCGGTCAAATTGAAACAGACGGCAAAGCGACACATTGACTTATAAACTGTTCTCCATCATAAAAATAAGATTGTTAATGGCTTACGCTAGTGTTAGAATTCGCCGCCGTTTTTGTTGAGGAACAACTTATTTCCCTAGCATTAACGAAGCGTACAACCTGATTTTGGTCGCAAAAATCAGGACTTTTTATTTTTTGGAGAACATTATGTCTGAAGCGATATTTAATTTAGACGCAGAAGTTCGCACTGATATAGGGAAAGGTGCGAGCCGCCGCCTACGTCACGCGGATAAAGTTCCTGCGGTTTTATACGGTGCTGGTAAAGATCCAGTTTCTTTAACTCTAGCTCACAACAAAGTATTTCAAGCTCAAGAGTTTGAAGCTTTCTACTCTCACGTTCTAACATTGAACATCGGTGATGAGAAAGTTGAAGCGGTTGTTAAAGATATGCAGCGCCACCCTTACAAGCCAAAGATCATGCACTTGGACTTTATGCGAGTTGACGCGTCTCACGCTTTAACTACTCATGTACCATTGCACTTCATCAATGAAGAAAACGCACCATCTATTAAACTACAAGGTGGTCACGCAGAGCACCACTTAGCTGATATCGAAATCAGTTGTTTGCCTGCTAACTTGCCAGAGTTCATTGAAGTTGACTTGAACGACTGCGAACTAGGCCAGACACTTCACCTATCTGACATTAAATTGCCAGAAGGCGTAACTTCTGTTGAGTTACAAAAAGGTGAAGGTCATGACCAAGCAGTTGTTACAGTAAAAGCTGCTAAAGGCGGAAGCGCTGACGCTGAAAGCGAAGGCGAAGAAGCTGCGGAATAATCTGCTTGTCGGATATTCAGCTTATCGTGGGTCTGTGTAATCCAGGCCCCGAATATCAAAACACACGTCACAATGCCGGTAGTTGGGTCATTGAACTCCTTGCTCGGCAAGCAAACATCCCTCTTAAGTTAGACAACAAATTTTACGGCTACACTGGTCGCGGTAATATTGCCGGCAAAGATGTCAGACTGCTAATACCCACTACTTACATGAACAAAAGCGGACAATCCGTTGGTGCATTTGCAGGCTTTTATAAATTGGCACCAGAAAATATCTTGGTGGCATTTGATGAATTAGATTTACCTCCGGGTGTTGCTAAGTTTAAGGTAGGTGGCAGCTCTAGCCAAAATGGCATTAGAGATATCGTAAAAAGCTTAGGTAATGATAAAAACTTTTTGCGTCTTCGAGTGGGAATTGGTCACCCTGGTAACAAACAGCAAGTTACCGGACATGTGCTAGGCAAAGCGCCTGCCGCAGAGCAAGAAAAAATAGACGCAGCAATTGATGAAGCCAGTCGTTGTGTTGAAATTTTACTAAAACAAGATTTAAAAACGGCTATGAACCGTCTACACAGTTTTAAAGTAGATCAAACATAGTCTGGTAATACAGGAACTATTATGGGATTCAAATGTGGTATCGTCGGACTGCCAAACGTTGGTAAGTCGACTCTTTTCAACGCACTGACGAAAGCAGGTATCGAAGCAGCTAATTTTCCTTTTTGTACCATTGAACCTAACACGGGTGTGGTTCCCGTTCCTGATTTACGACTAGATAAACTTGCTGAGATTGTTAATCCTCAGAAAGTTATTGCAACAACCATGGAATTTGTCGACATAGCAGGTCTTGTTGCGGGTGCCTCTAAGGGTGAAGGCTTAGGTAATAAGTTTCTTGCCAACATCAGAGAGACAGATGCAATAGGTCACGTAGTGCGTTGTTTTGAAGACGAAAACATCGTGCATGTTGCAGGGCAAGTGAATCCACAAGACGATATTGACGTGATCAATACAGAACTTGCACTTGCCGATCTTGAGACCACGGAAAAAGCACTTATTCGTATTGGTAAACGCGCTAAAGGCGGTGACAAAGACGCTAAATTCGAACTTACCGTACTAGAAAAATTAAAACCACATCTTGACGAAGGTCTATTACTGCGCTCATTGGAATTAACCAAAGAAGAGCATGCAGCAATCAGCTACATGAACTACCTTACGTTAAAGCCTACAATGTACATTGCCAACGTTAATGAAGATGGCTTTGAAAATAACCCTTACCTGGATCAAGTACGAGCTATTGCTGAGTCCGAAAACGCGGTAGTTGTGCCCGTTTGTGCCGCAATAGAAGCGGAAATCGCAGAATTAGATGAAGAAGAAAAAGTCGAGTTTCTCGATGAAATGGGCTTAGACGAACCAGGTCTTAACCGCGTTATTAGAGGCGGCTATAACCTGCTAACACTGCAAACCTACTTTACCGCGGGCGTGAAAGAAGTCCGAGCGTGGACTTACCCGGAAGGCTCAACTGCTCCACAAGCAGCCGGTAAAATACATACAGATTTTGAAAAAGGCTTTATTCGCGCCGAAGTTATTGGTTTTGAAGACTACGTTGAGTTTAACGGTGAACAAGGTGCCAAGGACGCGGGTAAATGGCGACTTGAAGGTAAAGACTATTTAGTAAAAGACGGCGATGTCATTCATTTCCGTTTTAACGTTTAATAGTTAACCCGAATCAATTACTAAAGGCCACTGACGTGGCCTTTTTTATGGTGGTTAACCAGATTCAGAATGAACTTTGGCAATCATTTTTGCGACAATGACAAGTCTGGATTGCTTTTACGGCAGCGATTTACGCATTTTATAAAATGAGAAGAGAGCACGCGTTGCAAAAAGCATTGTCACCGGCCAGCGCTATTAATAGACAAAAGAACAACGTAATCTTTGCAACTAATGATTTAGGCAGTAATCAAGCTCTCAATATCACCAAAATAGGTACTGTCTCCTACTCCAAGAACTGTGCGTCCATCAACATAGGAAAAAATCGTAACCGTTACGACTTTTTCATTCGAGATTCAGCTGATTCAATCAAACAGTACCTTGAAGCCATAATTACGCCTGATGATTGGTTACAATCATCTTTGGACAGGTTTAAAAGTTAATCTGAAAGACTTTTTTCAAAACCTGTTTAATTGAAATCAGCATCTTCATTCAGCAGATCTTTTTTAGGTTTATCTAAGTCGATGACCAGTGTTTCAGAGATTTTATCTTGGATGCATTGCCGGTTTGGATCCCAATAGATTTGTAGAAAACCCATCAACCCGGTTGCTAGTCCTGCGCCGTAGCCACCGTAACGTCCAAACGCCTCCCACAAATTAGGTGTTTGCCCATTTAATTTAATAACTTTTATTTTGACCACTTTTTTACCTAGCGATTGTCCGTAAAACCATCCAGTCATCACACTAGAATAAATAAGAGGCCAGCCAAACTCGAAGGCAAATTCTTCAAACAAGTCTTTTATCAACGCATTAAGTGACCTTGTGACTTCATCTGTCGCTTCTACCACAGCCTGTTCTATTATCGGATGTTGCTCTCTTGCGTTTTTCACACTTTCATTAACTAAACTTACGAACTCTTCTTCGGAAATATTGTTGAGGTGTGGGTTGTATGTGGTGTTGAGTAGTTCAACAAGATCTATTGAAGGTTCTAATTTAGCAATGTTGATTGCCGCTCTTTCCAAATGCTGTTGCCAGCATTCTTGCTCCACACAAACGCCCTCTTCTACTCGCGTCTCTATCTCTTTGGCTTTATCTTCAGCTTCAAGCTGCATTGCTGAAATCGCTAAACCGCCAGCAACCGAGTAATCTTGCTCTACTTGGCGTTTGTCAGCGGTAAAATCAAAAATATTGGTCTTCTCATCACCGCTTATGTATTTCAAACAACCGATAACAAATACCAAAGCGCTTATAATACCAATGCCGCGCATTATCTTACGGGAAATACCGTATTTACCCTTGGCTTTTAATTGATTGCTCGCTTTAATTAATACAAATGCAAAAGCCCCAGCTAAAACAAAATCACTCAACTGAGTCAAAAGTCCAATCATGGCAAAGTCTATTAACAGTGCAAACAAACGTTTATGAGGACTTGCCAAAGGCGTTCCAATAAGTTCATTAGGAATACCAAAAGCATAAGGCGTGACATAATCTTTGTTTTCGGGAATGGATCCGGGCTGAGCAACTTCATCTAAATCAATGAAATCAACATCACCTTGAAACGTAATAGGTTTGAGTGCCTTAGAATCATCCTTTTCCATAAATTCTCCAAAAATAGCGCAATAATTTAGCCGAGTTGTTTCATGCCCTTAACTAACCCTTCTACTGTCATGGGCACCATCCTATCTTCCATTATTTCTTTGATAATTTGAATAGAGCCATAATAAGACCAATATTGCTCAAGCTGTGGGTTGATCCAGACCGCCTTAGTGAAGTGATTAAGCAGCCTTTGCATCCACACAGAACCAGGTTCTTCATTCCAATGTTCAACGCTACCACCCGGATAGGTTATTTCGTACGGCCCCATAGTAGCGTCGCCAACGATGATAACTTTGTAATCAGCCCCGTATTTGTTGATTATTTGCCAAAGCGGAATAGAGTCAGTGCGGCGACGACTGTTGTCCTTCCACACACTTTCATAAATGCAATTGTGGAAGTAAAAGAACTCCAAATGTTTAAACTCTGCATGAGCGGCCGAGAAGAGCTCTTCACAACTTTTAATAAAGCCGTCCATTGAACCACCAATGTCGAAAAACATAAGAACTTTAACGGCATTATGGCGCTCTGGCACCATCTTAATATCTAAGTAGCCAGCATTCTTGGCTGTAGAGCCTATTGTGTCATTTAAATCTAGCTCTTCGGCTGCGCCTGTTCTGGCAAACTTTCTAAGCTTACGCAAAGCGACTTTGATGTTGCGCGTGCCTAGTTCAATATCATTAGCTAAGTTTTTGAACTCTCGTTTATCCCAGACTTTAACCGCAGAAAAATTGCCATTTTTATGCTGCCCGACTCTCATTCCTTCCGGGTTGTATCCATGAGCCCCAAATGGAGATGTCCCACCTGTACCTATCCATTTGTTGCCGCCTTGATGACGCTTTTCTTGTTCTTCTAAACGCTTTTTCAGGGTCTCCATGAGTTCTTCAAGACCACCCATTTTCTGTATTTCTGCTTTTTCTTCGTCCGTAAATACGCGGTTTAGCTGTTTTTCCAACCAGTCCTTGGGGATATCTTTAAACAGATCCAAAGACTCAATGCCTTTAAAATAGTCTGAAAACGCCCTATCAAATCTATCGTAATGACTTTCGTCTTTTACTAGACACAACCTAGCAAGATGATAGAACTCTTCTACATCGGCAAACACCAAGTTTTTATCGAGAGCAGTGAGTAAATCTAATAATTCTCGGATGGTCGAGGGTACCTGATACTCACGTACTTTTAAGAAAAAAGGAATTAGCATTTAGTCTTTCCCTAACGGCGAGACATGAATGCTAGTTTTTCAAACAAATGAATATCTTGTTCGTTTTTCAGCAGTGCACCATAAAGTGGTGGGATCGACTTCTTATCGCTTGCCTCATGCAACACCTCTGCAGGAATGTCTTCAGCAACGAGTAATTTTAACCAGTCTAGTAACTCAGAAGTGGATGGCTTTTTCTTTAATCCAGGTACTTCTCGTAGGGCGAAGAACGATTCTAAAGCACGAGACAAAAGGTCTTTCTTCAAGTCCGGATAATGCAGATTAACAATCTCTCGCATCTCATTCTCATCGGGAAAGTTAATGTAATGAAAGAAGCAACGTCGGAGGAATGCATCCGGTAGGTCTTTTTCGTTATTGGAAGTAATAATAACAACTGGACGCTGCTTGGCGACCACGGTCTCTTGAGTTTCATATACGTGAAACTCCATCTTATCGAGATCTAACAACAAATCATTTGGGAACTCGATGTCTGCCTTATCAATTTCATCTATTAATAGAACAACCCTCTTCTCTGCGCTAAAGGCTTGCCAAAGTTTTCCTTTTACTATGTAATTTTTAATGTCATGAACACGGTTGTCACCCAACTGCGAATCTCTCAAACGCGATACCGCGTCGTATTCGTATAACCCCTGCTGGGCTTTTGTGGTTGATTTAATATGCCACTGCAATAATTCGGTATTTAAGCTATTTGCTAGTTCTTGTGCCAATACCGTTTTGCCTGTGCCCGGCTCGCCTTTAATGAGCAACGGTTTTTCCAATGCAATAGCAGCATTGACCGCCATTTGTAATTCTTTACTTGCAACGTAATTTTGGCTTCCGGTAAATGACATGTTTTCTCCACTGTGACAGAAATATTTTTGAAGTTATTCGGTCTGTATCTTAGCGCAAAACTTCAAACGCGTGTTTAAAAATCAGTTAACAACTAATTAACCATAACATATAGCAAAATGCACTTTTAATTTGGGTAATTCGGCCTAATCTAATACCCAACGGCGAGATGCGCCAATTTCCTACGAATGTAAAAGGAATCAAGATGAAATTTTTTGAAGATAATTCACAATCCATTGGTAAAACACCGCTGGTTAAACTTAATCGAGTCGTAAACGGCAATGTTTACGCGAAAATGGAAGCTAGGAACCCAAGCTTCAGTGTTAAGTGCCGTATAGGCGCTAATATGATTTGGGACGCTGAAAAACGCGGAGTACTTGACCAAAGTAAAGAGTTAGTTGAGCCAACGTCGGGTAACACTGGTATTGCGCTAGCATTCGTTGCTGCATCACGTGGTTATAAACTAACGCTCACAATGCCAGCTAGCATGAGTTTGGAGCGTCGAAAATTATTGAAAGCATTAGGCGCGAACGTTGTGCTTACCGAGCCACCAAAAGGTATGAAAGGTGCTGTAGCAAAAGCGCAAGAAATCGTAGCTTCAGATCCTGAAAAATATGTGCTTTTACAGCAATTTGACAACCCTGCTAATCCAGAAATCCACGAAAAAACGACCGGGCCTGAGATTTGGGAAGACACTGACGGTGAAGTCGATATCTTTATTGCTGGTGTAGGTACCGGTGGCACCATCACAGGTGTTAGCCGTTACATCAAAAACACCCAAGGTAAGGCGATTAAAACGATTGCTGTTGAGCCGACAGATTCTCCAGTTATCACACAAGCGAAAGCCGGTGAAGACTTAACACCTGGCCCTCACAAGATACAAGGTATTGGTGCAGGTTTCATTCCTGGTAACCTAGACCTCGACTTGGTAGACGAAGTAGAGCAAGTAAGTAACGAAGACGCCATGGCCATGGCTCATGAGCTTATGAAGCAAGAAGGTATTCTTGCAGGTATTTCTTCAGGCGCAGCCATTGTCGCGGCAAAGCGCGTTGCTGAAAGACCAGAAAATGCGGGTAAAAACATCGTGGTAATCATGCCTAGTTCTGCGGAGCGTTACCTATCTAGTCCATTATTTGCTGGAGAATTCACGGAAGCTGAGCTCGAACAATAATTACTTGAAATCTGTTTTTACAGATTACACCGATTTTTTTATTAAAGGGAGGCTTGCCTCCCTTTACTTTTGCTCATAAAAAAATCAGACTATTCGCCTCCACTTTTTAGTTGTATAAGCCAAACTATGAAACGAATCAGCACCATAATTTTTTTAGCCTTATTATCTCTGACGGCCTGTAAAAAAGAAGCTAGCACAGGCGGTGGTGGCCAAGGCAAATTTGGCATGATGCAAAATGATTCTGCCGAAGGCGCTGCATTGGAATTTTTCGACAGTATATACAACAAGCGAGATCTGAATATCGCGCTTAAGTATTCCACTCCAAAAATGGCGCGTTTACTGCGGTCTTACCACACAACCAAAGCAGTCGCACGACACGTCATTAACTTACGTTATGAAAGCAAAGTTAAGTTAGAAATAGACGCTGGTGATAATGTTGGGCGTCAGCAATACGCCACCAAACAACAAGTTTCCATCTATTTTTCTGGCACCTACCAAGGCAATACAATAGACGAGTTACGCACGGTGAGGATGATCCGCGAAGACGGATTATGGAAAGTAGATGCTATTTTGGCCGATAGATATTCATAGAAAAATTTAGAGACAAAAAAAGCTGCATCATGCAGCTTTTTTTATTTTGGATTAAACTAAACAAAAGCAAATCATTGCCCTACAGCAATCCCCTCTCTTCTCGGGTCGGCACCGCCGATAAGAAACCCATCTTTAATCTGAATACCGTGTAAACCACTATTTAAGTCGATCACCCGTACGTTGTGGCCTTTAGCTTCAAGCGGTGCTTTAAGACTCTCTGCCGTTGTGCCCTTTTCAAGCGCAGTGTAATCATTCCGGTTCGTAACTTTAGGCAAATTAATCGCTTGTTGCATGTCCAAACCCCAGTCAAGTATTCCAACCAAGGTTTGTGCGACATAGCTAATAATACGACTACCACCAGGGGAACCAATTACCACCATAAGCTCGCCTTCTTCATCAAATACCATGGTAGGTGACATAGAACTTCTAGGACGTTTTCCGCCTTCAACAGCATTCAGTGCTCTGTAGCCGCCACGACTGGGTAAAAAGGCAAAATCAGTCAATTGATTGTTTAGTAAGAAACCATCTGTCATCAAACCTGAGCCGAATGCAAACTCAATACTACTGGTCATTGACACCGCATTCCCCTCTTTATCAACAATAGAAATATGCGAGGTATTAGGTAGGTCGTAAGAGTTATCTTTTTGTAAAAATGCCTGTGGATAAGCGCTACCTGGTCGCGCTCGTCTAATATATTTATCTAAACCAATGTCTTCAGCTCTACGAGACAAATAGGTTTTGTTAATCAACGCACCCACAGGGTTAGGCATAAAATCGGCATCGGCGATATACATGTCTCTATCCGCATAGGCCAGTTTTGAGGCTAGCGTGAATAGGTGCATCGCATCGGCCTGATTTGGCGAGTACTGAGACATGTCAAAGCCTTCGAGCATCTTCAAAATCTGTAATACTGAAATACCACCGGAGGCAGGCGGCGCCATCCCACAGATTCGGTATTTCCTATATTCACCGCAAATTGGGTCGCGCTTAACTGCTTGGTAGTTTTTAAGGTCTGACAATGACAGTTTACCAGGTGCGATCGCCGCTTTTTGAACCTTGTTTACCATGCGTTTTGCGACATCACCTGTATAAAAGTAATCGCTACCGTTTTCAGCGATTCCTCTTAATACCCTCGCTAATTTGCCATTTTTTCTCACATACCCTGCTTTAATTGGTTTGCCGCCAGGATAAAAATACACTTTGGTGGTTGTGAACTGGGTTAGTCCTGGATGGATATCTAACGCCACCAATTTTTCGAGTCTTGGAGTAACTTCGAAGCCGTTCTCCGCTATTAATGCGGGGTCATCAAAAAGTTTACGCCATTCCAACTTACCAAACTCTTTATGAGCAATTTCAAGAGCTCGAACCGTGCCAGGAACGCCTACTGAGCGTCCGCCTACAACAGCTTCTTTCCAGGGGATTTTTTTGCCATCGCGCATGAATAAATAGGGTCCTACATCCGCTGGCGCAGTTTCTCGTCCGTCAAAGGTGTGTAAAGTCTTGGTTTTGTTATCCCAGTAAAGAATAAATGAGCCACCACCGATACCTGATGATTGAGGTTCTACTAGGGTTAACATGGATTGCACTGCGACCGCGGCATCAATGGCATTTCCACCCGCTTGAATTATGCGTTTACCCGCCCATGATGCATAAGGGTGCGCAGCATTAACAATGTATTCTTTGGCTCTGAATGCTTTTTTCTGGTTGTAGCCCGTAGCGGCTTCAGGCTCACCATCTTCTCTCACTTTTTTGTCTTGTGCATAAACCTCAAACGACAACAACAACATCGCAAGAGAACACCAAGTGAAAACAATTCTAAACACTCTTATTAATTTCCTTTTCAATTCAGTTACGGGGGGCGGTTTAAAAATAAAACTGCATCTAGCTTAGTAAATGTGAGTCAGGTGTCGCCGTTAGGCAAACAAATAAGCCTCGACGCATTACAATATTTTATACAACGTTACGATACAAAAAAACCAACCGATGTAAATACATGCTCGTTCGGTCAACTTCCGGACTCAAAACCACTTAATAGTTCTATTAATATACCATGATGTGATATTAATGGGAGTCTCTAAGCTATCTACAATAAGATCTAATTCATTGACAATATTACAAAATTTTTCATTACCTCTTGCCAGAACACAGTGGACAGGTCCCTTTTGTTTATTGTTGTGCGCATTCGTACTCGAACTGTCTCCGCTTTTTACCTATGAACACCTTGCCTACCACCGCGATTCCATCGCGACTGGTGAAGTATATCGACTGATAAGTGGGCATCTGCTGCATACCAATTTTATTCACTTATTACTCAACACCGGCGGTGTCTTACTGCTTTGGTTACTACACGGTGATTTTTACAGAACAACCTCTTATTTAGCTCAATTTTTATTTTTTGCGCTGCTTTGTTCAGCGGGTTTATGGTTTTTTTCTACTGACATGCAGTGGTATGTGGGTTTATCCGGCGCAATCCATGGGATGTTTGTATTTGGCGCCGTAGACGACATAAAGCGAAAAATCAGTTCTGGTTGGATATTGTTGCTAGGTGTTGTGATAAAGATTGTTCTGGAACAAACCCAAGGAGCAAGTGAAAGCGTGGCCGTACTTATTGACGCAAATGTTGCGGTCGACTCTCACCTTTATGGCGCCATTGCTGGACTTATGTTGGCCGTTGGATACTTAGTAGTGGAGAAAGCAAAAACACCTCCTCCACTTAGTTAATTTTTAATCTACTGGCTTAACATGCGTTTCAAACAATTTGTAGATACGTCTGTATTCATCTAGCCAAGAGCTAGGTTGTCTGAAGCCGTGAGGCTCGACAGGATAAATTGCAGTTTCGAAATTTTCTTTTTCTAACTCAATGAGTCTTTGCACCAATCTCACTACATCAACAAAAAAGACATTATCATCAATCATGGGGGCATTAATGAGTAACGGCTTAGTTAACCCTTCTGCAAAATAAATAGGCGAACTGCGCTCAAAAGCGATCGGGTCGTCATCAGGTGTATTTAATATGTTTGAGGTATATCCGTGATTGTAATGAGCCCAGTCCGTTACCGGACGCAAAGCCGCACCCGCTTGGAATAAGTCAGGCTCAGTAAATAACGCCATAAATGTCATAAAGCCACCATACGAGCCGCCGTATGTGCCTACTCTATCGCGATCTACCTGCGCATTTTCAACCAACCAATTAACGCCATCAACTAAGTCCTCAGTCTCAGGCTTACCCATTTGACGATATATGGCAGTTCGCCAATCTCTTCCATAGCCCATCGAAGCTCGATAATCCATATCCATCACAATATAGCCTTGCTGGACTAAAAAGCTGTGAAACATAAATTCTCTAAAATACCCAGAAAAACCGAGGTGGGAGTTTTGTAGGTAGCCTGCTCCATGATTAAAAATAACAGCCGGATATTTCTTATTCGCTTCCATAAATTTAGGCATGTAAACACGTGAATATACTGGATGTTCTGTATGTGACGATTGCACTGGTACGACACTTGGCACTACCCAGTCAAATGCAGCGAATTCTGCAGATACAGTATTTGTTAATTGCGTAACAGATTCGCTCGACACTGGCACCACATAAAGTTCATCTGGCTTTGCCAACCTTGAGTGCGTCAACAGCAAACGGCTTTCATCGGGACTTAATTGATAATCAGTGCGGCCATTGAGCTCTGTTAACGTTTCAAGTTCTGCCGTGTCAGTATTAACGCGATATATCTCATAAATGCCAGGATGTTTTTTATTGGCCTGGAAATATATGAATTTATCATCAGCACTTAAGGTTAATTCGTCGACTTCGAAGCTACCGGCAGCGATAGGACGTGCACCGCCATTTAGCGATTTAACATATAGGTTCGCATAGCCAGATTCTTCTGAAATGTAATAAAGAGTTTCACTCAAATTAAACCAGCCGAAACTGTTAAACTTATAAGAAATCCAAGCCTCATCGTGTAATCTGTGCTGCTGTTTTAGGGTTTTATTTTCGACATCCAGCGTCGCTATCCAGCGGTCTTTGTTATCCCATGCCTCTAGCATCACGGCAACTTGCTGCCCATTGTTGTGCCACTGGATGGGACTTTGCTGCCAATACCAGTCTTGCATTAATCGAATGTCACGAGGCAATCGATTAACGGTATATTCTTCTCCTTTTGCCTGGGCATTCTCACGTTTTACTGAAGCAAGAACATCCTCGTTAAATCCCTCTAGGGTCTCATACCCCAGTTTTACACGCTTACCGGAAACTAAATCTAGATACCACAACTGATGGTTTACAGGTTCAGCATCGGCTACACGACGGCGCACACTTTCCGCTTTAATTCGACCATTTTCTTTTATGTAATTTGGCATGATGTCATTGTCACCGCGCCAAGGAACATCTTTGGTGGTCACTAGTATTGCATGAGCAGCGTTTGGTGAAATACTGACTTCAACTAGGCGGTGTGTCTTATCAAAATAAAACGGCTGGTTCGCAACATTATTATTTTGTTTCAAAATCGCTTGTTCATGAGCAAAGCGCTTAGCTCGGTTTTGGCGTTCTTGCGCAACATATTCAATTAACTTGATTTGTTCTTCGGCGATGTAATCAGGTGCGTCTTTATTCGCTTTAGGTTTATCCGCAAATTCCCAGCTAAATAACTTCTCTACCATTCCAGTCGCAATAGAAATTGCATAAATAGCGCTACCATCTTGATACGATAGCTTGTCACTGGATAAAAATTTGAGGTTGCTTGGATTGCCCACACCTTTGGTGAGTTGCGTTACGTTGCTGCCTTTAGCATCACTTAAAAACACACTTTTGCGGTACACCCATGCTACTAGAGATTTAGAGCTATCAAAAACACGCTCAGAGGTATCCCATAAGTGCAACTCTGATAAGTTCACCAACTCACCATTGTTGGTTTCACTAAGGTTATCGACACGCCATAAGTCTCTGACAGGACTACCTTCACGTTTTCTCGAATACAACACGGAATTGCCATCTGGCGACCAAAACGCATTACTCGGACTGCGCCCCATCCAGTCTGGATCGGACATGATTTTTTCTAACGTAATATCGGTAGGCTCTTGCTTGTTCGCGAGTGCCGCTACCGGTGGTGGCACCATGTCTGGTGGCAAAACAGTAGGCTTAGACTGACCTAAAGATTCAGACGTTGCACTGCACGCCATCAACATAAATAAACTGCTGACCAACAGCGATTTTGTTTTATTTATTCTCATTTTATGGTTGTTCCTATTGGACGTTCCCTTTTAGTATAGGGTGTAAGGTTTATTCGGGAAGACTAAACCAGATAATACCTCTGTGTAATTTGTAAAGATGACTCAGGTTGATCTTAACCTCAACAGAATTAGTACAACGATTAAAAATAATATGGACTCTACTATGAAACTTTTTACTAGATTAGCCCTACTCCCTTTGTTGTTCGTGTCTTTTTCAAGCTTTTCGAACGAGTGCCCCAGCGTCTTAAAACATATGAAGCGAAAATTAAATTCGCAAGAAACGGTTAACCTTTGCAAAGAATACCGAGGCAAGACTGTTTTATTTGTAAACACCGCGAGTTACTGCGGCTTTACACCTCAGTTTGAAGGTCTTGAAGCCTTATACAGCCAGTATAAAGAAAAAGATTTTGTTGTACTTGGATTCCCTTCGCATGACTTCAACCAAGAAGACAAAGACGAGTCGAAAACAGCAGAGCTGTGCGAACTGACTTATGGCGTAAAATTTCCGATGTTTGAGGCGCTGTCTGTTAGAGGCGATGACGCTGACCCATTGTTCAAAATGCTATCTACGCAATCAGGTGTTGAAGTTAAATGGAATTTTTACAAATACCTTATGGATAAATCGGGCAAAGTTACGGGCTATTCGTCTTACACCAAACCAGACGATCCTAAATTCATAGCCGATTTAGAAAACGCAATTACCGCACCATAAATTATAGTTAAACTTGCACTGAGAGGGTTTTCAGCATAAAACTATGAAAATCCTCTAATAACCTTTGAATTCCAGAAATGAGTTTTTTTGGCATCAAAAACTGTGTAAGTAAATTTTCTAACAAGGGCATAATTAGCAAAAGACTCTGTTCCAGTTCAATACTCGCCGGAACCCTGAGCGTTTTTCTTTCATTTTCTGTCTCAGCAAACCAATGCCCCTCGGTACTTAAGCACTTAAAGCGCAAATTAAATTCGCAAGAGACTGTAAATTTCTGTGAAGCATACAAAGGCAAAGCAGTACTTTTTGTTAATACCGCGAGCTATTGTAATTTCACGCCTCAATATGACGGATTAGAAGCTCTTTATAAAAAATACAAAGATAAAGGGCTTGTTATTTTGGGTTTTCCCTCCCATGATTTTGACCAAGAGGATCGTGATGAAGCGAAAATCGCGAAGTTATGCCGCCTCACCTACGGTGTGGAATTCCCTATGTTTGAACCTATTTCAGTGCGTGGTGAAGACGCGGACATATTGTTTCAACAGTTAGCGAGAAAAACTGGAATTGAACCCAAATGGAACTTTTACAAATATCTAATGAATATAGATGGTAGTGAAATTAAAGGTTATAGCTCGCGAACTAAACCTTGGGATCCAGCATTTATGGAAGAAGTTGAATTGGCATTGCTGCGATAAGCACCGCAATTATTAACATAAATAAAAAAGCCCGGTACATTGTACCGGGCAATAAGCACACTCAACTTGGAACACACTTTAGCGATAGACGTTGCGTCGGGTGACAGCTAACGCCTTATTTGCTAACTGCATAAATTCAGACTTAAAGATTTCCGATAAGTTCAATTATTTTTTCATTCGCTTGTAAAAAAGCATCATTATAGCTTTGCTCCCCCATCGCCAACCCCTCAGCGTAGACAAATTCAACGTCATCAAGTCCAATAAAACCGAAGACGTCTTTCAAATACTGAGTTTGAGTATCTTTTGGTGTGCCAGCATACATCCCCCCTCTCGCAGCAAGTACGATAACTTTTTTGTTATCCAATAATCCTACTGGACCTGTTGGCGTATACTTAAAAGTGATTCCTGCACGTGCCACTCTATCT
This sequence comes from Alteromonadaceae bacterium, assembly GCA_014872785.1. GTDB lineage: Bacteria > Pseudomonadota > Gammaproteobacteria > Enterobacterales > Alteromonadaceae > Planctobacterium. The sequence continues at coordinate 82,762 of WKFJ01000045.1, forward strand.
ATCCAAGCTTTGAAAACTGACGGAATACCAAAGTTGTACATTGGCATACCCAAAACAAGTACATCAGCACTCATTAATTGTTCAATATAGTTATCAGAAACCGCCGCTAAAGTTTGTTGTCTTTGCGTTCGCTCTTCTGGTGTGGTTTGCCAACTCGTCATTTCTTCAATTGATAAATGAGACAGTTCGGCCGCATTTAAGTCCACACTACTTACTTTAACAGCTAGACTTTCTTGTGCTTTTTCTACAAATGTATTTGTCAGTTTGTTCGAATTACCGTTTTCGCCGTTTAAGCTGCTATTCAACACCAGTATATTTTTCATCAGTTCGTCTCCTAATTAATTATGTTCATTATTCATTTCCATTAAAGTAAATAAAAGCGCAATAATTAGCCGATTAGATTCGATTTATTAGAACAAACAAGAAGAAGTGGAATATTTGCAACGTTTGCTACAGTGATTAAGGCTCGTTTTTGTGCACTGAAACAACGACCTAACGGGCTTTAATTGAATAGCCAGTGCTAATTTATTGATCAATTTGACTAGTTACTAAGCAGTTAATAAATTTGTAATAAAAAGGGGTTGACGCGCCTAGGTCAGATACGCATAATACGCGCCACTCGACAGGAGTCGGGTACGGCTAAGTAGCTCAGCTGGTTAGAGCACATCACTCATAATGATGGGGTCGCAGGTTCGAGTCCCGCCTTAGCCACCATCAAATTTTTGCGGAAGTGGTGGAATTGGTAGACACGCTGGATTTAGGTTCCAGTGCTTCACGGCGTGAGAGTTCAAGTCTCTCCTTCCGCACCATTTGTTGGGGTATAGCCAAGCGGTAAGGCAGCGGGTTTTGATCCCGCCATTCGTTGGTTCAAATCCAGCTACCCCAGCCATATTCCAGACTGTCATCAGTTGATAATAGACATGATGTCGAGGGACAGTCAGAAGGACGCTCAATTGGGCGAGATACCATTGGGGTATAGCCAAGCGGTAAGGCAGCGGGTTTTGATCCCGCCATTCGTTGGTTCAAATCCAGCTACCCCAGCCATCTTTCTAGTTTAGTAAAATTACTAGGCCAGACGATGTAAAACGCGGAAGTGGTGGAATTGGTAGACACGCTGGATTTAGGTTCCAGTGCTTCACGGCGTGAGAGTTCAAGTCTCTCCTTCCGCACCAAACAAGTTAGCCTCTGCAGTAATGCAGAGGCTTTTTTGTATCTGCTAAATCAGATTAGCTTCCTTCCCTCTTACTTAATTGGAAGATAAATATCTGTCAATAAATCACACTCATCCACTTCGTGTACGAAATTGAGGTAATCAAAGTAAATTGGGTGGTCTCTGACTTCTTCACCACTCTCAGGTAACCAATCGCGATACATGCGGTAGATAGTATCGTCCATTGTTGCATGACTTCCCTTGTGCCTTACGACTGCACAACGTCCCCCGGGTATTTCACTATTGATAACCCCAAAATCATTGTCTGGAACTGGCGATACTACAGAGCCACATACATCCCAGCGAAAGTGATTAGGATCAGTGGTGTTTGGATCACTATGGGGAATACCAAAGGTACGGCTTGTTTTAACCGGTGATAACCCGGTTTGCTTACGCCAAGCAATAAACTTACTCGCCGTTTCAAATACTTTTTCCGGTGCGCCACAATGTGATAATAATGCTACTTGAGTCGTCTTAAAATCGACAATTTCTATATTCATAATGGAAGTTCTCTTCTCTTTCTTTTTAAATTCAAATCTCTCGTGCCATTGTGGCCAAAGAGGATCTTTCCTGAATTCAGTAGGTGTTTGATTAAACTCCCGCTTAAACGCTCTTGAAAATGCTTCTGGACTATCAAACTGTGCTTCCAATACGATGTCTATTACTCGTTTATCCGATTCAAATGCAAGCCTAAAAGACGCCCTGCGCAATCGTGCAAGTTGAATATACCCGGTCAAACTAATACCTTTTATGGCAGTGAATAGTCTATGAAAATGAAACTTCGATAGACACGCCAGTTCGCTCATATCTTCAAGTGATGGTGAATCATCCAAATTTGCATTGATAAACTCACAAACTCTTGCAAAACGTTGGTCATACTTATGTGTCTTCATATTCACCCTAGCTAAACCTTTAAACTCTTCTAAATTCAAGACCAGAACATTGTCGCGCTATCTTTAATGGCTTTCCTGATTCAAATTGCTGTTTAACTTAGCCCGTTAGTCCTGCAAAACAATGTCGCGATCAGAAAGGGCTCAAGTTAAACAAAACTTATACCGCAAAGATAAACAGGCTCTAGGGCTTTACAACTATAACTAATATCGTCAGTATCTTAGCAAAATAATAAAAAAGGCCTTTCTTTTGATTCAAGACGTCCATGATATCGTTTCCGCAATAAATAACGTTCTATGGGGAAGCGCAATTGAAGTCCCTGTAATAGGCGCTGTGCCAATCTTGATTCCCATGCTGGTTTTTGCTGGCTGTTGGTTTTCTTACAAATTAGGTTTCCTGCAATTTAGACACTTTTTTCACATGTTTAGTGTGATGAAAGGCAGTACCAAATCAGATAAACAAGGCATTAGTTCATTTGCAGCCCTGTGTACCAGTCTTTCAGCCCGTGTTGGCACTGGAAACTTAGCTGGCGTCGCGGTGGCAATATCGCTTGGCGGAGCCGGTGCGGTTTTCTGGATGTGGATGATTGCAATTTTAGGTATGGCGACGGGTTTCGCAGAAAGTGTACTAGGTCAATTATATAAGGTGCGCGACGACAAGGGAGAATTCAGAGGCGGGCCAGCTTATTATATTCAACAAGGGCTGAATAAACGTTGGTTAGCGGTTGCCTTTTCTCTTTGCCTGTTTTTGGGTTACGGCTTTATTTTTAGTGCTGTTCAAGCCAATACTATCACCGATGCCCTGGCAAACGCGTATCAAATTGACACCTTCTACAGTGGTTTAGTGATCATTATCATTGCAGGCGCAATCGTTGTGGGTGGTCTGAAACGCATAGCAAACTTTGCCGAATGGATAGTGCCATTTATGGCGGCTGGTTATGTACTCGTAGCACTCGGTATTACTGCAATGAACATCGAGCATTTGCCAGGCGTATTGTGGGATATCATCTCTTCAGCTTTCGGTTTACAAGAAGCCGGCAGCGGCGCTTTGGGCGCAGCTATTAAAAACGGTATTCAGCGCGGACTCTATTCTAATGAAGCTGGCTCGGGCAGTGTTCCTCATGCAGCTGCAGGTGCCTCACCTAACCCTAACCACCCTGTTTCTCAAGGGTATGTACAAATGTTAGGCGTTTTTGTTGATACCTTAATCCTTTGTACTTGCACCGCATTTATTATTCTATTAGCCGGTGGGTCGCAGTCAGAGCAAATGGAAGGTATACGCCTCACCCAGTCTGCAATGACCTCTCATCTTGGTTCAAACGGCGCAGACTTTGTGACGGCAGCGATTAGTCTATTTGCTTTCACTTCTGTTGTGGCCAATTACGCCTATGGAGAAAGTAATCTGCATATGTTTAAGCTAGACAATACGCTGGGCAGAGCCGTTTATACGGTAGGTTACTTAGCGATGATTTTATGGGGTGCGCAGGCATCACTGCCCAAGGTCTGGGCTATGGCAGATATGGCGTTAGGCATGATGACGGTTATTAATATAATCGCCATTGTATGGATGACACCAACCATTGTATCTATCAGTAAACACTATTTTAAAATGCGTGATGCAGGTGAGGAGCCAGAGTACAGTGACGGAGACTGTGAAATTCAAGGGAAAACCGAAAAAGGCATTTGGTAACTCAGCTTAAGTAGCAAATAACACGAGAGCCCCGATTATTTTTTGGGGCTCTTGTTAAAAGAAAAGCATCTTTATCAACGAGGCTACTAAAGAAATACCAATAAGCGGCCAAAGCCATTTTGTGATCCCTGCTAATTCCTCTTCGGTGTGACGCTTACCGTATTTTTCAACCAAGGTCACAACAACAAATAAGGAAACAAATAGGATCCCGATTATCACAAACACATTCATTTACTGCTCCAATATTGCTACAACACACTTTTTAGCATCAGATACCGAGCGCTTGTTTGAGCGCCATATTTTTTAACGTACCCGCCTTATCGGCTAAGGCTAAGCCAATGTTACGTAACGCTTTCAAAGGTAAATGCTGATTGCTAAAACCAGCATAAAAGCCATCCATCACACTCATCATTTTGAGATTTTGAAACTTGCGTGCCGCTTCGTAGTCTTTAAGTACCGACGAGACGTTACTCTCCGTTAGTTTGCCCAAAGCATTTAACAAGGCTGAAACGTCCTGAAAGCCTAAATTGACTCCTTGTCCGGCCAAAGGATTGATAATGTGTGCGGCATCACCCACCAACACCACTCTGTCTTTAACATATTGGTGCGCATGGAGTCTTTTTAAAGGGAATGAGGCTGTTTTTAATATCGTAAATTGTGCTGACAACGCGGGAAAAGATGCGCAAATTTCGGCTTCAAGTTCATTATCTGACAAACTTTTTAATAGGTTTACTTGTTCCGGTGCACAGTACCAGACCAACGATGCGTATTGACCGTATAACGGCAGAAAAGCGCGAGGACCAGTTTCAAAGAATTGCTGCCATGTATGATTGCCACTATCGCATTCAAGTTTGATATTAATTGCAAAAACCTGCTGTTGATATTGCCAGCCCGATATGGGGAACTGCATTTGTTGTCTGAGCGGCGAGTTACCGCCATCTGCCGCAACAATCACCTTGGCTTGCGAAACTTTACCATCGAGTTCAACTTCACCAGATTTAGCATCTATTAAACTACCCGATGCAAACATCGAAACACAGTCATGCTCATCTAACGACATTAATGCAGCCTGTTGCAAATGCACATTTTCCATCAAATGTCCCAAGTGACTCAGTTGCAATTCAGACGCCATAAATTGGGTTTTAAACTCCGGAAGCTCCCATACAGAGAGCGTGTCATAGACTTTTAATCGGAGCTTTTGCAACCCCGACCAAATCCCTAACTCTCGCAATAGGTTTTCCGAGCCAAGGCTTATTGCTGATACGCGAAGATCGGGGGCTGGTGTTGTTATATCAAATTGAGGGATATGCGGCTCGACTATCGCGATATTCTTGCCTTGTCGAGCTAATCCCTTTGCTAACGTAGCGCCCACCATACCGCCGCCGAAAATGACAGCATCGAAAGTATATTGACTCGTCACCCTGCTTCCTGAACCTCGCTGGAATATCTTGCAAAACTAAATAATAACCTTGCGAATTAAACAATAACAGGATTAAAAGCGAGATCTGTAAAATGGCTGAGACGATTGATTTCTATAGAAAAAATTTGAAATAAGCCAAACAAGTATATTTGGTAACCAACGCACTTGGCGGTGAACTGAACTAACCTATGGATAAATTACTGAACTCACTGCTATGTCTCTACTCTCCAATCGCAAGTTCAAGTTGCGCTCTTGCAATTGAAAAAGCGCCTCTCGCTTGTAGCAAGTCATTTCTGGTACTGGTTAGCAGGTCTTGCGCATCTAGGACATCATTCGCAGTACTGAGTTGTTCTTTGTAACGTATCTCTGTGACTCGAAAATTCTCCTCAGCCTGAGCCATTGATTGCTGCAACACTGCGTAATTTTGTCGTGCTTCTTGTAGTGCCAGCCAAGCAACATGCGTTTCTTGTTGTACTAGTTCTTTAACTCGAGATTCATTCTTTAGTGCAATTTGTACATCGTGATGCGCGGCTTTATTACGACTGACATTGGCCATGGTATCCCATAACGTCCAGCTCATATTAATACTCAGTTGTGTATTACGGCTATTGTCAGAAAATTCGAAGTCATCGGACAGATTGTTCTGCGTAATTTGCGCGGTAACAGTTGGCCAATAAGTGGCATTGGCACTGGATTTATCTTTTTTTGCAATCTTGACTGAAAGACTTTGTTGTTTGAGATCCGGACGACGTTGCACAGCACTTAACAAACTATCCTCAAGCCCCATGTTCCAATCTAGGTCAACAGGCTCAGCTTCTGCTGTTACGCTTGTAAGAATGTTTTGATTTAGTAATACGTTTAAGCTTGTTTGGCTTCTTTGAACCGCATTTTGAGCAATGAGCAGACTTTGTTCGCCTCTAGCAACTCGCACATCCGCTTGCAATAAGTCATTGCGCCAAATACTGCCATTCGCATATAAATGCTGAGCATTCTTGCGGTGTTGTTGCAAACGCTTAAGTGATTCCCTCGCCTCCTGCGCCAGCGCAATATCCGTTAAAAATTGATACCACACTTGTTTTACCGAAAAAGTAAGCGTTTGTTTTTGCCTCAAAAAGCTCAATTCCGCGATAGCGAGTTGCAATTCAGCCTTCTTCCAACCATTAAAAACTGAAGGGTCGTATAAGGTTTGATTTACCTGTAATCGTGCTTGGTAGCCTGTATCATTTTCTGCGCCTTGGTTGTTACTCAGCTGTTCGTTTCTAGCTCCACTAAGCGACAAGGTTGGGTATAATCTTGAATAGGCGATATGCTCGGTGTGTTTAGCCTTTTGTATTTGCTCGAGACTAATTTGGTATTCCAAATTGGCGTTAAACGCCTTCTCGAGCGCTTGCTCTAACGTTATAGCACTGGCACTTGCGCAGCAAGCCAATGCGAAACACAGTATGTAGAGTCGCTTTAAAACCAAGGTTCTAGCTCCACGTATCTTCCGGAGATCAGGACTGAGCTAGTTGTTGTTACTTCCCACACTACGCGTCTCAGTCCACTTGAAGGCTGTAACAATGGAAATAACCTTTTCACCGTTGCAGTACCTATTTTATTTCCTTGAAAATTGACAGATGTGGTTTGCCCGAGACTCAAAGTGTCAGTTAATCCGGGCGGAATATCTATCGACATGACCAAAGATTCCAGACTCGCAAATTCTATAATTGGATCCCCTTGCTTCGTCCATTCCCCTCGTTTGAGCTTGGTATCCGCAACCACACCTTCAAAAGGGGCATAAAGAATAGCGTCTTCAACGGCAAGCTTAGCAATATGATATTTTGACTCACTCACTTCCAAATTGGCTGAGGCCGTTTGCACACTAAACTCCGCTTCGGTTAACGCAATATCTGAAAGAATATTTTCATTTACTAAGCGACGGCTTTTCTCTAGGCCGTGTTTAGCTGCAGCAAGTTCGGCTTTTGCCGCTTGCAGCAAGGCTCTGGCCTGGTGATATTGCGCGCTGAGCTGTGCTGGATTTATCTCTGCTAACTTTTCGCCTTGTTTTACGATACTGCCGCTCGGTGCGATAAAACGTAGAACGCCATTTTGATTCATAGACAAATTTACCTGCTCAGCAGGTACTACAACACCACGCAAATGCACGTTGCTCGCGTTGTCAGCATGCACATTACTTACCGTAGTAAAATAGGCTGTAAGTACAAACCATAGACAATATAAAATAGGGCTGCTTTTTCGTTTTAAAGCCATAAATCCGCTCTGAAGAATTTTCTAAGTTTGAAAGTTAAGTGTTGCCATAAAGGCAAAGTCTCACCGTAAAGTTTAGCCTCTCCACCCAAACCGACGGGTAAATAAGGATCATCTTGCCAACCTTTTAATAACAAGCGTACTAATACTTTCTGCTCCACACCAGAGGACATGGCAATTGCAGATTTACTTATTACCTCGGCATCATACACGTTACTCATGCCGGCGTTTAACCTAACCAGTGCATTATCACCGACACTCAAATAAGCAACATCTCGTTGATCAACAATGGCGTCAAAAAATCGCTCTTGTTCAGAAATTAAGGTGAGAACCTCTTGCTGTTCAGAAAAAAAGCGCCCTTTTAACAAATCTGGAGGTAAACCATCCACTGACCAAAACCCTTCGGGCAGCGTCAACTTTAACAAGGCGGCTTTGGCCAGCGCATTATCAAGTTGTTCTTTTATTAAATTTAACTCAATGGAGGTGCGCGCCACTTCAGCAGATTCATCTTCCAAAATAGCAGATACCTTTCTGCCTTCAAGGGCTTGTTGGCTCGCTTGCAAATCACTGATTTGCATTATTAATTCAGGAGAATGCATTTGTAGAAAAACACTATTGACCGAATCAACGGAAATTTTCCTATCAGTGTCGTATGCTACCGACTCCACGAAGGCATTTGCAGGGGAATACAACACATGACTTGTTGACTCAACCGTTCCCTCAGCCACTAACGTCAGTTTGGGCTGCCAAAATACCATTACAGCCGTTGCGAACAATGAAATAACGCCGGTTCTTATTTTTGTAGCCTTAGTAGACCACAAACGAGTTTTAAACCAATTTAACAAGGTACTAATCCAATTTCCGGTAATGCTTCTCACAAAAATAAATACGACATATAAGAAGCCTATAATCGCCAAAAACCCAAATTGGGCATACACAAATTGATAGCCCAACCATCCAATAAAAGAAAGGAACAAGGTCATATAAACCGCAACTGCGGTTCCGTAAATCCAATAAACGCGCTTTTCTCTTTCACTGGGTTCAAAAGGCTTTTCATCTTCGGCTCCAAATAACTTAGTTTTTAAGTTCCATGAAAACCACGCGAGCGAATTTTGTCGTAGGTTCTGCATTTCTAACCAATCAGTGAGAATGTAATATCCATCAAACTTCAATAGCGGGTTTAAGTTCACCAATAATGAACTGGCCGTGCCAATGGTCATTAACACAAATGCGATATAACCAACGGGATTGTGCACATCCACCGCTAACCACACCAGGGTAGCGAGCGCCGCAACGAGCAACTCGACCCAAACGCCCGCCAACGCCACCTGGATCTTGTGATTTTTGTTTTCAAACAGCCATGCATCATTCACGTTACAATATAAACAAGGCTGAAAGGCAAGCAGAAGGAACCCCATCTCATGTACGTCACCGCCATAATACTTGCAGGTCAAGCCATGGCCGCACTCATGCAGCGCAATCGCGACCAGCGCAATAATCCAAATATAAATGACGCCACTCAATTGCGTTTGTAAATATACTTGCGTGAAGTCTTGTGCGAAACGCTGTCCATTCCAGGCAATCAAAAAGAATGCGAATAAAATGAACATCGTCTGGAATTTAATAGCTCGTGGCGACCACACAAAACGAATACTGTCGATGATGTGATCAAACCACTTATTAGGGTCAACAAGTTTAAAACGCATCATTAGCACACTGCCTTTCGCCTGTATCAGTGATTTTTTGCGCTCTTCGCGGATTCGTTCGAGCAGAGCAACGTTTTCTTCCTGCTTGGTTCGTTGTAATACTTGATAATCTCTGCAAGCATTGAATACTGCTTGTGCAGCATCAACATCATATTCATATTCGTCGGAAGTCTCGTTAAATTTATTGACGATAGCGGTGAGGTCATGGATACCATCGAACAGCCGGATCAGTTGATACTGAGGTACGGTGAACCGGTAATACTCCTGTTTATCAGGTTCTTTGAGTACATAGCTGACTTGGCCTTGTTGCACTAATTTACGGACTTTTACATCTTCTCTTAAAGGTGCCGGAGCGCTACTCATAGATACTCCTCATCATCAATATGAAGAGCAAGAAGGTCGGCCATTACTACAGTCCCAAAGTAAAAATAAAAAAGTTTCTAATACGTCGCCATTGCCTTTGTACGATGGATGTTTCTGGCGTGTACACCAAAGCTTGCCCAGTCATGCCTGGCAAGACTGGGTAGTCAGAGCTCGTTATCAATACTTCCGCAATAAATCCCGTTTGTAATTCAGAGGTGTCTACCTCTTCTTCGGCTTCTAGAATTGTGGTTGGAACCTCGTAAGAACGTCCAATATGCAGCACCTCTCCGTAAACATAGGCACCGGGTCTGGCACGTAAAACCGCTCTTACTTCTTGTCCGACTTTGACATCTAATACATCCTCTTCGGCAACGTGCACTACTAGGCGAAACTTATCTGGGTCTGCGACACGAAAAATTTCAGAACCAGTACTGAAACTGCGTCCCGTTAATTCACGTAAATTGGTATTCAATACCACCCCAGCGAGCGGCGCTAGAATATTGGCATTATTTAGGTCTTGTTGGATTTTGCTTACGCGGGCAAGCGAGGATTCCCTTTCGATCATTGCGTTTGAGAGCGCAAATGAGTCTTTCTCTGATCGCGCTTCAACAATCTTGCGCTCGGCAATGGCCATTTGGGCTTCAGCCTCGGCCAGTTGAAGAGACAATGCGCTGGTATCCATTCTTGCAACCAGTTCTCCTTGCTGTACTGTTTGGCCTTCATTCACTAGGACTTCACTGATGCGACCGTCAACAGGGGTAAAAACGCCCTGGCCTAATTGAGTTTCAACTGTAGTTGGCGCTGAAACCCATCGTAAAACCGGTAGAAAATGCAGTGCGAGCACCAAGGCCACAACCGCACTGCTAATTAACCCAGCTCGTTTACCGCGTTTTCGCCACCACTTTTGTGTGGATTCCTGCAGTCCTTTTAAAGAAGCACGGTTGGTAATACTTTTAAATAAGCTAGCGTTCCTAAGTGCCACTGTGGCTTGTGAAGCCATGATATGCAGTAAATCAGCTTTGCCGGCATCTGCAAAACCTGCACTATCACTTTCAAACCAAATAACGCCTAACACCCCTTCTTCGTCTTTTAATGCCACGCTCCATAGCGCGTTAACATTGTGTTCGGTGACGTATTTAGTCCATTCATTTTGTTTCCCCCGTTGGGAAGCAATGTAACGACCGCGTTCCGCGATGTATACCGAGCGCTGAATGTTTTGTACTTGCGACATTAGCTCAAGAATTGCTCGCTGCTTGGTATTTTTACTATCAAGTGCTTGTCCACCAGAAAGCACCGTCAATGCTAATTCGCTGTCATCGTCGTCAAGCAAAGCAATTGCACCAAAGCTAGTTTCAACTAATTCGTTGGTTCGATTGACCACCAGATTTAACACTTGATCAATGTCTAGCGTCGACACAACTTCGTTTGAAATTGTCATTAACGCATTCATTTCTTTAACTTTGCTTTCCATTTCCATCAGGCGCGCATTTTTCATAGAAATCGCAGCACTAATGGCCAAATCTTTCACTAGCTCACAGTCACTGGTGTCAAATTGACCTCCAACCCCGTGACGCTTATTGACGATTTGAATGGCGCCATAAGATTCCTCGTCAATTATCAAAGGAACACATATCATCGATTTAGTTGCGAATCCGGTTTTTTGGTCAACAGTTTGGGAAAACTCTTTGCTCTTAGCCGTATCGAGAATAATTTTAGTGCGCTGCGTTTCTATGACTGCGCCAACAATGCCAACACCAAAATCAAGCTTCATGCCTATGACATTGCGCTTTACCGGGCCTTCCGCTAGCTGACATACATTTTTTTGTAATTTGTCATCTTTTACCCACAATGATCCTGCTTCAGCATCGAGCGCATTCAAAATGCGATCAAACACCAATTGCATTAGGTTTTTTACATCGTATGCCTCGCCAATAAATTCCTGGGTAAGCTTTCGGGAGGTCGTGAGGATTTTAACTTTGCGTTTAAGATCCAAAACTTCTTTGCTGGGTGCAGTGGAACCAGGTCTATTTACCATAAGAATTGACCTTGCCTCCGTGATGCAGGTCTAATAAGTAAGTATCTAAAAGTAAAGCTAAAAATAAACAAACCAGCAAGTCTAAATGGACTTACTGGCTTGTTTTTTTAGTAGTGTTAGTTTGATTTCGCTCTAGCCTTTGCGGTTTGTGCACGCGCTGCTAGTTTGAAACCTTTTACTTTTGCGCCAGCTACAGCGGCTTCTGCTTTTTGCTTAATTTTATCTGCTTTTGTAATAGCCATTATCGTCTCTCCGATTAATAAAAATTAAATAAGTACAATCTGTTTATTAGGAGCTCCAGTTAAGGAGCTCCGTCCATATCAGGCATTTCATCTAAGTCCAGTACCAAGGTTACTGTGCCATCACCATTGTCAATAACTTCAGCAATTGGCCAGCATTGTATGATGTAGTTACCATCTTCATCTGGGCCTATCGCTTCAGGTGGAATGCCACCTTCCCATTCACCGATCATATCGCCTGAAATAATGAAAGTTGAGTTCTCTAGGTCAACATCCGCCATATCAATTGGCAGTGTCCAACTGGTCGGACCGTCTGAATCGTAGTCTAGTCCCCACTCCGCAGGGTCAGAACCACCCTCGAACAGAGGCAAGATGAATTCGTTGACATAACCGTTTGGATCAGGTGGAGGTGTGCCATAACTACCAGCATCGCCCTCACCGTCATCAAAGCCGTCAGGCATATCAGGCCCAACCGTGCCGTCTTCTGGCATTATTGGATCGTCTCCCGCAGCCCACTCTTCAACCGTACCATCAGGATAAGTTACAGAACCAGAGCCGTCGGGGTTAATGCTATATACCGTGCCATCGGGCTCCGTATGGGTGCCAGATCCATCAGCCCCCCAACTACCATAACTACCATCGGCATTAGTATAACTGCCTGACCCATCAGCGTTATAAGTACCAGAGCTACCGTCTGCAGACGACCAACTGCCCGAACCATCAGCGCTAAATGTCCATGTATTGCCTTGACCGTCATCATAGGTACCGTTGCCTTCACCATCCCAGGTTTCCACTGCACCGTCTGCGTAGGTTATTGAACCAGAGCCATCAGCGTTCCAAGTTTCTACAGTGCCATCAGCATAGGTTATGGTGCCTGAACCATCTTCATTGAATTGTTCATCTACGATTTCACCGCTGTGGTCATCAGGATAACCGTCGCCAGGTTCACTGCCGTCACCACCGTGGTACGTGCCATCGGCACCCCAGGTTTCTGTAGTGCCATCAGGATAAGTAATAGATCCGGAACCATCTGCATTTTGTTGGTAAACCGTGCCATCGGCGTCGGTATGCGTATAAGAACCATCCGCACCGTATGAACCATGGCTACCATCAGAGTTGGTGTAACCGCCTGAACCGTCGGCATTGTGGTAACCACTGCTACCGTCTGAGCTTGTCCAGCTACCAGAGCCATCAGCATTCCAAGAGTAGCTGTTACCTTGGCCATCATCCCAAGTGCCGCCACCTTGACCGCCCCAAGTTTCGCTTGAACCATCAGGGAAAACAACCGAACCAGAACCGTCTGGATTAAGGGTTTCTACAGTGCCATCGGTGTAGGTGTTGGTAACGGTGCCATCATCAGCGGTTTGCTGGTCGGCAATTTCACCCCAAGTGCCATGGGTATCATCACCATCACCGCCATCACCAGGATCGCTGGTGTAATTACCACTTGAATCCCACGTTTCAGTAGAACCGTCAGGATAGGTTACAGAGCCGGAACCATCGGCATTAAAGTTGTAAGTGGTTCCATCTGCTTCAGTGTGACTACCGGAACCGTCTGAATTCCAATAGCCATAGCTGCCATCGCCATTAGTGTAGCTGCCAGAGCCATCGGCGTTATAAGTGCCTGAGCTGCCGTCTGAACTGGTCCAACTGCCTGAACCATCGGCATTCCAAGTGGAAGTATTGCCCTGGCCGTCGTCCCAAGAGCCGCCACCTTGGCCATCCCAGGTTTCGGTCGAACCATCAGGGTAGACTCGTGAGCCAGAACCATCTTCATTCCATGTTTCTACCGTGCCATCTGGGTGAGTTGTGGTGCCAGATGTAGGCTGTTCTTCGCCTGGGTCAGAGCCTGGATCACTACCAGAGTCACCTTCACCAGACGGCTCACCAACTGGGTTACCGGATGAATCCCATTCTTCAACGGTTCCATCAGGGTAAGTGACTGAGCCGGAACCATCGGGATTCTGCTGATAAGTTGTACCATCTGCCTCAGTATGACTGTACGAACCATCTGCGTTGTATGTGCCGTGACTACCGTCAGCATTCGAGTAGCCGCCAGAACCATCGGCATTGTGGTAACCACTGCTACCGTCTGAGCTTGTCCAGCTACCAGAACCGTCGGCATTCCATGTAGAAGAGTTGCCTTGCCCATCGTCCCAACTACCACCGCCTTGACCGTCCCAAGTTTCACTTGAACCGTCTGCGTAATTCACAGAGCCCGAGCCATCAGCATTCCATGTGTAGGCTGTGCCATCAGCTTCGGTATGAGTACCGGAACCGTCAGCATGGTATTCACCGTGGCTGCCGTCGGCATTTGTGTACCCACCTGAGCCATCTGCATTGTAATAACCACTGCTACCATCTGAACTTGCCCAGCTGCCGGAACCATCAGCATTCCATGTTGACGTATTGCCTTGGCCGTCATCCCAGCTGCCACCACCCTGTCCATCCCAGGTTTCGGATGAGCCATCGGGCCAGGTTCTGGAGCCAGAACCGTCTTCATTCCAAGTTTCAGTCGAACCATCAGGATGAGTTGTTGTACCTGAAGTTGGGTCTTCCGCGCCCGGATCATGCCCTGGATCGCCGCCTGGGTCTGTTCCCGGATCAGAGCCCGGATCACTACCGGGATCGCCGCCTACTGGATTGCCTTCGGCATCCCAGGCTTCCGTCGTTCCATCTGGATAAGTGATAGAACCAGATCCGTCTGGATTACCTTGATATGTCGTTCCGTCAGCCTCTGTGTGAGAGTAAGATCCATCAGCACCATATGTGCCATGGCTACCATCTGCATTATTGTAACCACCTGATCCGTCGGCATTGTGATAGCCGCTGCTACCGTCCGCACTTGTCCAGCTACCAGAACCATCAGCACTCCATGTGGCAGTATTGCCTTGACCATCATCCCAAGTTCCACCACCTTGTCCATCCCAGGTCTCACTACCTCCATCCGGGTACACTATTGAGCCTGAACCATCGGGATTGTGGGTTTCTACTGTGCCATCAGGATGCGTTGTGGTATTCGAGCCGTCTCCACCATCACCTGTATCGTCAGGAGGTGAATCCCCGGGTGAATGTTCACCGGTGGGAGGTTGGTCACCACCATCTGGAGGAGTAACTGTATCATCGGTAGTGGATACTCCTGCGTCACCACTTACACCTAAATCACCGACTAAGCCACCTATACCGCCTGGGGCTATTCGGTCTTCAAGTTTTTCGATATTCGAATCAACTTTTTTCTTGCTAGAGCCTTTTTCATCAGCCATCTTACTTGCTCCTAAGATATAACGATTTTGCTACTCTGTGTTTGATATCCATGGTGTTTTGAGTTGAGTTCCTTCTCTTGCGCAATTCTTAGTAGACGACTTCATAGGTCGCGACAAGTTAAGCCGTCTTGATGTTTGCTACTTACAAATTTAGATCAACGAATCTACAAATCCACCCCAATGTGGATTATTTTTCTACATAATGGGATGCGGTTCACAATATCCTTGTATAAACAAAAATACCTAAAAAGTTGGTATCATCGATGCATTAATGCGGGTATTTAAACTAGCCCAGCCGTATTCCAATGGGTGAAAGTCAAATAAAGATGTGAGAATTCAAGATTTTCATTAACTGAGTTCATTCATTTCTGGATATAGCTAAGATTTGTCGATAAAATACGCGCCCTTTTATTTTTGGTGGATTTTCGCTAATACAGACGCGAACTTGAGATTGTTGTGGAGACAAAGAGATAAATGAGTAAGAAGCTGTACATTAAAACTTGGGGTTGCCAAATGAATGAGTATGACTCCGAAAAAATGGCGGATTTGCTTGACAGTACTCATGGATATACTGCTGCTGAAGATGCGGAGTCGGCAGACGTAATATTGCTCAATACTTGCTCCATTCGCGAAAAAGCCCAAGAGAAAGTATTTCATCAGTTAGGACGTTGGAAAAACCTCAAAAAAACCAATCCAGAACTTATCATTGGTGTAGGTGGATGCGTTGCTTCACAGGAA
Organism: Alteromonadaceae bacterium; assembly: GCA_014872785.1. Lineage (GTDB taxonomy): Bacteria > Pseudomonadota > Gammaproteobacteria > Enterobacterales > Alteromonadaceae > Planctobacterium. The sequence continues at coordinate 98,563 of WKFJ01000045.1, forward strand.
GGTGATGCTATAAGACAGCGTGCTCCTTTTGTAGATATCGTATTTGGTCCGCAAACACTCCACCGCTTACCAGAAATGATCAATCAGGTGAAAGGTGACGCAGAATCGGTTGTCGATATTAGCTTCCCAGAAATAGAAAAGTTTGACCGCCTGCCCGAACCTCGTTCTGACGGGCCAACAGCTTTCGTGTCTATCATGGAGGGATGTTCTAAGTACTGCAGTTTCTGCGTTGTTCCCTATACTCGCGGAGAGGAAGTCTCTAGACCGGTTGATGATGTTATTTACGAAATTGCACAGTTGGCCGAACAAGGTGTGCGCGAAGTCAATCTTTTAGGACAAAACGTAAACGCGTTTCGCGGCGAGCATCACGATGGTTCTATCTGTCGTTTCTCGGAGTTATTGCATCTTGTTGCTGCAATTGATGGCATCGACCGCATCAGATACACAACATCTCACCCGGTTGAATTCACTGACGATATCATTGATGCTTATACGACGATCCCAGAACTCGTTGATCATTTACATCTTCCTGTTCAAAGTGGCTCAGACATGGTGTTAACCATGATGAAACGCGGGCACACTGCGCTCGAATACAAGTCAAAGATCCGCAAGCTCAAAAAGGTACGTCCAAATTTGAGCATGTCCTCTGATTTCATTATTGGTTTCCCAGGAGAAACTGACGCAGATTTTGAAGCAACGATGAATCTTATCAAAGATGTAGATTTCGATTTGAGTTTCAGCTTTATCTACAGTGCTCGTCCAGGGACTCCAGCTGCTGACGCAGTTGACGATGTGGGTGAAGATGTTAAAAAGCAAAGATTGCAAATATTACAACAACGAATCAACCAGCAAGCTCAGCGCATTGCCCGTGACATGGTAGGCACAACACAGCGCGTCTTAGTCGAAGGTCCATCAAAGAAAAACATCATGGAATTATCGGGTAGAACCGAAAACAATCGTGTTGTTAATTTCGAAGGTAACCCTGAAATGATTGGGAAATTCGTCGACATAGATATCACTGATGTATTTGCTAATTCTCTACGCGGAAACGTTATTCGTACAGAAGCAGAAATGGATCTTCGCGTTGCCACTGCACCTGGCGAAATCCTAAGCAGCAAACCAGATGTTACACCTGACGAAATCGGCGTAGCACAGTTTCGCCCCTAAATATTACATAATCTCAGAGGTATTCGTTGAGTAACCTGATAGCCACTGAAACCGTGGAACTTGAGCCGGCAGACAATCGAAGTCTGTCGAGCCTTTGTGGTCCGTTCGATGATCACATTAAAATAATAGAACGACGTCTTGGCGTAGAAATAAGTCACAACCAAAACAAATTTAAAATTGTCGGTAAGCAAGCTGTAGTCGACGCGACAGTGACTATGCTAAAACGCCTATACTTGGAAGCGACGCCCGTAAAAGGTCAGTATAAAGAATTAGAGCCGCAAGATATTCATTTGGCAATTCAAGAAGCAAATGTCATGGAACAAGGCAACAGCGATGATTACGGTAAGGAAGTTCACATAAAAACCAAACGCGGCGTAATCAAACCGCGTAACCCCAATCAATCCCAATACGTGATGAATGTAGTGCATCACGATATCACCTTTGGTATTGGCCCTGCCGGTACCGGCAAGACTTATTTAGCCGTAGCCTGTGCCGTAGACGCTTTAGAAAGGCAAGAAATCCGGCGTATATTGTTAACCCGCCCTGCAGTTGAGGCAGGTGAAAAACTAGGTTTTTTACCGGGTGACTTGTCGCAAAAGGTCGACCCTTACCTACGCCCTCTTTATGACGCACTGTTTGAAATGCTGGGGTTTGAGAAAGTCGAAAAATTAATAGAGCGCAACGTCATTGAAGTAGCCCCTTTGGCCTACATGCGAGGTAGAACCCTTAATGACGCCTTTATTATTTTGGACGAAAGCCAAAATACCACAGTGGAACAAATGAAAATGTTCTTAACTCGTATTGGTTTTAATTCCAAAGCAGTGATTACAGGTGACATTACTCAAATTGATTTACCAAGAGGCGCACGCTCTGGATTGCGTCATGCGATTGAAGTGCTCAAAGAAGTGCCAGACATTTCGCTAAACTTTTTTACTGCAAATGACGTGGTTAGGCATCCTGTTGTGGCTAGAATTGTAAGAGCATATGAGCAGCACGAAGCAGAACAAAACGCCGCCAAAGAAGCTGAAAAAAAGGCGAAATTAGAGGCTGCTAACAAGGAGCCGCAATAACGGATGACTCAATCAACGGAACTTGCGGTTGACCTTCAAGTTGCATGTGAAGATGAATCAGACCTGCCGTCTGAAACACAAGTGCACCAATGGGCGTTACAAGCACTAGAAACTGCAGGGTTTAAGGAACACAGCGCTGAAGTAACTATTCGTATCGTTGATGAAATGGAAATAGTGCAATTAAATTCAGAATTTCGTCACAAAAATAAACCAACCAATGTGCTATCTTTTCCTTTCGAGCAACCCATTGGCATGACCTTACCCTTACTTGGCGATATTGTCGTCTGCAAGCAGGTAATGCAGAATGAATCAGTGGAACAAGACAAAGCACTGTTTGATCATTGGGCACATTTAATTGTGCATGGAACCTTGCATTTATTAGGCTTCGACCACATTGACGAGGCTGAGGCGGAAGAGATGGAAGCCTTAGAAGTGCAAATTTTAAACAATTTAGGTATTGACGATCCCTATCGCGATCATCAATGATACTAAACTCTCATTTTAATTAATGGATAAACAAACAATCTATGAATAATGACGACAACCCTCACTCTAGCAACGGTTCTCCAAGCAAGAGTTGGTTAGATAAAATAGTCCAAACCTTCACTGGGGAACCCAAAAGTAGAGAAGAACTCGTCGAAGTCATTAACGAGGCACAACAGCAGGACGTTATTGACCCAGGAACACGTGAAATGATTGAAGGTGTTCTGGAAGTCGGAGAAATCAAAGTACGCGACATCATGATCCCGCGTGCACAAATAGTCACAATCGATGTTGAACAATCAGTAGAGGAATTCCTACCCATTGTTTTAGAAACAGCACATTCTCGCTTTCCTGTTGTAAACGAAAGCAAAGACCACATCGAAGGGATTCTGCTAGCGAAAGATCTTTTGAGATACGGCTTTTCAGAGACCGATAAAATCGACCTTAAATCCATTATTCGCCCTGCCATGATAGTACCAGAAAGTAAACGAGTCGATGTGTTACTCAGAGAGTTTCGTCAACACCGCTATCACATGGCAATTGTCATTGACGAATACGGTGGTGTATCAGGACTTTGCACGATTGAGGACATCCTTGAACTAATCGTTGGTGAAATCGAAGACGAGCATGATGCAGAAGATGTTGAATCAGAAGACATTAGAGTGCTAAATACATACACCTATTCGGTCAAGGCACTGACATCAGTGGAGGACTTTAACAGTTTCTTCGGTACGAGTTTTGATGAGGAGCAAGCCGATACCATTGGCGGTATTGTTCTGAATAATTTCGGGCACATGCCCTCAAAAGACGAAACAATTGAAATCAATGATATAGAGTTCAAAGTAAATAATGCTGATGGACGAAGGCTAATACAATTAAAGGTTACCTTGCCAAAAACGATGGCAGACAACTTAGCCAGTGCATAAAAAACCAATCCAAAACTTATTGGCTCTTTTATTAGGTGCGTTGCTAACACTAGGCTATGCACCTTTTTCCTATTCTATCGTAGTACCAATAGCGTTAACCGCTATTTTCTATATTTGGTTGAAACTTGTTGATAAAAAACAAGCTGCCTGGTTAGGGTTTAGTTTTGGCCTTGGTTGGTTTGGTGCAGGTATCAGCTGGGTTCACGTGAGTATTGCGGACTTTGGCGGATTACCATTAATAGGCTCGCTAACCTTGATGGCCTTATTAGTAAGCTATCTAGCATTGTTTCCCGCCTTAATATTTTATTGCTCAACACGCTATTCTCAGGCTTGGTTACAACCTTTTGCACTAGCTGCTTTTTGGGTGTTTTTCGAGTGGATTAGAAGTTGGTTTCTAAGCGGATTTCCTTGGCTATCGCTCGGCTACAGCCAGCTAGATAGTTTGTTTACTGGCTGGTTTCCTATCGCAGGAGAGACAGGTGTTACATTCATTTTAGTGCTAAGTTCCGCTCTTTGTGCACAGGTTATGTGTAGAAGCTTTAATCAAAGCGCATTTGTCATAACCAAAGAGTCGAGCTTTCTATTGATAGTAATAATTTCCAGTTTGCTGGTAAATCGTCTTGAATTCAGCGAAGTCGAGTCGGAAAAAGTGTCGATAGCCATGGTACAAGGTAACATTGAACAAGAGCTTCGTTGGGTACCTGAACAAGACATTCCAACGATGAAAAAATATCTATATATGACCAGAGAATTGTGGCATAACCAAATCATCATTTGGCCAGAAGCCGCTGTTCCCAGATTAGAGCCATTAGCGCTGGACTATCTAACGCAAGTTGATGATGAAGCGTTTAGCTCTGATACAGGGTTAGTGACGGGAATTGCTAATTACAATTTCACAACTACTGAAGCCCATAATGCCCTCATCGTTCTTGGTAAATTCAATAGCGCGCAAACTGAACCGCAGTATCAGTACTTGCATCAGAATCGTTACGCAAAACATCACCTGCTGCCCATTGGTGAGTTTATCCCACTGGAGTCTTGGTTAAGAGGGCTCGCACCAATCTTCGATTTACCTATGTCATCGTTTAGTAGAGGGGACTATGAACAGGCAAGTTTATTGGTAAACAACTATCGATTGCTGTCTGCAATTTGTTTCGAGATTGCATTTCCTCGGCAAATCAGAGCCAACCTTCGCTCAAACACAGACTTCATATTAACCGTGAGTAACGATGCTTGGTTTGGCGCGTCTCATGGCCCAGCACAGCATCTAGAAATCGCTCAAGTAAGAGCCGCGGAATTTGGCATTCCAGTGCTTAGAGCGACTAACAATGGCATTACGGCCTTTATCGATCACCGTGGAAAGGTAATTAAACGAGCCCCTCAATTTGAAGCAGCGAGTATTGAAACTGAGTTGGCACGCGTTGGCGGAATAACCCCCTACCGGTGGTACGGCGACTGGCCACTTTGGGTTTTAGTTTCGGTTATTTTCATGGTGGTAGGGCTGAGTTATACACGTCGCTCACAATCCGCCAACTAATCCACTGCCGTTCTAACTACTTGTTTTGCTTATCTTAACCGACTAATCTTTGGCTTCTACTAATTCTTTTGAAGGGGTCGCTATGAAGCTTTTCCAACGTCTATCAATGGCCATCGCAATTGCAGGCTCACTTGCCACTAGTGGTCAAGTTTACGCTGAACTAACACAAATCAAAGCTGGCAAATTGATTGATGTCGTGCAAGGTAAGGTGGTTAGCGCCCCTGTCGTCGTTATTGAGGATGGCATTATTGTGTCTGTAACCGCAAACGGCAAAATCGATAACACAGCCAGATTAATTGACTTATCAGATCACACGTTGATTCCGGGGCTAATGGATATGCATGTGCATCTGACCTCCGATGCCAACAAACACGGTTATAAACGACTCGCTAGCTCATTACCCGACGTAACCATAACAGGTGTCAACAACGCTCAAGTTACGTTAATGGCTGGCTTTACTACTGTTAGGAATGTGGGTGCTCCTGGCTATGCCGATGTAGCTTTAAAGCGCGCTATCGAACAGGGTTCAATTCCCGGTCCCCGCATGTTTGTGTCTGGCCCATCAATAGGGGTGACGGGCGGTCACTGTGACAATAATTTACTCCCGCCCAGCTACAACGTGAAATCAGGAGGGGTTGCTGATGGGCCTTGGGCAATAAGAGAAAAAATTCGACAACACATTAAATACGGTGCAGATGTTATTAAGTTTTGTGCGACCGGGGGGGTGTTATCAAAAGGTACTAAGGTCGGTGCACAACAATATAGTCAAGAAGAAATGAACGCCCTCGTAGCAGAGGCTAATTTGCGTGGTCTGGTAACAGCAGCACATGCCCACGGCAACGACGGGATAAAGGCGGCCATTAAAGCAGGCGTTAACTCCATTGAACACGCAAGCTTTTTAGACGAAGAAGCCATCCAATTAGCCTTGGAGATGGGGACTTACTTTTCTATGGACATTTACACCACCGAATATATTTTATCCGAAGGTGAGAAAGCGGGAATCCTACAGGAAAGCTTGGATAAAGAGCGCGTGGTTGGACAACGCCAGCGGGACAGCTTTTCGGCAGCTGTGAAAGCTGGCGTTAAAATGGTATTTGGTTCTGATGCAGGTGTTTATCCTCATGGCACAAACGGCGCACAATTCTCGAGAATGGTTCGCTTTGGTATGACCCCCATGCAAGCAATACAGGCCTCGACAATTAACGCGGCCACCTTGCTAAGGCAGGAATCAAACATTGGCAGCATTGATGTTGGTAAATCCGCAGATATTATCGCGGTAAAAGGCGACCCAATGGAAAATATATCCCTTTTAGAGGCAATACCGTTCGTCATGAAGCAAGGCATTGTTTATAAACACGATTAAACCATAAACGACGGGTAAACGGCATTGATTAGCCTACAAAACTTACGTGCCAGCAAACAAGGGGTTTGGCTGGCCATTGATTTTGCCATGATGTTTCTGTTGGCAGTCAATCTCCTACTTATCCTGTTCGATGCTCTTTATAGCACCGCTACCGTATTTCGATTTTTTACAGATAACATCCCCCTTCTGACTAACCTTTATCAACCTGTTCACGAAAATTTCTTTTTTGTTGATTTGGGTTTTATCGCGATATTCTTAAGTGAATTTTTGCTTCGCTGGATTGTTGCGGTACGTAACAAAGAGTACTTACGCTGGTACTTTTTCCCTTTTGTACACTGGTATGACTTAATCGGCTGTATTCCCGTTGACGCAGCTCGAATCTTCCGCGTACTGCGCATTGTGTCGATATTATATCGCCTTCACAAATATCAAATCGTCGATTTCAAAAACACGGGTTTATTTCGCTTCTTAACCTTTTATTACAATGTGTTTTTGGAAGAGTTGAGTGACCGCATTGTCGTAAAAGTTCTTTCGGATGCACAAGAAGATATCGCGATGGGTTCACAGCTTATAGAGAATATTACCAGTCAGGTGCTCAAACCTCGAATGAGCACAGTTACGCAATGGGTAGCCCTCACCTCGCAACATTTTGGTGATGTCATTAAGAATCATGAATCTGGCGAGATAATTCGACATCATATTGCCCAAAGCGTCTCTCGTTCAGTGCGAGAAGACCCTCAAATTAGGAATCTAGATTTCATTCCAGTGCTGGGAAGCAATATAGAAAAACGCTTGGAAACGGCCGTTGCAAATATTGTTGTCAACAGCATTGTGAATCTTCTTAGCGATATAGATGAGCAGAAAGTACAACAGTTTATGGGGGCAGGACTGCCTGAGTTTTCCTCAGCTGAACAAGAATTAAATCAAGAGATTCTTGTGATTATTAATGAAGTGTTGGACTTAGTTAAAGAACATGTTGCCAATAAACGTTGGCAGGAAAAACTCAATAAATAACCAAGCCCCTTTCTCTTAACTTGAAATCAGTTCAATTCATCGGATTATTTTTGTCATATTTGACAATTTTGTGCCTTAAAGGACTATAATCAAAATTGAATATAATGAGCAACTTACCTCGCTTTCGCGTGGTTAAGACAATTTATTAATCGCGAGAACATCCCGTTTCTTCGCTTTTTGTGAGCATAAGCAAATCTTGGCAAATTACGGATTACAAAAATTAGGACAATGCTTGTGCCTAGTCATGCTGTATCTATTCGCCAGTAACATTCACGCCCAGTCGTTCGATGAAGAACAAGAACGCAGAGTGAGAAGCGGCCTGCAAATGTTTCGCTCTATCCTAAGCGCTGATAAAGACATCAACAAAAAACACAATGAACAACAAGGAATCGACATTGTATTTGTTTACGACAAAGATTTAGAGCGCGCACAAGCGCTTGCCAGGCGTTTTGTTCGCATGGGGCGAGGCGATAAAAAAGGCAAAATTAAAGATCTCCCTATCACCATACACATAATGAGAAACCTGGCAGGTATCGCTCAGGAAAATATTCAAGCCGCAGGTATTTTCATACTCGAAAAAGTGGAATCCGAGCGTATTCAACAAACCGCTGAATATGGATTGCAAAACAACATCGTAACCTACTCTCCTTATGAAGGAGACGTTGAAATGGGCATTATGAGTGGGCTTATGATTGCCACTCGACCCAAGCCTTATTTTAATCAGGCCACGCTAAATGGCTCACAGATCAGAATCAAACCCTTCATGCTAAAGGTGGCTGAGATTTATGAACCTGAAAGCTGATAATTTTATTCAAAAAACACCTCAAAGCATTTCAGTCGTGTTCGTAATACTGGCTATTTGCTTGCAAGTATCACTCGCTTTTTATTGGTTAAACATTCTTCAGCCAAAATTAAAAGACGAGGCCGCGGCAAATGCAAAAATAATTGCTCAGTCGCAGTCTTCACAACTCTTAGACGTGCTAAAAAATGCGCAGTTAGATGACGACATGGAACCAGTAGAATCCATGTTAGACCAACTCCTGTTGTACCAAGAGCCCGGAACAGGATTACCCTTTTTTAAACAGATATCCTTAGAACTAGACACCAGTTTGTACTCTGAAAATGCCAATATCCTAAGAGGACAAGAGGTGTGCAATACTTGTTTTGAAGTTGATGTGGCGCTCTTTTCTCCTGAAACATTTGAAATTCTGGGTATCGCTCATTTTGAAGTATCAGATGAATTCTTTAAAAACCTTTCCCGACAAGTACAGGCTCAGATAATTACCGTTGGTGTCATCACCATCATTTTACTCGCCCTCGCCTGGTTAACGTCTCTGCTACTCATTCGTTCTTTGAAAAAGGAAATGCATTTACGTAAAGCTTCTGAAGAAGCCTTAGAGGAAAACAGGGAGAAATATCACAGATTAGTAAGCAGCCTCAATCAGTATTTTGTTTATACCAGAACACCCACAGGAGATCTCAATTACTCTAGTGAAGCGGTTAAACAATTATATGGCTTTGAACCAAACGAAATGAGTGACCTTACGCAGCACCTGACCAATAACCCAATTAATAAAGTAGCGCGTCACTATTTAAACAAACCTTCGTCTGAAGAGAGCCAAGTTGAGTTTGAGATTGAAATAAAAGACAAAGCCGGCGAATCTCGTTGGTTGATGCTGTCTGAAATCAACCTGTTTGACCAAGCCAACAACTTAACCAATGTAGAAGGTCTTGCAAGAGATATCACCAAGCAAAAGCAAGTGGAAAAAGCCTTGGTAGCAGCGAAAGAAGAAGCCGAAATAGCGAGCAAAGCAAAGGGACAATTTCTGGCCAATATGAGTCATGAAATCCGCACCCCAATGAATGCAATCATTGGTAACTGCTACTTAATGCAAAAAACACCTTTGAGCATCAAACAACAGCAATTTGTTAAACGCATAGATTCCTCAGCTCACGTATTACTTGGACTGGTCAATGACGTATTGGATTTATCAAAGATAGAAGCTGGAAAAATGGAACTGGAGAACATTCCCTTTCAGCTGGATGAAGTGTTAGAAAATCTCTCCAACGTGGTCATCAATGCGGCTCAAAATAAAGGCCTAGACATTATCTTTGACGTAGAGCCAGGGATCGAACAGGGACTCATCGGCGACCCATTACGGCTAGGACAAGTCATTCTGAACTTGGTAAACAATGCCATTAAATTCACTGAAAAAGGTGAAATTCTGTTGCGAATTCGCTCTTTGGAACAGCGAGACGACAAAATTAACTTTGAATTTGCGATTAAGGATGATGGTATCGGCATTCAAGAATCAAAACAAAAGATGTTGTTCCAGTCGTTCAATCAAGTTGATAGTTCGATGACACGAAAGTTTGGCGGCACAGGATTGGGGCTCGCTATCTGTCAGCATCTAGTGCATATGATGAAAGGGAATATTGGCGTCCAGAGCGAGTATGGCAAAGGTAGCACCTTCACTTTCAATGCCGAATTTGGTTTGAGTACTCAAGCATCGGTACAGAAGGTTGCCTTGTTTGAACAAGACGCTCATGACCATGTTCTTGTCGTAGATGATAGTCATACCTCTGCCAGTATACTTGGGAATCTACTGGAGCACTTGGGTATTCAGGCAGCCCTTGCCCACTCTGGTGAACATGCCCTCGAATTATTGAATGAAAAAGCGGCCTCTCATCCATTCACTACCGTCTTTCTCGATTTGCGTATGCCGGGTCTTAATGGCATTGAAACCGCTGCGAAAATACACAGTCAAATGGCAAGTGGCACCATTCCAACACTTATTCTCATTACGGCTCATGGGCTAAGTGACCTAGACTCCGAAGAGATAGAGAGTTTCTTTGCCACTATGATACAAAAACCTATCACCGAGTCGTCACTAATTAATTGTCTTAACAGTACCGGCAAAAACCAGGATAACCTGCCGCAACCGCCCACCGAAAGAACTGAAAAAAGTGATAGTGACTTTTCCGAGAAAAGTGTTCTGCTGGTAGAAGACAATTTTATCAATCAAGAGGTGGCAAATGCACTGTTAGAAGATGTCAAGATTGATGCGTTTATTGCGAACAACGGTTTAGAAGCTATAGATATGCTCAAGAAGCGCAGTTTTGACATTATTTTGATGGATATTCAGATGCCTGTTATGGATGGCCTAACAGCCTCCCGAAAAATCCGTCAAGAATTAAAGCTTGAAACGCCAATCATTGCGATGACAGCGCATGCCATGGAAGAAGATAGACAAGCGAGTGAACAAGCCGGCATGAGTGACTATCTGACTAAACCGATAGAAGTTGATGCGTTTTATGCCATGTTGAACAAGTGGCTTGCTACGGGGCATACAGAGCCGCATGCTGACACAGCGGAATCAGAGAGTGTGGTAAGCTCCGATATTATTGAAGGTATCAATTTACCTTCCGCTTTAAAGCGAGTGGCTAACAAGCAAGCATTACTCGATAAGCTACTCAATGAGTTTGCGGTTCATTACTCAGATTTCAGCACGCGTATGTTGCAACATGTAAAAGACGGTGCCGAGCAAGAACAACTTTCTGTATTGCATAAACTCAAAGGGGAATCTGGCAATATATCAGCCTATCAGGTACATGAAATTGCAAGCTTGTTAGAAGACTATTTACGCCAAGGTAACGCGCTCAACGAAAGACATATTGAACAATTAGGCTTAGCCTTAAAACACCTGCTTATTAACATCAATGCGTATTTAAATGCCAAGATAAAACAAAATGAAGAGCACGTAATAGAATCAGAACAAGCCACTTGTGAAAAAGTTGAGTTGGACAATTCCGCCAAGGCTGATTTAGAGAGTACGATCAATACATTAAATCAGTACCTCGAAGACAATGCACTTGATGCAGTTGATGTGGGTGATGAATTAATACGTAAATACGGTTTATATTTGGATGGAGAATTAACACAAAACTTTTCGAGCGCTTTAAATCAACTAGACTTTGAACTAGCGAACGAAATTTTACAGAAACTCTCTCAAGCTATTGGTCAAGAATAGTTGGAATTATCGATGCAGCCCGAAAGCCAACAGGAAAATGAAAAACAAACCGTATTGGTGGTAGATGACGCCATCAGTAACATAAAGATGTTGGGCGAAATCTTGCGTGATGAATGTAATGTTATCTTCGCAACAAACGGTAAAACCGCGTTGGCACAAGCCCAGAAAATGCGTCCTGACTTAATTTTATTAGACGTCATTATGCCTGAAATGGACGGTTACGAAGTGTGTCGGTTGCTAAAAGAAAACAATTATACTTCGCACATTCCTATTATTTTCGTGACCGCTTTGGACAACATTCAAGATGAAGAGAAAGGTCTTGAGTTAGGTGCAATTGATTATATCACTAAACCCTTCCATCCACCGATTATAAAGATGCGTATTCGCAATCACCTTGAGTTGGTGCAACATCGAGAACGTTTGAAAATGTTGTCCACCACGGATGGCTTAACTGGCATTGCCAACCGTCGCCGATTTGATGACCTGTTAAATAAAGAATGGCGTAGAGCATTTAGAGAACGCGAGTTCATTAGTATCTTACTTATCGACATTGATAACTTCAAAAAATACAACGACTTCTATGGCCATCTGCAAGGAGATGAGTGTCTTAGGCACGTGGCTCAAGCGCTTAGCCAATCGCAAAAACGCGATACCGATGTTATCGCCCGTTATGGAGGTGAAGAGTTTGCGTCAATCCTGCCCAACACAGATCTTATTGGTGCTGAGTCATTTGCACAAAAATTAATGGAAAAAATTGAAGAACTAAATATCCCTCATCAAAACAATGCGGATTTTGGTCGCATAACGTTGAGTATTGGAATCGCCTCCGTGAAACCGCAAGACAACGTTCAAATAGAGGACATTATTTCGTTTGCAGATGGTTGCCTTTATGAAGCCAAGGAAAATGGCAGAAACAAGGTCGTAGGACGTCTATTCACCACATAAAAAAACTGAGTCAAAGTGTAAAACTTCTATAAGCTATAGAAGTTTTCGCCTATCCCTTGTCTTCTCCACTTGCATCAAGTTTCGTTTGAATAAACTCTGAGTGTCTTAAATGCAGTAAATCAGCGATACGTCTAATTAAATGTTCCTCGTCTGCATCTAGGTGACCATCAGCCATAGACAGATGCCAAAGCGATGTGAGAATGCGTTTTTTCTGGTCAATACTGCACAGGCTTCATTAATTACTCTTGTAAACTGAGCAAAGTCGACAGCTTTTCGCGATGAATTTTCTATTTGTTGAAAAATCGATTCAAACTCAGACTCAGGTATAGCAAACTCTTGAAGAACAAGACGTTCAAACATTTCAATTTCATCGACGTCCAACTTATCGTCGGCACGAACAATTTCGTAAAATAAAACCGCGGTCGCCATTGGTACTGACAACTCTTCTTTTATTTCAGCCTGCTCAGCACCCAAAAGTGCAAGTAACTTATTAATCACGTACCACTCCTAAAATCCGGTCGCTTAATTTGAATATGGATATTCCGCTAGAAAGGTTTGTTTCAACCGCATTTTTTTAATCAGTACCTTATTTTGCAAACACAATGACATGCTCAGGTGCAATTCTCACAGCCAGACTGTCCTCTGACGAATGAATATGGTGACTATTTGCCAAGCAAAGCACCTGCTCAACGCTTTCGTGTAGATTGCCTTTCTGTTCTGTACCCACAGAGTCCTGGCTCAACTCTAGGGTAAACATTACATTGGCACCGCGGAAATCTCTTTTGACTATTTTTGCCCTTAACGGAGACTTATCATCGTGTAATACATCATCGGGACGCAATAATACGTTCACTTTAGAAGACACTTCAAAATCGTGATTTTCATTTATTAACACCCCAAGAGCTGTAGCGATTTTATCTTCATCAACTATCGTTCCCTCGATAAAACAACCCTCGCCAATAAAGTCAGCTACAAAGGCATTTACTGGCATGTGATAGAGGTTATACGCCGTATCCCATTGCTGCACACTTTGCTCGCCTAAGACAGCAGTTTTATCGGCAAAAGAGAAGGCTTCGTTCTGATCATGCGTGACTAAAATCGCACTTATCCCCTGCTGCTTAAGGATATCGCGAATTTGGTAAGACAAGTCTTTGCGCAAATCAGTATCGAGACTGGAAAACGGTTCATCCAACAATAGTAAATCCGGCTGAGGAGCGATGGCGCGAGCTAACGCGACACGCTGTTGCTGGCCACCAGATAAAGCATGAATAGACCTATTTTCAAAGCCTTCCAAGCCAACCAATGACAGCATTTCTAATACTTTTTCCCTTCTCCTTTCTTGGGTTTTGAATTCCGGACTATCACTGATTCCAAACGCGATATTTTGTCCAACAGTCAAATGAGGAAACAAAGCAAAATCTTGAAACATCATACCAACATGACGGTGCTCAGGGGCAACAAACTCAGACGTTGAAGCTATCACCTTGCCTTTTAAACTAATAGCTCCTTCAGACACTGGATGAAAACCTGCAATGGCTCTTAAAAGGGTTGATTTACCGGAACCAGATGCGCCGAGCAAACACCCAATTTCACCTTTTTCAAGCGCAAGATTTACATGTTTAACTATTGTGGACTGGTCATAACCAACACTAACATCACGCAGTTCTAAAATCGTATTCATAGTAAGTCTATTTAGGCATCGATTATTTTATTTCGTCCGATTAACACAACTGGAATCAAACCGATAAGGATGATAAGTAACGCTGGTACAGATGCATCGGTAAGCCGCTCATCTGATGCCAACTCATAGGTTTTGACGGACAATGTATTAAAATTAAAGGGACGTAAAATGAGTGTTGCTGGTAGCTCTTTTAATACGTCGACAAAAACCACTAAGGTAGCAGCAGCCAATGTTGGTGAGAGAATAGGAATATGCACCTTGGTAAATATTTGCATTTTACTTTTCCCTAAACTCTGAGCCGCTTCTTCCATATGCGGCGATATTGTCAAATAACCAGATTGCACGTATTGCAAACCCACGGTCGCAAAGCGCACAACATAGGCAAAAATTAGCGCAAACAACGAACCTGATAGTATCAATCCTACTTTGTCTTCGAATAACCACTGCGTAAAAACGTTTATTTGTCTGTCCATAGTACTCAGCACAATCATCGCGCCTACTGCGATTACAGCTCCTGGAAAAGCATATCCTAAACTTACAATTTTAATTCCCAAGTTAGTGGTACTGCGGTTGAGAAAACGAGCAAGCGCGCTCATGAATACGCACAATAAGGTCACAGCACAGGCTGCTACAATAGCGACTTTAAAACTATTTAATAGCAAAGACAGTAACTCGTAATCTATTTGTGCAAGAATCGATAAATATGCCCAATAAAGCAGCTGCGTAACAGGAAACACAAAGGCGAGCGCCAATAAAGAAATGAGAAACATATACACGCCCAAAGCCGTTGAGGTCTTGCTGATGGGTCGACGAGAAATAGATTTTAGTACCTTATTAGAAAATAGCTTTTGCTTGCGTCTTGCATAATGTTCTAGCAATAACAAAAATAAAATAAAGCTCACCATCAATGCTGAAAGCTGTGCGGCAGCCAACCTATCTCCCATACCAAACCAAACTTTGAAAACACCAGTGGTTAGTGTGGGAACACCAAAATAGTCAACGACACCATACTCCGCAAACGCTTCCATAATGCTCAACATCGCACCAGCGAATATAGCGGGAAAGGCCAGAGGAAGTGCAATTTTAACAAAGAATTGACCTTCAGTTTTACCGTGATTTTTAGCGACCTCATAATGACTTTGCGGCAGTTGACTAAAGGCAACAAGCGCTAGAGCATACACATAGGGGAACAATACCAAAGACATCACGAAAATAGCACCTGGGAGAGATTGGATCTCTGGTACCCAGGAACTTGAGCCAAACAGCTCCCGTGTGAGCGTCTGCACTACCCCAAAGTAGTCCAGCATCCCAGAATAAGTATAGGCGTTTATGTAGGCGGGAATAGCGAGTGGTAAAAGTAAACACCATTGCATGACTTTTCGCCCGTGAAACTCAAACTGACTGACAAACCAAGCTGCTAAAGTACCTGCAATTGCGGTAAAGACACCGACACCCAGTGCAAGAGCAAATGTGTTAATAAAGTAATCGGTTAGCAGATTGTCAACAATGTGCTGCCAGGTTTGCCATTGAGGAGATAACCAACTGAAGAAGACAAAAAGTGTTGGGGAAGCTAGTAATAGAGCACAAACGAGCACTGTATAAGCAAAGAAAGCCTGGTTTTTCAATCAGGCTCTCCCTTGGACTTTCGGATAATGCTTATTTCCAACCTGCTTTGTCCATTAATTTAACGGCGGCTTTGTTAAGCTCACCCACTTTAGCCATAGGTACTTGTTCGGCTTTAAAGTCACCAAACCCTTGCAATAGTTCGCTAGTAGCGACACCGTCTCGTACAGGATACTCGTGATTAGTTTCCGCATACCAACGCTGACTTTCCTCTGAAATCATGTATTCCATGAGCAGTTTCGCATTCTTAGCATTGGGGGCATGTTTTGCAGCAGCAATGCCTGAAACATTGATATGGGTACCCTCACCTTCTTGGTCTGGCCAGAATACTTTTAATTGTTTCGCTATGTCAGCATTCGCTTTATTGCTATCAGCCAGCATACCGCCTAAATAGTAGGTATTTGCAATGGCAATATCGCACTCACCAGCAACAACTGCTTTAATTTGGTCTCTGTCGCCACCTTTTGGTTTACGCGCAAAGTTTTTAACAAAACCAGAGGCCCAATCTTGTACAACTTTCTCGTCATATTTAACCATCATCGCGGCGATCATAGACTGATTGTATATATTTCCAGACGAACGAATACAAATACGGTTTTTCCAAGTATTCCCCGCAAGTTCGAGAATACCGCTTAACTCTTCGGGATTAACGCGTTCGGGGTGATACATGATTGGACGAGCTCGAATGGTTAACGCATACCAATGTCCGTCTCGATGCCTTAGGTTTTCAGCGATATGTTGGTTCAGAACAGCAGACTCGACAGGAGTTGTTAATCCCATTTCACGCGCACGCTCCAGTCGCCCGACATCGGTAGTTAAGATAATATCAGCTGGACTAAACTCGCCTTCTGATTGCATCCGAGTTAGTAAAGCATCAGCTTTACCTGTTACTAGGTTTACCTTAATGTTGTGCTCTTCTGAAAACTTATCTAACAACGGCTTAATCAAGGCTTCTTTGCGTGCTGAATAGATATTTAACTCATCAGATAATGCTACAGTACTGGTTACTAGCAGCGGTAAAGATAATAAAAAAGCTTTTAATTTCATGTTTTTACTTATTGTGATTTGAAAAACTGTTTGCAAGAATAATGTAATTGAGAATCATTCTCAACATTTGAGCGTTTAAATTGTCGCAGATTATAGTACACTTAACGCACCGAACAGGCAGTGTTGTAGATCGTGCTAACGTGAGAACTGGTTCTGAAAAAGTTAAGCTTGGTCGCTTATCAAAAAGACTGCGTCCACGCGCGTGCCTCCCTCTGTGTACTCCAATTTGTCAGCTAGTTCTGCAACAAGAGCGACACCTCTTCCAAACGTATTATCTGAGTCAGCTTGCGTTGCAATGTTTTGGGTATCAAAGCCTTCACCGGAGTCTTTAATAGAGAAAACAATTTGCGCAGGTTCCACCACATAACTTGCATGAATTTCAATATTACCCTCTTGCAAGTTAAATAAGCGGCTCTCGCGCTCTCCAAAGTATTCCATAAACCCTTCAGGGGATTCTTTGAGTTTGGAGTCGAGCTTTAACAGACCGTGATCTAGCGCATTGTTGTACAGCTCGCTAATGACCGTAAAAATGTTTGACCTTATCCCGTGAAAAGCCATATGCCCGGAAATCATTTCCACAATTTGAGAAACTGGGTCGCCCGTTTTTAGTTCGTTGGCGTCCAGATTAAGGGTCAGGTCAAAAGGAACTTTTGGTAATTGGGCAATCTGCTTACTCAAACCCAATGTTTGGAATTCATAGGAAAACATCGTGATATCATCGGCTTGTTCTTTAGACGCTTGATACCCTTTAATTTTTTCCATTATTTCGGTAGTTTTAATCCCTGGATCAGATTCAATCCAAGCTTCAAGGCCATCTTCACCCAGCATCTCACCATCAGCATCACTCAACTCGATTACACCATCGGTATAACCAAACAAGCGCTGTCCATATTCTCCTTCGTAACGCTCAACGTCTTTTTCAAAATCTTCCGGGTCAAGAATACCCAGTGCCATATGTTTAGATTCGAAGCGCTTTACAATTTTACCTTCCGGGTTAGTTAAAATGAGATGCGGTAATCCGCCATTCCAGATATCGATAGTTCTACCCGATTCTGATACTTCAATAACCGCCGCTGCGAAGAACATCCCCCCCGGCAAGAAATCTAGAAGTGTTCGGTTGAAGGTCTCAGCAATTTCACCCACCGAAATCCCCTTTTCGGCCATCGTTTGAAAGGCTCTAGTGATAGGGATCGCGCCAATCGCGGAAGCAAGTCCATGTCCGGTAAAATCCCCCAACAAGATATATAAACCTGCATTTGGACTGCGCTCAATCAGCAACATATCGCCGTTAAAGTTGCTTGCCGGTGCTAAGTGATGGTCTAAAAACTTAGTGAGTCGCTTATTAAGGGTCAGTACGTTGGCGAAGATATGCTCAACAATAGCGTGCTCACGCTCGATGTGTTGTTGGTGAAATTTAAGCTATCTGTTTTGCTGCTGAGCGCGCTTACTCAATAAACGCGTTCTTGCGTGTGCCTTGAGCTTTGCTGAAAGAATCACTTTATTGAACGGCTTAGCCACAAAATCATCACCGCCAACGGCGAGACATTTCACCAAGCTCTCTTCATCATCCAATGCGGTGATAAATACGATTGGGAGGTATATGTCGGTCTGCATCGCCTTTAATTTAGGTGCCACATCGTGACCACTTAAACCTGGCATAACAACATCAAGCAAAACAATGTCAGGAACTATTTCTTCTGCCTTTTGCAAGGCTTCCTCACCCGAGCTTGCTTCATAACAGTCCTTGAAGCCGTTTTCCGCCAACATGTGAGTCAATAGGAAACGGTTAAGGGACTCATCGTCGACTACTAATATGCGCATTAATTCTTCCTGATGTAGACTGTTTGACGTTATTTGATCGTGAATTTCTTGTCAAAGCGAGAGATTTGCAGAATTTTTGCAACAGGTGGTCGGCTATTAATAATATGGAATTCCGATACTTGGCCTTGTAACGTCTTTTGCATGTTTAACAACATACCCAGTGCCGAGCTATCCATGTACTCAGTGTTAGCTAAATCGACTACAATTTTTGTCACGCCTTCAGAGCCTGAAGTATAGGCTTCTCGAAAGTCCTGAACTTTTCCAAAATCAAACTTATCATCCAATATAATCGTAAGGGTCGTGCCGTCTGCAGATAATTCTTTTTCAAGACTCATCGATTTACTCCATTTAATTAAACTTTAGTCGTACTTAGTACTATTTAAATTCATTACACGTATCAAATAATACAAAATAACGATTTTTTCTAATAGAATCGAAAAATAATTTATTATTGGTTCTAGTATGACAAATAATCCTCTGGTGTACAGTACCGACTTTGGTCGAATTAAAGAATCAGCGCAAACGCCCGAAAAACCGACTGGCGATGGCATTGTCAGAATTCGAAGAGAAACGAAAGGCCGAAAAGGGAAAGGTGTAACTACCATCTCCGGTCTTATTATGGACAATAACGAACTCAAAGGCTTGGCTAAAGAGCTGAAAAAAATTTGCGGTACAGGTGGTGCCGTGAAACAACAAACTATAGAGATTCAGGGTGACAACAGGGACAAAATTAAAGCTTACCTTGAGCAAAAAAACTTCACCGTCAAATTAGCCGGTGGTTAATCAAAAAGTAAAGAGTACCTTATGCACAACATCAGTCTATCTGAATTAAATATCTTATTGCTTGAGCCTTCTGACACCCAGCGCAAGATTATTACGTCCTTACTATTAAAGGAGAATGTTGGCGAAATAGACTCGGTCTCGTCAATCGCAGAGGCGACAACGGCGCTCAAAGCACATGGTGCAGATCTGGTTGTCAGTGCCATGTACTTCGCTGATGGTACAGCACTTGACCTGCTGCGCAGTATGAAAGAAAACACCGAAACCGCGTCGGTGCCATTTATGCTTGTTTCAAGTGAGACTAAGGTAAGTAAGCTCGAAGAGTTTAAACAAGCGGGCATTGCAGCAATTCTGCCCAAACCCTTCAAACCAGAACACTTGACCCGAGCTTTGAAAGCCTCGCTTGATCTGATAAATGAAGAAGAACTTGAACTAGAATTATTCGACGTGGAAGAAGTGCGGGTACTGCTAGTTGACGATAGCCGTCTTGCGAGAAATCATATTAGGCGCGTTCTCGAAAATATGGGCTTGAAGAAAATTGACGAAGCAGAAAATGGTGCAGAAGCCGTGTGTTCTGTCAAAGACAATGAATACGACCTCGTCGTAACCGACTACAACATGCCAGAAATGGATGGTCGTGAATTGTCAGAATTTATTCGTTTCAACCCAGCCACTGCACACATTCCAATTATTATGGTGACGTCTGAAAACACCAAGAGTGCACATATGGCTAACATTCAACAAACGGGTGTAAATGCCTTATGCGATAAGCCGTTCGAACCGGAGTTGGTTAGAAAAATGTTGGCTAGTCTTTTGAGTGATTAGGGCGGGTTATAAACTAAGAGTTTATTAAACTAGAAGGGGCACTCGCCCCTTTTATTTATTTTCGAGTAAATTACCCAAAGTAAATCGCAGCGTATCAATGGCAATTGGTTTGGTCATATAGTCCGTCATTCCAGAGACCAAACAGCGCTCTTTATCGCCTTGCATTGCATTGGCAGTTAACGCAACTATCTTGATACTGCGATATTGTTGCCCCGCTTCACCTTTTCGGATTCGACCTGTGGCTTCAAAACCATCCATTTCAGGCATTTGGCAATCCATCAATATGAGGTCAAATTCTTCGTTTGCGCTTTGTTTAAGTATATTGATCGCCTCTAAGCCGTTGTCAGCAATGGTTACAGTCAAGTGTAATTGAGCCAACATGTTCTGCGCAATTTCTTGATTAATTGGGTTGTCTTCCACTAACAAAATGCGTTTACCCTCTAAACTGGGCATAGATTCGAGATGAAGTCTCTTATTCTCTTCAATGTACTCCTGATTATTTTCAATCGCGTTGGCAAGTTTAAGCGGGTTGATTGGCTCGGCGCAAATCCTTGCTTTTCTCTCGAGTAAAAAGTCAGGTAATCGATATGAGACTTTTCCCAACACCACGAAGACATCATCTTCGTTCAGTAACCGTGTTGGATCTGACTCTTTTTCTATCGTCGAGTTAGCGCTGTCCCATATTACGAGTAAGCGGCCATCTCCAACGACATTACGTATGCGTTCCAACGCAACATCGTATTGAGCTGGAGAAACTTTTAATAAGCTACCTTGCATGGAAACAATCAGATTTTTAAGATGATTAGTAGCTGTTGACTGCACCAGTAAAACTTTGGCAAATGAAATGGGAATATGCGGCATTGCAGGAGACTCGCCACCCTTTAACAGCGTGGCGCGGACGGAAAAGATACTGCCACTGCCCTTTTCACTTTCAACCTGAACACTGCCATTCATCAAATGCGCGAGCTTTTGACAAATAGCCAAGCCCAAACCAGTACCACCGTACTTGCGCGTGGTAGAAGCATCAGCTTGAGTAAACGGTTGAAATAATGCATCCACCTTATCCTTTGGAATACCTATACCAGTATCATGAACCGCAATGACCAGCGATACTTCACGACCTCGCAATTGTGTTTCGACGCAAAGTTTGACCATCCCATTTTCAGTGAATTTAAGCGCGTTGCTCAGTAGGTTATTTACGATTTGACGCAGCCGTGTGGGGTCTCCCACCAACATGCGTTGTGATTGTTGCTCCCCATCGAAAAACAACTGGTTATTGCGCGTTAACGCCGTATGAGTATAGGAATCTAGCACATTGCCCAACAGTGCTAGCATGTCAAACTCAATTGATTCCAACTCTATTTTGCCGGAATCGATTTTAGAGAAATCCAAAATATCATTAATCAGATTGAGCATTGATTTGGCACTAGACTGCGCCACATTGACTTTATTTCTCTGTTCATTATCTAAATGAGAATGCGATAACAACTCCAACATGCCCAAAACACCATTCATAGGTGTGCGAATTTCATGGCTCATGGTGGCTAAAAATTCAGATTTTGCCTGGTTGGCTTGACGGGCTTTATAAAGTGCAGTTTGCAGCGCTTCAGTTTGTTCGTCCACTCGCGCTTCTAGCTCTCGATTGAGCTTAGCCAACGCTTCATTAGCAATTACCGTCTCGCTCTTTGCGTCTTCTAGCGCATGTATTGTGTTGCCTAATTGTTTCGAGAACTGCTCTAAAATAGGTGTCATCGTATGCACTTCAACAATAGGCGAGTCGCTCAATCGAAATTCCAAATTATCGTAACGCTCTGTTAGGCTGGCTTTGGACAATCGTCTGGCAATTGAGCTGAGTGGCGCGCTTATTAAGCGCGACAACTTCTCACTAACAAGGAAGGCAAAAAGAATGGCTAACCCAATAATCGACAACGAGTTTATGACATAATTAGCAATACGATGTTCATATACTGCCCTTGGAATAAAAGTGACAATCTGCCAACCCAACTTGTTAGCAGAAACAGATTCAGCAATGCGGTAATCGCCTCCTCTATCGATAAAGAAGTAGGAGTTCGATTGCGTTAAATAATTTTGCAAAGGGGTGTTGTTGAGTGTTTCCAAAAACTCATAAGGCAAATCTTTCGAGCTAAATATCACTCGGTTATTGATATCCAGTACTAAAAGACTTTGTTGTTCGATATAGCGCTGATTTAATTCACTTAATCGCTTTAAATTCAAAGAAGCTTCAACAATACCCGTGAAACCTAGTTCGTCCTGCTTAGCAACTGATATAGCAACAATAGGGTCTGTCCCCAAACCTCGCCCCAAAAACACATCTGAAACAAAAGACTCGCCAGTATCGCGAACAACAGTAAAATACTCTCTGTCAGCGACATTCGCTTTATCCCCTCCAGAACGCCTGATTTGTGTCAACAAACTCGCAGGATAGACGGCTTCAACATTACCTATTGCGTCGGTGGTAATCATGGTAAGAATACCTGGATAGGTTGAACCAATTTGCTCCAACGCATCGAACCACACTTTGGTTTGACTTTCATTTTTGTTGAGATAGCTAGCCAGCTGTAATGCTTGAGTGTGTTTTTGAACGTACTGTTCTAGGTTTTCTGAAATGTTATTTGCAGCGCCCCTCAATTGCGTTTGGTACTGCATCAAAATATCTTCTTGAGCATTTCTTAACCAGTAATAGGTAATAGACAGTCCACTGGCAATAAGGGCATATAGCATCAATAACGACATCACTCGACTTAAAGGCAAGGTTGCGCGCCAATCGGTTTTGACAAGACGGTAACAGCCAATTGCGATACCGTAGCCAATAAGTACGTTTAACACGCCGTTAATTGCGTACTTAACGATGATCGCATTTTTCGTTTCATCCATGTATACCGTCAACTGATAGTATTCTATTGCCACCAGAGCAGCACCGACAGAAAACCAGTAGGCAAGTCCATAAAAAATGAAATTCTTGGATTTTCGTTTTGCCCAATCAATGACAAAAATTTCTAAGGCAAATGGCAACAACACCAATAAGTGCTGCCAATTCAGATAAGTAACTAATCCTGCAAGAATGGAACAGGCAATGCCTACCCTACCACCAAAAAGAATAGTTAGGGCAACAGCAAAAACGTTACCAAAAACTAATTGAGCACCGGTAAAAAATGGTAGTGGAAAATAATTACAGACCATCGCCAGCCCAGTGAAGAGCAAAAACGTACAACGCAAATCAAGTTTTGGTAATTGGGTTTGTTGCATCTGAGCTGTTTTTCTTTCTATGAATGTTATTCCAATATTGTACGGTTTGAATATACGCGAATTTACAGTCTTAGGCTTTACAACTTTTGGTTTACGGTAAGTTCAAAAAGTCGCCCAAGAAAGGATATGCCAGAATGTAAGAAAAGCCCTAAAAATCGAATGGTGATATCGATAATTGTTATCTATTTATATTTCTAGCGGCTTTATCCCATGGGTTGTTCTTTTGTTTATCAGAATCACCATTAGCAAAAGGGGAGGCTTCCTTGGGCGCTTTTTTCGCCAACTTCACTCCTTTACTTTTCAAATACAATCGCTCTACCTTCTCCCTTGCCCATGGCGTTCTGCGAAGAAACGTCAAACTGGATTTGAGGCTTGGATTACTTTTGAAGCAGTTTATATTTATTTTTTCGCTCAAGCCCTCCCACCCCATGCTTTCTTGTAGTTCAGTCAGCATCATTTTTAACGTTACGCCGTGTAACGGGTCTTTTTGATGAGAAGTCATACTTTTGTAGGTTGCCTTTTAATTTGAATAGCGATTTTATTCTAACACTTTTTCGAGCACTTACCTGACAACAAATACAGGGTTATATTTTCACCCAAAAAGCACAGAAAATCATATACCTAGTCAACATAAACGTAGCGGTGACACGTTGATAATTGGTCGCCTGCGTGGATGTTGTGTAGTTTTTTTGTACACATTTAAGCATATCCAAAACAATGCCTATTGCCGATTTTGTTGCATCGGAAGACGAATATTTAATAACGCAATACGATTAACAAAGTTAACATGTTCGTAACATATCAGTTTGATGAAATTGTTTTTTAGCAAGCGCTGGTTTTATTTACTAAGTAGTGCGACGTTAAAAACTCAAAGTTGGAAACTAGGATAGATGTTGATAACAAACTCGCCACAAAGCACTGATAAAAAGGTTCTTTCACCTTATTCAAAGCGTGGTGTTGACATTGTTAAGGGTTGTATCTCATGTATCAATGGGCTCAATTTGCGTGCATCTCTATCTATTTTCAAAACCGTTTTAACCTCCTCTAAAAAACTAATGTTATCAAACTTGTTAACAATTGCGGTCAGTTCACTTTCTCATATACTTCACATTTCAAATGCTAATCACGACGATTAATTCACATCATCACCTGACCAGTGAGTCGATGTTTTTGAAATTGAGTAACACGAGAAGTGAAAGGGTCACAATAGGTCTGCAGCGCAATTATTGAAGTTATAGGTCGAGATAAGCGCATTTAACCGCAGACTGAATCGGAAGCTGTGTTTTTAGTCTTAACCAAATGAGCAGAAGTGGGTAAGTAAATTCACAGTTCAGCACAATAACAACCTATAGAGAGAACATACATTGAAAAACAAACACTTTTCTAAAACACCCATAGCAATGAGCCTTTCGCTCATTTTGGGTGTTGCAGCTACACCACTGATGGCTCAGGAAGCGGATGACGATACCGAAGTAATTGAAGTATCTGGTATCCGTGGCTCTGTCATTAAATCCATGGACGTAAAGCGTTCATCAGATGGGATTGTTGACGCAATCTCTGCAGAAGATATTGGTAAATTCCCCGATACTAACCTAGCAGAAGCATTGCAACGTATCTCGGGTGTGTCGATAGACCGTAATAACGGTGAAGGACAGAAAGTCACCGTCCGTGGTTTCTCGGCCTCCCGTAACCTTGTTACATTAAACGGACGTCAACTGGCCAATACTACTGGAGATCGTTCATTTAACTTCGACAACCTTGCCGCAGAAGGCATTTCAAGCTTGGAAGTGTATAAGACCTCTCAAGCCAAATTGGCAACAGGTGGTTTGGGTGCAACAATTAACTTGATCACCAGCAAACCTCTAGTCGTAGGTCAAGAAAAAGCATCGTTTAGCGCTAAGGTGCTTAATGATGACTCTACCGATAAAGGCAGTGCAACACCTGAATTCTCTGGCATATATTCAAATGTATTTGCCGACGGCAAGCTGGGTGTTTCTATCGCCGCTAACTATGCAGAGCGTGAGTCCGGCAGCCAGCAAGCGGAAGTCGGCACGGGGTGGCGTTCGTTTAACGCTATTCAAAATCAGGACTGGTCAGGTAACAATGCCACTTGGGGTGGCGTTCCTTATGAGAACCAAGTGAATCGTCCAGATCCAGCCAGTGACGATATCTATTCAGTTCCTCAAACCACTATCTATAAATTCGAAGAACAACAACGTTCGCGTTTAAATTCTCACTTGGTACTGCAATATCAGCTTAGTGATGACATCAGAGCCACAGTTGATGCCTTGTATATCGAAAAAGAAGTCGACCTACAATATAACGATATCTCAGCTTGGTACACTTTTGCACCATCTGAAAACGTATGGTCAGATGGTCCAGTATCATCACCGCTTCTATACTCAGAGTATTATGGCGAAGGCTCATTACAAGATTTATCAATGGGTGCTCGCGATTCTGGTACGCGTGAAGAAACAACGATGATTGGCTTTAACCTTGACTGGCAAGTTAACGACAATCTGCACTTAGAATTCGACCACCACAGTTCTTCTTCTGTTGAAGAACCAAACCACAAATATGGAAGTGCAAACGTATTGTCCTTGATGGCGCGAATCCGTGAAGGTGCGGCAACCGACTTTACTGGTGCCCTTCCAGTACTTGCAGTACTTGGCTCTGAAACATTATCTCCTGAGCAAGTAGAGGTAGCAGGTAGCTGGTTCCGTAATGATAATACCGATATGGAGCTAGATCAGACTCAAATTAACGGTACTTATGAGCTAGAAGAATACGGTTCAATCGACTTTGGTGCTGCCTACATGAAGGCAGAAAACCACAGAAGAGAAGCGCCTCAAGTACAGCGTGATGATTGGGGTGGTTTAGGCGCGGGTGTGTTCAGTGCCGCAGATTTGCCAGAGGCGACAATTCACGATCGTTTTGACATAGGTGGCGGTTATTTTGCTGATTTCCAAAACTTACCAGCAGGCAGCTGGAACATAGTTAACAGATTTTACGCCTGGGACTTCAACACTATCGTGCCAATCGCGGAGTCGCTCTACGGCTTGCCGGCGAACACCATTTGTGGCACTAACTTCTGTCCTTCGGACAACTTCGCGGCGGGTACTGACCGATTTGTTGAAGAAACATTGACGTCTCTATACGTGCAGTATAACTACGAAGGTGAGTTAGGCGATATGCCATATGACGTGCACCTTGGCCTTCGTTACGAAGACACTGATGTATCGAGTACATCGGCAGTAATTAACTACGAAAGCTATGACAGTTGGGTTGCAGAAACAGAGTTCTATCTAACCCCAATTGATGGCGACTTCATCTATCAAAACCGTGAAGGTGGTTACGACCACTTGCTACCTTCAATTAACTTCAACTTAGAAGTGACAGATGACCTAATCTTCCGCGCAGCTTACAGTGAAACCATTAGCCGCCCTTGGTACGGTGACATGTCTGGTGGTATCGTAGTTGGATCAGGCCACAACCTTGCAGGTGCAGGTGGTTCTTCAGGTAACCCAAGCTTATTGCCACTGGAATCAGAAAACATCGACTTGTCGATTGAATGGTATTATGCAGAAGGCAGCTATGTATCGGCTGCATACTTTGACAAGACTATTACCAATGCTATTACCAGCACAGTTGATAACAGTCTAGCGCCGTTTGCGGTGAACACGCCTATTGGTGGTGACCGCTGGAATGAAGCTGTGGCCGCTGTAGGTATTGCAGACAAGAATGCAATGCGTCAATGGATTTACGATAACTATGCCGATGGTGAGACCGTTTACTTGAACGATTCAGGCTTTATCGTCATTGAAGGATTACCAACTGATCCGTTATTGCCATTTGCCATCACGGTACCTAGTAACTCTTCTAACAAACAAGGTTACTCTGGTCTTGAATTGACGGCACAGCATATCTTTGGTGAGACTGGCTTTGGTGTGATTGCCAACTACACAGCAGTAGAAACTGACAATAAATATGACAATTCCTCGTTAACGCTTTCGGTTAACCCTGAAACTGATATCAGTGACAGTGCCAACCTAATCGCGTTCTACGAAACCGATAATTTCCAAGTGCGTGTTGCCTATAACTGGCGTGACAAGTTCTTGAAATCATATTGGGAAAATGCGGCAGACAATGCGCCAAACCCTGTATATACAGAGGCGTATGATCAACTTGATATCAGCGCGAGCTACGATGTCCCTCAAGTTGAAGGTCTGACCATATTTGTAGAAGGTATTAACATCACCGACGAATACACGCGTAAGCACGGTCGAGCATGGAACCAAGTGACTAACGTCACACAAACTGGTGCCCGCTATGCCATTGGTGCGCGCTATACTTTCTAAGTACTTTTTAGAAGGAAAGGTGAAATAGCGAAGCCGCTAGCAATAGCGGCTTCTTTTTTCTTACAACTTCTTTGTTAATTATTAAATCTTACATAACACTATTAAGCTAAAAATAACGGAGTTATAGTCAAAACTAACATCACTACGTTAGTCAGAAAGTCTAAATTTCTATGTCGAAGTCAGTTAGAAATATCGTTATTGTTGGAGGAGGAACTGCCGGTTGGATAACCGCAGGCGTGCTCGCCGCAGATCATATCGTACCCAATGATGAAAACTCAGTCACTATTACCCTTATTGAATCCAGCGACATACCCATTATCGGTGTAGGCGAAGGAACTTGGCCTTCGATGCGTGATACGTTGCGTAATATGGGTATCGATGAAGGTGAGTTTTTGACCGAATGTGATGCCTCTTTTAAACAGGGCTCTAAATTCGTAAACTGGCTTAGAGAGCAACAACATAGCTACTACCACCCTTTTTCTCTACCCGAGAAATTTTTTCAATTAAATCTCGCGAACCATTGGGTAAATATCAGTGACAAAATCAACTTTAGTAACGCGGTCACCTATCAAGGCATGCTATGTGACCACGACCTTGCGCCGAAGCAAATAACAACGCCTCAATATGCATTCGCCGCAAACTACGGTTATCACTTAGATGCGGGAAAATTCAGTCACTTCTTAAAACAACACTGTGTAGACAAACTAGGTGTTAAACACATTGTCGATACCATTAGTGATGTTAAGCAACATGCAAATGGTGACATTGCCTCAGTGGTAACAAATGGCTATGGCGATGTTACAGGTGATTTATTCATAGACTGCTCAGGCTTACACGGTCTTTTGCTTGATAAGGTCTACAAGGTTCCATTCGTTAGCCGCAGAGATGTGCTTGGTAACGATTCGGCGTTAGCAGTGCAAGTTCCATATGCTAATCAAGACGATATAATTCAGTCGGCTACCGTCGCAACAGCGCAAAAAAATGGCTGGATTTGGGATATAGGACTGCAATCTAGACGTGGTGTAGGACATGTATATTGCTCAGATTTCTGCACTGATACGCAGGCCGAAGATACGCTGCGAAAATACATTGCACCGAGTATGGGAAGCAAAGCCGCCGAAAACGCCAACATTCGTAAATTGTCTATTAACCCAGGTCACCGTGAATGTTTTTGGCAAAACAACTGTGTGGCCGTTGGCATGGCCGCTGGATTTATCGAACCCTTAGAAGCCTCGGCCATCGCGCTAGTTGAACAATCTGCGAAGTTTATCTCGACACAACTACCAGAAAACTCGGATTTGATGCCAATTATCGCAAAAAGATTCAACGATAAATTTTTGGACAGGTGGCAACAGATTATCGATTTTTTGAAGCTACATTATGTGCTGACACAACGCACTGACAGTGACTACTGGCAAGACCACAAAAACCTCGATAATGTATCCGATGGTTTAAAAGAAAAACTGACATTGTGGCAAACGCGTACCCCCTATACCTTTGATTCTACAGCGACAGAAGAGTTGTTCCCTTCTGCTAGCTATCAATATGTTTATTACGGAATGGAAGGTCAAACAAGGATCAAATTTAATCGCAAACTGCACAGTGAAATGCAGCAAGCGCAGGCGATTTTTAAGGAAAACGCCGGAAAAACACAAAAAATGCTGTCCGCATTAAATACGAACAGAGAACTCCTCAATAAAATAAAACAATACGGGCTGGCAAAAGTATAACTACAAGATGAATACAGGAAATACACATGGCTAAATTTGAAATGGTTAACAACGTTGACCATAGCAAGATAAAAATCAATACCAAGAGAAGCGCAGAACTGGGCGATAATCTATGGTTTTGTTTAACGTTCCCTGAGGAATTTCGAGCAGTTCAAGCCCACTATCCTATTTTTTTCCAAAAAGAAGAAGAAACAGGACAGTTCGCACCGGTTGCACTGTTTGGATTTCAGCATCAAGAAAATTTATTTCTCAGTGAACAAGGTTGGGACGCTGGCTATATGCCTATTGCGGTTGCCAGACAACCATTCACGATCGGCAGTCAAATTCAGACGGTTGACGGACAAGAGCAGAGCCAGCGTGTGCTAACTCTAGATATGGAAAACCCTAGAGTGAATACCGAAATTGGGCAATCTCTTTTCTTGGAGTTTGGCGGCAATTCCGACTACCTCGACCAAATGGCCGATATGATGGAAGCGCTACATGCGGGTATTGAGTCCAATAAAAAGTTCGCAGCTTGTCTAGCCGAACTGGATTTGCTTGAGCCTTTTACCTTAGACGTTCAACTCAACGACGGCTCAAAACACCAAATGGTGGGTTTTTACACTATAAACGAGCAAAAACTGGCAGAATTGGATGATGAAAAAACACTTGGGTTAGCAAAATCTGGGTATCTACAAGCGATACATTTCACCATGGCATCGCAAGGTAATGTCAGCCATTTATTGAAGCGCAAGAATAGTCAAATGGGACTCTAACGGTATTATGTTGCAAGTAGCGCATACCATAGATGAACTTAACGGCATTACTTCTGGAAATGTCGATGAGAATATTCTCTATAGTAAGACCCCCATCGTTCTTCGAGGCTTCTGCAAAGAATGGCCCCTAGTCGAACAAGGGTTAAAATCGGACGAAACCGCGGCTGACTACCTTATGCAACACTATTCAGGTGAACCGGTACATGCCAGTTATGGGGCACCTGAAAATAACGGGCGGATATTCTATAACCAAGATATCAGTGAGTTTAATTTTGCCCGTTCTAAGATTCATTTAGGACAGCTATTCGCCACAATATTTGAACACAAAACATCAGCTAATCCGCCCACTGCGTACGTGGCCTCTACAGATGCAAAGCGCTGGTTTCCAGATTTACTGACCGCAAACTCATGTGCTATTCCAAATGCCAACCCCATTGTCAGTTTTTGGATAGGTAACCAATCGAGAATAGCGGCACATTACGACTTTCCCACCAATGTAGCTTGCAATGTGGTTGGCAGACGTCGCTTTACGCTATTTCCTCCCGACCAAATTAGCAACCTTTATCCTGGCCCCATTGAGTTTGCCCCTGGCGGTCAAGAGATTAGCATGGTGGATTTTGCCGAGCCCGATTTTCAAAAGTACCCAAAATTTAGAAATGCTCTTGCTAATGCCCAAATAACCGAACTTGCTCCTGGTGATGCCCTAATCATACCTAGTATGTGGTGGCATCATGTTGAAGCACTAAGTACATTGAACGTACTGATAACCCATTGGTGGCGAGATACACCAGCATACATGGGTAAACCCAATAATGCTTTGTTGGCCGCAATACTCAGTTTGCGCAGTTTACCCAAAGAACAGCGCGACGCATGGAAACACATATTCGATCATTACATCTTCGATGCAGAATTAGACGATCACAAACAAATTCCAGACTCTGCAAAAGATATATTGTCGCTACCAATAGATGAATTAGCAGCAAGAAAACTGCGCGCTGACATATTAAATAAATACAAACGATAAATAAGAATTAAATAATGGTGAGACCCCGTGGAAAATAAAGTTAAACGAATTGTCATCGCCGGTGGAGGCACCGCCGGCTGGATGGCTGCTGCCGCATTCACTCGTCTTTTAGGTAAAACGGTTGATGTTTCACTAGTTGAATCAGACCTTATTCCTACGGTTGGTGTTGGAGAGGCAACCATTCCGACTCTTCACCTATTGCACCGTCTGTTAAAAATTGATGAACGACAACTAATGGCGGCCACCAATGCCACCTTTAAATTAGGTATTTCCTTTGAGAACTGGAAAAACGTGGGCGAAAACTACATTCACTCGTTTGGCTACTTAAGACCCGATTGCTGGGCATGTGGTTTTCATCACTTTTGGTTAAAAGGCAAAGAAAAAGGCATGGTGACTGAAATAGGTGATTATGTACCAGAGTATGTCGGAGCCAAAGCCAACAAATTTGCGGTATTACCAAATCAAGATTTGAACCACGCTTACCACTTAGATGCGGGTCTTTACGCAAAATATTTACGCAAGTTGACTGAATCTTGCGGTGGCAAACGCATTGAAGGTTCTATTGAAGAAGTATTGCTCAATCAAGAAAATGGTCATATTAGTGGCTTGAAACTAGCCTCTGGTCAAATTGTTGAAGGCGATTTATTTATTGACTGTACGGGCTTTAGAGGCCTGTTGATCGAACAAACATTGCATGCTGGCTATGATGATTGGAGCCACTATTTACCCTGTGACAGCGCCATTGCCGTGCAAACCGAATCGGTTCAAGCGCCGATACCATATACCCGCTCCATTGCACGAGAGGCGGGATGGCAATGGCGTATTCCACTGCAAAATCGCACAGGCAACGGCCACGTTTTCTGTTCAAAGTACATTTCCGACGACCAAGCAATTGATACCTTGCTGAATAATATCGAGGGCAAGCGATTAAACGATCCACGTGTAATAAAATACAAAACAGGTAGTCGCCGTAAACATTGGGTTAAAAACTGTGTTGCGGTAGGATTGTCTTCAGGTTTTATTGAACCACTGGAGTCAACCGGTATTCATTTATTCCAAAAAGCAATCGTTAGACTACTGACCTTGTTCCCACAGCAAGACATAAATCAAGCCGACATCGACGAATACAACCAGCAAACCAGAGATGAAGCTCTGGGTATTCGAGACTTCATTATCATGCATTATCATGTGACACAGCGCACGGACACCGCGTTTTGGCGTCATTGTCAAAACATGCCAATACCAGATTCGCTTAAACACAGGTTAAATCTGTTTTCTGAGACTGGAAAAGTGTTTAAGAAAGACAGCGAACTGTTCGGTGAAACGTCATGGGTGCAGTGTTTAATAGGTCAAGGAATGCATCCAAAAGCTTATCACCCGATTGTCGATATGATGACAGATGACGAGCTACAAAAGTTTCTAGATAACGCCAAAAACAATGCCAACAAAAAAGCGGCGACTTGGCCTAATCATTGGGATTTTATTCAACACTACTGTCGCGCCAATGCAATGTAAAAAAGGAGCCAAATGGCTCCTTTTTTCTTTCTGTTATTTTTTGGTTTGTGTTATAACCCGTGCAGGTACAGCAGACTGGCCGGTACCTGCTTTAACACTCTCTCAGATTCATCTTCGACAAAGAAGTAGCGAATACCTTGGCGCTTAGCTTCTTCTACAACTGAGGCAATACCTACATCCCCCGTCCCCAAAACGACGTTAGTATCTTTGTCTGCAGCACCATTGCTACTGTTGGGACTGCCAATACGTCTATCTTTCAAATGCACTGACGTAAACTTGCCTTCGTATTTTTTAAGGATCCCCGTTGGGTCACCACCACCTTGTTTAATCCAAAAAACGTCCATTTGAAATGTTGCATCTGTAACATTTTGCAGCATGTAATCGAGAATGGTGCCATCTTCGTGAGGTTGAAACTCGTATCCGTGAGGATGATATTGTAAGGTGATGCCATTTTCCCGGAGGATCTTTCCTGCTGTATTAAAGACATCGACCGCCGCTTTGGCATGTTCAATAGTGAATGGTTTGTCAAACTCGTGAGGGATCCAATACACGGTGGCAAATTTAGCACCGTACGACTGGGCTTTGTATACTGCCGCCATCGGGTTATCGCGAATTTCTTCGAAACTACTGTCAACACTAACAATGTCTAATTGGTGTTCGTCAAGCAGTGCTTTAAAGCCATTTACTGAATATCCTTATAGCTTGCCGCCGCCCTCAACGACTTCGAAGCCCCAATCATGTACCTGTTTTAAAGCCTTAGGTAGATCTTCCTCCATTTGATGACGCATGCTATGCAATTGCAGACCGATTTCATGGGAAAATACAGACGTGGTAGCGCACAAAGAAACAAAGGCAGCTATTAACTTAGGTTTCATATTCATCTTCTTGTATCCTTTAAATACGCTTGTTTTTAACTTCATTAACGGCGTAATCGACCGCTCTAGCAGTTAATGCCATAAAGGTGAGAGACGGATTAACCGTCGCTGATGAGCAGTAAGATGCACCATCGGTGACAAACAAGTTTGGAATATCGTGACTTTGATTATATCCATTTAACACCGAGTCTTTGGGGTCACGCCCCATTCTCGCAGTGCCCAACTCATGAATCGCTAAGCCTGGTGAAGCATCATCCACCGATGAATAACTATAAATATCCTTCGCCCCAATTTTTTCCAGCATGGCTCTGATTTCATTGGCAGCGTCGTGCATCATAAGCTTTTCATTGTCAGAAAACTGACAGTTAAAATGTAGCTGCGGTATGCCCCACGCGTCTTTTTTACTGCTGTGTAAGCTCACCATGTTTTCATAACGCGGCAACATTTCGCCTTGTGCGTACATGTAAAAATGCCAAGGCCCGGGACGTGTTATGGCCTCTTTGTAATTGACGCCGATACCATCTTGCCACGTGCGCCCTTTCCAATCGCCCCTGGAGGCATCTCCGCCTAAGGCGTACCCACGAACGTAACTACTTTTGTAACGCTTTGGTTCAAATTGGAAATTGGGAACGTATACACCGGTCGGTCTTCTACCGTAGTCGGTTTCACCTTCAAAGCCCTCAATGGTGCCGCCACCGCGAGCATTGAAGTTGTGATCCATTAAATAGTGGCCTAAGACACCTGAGGAGTTGGACAATCCATTCGGGAATTTTTTGCTGGTAGAGTGCAGTAAAACTTGCGTAGACCCCAAAGTAGATGCACAGAGAAAAACCATGTTAGCGCGGTACTCGTGCTCTTTTTTAGTGTTCGCATCAATAATACGCACGCCAACAACACGATTTGTGGTCTCGTCATAAATAACGCTGTGCACCACTGAATCAGAAGCAATCGACAAATTACCGGTTTTTGCTGCTGCGGGGAGTGTTGAGCTTTGTGTCGAGAAGTATGCACCAAACGAGCAGCCTTTTTGACACTCGTTGCGCGCCTGACACTGAATACGCCCATGCTGATTGTGATGAGGTTGTGCCTTGGACAAATGTGCACAACGGCCATTAACCATAGGACGTTCTGGAAAAGCTTTTGCTAATTTTTGTTTGACGTGTTTCTCAACCGTGTTCATCTCAAATGGTGGCAAGTGCTCTCCATCGGGTAGTTGAGGTAGATTATCGATGCCACCCGAAATACCCGCGAACTTTTCGACATAGCTGTACCAAGATGCTAGGTCCTTGTAGCGAATGGGCCAGTCATTACCGTGACCATCGGCTTTATTCGCATTGAAGTCGTAATCACTCATTCGGTAAGTTTGGCGGTGCCAGGTCAGCGACTTACCGCCGAGTTGGTTACCGCGGATCCAATCAAACTTGGTGCCCTCTTCTACGCTATACGGTAAATCTTTGTCATTGCCAAAGAAGTGTTTAGTCTGTTCACTGAACGCATAACACTTGCTTTGAACTTTGTATTTATCTTCAATCTCGGCACGCGCGACTTTAGTTCGGTTGGCATATTGCCAAGGTGCCTTACCCTCAGTTGGGTAATCCTTTTGATGAATCACCTTGCGACCGCGCTCCACCATTAAGGTTTTAAAGCCGCGCTCAGCAAACTCTTTTGCTGCCCAGCCGCCAGTAACACCACTACCTACAATAATAACGTCATAAACTTCATTGCTCTCGGAGATAAATAAATCTTCAATTTGCATCGTCTTATCTCCCTTAGTAATAGGCCAAGGTGCCAGAGTTTTTATAGTTCTCATCCACCGGCACTGATGGTTTGTAGCCACCTGGAACGGGTATGTAGTTGAGCGTTTCAGAAGCACCAACCTGACTCGTAAAGTAACCAAACACCACGAGTTGTTTTAAGAATACAAAGTCGTTTTTTTGTGGGTCTGTGAAACCATTATTGGCTTCTATAGCTTCCAGTAATGCTTGCTGTTGTTGTGGTTCAAGCAAGTCAAAACTGCGCTGCTGCGAAGACTGGCTCGCGGCATCTATAAACGCCAGTACTGACACCGCTTTTTGCTGCTCTTCATTGCTGTGACATGTCACGAGTTGGTGGTCAATAAAACCATGGCAATCAACATCCCCGGCGCCTAAAGTATCGGTCTTAGGAATAATGGTTTGAGCAATTGCTTTTAATTGTCTTAACTGCTCTTTTGACAGTAGTTTACCGTCTCTGCTTTCACTATTTGTCTGGATATCGTAGGCAAGCGCCGCTGACATTTGAGTTGTTGTTAACCAACCAATCGCCGTAGTAGCAACCGCCGCACCCCGCATTTTGTTAAGGAAGTCGCGACGAGACGGGTTTTCCGAGTTACTCATTTACGCCGCCTCCTGTGTCATGGCCTTTTTACCTCGATTGAGAAACACATAAAAACCAATAAATGCCACTATCAAGATAATGGGGAACACCAGTAGATTTTCTAGTACCGCCTGACCTGCAGCGATTTGCACTTCAGTTTCACTCAGGTTCAACGTCTGTGCTTGTGCCGTTGCATTGTCAATCCAAGAGCCTATGACAGGGTTCCACATACTTACCGCAAACATACCAGCACCGCCGATAAGCGATAGCCCCATAGCGCCAGTTTTAGGTGTATATTCAGACACGCACCCGAGCATGGTTGGCCAGAAGTACGTTACGCCAAAAGCGAAGCAAACTGCAGCAACGTAAACCATTGGTCCTGACACAACACTCATCAAATAAATACCAAGGGTCGAAAAAATTGCAGAGAAAACTAAAACGCCTGCTGGGTTTAACTTGTGAACAATCGGACCTGCGAAGTATCGACCTACGGCCATAATACCGGTAATTAGTGCAAGAATTAGCATTGGTGTCGCACCAGAGGCACCTAGAATATTTTGAATCCACTGTTGCGTACCTAACTCAGTAGTTGCCGTCAGCGTCATGCAAACAATCAAAAACAGATAAATAGGCGAGAAGAGGCTCTTCACGTTGGATAAGGTTGAATGGTCTTTAGAGTCCAAAACGGGAAACTCTGTCGTAAACAACATATAACCATAAACGAGGGTTGGCAAAATAATTGCTGCCACCTGAACTTGCCAACCGTATGACATCGAAGATAGGCCTGTAGACACCAACGAACCAATCACAATTCCGCCGGGGAACCAGACGTGGAATTTGTTTAGCATCGTGGTTTTGTTGTCTTTATGTGTTTCAGCAATGAGTGGGTTACAGCCTGCTTCAACTGCGCCATTCGCGAATCCAACTAGGAACGTTGAAATCAAAAGCCCCCAGAAGCCATCTGCGGTGATTGTCATCACTAACCCAAGTAAATGACACACAAATGCGGCAGTGATTAGTTTCTTAGCGCCAAAGGCATTGTAAAGTACCCCACCAAACATGGTGGCCAAAGGAAAGCCCAAGAACGCCATTGCGTTCATCCAGCCCAACTGTTCGGATGAAAGCCCGTATTGCGCACCTAACTCGCCCAGAATTCCTGCGCGAATTGCAAACGTCATTGCGGTAACGGTTAAGGCTATACAGCTCAGTAAAAAGACTTTATCGCCGACATTATTATTGTTATTTGACATTGCCCCTACTCCTCAGTTAAACCCAAAACTCGAAGGTTTCTCTCATTATCTTGTTCACCACCGGCGAAATCATCAAACGATTTTTCAGCTGGCCTAATGAGATGTTTATTGATAAATGGTACACCTTCCGCTGCACCGTCCTCTGGGTGTTTAATACAACACTCCCACTCTAATACCGCCCAACCGTCATAGCCGTATTGGGTCAGCTTAGAGAATATTTGGGTAAAATCTACTTGCCCATCGCCTAATGAACGAAAGCGCCCAGCTCTTTCCAGCCATGAGCCATAACCACCATAAACGCCACAGCGACCATCAGGTCTAAATTCAGCATCTTTAACGTGAAATGCTTTTATGCGTTCGTGGTAAATGTCGATAAACGCCAGGTAATCAAGCTGTTGTAATAGAAAATGACTTGGATCATAGAGAATATTGGCTCTTTGGTGATTATTTGTCGCCTCTAAAAAGCGTTCAAAGGTAATACCATCATGTAAATCTTCACCTGGATGAAGCTCGTAACAGACATCAGTTCCCGCGTCTTCAAAGGCATTTAAAATGGGTAACCAACGTTCGCCTAATTCCTTAAAGCCTACTTCCACTAAACCATCAGGTCTTTGCGGCCAAGGATAAACAGTTTGCCACAACAAGGCGCCAGAAAAGGTTGCATGCGCATTTAGTCCCAAATTTGCACTGGCTTTGGCCGCATCCAATAGCTGAGATGTCGCCCATTGCTGTTTAGCCCTAGCATTGCCCTTAATATTGTCAGGCGCAAAGTTGTCAAATAACTCATCATAAGCTGGATGCACTGCTACCAATTGCCCCTGTAAGTGAGTCGACAACTCGGATATCTCTAAACCATGTTCAGCCGCAATACCAGCCAATTCATCACAGTAAGTCTTACTCTCTGCAGCCTTAGACAAATCCATTATTTTGTCATCCCAACTGGGCAGTTGAACGGCTTTGTAACCTAAGTCACTTGCCCACTTACACAAATTAGCGTAATTATTAAACGGAGCCTCATCTCCAACAAATTGTGCGAGAAATATTCCCGGCCCTTTGATTTGTTTCATATTTTTGCTCATTGTTATTATTGCGGTAACGGAGAATGTTCAGTAACAAACTCATGCCACTTAGCGTCTGATAAGTTCGATGCTACAACGTTCTCAATAAATGCCATGCCTCTAACTGCTTCAAAAATTCCCGGCACGTAATGTTCAGCGCTTGGTTGTTGCGCTGCTTCAAAATCTCTTATTTGCACAGCAAAACTGCGGTATAAATTAGCGAATGCTTCAATGTATCCCTCAGGATGCCCCGCAGGGATCCTCGTTGCGTTTGTAACCCGTTCTGAAAAATTCCCAACACCAATTCGAGCGACAGTGGAGCTCAAATTATGTCTTTTTATCTCCAGGGAATTGGGCTCTTGTTGTTGCCAATGCAAACTCGCTTTATCACCGTAGACCCTAATAGCCAAGTTATTCTCTTCCCCAACAGCGATTTGGCTCGCAGATAGTGATGCGCGAACACCATTGGTTAAGCGCATTAGGACGCTTCCGTCGTCATCTAACAGTCGTCCCTTTACCACCGAACCCAAATCAGCTGACAACGTTTCGATTTGTAAACCGGTTATATATTCCATCAAGTTCGCCGCATGCACACCAATATCTCCCATGCAGCAGCTTATGCCTGCTTGTTTGGGATCGAGCCGCCAGCTCGCCTGTTTGCTATTTTCATCTTCAGTTGTCGCTAACCAGCCTTGATGGTATTCAACTATGACTTTGCGTACGTTCCCTAACTCACCTGATTCTATGAGTACTTTTGCATGTTTGACCATTGGGTAACCCAAGTAAGTGTGAGTTAGCCCATAGAGCTTTCCACTCTTCTTTACGATTTCTCGCAGTTCAATGGCTTGCTCAAGTGTCATGGTAGCAGGCTTGTCACTCATAACATGGAAGCCCGCCTCAAGTGCGGCTTTAGCAGCTGGAAAATGTAAGTGATTCGGCGTTACTATTGAAACGAACTGCATTCTTTCGCTATCAGGCAATGTCGATTCAATTTTTAACATTTGTGTAAAATCTGAATAGCAGCGTTTTTCGTCTAGATATAGAGCCTTACCTGAGGAGATGCTTTTTTCAGCATCGCTACTAAACGCGCCACAAACCAGTTCAATCTCTGAATCTAGCGCAGCTGCATGACGGTGAACTTTTCCGATAAACGAACCTTGTCCACCACCTATCATTCCCATTCTTATTTTACTTTTCACCGTCACTTAACTTTTCCCAACCAAAGCCAATAGCAATATTTTGTAAATTTAATGTTATAAGTATCTATTATTGCGACCAATAAATGCTATTAGAAATTCGTTGAGCTATATGACATTTTCGGCCTAGGCACTCTTTTAACGCCCATATTATCGAACTTTCTTGCTCTGTTTCCGGCAATGTGTTTATTTTTTAAACTAAATTGGGCGTGATAAAACACGTTTACTTAAAATGGTGCACTATAATTCGAATGCAGAGATTGTAATATTTTCGGCACATTCTAAATTTCGTAATTAGTTGAAAGCAAAAAATGATTAGAAAAGGAAGGCGGAAAAAAGGGCACTGACGTGGAACAGAAACCCTTTACTTCCGGGAAATTATCGTTACTAAAAAACTAAATACCAAAATGTTTGTACATTAATTAGGCTTTATTGCGAGCGCAGTTTGTTAACATCATGTAAAAAGTATCCTTCAAGAAATCAAAAAGGGTTAATAGAAATTCGGTTTGCAACATGATAAATTCGGCGACATTATCTTTTTTAAATATTGTTTATGACAGTACCGATTATAAATAAACAGGTAGAATCACTGCTCACCAGAGTCGGGATAAACGCTCTTATCGAGATGTTTGATTTAGTACCGGACACCCTTTTCTGGATAAAGGACTTGGAGGGTAATTTTCTTCATGTAAATCAAAAATTTGTCGATCACACTGGCAGAAGCATGAAGAGCTTAATTGGCAAAAACGATTTAACTATTTCACCTCCACACCTGGCTGAACAGTATATGTTAGACGACAAGAAGGTGATGCAAGGCGAATTGGTTACTGATCGCTTGGAAATGAATCACTTAGCTAACGGGGAATTTGGCTGGTTTTCCACATCAAAACGTCCGCTCAAAGACCCAGAAGGAAACTTAGTAGGCACTTATGGCTTCACCCACTTTCTCGATCAGTCTTCAAAAGCACTTTCTCATATTGAACCGATCAAAGTGCCCGTAGATTTTATTCGTAAAAATTTTGCGCAGACGATAAGTATCGAAGAACTCGCTGATCTTTCATGTTTGTCGGTCAGCGCCCTAGAGCGACGTTTTAAGAAATATTTGGGGAAAACGCCAAATCAGTTTCTTAACAAAATAAGGCTCGAGAACGCGAGACGTCTGCTAATCGAAACAAACGCCCCAATATTAGAAGTAGCTTACCAATGCGGTTTTACTGAGCACAGTTATTTCAGCAAACAATTTAAGGCGCAATTTGGACTCATGCCCTCGGCACTTCGTGAGCAATATAGTGAGAAGTAGCAGCTTACTCGATTAACAACTGCCGCAATCGTTCCCTTGCAATCCAGCTCGAACAACTCCCGCCTGCCCCTGCCAATCTCTGGTGTCTTGTTCTGGTTTTTCTTGAGCGTACTGGGCATATAAAGCAACGCCTAAAGGGTCTTCGAGGATATCAACTTGGACGCCTTTATCGCGCAATAAGTCTTCATTTTCTTGATTGACACCACCTAAACGATTACCAATCACAATACGCGAGAAACTATGGCTAAAGGTTAAAGCCGTACAAACGGAACAAGGAGTTAAGGTCGT
Source organism: Alteromonadaceae bacterium (assembly GCA_014872785.1). Lineage (GTDB taxonomy): Bacteria > Pseudomonadota > Gammaproteobacteria > Enterobacterales > Alteromonadaceae > Planctobacterium. The sequence goes on from WKFJ01000045.1 coordinate 139,847, forward strand.
ATAAGCAGTTGCTTCGCTAAAATCAGGATTGCCATTGTTATAGGCATCATTATAGGCATCGGTTTCGCCGTGCCAATATAAACGACTTTCTTGTATATGTTTGTTGTGCCCTTTTCCTAAAATCAGCCCCGTTTTGTTGCTGCGAACTACACCTCCTATAGCGCAACCACCTTCTTCATAGCCTTTTTGCGCGAGAAGTACGGCTAATCGCATTAGGTCTTTGTCTTGAAGTTTAGTGAAAAAGCCTTCTTCAAACACATGTAACAGCTGCTTTGTTGGAATTCGAGCCACCATATTCAGCGTGTTGTCATTGATGGGTGTTGATTCAGAAAGCACTGGTTGAGTAGATATTACAGACATGGGTAAGACATTTTCCTAAAGCAAAATAATGGAGCTGAGAGTAGTGTATTAGTATCGGGGTTAACAACTAGGCTTGTCCAATGAAGAATAGTGAAATTGCAGGCTCATACGATCTAATCGCGAGCTGTCATTCAAATGTGTGAGTTGGATAATTCTAACGGTTAGAAAAGAGATTGGTGCGTCTACCCTGACTCGAACAGGGGACCTCTACCATGTCAAGGTAGCGCTCTAACCAACTGAGCTATAGACGCACATTGTGTTTGTTAGCTTTGCGCCAACAATTCTTCCATGAAGCTTGGTTTCAGCTCGGTCATCCACGACCTCGCGCTCGTTATTCATTGAGCAATTACCTATTGCTCAATGTCTGCTTCGCAGACCACGCCTCGCCCAACTGAGCTACGGACGCACTATTTTTGAAGCGTTTCAGACTGCTGAAAGCGGCGCGTATAGTAGCTAGCCTGCGCCGCGGGTGCAAGTAATTTTTGATAATTCAAATTAAAAACTTACTCGACTGTCGATTTTTAGCTCGTTTTGAAGGGTAAAGGTTTAATGACTTCCATCAATTTACTGTGATTCGTTAATTCCATGAATGCTTCACCCAATCGATCCGTCTCAGACAATACGGTTTTCCAATAAGGCAACCTTTGTTCGGCGGTCATTTTAGTGAAGTCATGTCTATCAGGAATTTTACAGTAGGGTAAACTGGCTATGAATTCCTCTGAGGGCACTACCATAACCACATTTTCAAAACTGGTGCGGTGTGGATGACGCCACTTTAACGACTTATCAAACCAACCTGGAATGGGCCGTGAATAAAAATGCGGGAACAAAACGAGCTTGTTTCCCTGTGTGAAGTTAAGGTCAAAGTGATAGTCGGTAACACCGCCGTCACGATACATCCCAGGCGCCGCCCCCTTAATATTCTCAATGCCTTTCAAAATGCCAGGTATGGCACCTGAGGCCAGTAATGCATCAATTAAGTTGTTTTTGGATAAGTTAACTACTGCGGTTTCTAGATGACTAGGATCATTAAATTGCAACTTGCGATCCGGTACCGAAAAAACAAAACGTTCATAAAACAAGTTTAGTAAACGTCGAGAAAAGATATTTGCACCGGCACTTAATCCTAAGCCAAGCATCTGTAGTGCTTGATTTTCATAAGCCACGGCATTTTTGCAACGAGCAACAATGAAGTGTGCTTTCCTATTAGGATTGGTCAAGACCTCATGCTGGGCACTCTCGGGTAAAATTGTGTTTATCAACCTTACCGCCTTTTCAGATATCTCCGCGACCGTCGGCTTGTCGCTGTATACGGTTTCGGAATAATGTTTTGCCAAAGAATTTATCGCGGCTACAGGATCCTTTTGGGTCAAGCAACCAAAACGAAATGCACCTGCTGAGGAACCCACAAAATCAATGGTTTCCTCAGTGCCCGCTAAGAACTCAGACACCATAACCCTATCTATTCCAGCGAGCACAAACCATTTAGGTCCACCAGAAGCCCCTAAAACCGTTCCAAATTGTTCTGGTTTAAATCCTTCGATTTTTAACTGATGAAGTGCGCGAGAACCGGCATAAACGTCTAGCAATTAAACTCTCCTTTATTAGCAGGTGACACTTTTACTCAGATAACAACAAGATGCAAACTTTGTCTTATGCAAAGCTGTTTGATAGACAGCAGCTTGTGTGCAATAAAAACACAGGAATTGGGTTAGTAACGATCAATGTTTGCTGCGACTTTATACAGCTGTTTATTTCATATTCATCACAAAAACTTCATATTAATCATATAATTGTGGATAAATACAGTCGTTACCCCCAGTTTTATCCACAACTTTAGTGAATAACTTCGGCGCAGTAATAAAATTCGCAGAATATGAATCTTTTCTTGCAACAGACGCGAAGGTTGCGCAAAATCTCAAGCTGGAATTAAAAGGACTCGGTATGCCAAAGCAAACCCTAGCAACGTTACCCTATAAATTTACGGTTCACAGCCTGGTAATGGATGCAGACATTCCTAAATCGGTGTTTTCAGCGTCGGTCTATTTTATTGGGAAAACCGCTGATGAGCTGTCTATTGTGGTTCCAGACACTATTCCTATCGATTCAGATGAATCTGATGGTGATTGGCGCGCTCTAGAAGTGCTTGGACCGCTGGAATTATCTATGGTGGGTATCATGGCGCAAATTGGTTCTGTCCTTGCCGCGGCAAAAGTGAGTATTTTTGTTGTATCAACCTTCGAAACCGACTTTTTTCTTGTGAAAGAAAAAGACTTACACTCGGCAGCAGAAGCGCTCGAGAACGACGGGTATAAAGTCATCATCTAATCACATGGATTTATTTGGCAACCTTTGCGTCGGCTCAGAGCTGCCGCCTCACAAGAAGAAAATTCCTATCTCAGCACCACTGAATGGTCGCGTTAAACCATTAGACGAACACCCACACTTCCGATTCAAATTAAGACTGATGGGCGAAGGCGTATTAGTCGAACCAAGTGGCTATCAAATAGTCGCGCCCCTCGATTGTATCGTTGAGCACTTCAACCCCACTTGTGAGCAAATTAGGCTTAAAAGTAAGGCTGGTATTAGGCTCGTTATTCAAGTTGGCATTAATGCTGAGAAAATGATGGGTGAAGGATTCAAGCCTAGGATTAAAGTGGGACAAATCGTAAAAGCCGGTACGACGATTCTTGAATTTGATCTTCCTAAAATGAAGAGACAACTCGATTCAACAGTCTTTGCAGTAACCGTAATGAACAGCGATAAATTAAAAGGCGTTGTGCCGAACTATCGGCAAGTACGCGCAATGGAAGACGAGATAATGAACTTGTTAGTTTAAGTGCCACCGCCTCTAGTAATTTAATTTGAGCTACATTACCCTTCCCTACTTATTTAATTCTCCATCAATTCAGACTGATTAAGGTACAACACGCACATGACCACCGTTTACGGCATCAAAAATTGTGACACTATTAAAAAAACACTCAAATGGCTTACAAATAACGATATCGAACACACCTTCCACGATTATCGCAAAGACGGTCTAAACGCAGATTGGCTTGAATCAGTGGTTAACGAGTTAGGCTGGGAAAATGTCTTAAACAAACGTGGCACAACCTATCGACAACTATCTGATGAACAAAAATCTGCGCTAAATGCCGAAACTGCTCTTGCACTATTAATTGAATACCCAGCGATGATTAAGCGTCCAATTATTCAAACAGGTTCTGATTTGATGTTGGGTTACAATGAAACCGTATTAACGGAGAAATTAAATGGCAATTGATTCAGAAGTACTCGCGCTGGCAAAAGAACTTATCTCGCGAGAATCCGTTACGCCTGAAGACGCTGGCTGTCAAAAATTGATGGAAGAACTCCTAGGCTCGGCAGGATTTACAGCTGAGCATATGCGTTTTGAAGACACCGATAATGTATGGATCAGGAAAGGCACAGAAAAGCCTGTATTTTGCTTTGCGGGTCATACGGATGTGGTACCTACCGGCCCCGTCGAAAATTGGGACAACCCGCCCTTCACCCCAAAAGGAATCGACGGTATGTTGCACGGTCGCGGCGCGGCGGATATGAAAGGCAGTCTCGCCGCCATGTTAGTCGCAACAAAGCGCTTTGTTGCATCTAAGCCAAACCACAAAGGCTCTATCGCCTTTCTGATTACCAGTGACGAAGAAGGGCCTTTTATTAATGGCACAACGCGTGTAGTTGACACCCTTGAAGCACGTAGCGAAAAGATTGATTATTGCATTGTGGGAGAACCATCGAGTACCACTCATGTGGGCGATATTGTCAAAAATGGTCGCCGAGGCTCGTTAACAGGAAATTTAACGGTTAAAGGCATTCAAGGTCATGTTGCCTATCCGCATTTAGCCAAAAACCCAGTGCATCTGGCTTCACCAGCGCTAGCAGAATTAGCGCAGGAGCATTGGGATGATGGCAATGCGTCATTTCCGCCCACTAGCTTCCAAATATCGAATATTCACGCAGGAACCGGTGCGGGAAATGTGATTCCTGGTCATCTCGAAGTGTGCTTTAACTTTCGTTTTTCAACTGAAGTAACCGACCAAGAATTGATTAAACGCACGCTTGCGATACTAGATAAACACGGATTGGAATATGACATAAGTTGGATATTCAATGGCCAGCCGTTTCTTACCGATACCGGTAGTTTAGTTGACGCGACAAAAGACGCGATTAAAACCGTAGTTGGCAGAGAAACCAAATTATCTACGGCTGGAGGCACATCCGACGGCAGATTCATTGCTCCCACCGGAGCGCAAGTCGTCGAATTGGGGCCTGTAAATGCAACTATCCACAAGGTAAACGAATGCGTTAGCGTAGATGATCTGGAAAAACTAACAGATATATACCAACAAGTTTTAGTGAACCTATTAACCGAATAATCCTCATGCCTACACCACTTCCACTTATTGAAACGATTGACGGTCAAACCGTTCACCGCGATATATTGGCCGACTTAACAGCAATGCAGAAGGCAGCTAGATCTTTTGGAGTGGATATGAGTGTGGCCAGTGGTTTTCGTTCGATTGAGCGTCAAACTGTCATTTGGAACGCTAAATGGCAAGGCCTTAAACCTCTGTATGATACTGACGGTGTTGAATTAGATTTCAATGCCTTATCTACAACACAGCGCGTATTTGCGATTTTGAACTGGTCAGCTCTGCCCGGTGCGTCAAGACATCATTGGGGAACAGACGTCGATGTATATGATGCCGACGCGATTAAGGAAAGTGGCAACTCACTGCAATTGATAGACAAGGAATACCTTCCAGGCGGGCCGTGCGAAGGGTTGTATGAGTTTCTTAAACTGCATGCCAATGATTATGGCTTTTCACACGTTTACACGCATGGAAGAGGTAAAATAGCCGAAGAAAAATGGCATTTGAGCCACTTAAGAACAGCTCATTTTTATGAACAACAGACCACACTGTCTAATGTTCAGACGTTAATTTCGTCTTTGGATATTTTAGGGAAATCAGTCGTGTTAGACAATCTTGAACCCATATTCAAAGACTACATTGCCCCTTACTTGACGCATTGAGCTTAGCTCGATACTAGCCAAGGATCGGAAACCTGATTGTCACGTGAGTACCTTCTCCTTCGGTGCTTTTCAATTTAATTGTGCCACTATGTTGCTCTACCAGTGCTTTAACAATAAATAACCCCAATCCACTGGAGGTATCGTTTTCTGAGCTGTCTCGATTGGTAGACGCAAACGGTTCAAAGATGTGAGGCAAATTGGCTTCAGAAATACCAATACCGGTATCACTCACCTCGAGACTAATTTGATTCTCTATGCGGCGTAACGACAATGTCACTTTGCCTTGTGGTTCAGTAAACTTAATCGCATTTGCGAGCAAATTATCTAAAATACTAGCAAACTTCGTTTTGTTAATTGCGTAACTTATTCCATGACCAAACTGTCCAGTTTTCAACAACACTTGTTTGGCGAGAGCCCGAGGCTGGAAGCTTTCTATAGTTGAGGTGATAAACTGTGATAGGTCAACTTCCTCTGTTTCTAATTCATCAAATTCGGCATTGAGCTTACTAAACGCTCTTAGCTCTTCAACAATTTCACTCGAAACTAAACTCGCATCATGGGCTTTTTTAACATAGTCAATGTAATGACTCGATTTAAGACTGGTTCCGCCCATTAGTAACAAGTCCAAGTAGCCCGTGGTAATACTAATTTTATTTTTTATGTCGTGGGCGACTACGCCCATAATTCTGCCTTTATCTTTGTTGGCTTTCTCTAATTCGGCGGTGCGTGCCATGACTAATTCATCGAGCTCATGCTTCTGTAGTTGAAGTGATTGCAAGCGTGCTCTGAAAAGCAGATAAACAATACCAAAGACACTGATGAGCAACACAATATTAAACCATTTGGTTTGATGCCACTGGGCTTCTTTGATTACGCGAAATCTCGCAGGTGGTAACCAATCACCGGTATGGTTTGTTACTCTAAATTGCAGCTCATATTGACCCGGATCTAACTTGGTGAATCGAGCTGTACGGTCAGCGGTTAACACGGATGTCCAACTATCATTAAATCCCAACAATCTATATTGGTAGCGCGTTTTTGTAGGTTCTAAAAAATCTAACGCGGTTAGCTGTAGGCTAAAGGATTTTGTCTGTTCCCCTAACACTAATACCTCTCCAAAGGTAAGAGGTTGTGCTTTTCCATCCACTAAGTATTTAGTCACATGGGTAATTGGGGTGTTCAGCCAGGGACGAAATTTTGAAGGATCGGCAATGACCAAACCGGATGTACCGCCAAACAATAGCATGCCCGACGGCATTTTATCCAATGAACCATGCCATTTATTGCCATTTTCCCAACCGTCACTATCTACTAGCGGGTATGCTTCCATAGTGAAAGGATTGATAATGTAATTTTCGGACCAAATCCATCCCTGGTTATCCTCTATAATACTGCCCCACACTTTATGTTCGGATAAACCAAGTTGATTGTTGATAGACTTAAATATTGGCTTGGCATCAACCCATCCCTCGAGAACATCTACCCCGGTCATGGTCGATATCCACAGTTTATTGTCTCTATCTACCAACAAAGTAATAATGTTTTGATTAGAAAGGGGAGCCTCAACTGCCAGAGAATCTATCTGCCTTAGTGATTCAGACAAACGATTGTATAGGAACAAGCCCTGTCCGGTGCCAATCCACAACATGTTATCCTGGTCAATCGCCATCGAATAAATACCTTGAAGAAACGGTTCCTGTGAGTCGGTGCGTTGAGATATATGGGTAAACTTATCCGTCGCAGCATCCCAATACACCAAACCTACATCGGTGCCAAAATAAGCGCCCTCTTGACCATTTTCAGTAATGGTCAGTACCTGGTCTGCGGGAAAGCCGTTTGCTTTGTTGTAATGCTGAATCGTATTGCCATCGGGAAGCAAGCGTGACACGCCCATTTTGCGCGTTCCCATCCAAACGGAACCATCGGCTGTCTCTTCAACTTCCGCTATGTGGCCACTGCCGAGTTCTTCTGGCGTAATCCTCTTCACTTTTCCCTTCTTTGGCGAAAAGATATCGACTCCTTTACCTCGGGTGCCCACATAAACATCGCCATTACGTCTGGCTAAAACCGACTGGACATCTTTGAACGTCAGTCCGTTTTCACTACCATCTTGTCTTAGCGTCATAAATGCGGGGTTGGCAGCATTGTATCGATACAGTCCCTCTCCCCATGTTCCAACCCACAACAACCCAGACCTATCGTGCAACAACGCACCAATGTCATCCATACCCAATGAATGCTCGAGCAGTGGATTGTGCTGTACTTTGCGTTTCACGCGAAGAGAATCTATATCTACGATTAGTAGACCTGCCCCCGCCGTGCCTAGCCATAATTCAGACTCATTGACTTGGGCTAACTCTGGTACCCAAAACGCATCAACATTAGTTTCATTATCTAAATACGTGATCTGAGTCAGTTTTTCTTCGCTAACTGACCAGTGAAAAGCGCCATGGGAACGCGTACCCAACCAAATATCACCGTTTTGTGCCGTCAGGTAGCGAACAACTTGAATATCTCGCTCTGTAAACTGCATAGTGCCCGACAATAATTCCTGCGTTGATGTTGTAATATCTACAAGACAGGTGCCGGACTCAGTGCTCACCCAAAGTTGCCCGTTTTGCGTGTAAAGCGCCCTTACCCCCATTCGGTCTTGAGCACTAAAACAGCCTTCTATGGCCTTGAAAGTAGATTTGATGGTGCCATCAGCAGCCAACCAGTCGATACCAAAATCGGTACCGATAAATACATTTCCCTTATTGTCTCCAGCGATAGCTTTTACCCAACCATCAGATAACCCTTTGGTGTTTTCCGTAGCGAAAGGTACATTGATAAAGTCATCTGAGCTTGGGTCGTATATAGATAAACCTTTTGCAAAGGTTCCTACCCAAATTTTGCCGTCTGCTGCTTGCCATAGTGTGCGAATATCATCACCGATAATTGCCTTAGGATCAGCTGGGTCACTGGTATAGCTATGGTATTTATATCCATCGTAGCGGACTAGCCCTTGCATGGTACCAATCCAGATGTAATGGCGTTCGTCCTGCAACATGGCCGTTACAATATCGCCGGGGATCGCGTTTTCTTTGGTATCTACGGCCAGAAAGTGATGGTGGCCAAAATCGGTTATTTCAGCAATTGACTGAGCAGCCCAACACCAAAAGCAAAATAAGAAGGTAAGACGCAGACTATTTAATTTTGCTTTAGGTGTATGTACTAAATAAACAAATAGTCTTCTCAATATTAATGCCTTTACATCAAATGCTAGATTCTAGATCGTCTCTTCGATGCGGGTAAACGATTGTCGACTTCGCTCTCTAAATCCCCTACGCGTTTTGAAAGACGTTCAATCTCGTCTTGCGCCTTGATATAGGTTTCGTTAAGTCCATTTACTCGGTCAACAAGGCCGCCAATAATTTTATCTTTGATAGATTCGCGAATGCGAACAGGTAGCTTGCGAAATGCTTCGTAGTCTAACTTCATTACCACCATTTCTTCAGCAGATTTTACTGTCGCTGAACGAGGCTCTTTACAGATAAAACCCACTTCGCCAATAAACTGCCCTGGAAGTAACTGAGCAATCTTATGACTTCGGTGATAAACCTCAGCTTTACCAGCAAGAATAATGTAAAACCATGGCTCATGAGCGCCTTCAATAATAAAAGTAGTACGCGCTTTGATTGGAGTGAAAACCTTTTTCATTTGTATGACAGCTTCTCGTTCTGAGGGCTGTAAATCTTTGAACAAAGGTACTCGAGCAAGCACTTCCATTAGTTTTAAATTATTCATATTCCTTCACCTGCCTTTCGGCAACAAATAATGTCGTAATCACCTTGAGCATATTGATATACACATTCCCACATTCCAAGTGTTTTGTGGTGTAAACCTTATTTAAAGGTCAAAAGCCACTTGTGTTCAATCATCAACTGCTACATCTAGATTTATATTAACTCATATTCCGCATATTGTTCATCCAAAGATGATTTGGAGATCGGGTTTTTCTTCAAATCAACCAGAGCAGTATTGACTTGTCGTAACCTAGAAACCAAACCTGAAATAATTTTATCTTTAATGGTTTCACGGATCCTTGCTGGAAGTTCTTCAAAATTGGCCGCATCAAGTTTCATTGCCATCACTTGCTCTGTGGCAACAACCGTTGCAATGCGTGGCTCCCGGCATATAAATCCCACTTCGCCGATAAACTGAGGAGGCTTAACCTTCGCCACTTTTTGACCTCTACAAACCACATTGGCTTCACCGGTTAGCAAAATATAGAAAAACGGAGACACCTCCCCTTCCTTAACAATGTGCTCATTGGGAGAAAAAAGTTCATAAACCTTCGGCATAGACAGCACCAGTTTTTTCTCTTTTTCATCCAAGTTTTTGAAAAGCGGAATACGCCCTAAAATTGCCAGTAACTTATTATTATCCATTGTTTCACCAAGACACCTACGATGATTTATATTATGTCTTCAATTTCTGGATTAATTTTAGGTGCTTTGCAAAGAACTGTGAAACTAATCACAGAATTTACATTGCTACTCGTCTTCATTCATATCAGCTTTCGCCAACACTTTAGCGTCTAATTTCTTGTTGGATTGCACCCCTAGCTTGCGAAAATCCTCAATCCGTTTCACCAGATTGCCTCGCCCCTGATAGAGCTTGGCAGTCGCCTCTTGATATCGCTTCTGAACCGTACCGAGATTTTCCCCTAGCTTTTCCATATCGGTAATAAAACCGTGAAATTTGTCGTACAGATCACCCGCTTTTTTGGCAATTTCTTGAGCATTCTGATTCTGATATTCGTACTGCCAGATATTGTTGATAGTTCTAAGTGCAACAAGCAAGTTGGTCGGGCTGACAATAAGGATGTTATTGTCCATTGCCAACTTAACCAACTCTGGTGCTTCTTCGATAGCGAGCAAGAATGCAGACTCTATTGGAATGAACATCAATACATAATCTAACGTCTTAATGCCCTGTAAGTCATGATAGTTCTTTTTACCTAGCTCCCTAACATGTCCCTTAATGGAGTTTACGTGTTCTTTTAAATGAGCAGTCTTTAACGAATCGTCCTGTTCCGAGTAATAACGCTCGTATGCAGACAAAGACACCTTAGAGTCTATGACAATGTCTTTTTCTTGTGGCAAATGTACTACTACGTCAGGTTGATAGGGTTTCCCCTGTTCGTTCTTGAGACTTTCTTGGGTGACATATTCATGTCCCTCACGCAATCCAGATTCCTCCAAGATTTTCTCAAGTACCATTTCTCCCCAGTTGCCCTGCTGCTTATTGTCTCCTTTTAGGGCTTTGGTTAAGGCAGAAGCTTCTTCAGTTATCTTTTGATTCAACTTTTGTAAGCTCAATATTTCTGTTTTTAACGATGCTCGCTCTTGTCCCTCGCGCACATATTGGTCTGAAATTTGTTTCTTAAAGCCTTCGATTTGTTGTTTTAAAGGCGACAGAAGGTCGTTTATGCCTTGACGATTTTGCTGACTGAAAGTCTCTGACTTCGCCTGAAAAATATTATTCGCCAAGTTTTCAAACTGCTCGTTTAACCGTTTTTCAGTGTTTTCCAACAGTTGAATTTTTTCCGTCTGCGCTTTATTTAGCTCTTCTTGTCTGGCATGTTCAGACTGTAACTGACTAGTTAGCTCACTAATCTGTTGTTCTGCTTGCGCGTATTTTTCTTTTATTTCTAATAATTCTGTCTTTTCTTGATTCAGGTGTTTGACCTGCTCTTCCAACCTCGCCTTTTGCAGACTCTGCACGCTCGATTGTTCCGTGAGCTGGCTAATATCCTCCTCAAAACGGCTAACTTGCTCCCTTGCTGCTTGGCTCACTTGTTTTTCTTGTAGCAAAAGTGATTAGCTATGTTGATTCTGAAGTGACGCTTTTTCCAGCTCAGTAGTGACTGCATTGAGTTGTTGCTGCACTGCTTGAGAACCGCGTTTAACGATTGCAAATGCTACTGCGCCACCTACAACTAAACCTAAAAGAAGAAAGGATAAAACTTGTAATTCCATGTAATACTTATTATTGAATGTTGAAACTAAAATGGGGTGTTCACACACCCCATTTTCAAAAATAGAAGGACTTGAAGTAGATTAACTCAAAGCTTCATCAAGTTCTGCAATTTTCGCTTTCCAAATTGCAGGCCCAGCACTGTGCGCATTGGTGCCGTCACTGTCCACTGCTACCGTGACTGGCATATCTTCTACTTCAAATTCATAGATGGCTTCCATCCCCAAATCTTCGAAAGCTACAACACGTGCTTTCTTGATTGCTTTAGAAACCAAATAAGCAGCACCGCCCACTGCCATTAGATACACAGCTTTATTTTTGGCAATACTCTCTACTGTTTTCGCACCACGCTCGGCTTTACCTACCATGCCAATCAAACCCGTTTCTTCAAGCATAAGGTCGGTAAATTTATCCATCCTAGTTGCCGTAGTCGGACCTGCGGGGCCAACGGCTTCGTCACCTACCGCATCAACTGGGCCAACGTAGTAAATAAAGCGATTAGTGAAATCGACACCATCAGGTAGACCTTCACCATTGGCAAGCATGGTTTGAATGCGTTTGTGGGCTGCATCACGTCCAGTTAGTAATTTACCAGACAACAGAACCGTCTCACCCATCTTCCAGTCTTGGATATCTTCTTTCGTTAGCTCATCCAAATTGACACGACGGGTGTTCTCACCTACTTCCCAAGTTACTTCCGGACAGTCTTCCAATTTAGGCGCTTTTAATTCAGCAGGACCTGAACCATCTAGATAGAAGTGCGCGTGACGGGTTGCGGCACAATTGGGTATCATAGCGATGGGTTTTGATGCCGCGTGCGTTGGCAACGATTTAATTTTTATATCCACAACCGTTGTTAAACCACCCAAACCTTGCGCGCCAATGCCTAACGCATTAACGCGATTAAAGATTTCCACACGCAATTTTTCTTCAGTGGTCTCAGGACCGCGTTCGATAAGCTCGTGAATATCTACCGGATCCATCAAACTTTCTTTCGCCAATACTGCCGCCTTTTCGGCTGTACCACCAATGCCTATACCCAACATTCCAGGTGGGCACCACCCAGCCCCCATCGTCGGCAGTGTTTTCTCTACCCAATCAGCAATGGAATCACTCGGGTTGAGCATTACCATTTTTGATTTATTTTCTGAACCGCCCCCCTTCGCTGCAATCATAACTTCAATTTTATCACCAGGAACCATGTCGATATGCACCACTGAAGGCGTATTATCCTTGGTGTTTTTTCTTGCACCCGCAGGATCGGCAACAATAGAGGCACGTAAAGGATTATCTGGATTCAAATAGGCGCGTCGCGTACCTTCATCCACCATTTCCTGTACTGTCATATCCGTTTTATCCCACTGCACAGCCATGCCAATTTTTACAAAACAGGTCACAATTCCAGTGTCTTGGCACAAAGGACGTTTCCCCTCAGCCGACATTCTTGAATTAATAAGAATCTGTGCCATTGCATCTTTTGCGGCTTGGCTTTCTTCTTTTAAATAAGCTTTTTCCACCGCTTTAACGTAGTCTAATGGATGGTAGTAGGAGATGAATTGCAAGGCATCTTCGATGCTATCGATGAAATCTTGTTGACGTATCATAGTCATGATTGGTTGGTCCTGTGTGTTTCGTAAGTGAGACAAATCTGAAATTCGGATTTCTCAATTATGTATCAGATCAGAACAATATGATAACCTTCACCACTTTGAACTCGCAACGAATTTAGTATCAGTCCGGTATCTTTCCACTTCAGATGTACAAAATTAAAATTGAACGCCGCCCAGATTTAGAACAGTTGTCTTTTACGCAATTGTTTGATGAGTTGAGACACCTACCCGGTGCAAGTTACCTCGCATCTGGCAGCAGTAATCATCCAGATGCCAAATACAACATTATTGTTGCATCCCCGACTGCGCGCATAGAACAAGATGCGCAAGGGAACAACTGGATAATTAACGACATTGAGAAAGTACTGCGTAAAGAAGACTTATTTTCAATAGTCAACGCAGAGTCTCAAAAGCTATTTGGAAATCATAAGAAACCTTCATCCTCGCTGCCGTTTCTCATAGGCGCGTTGGGGTTTAGTGGCTATGACGTTGGTAAAACCCTAGAAAGGCTGCCTTCGCTTGCTGAACATGATTATTCAGCGCCAGTAGCAAGCGTAGGACTTTATCACTGGTCATTAATACAAGAACTCAAAACAAATCACGTTTATTTATGCTACTCATCGAAATATTCTCAACCTGATATACAAAGTTTCAGAGACGCCAATAAAGCCAATGTTACCTTTAAGTTATCAACTAAATGGCGCAGTAATATGACGCAATCTGAATATCTAGAGAAGTTTCAGCGAGTTCAGGATTACCTCGTTGCCGGTGACAGCTATCAAGTAAATTTGGCTCAGCGTTTTACTGCATCATTCGAAGGGGATCACTTCTCAGCATTTGAGTCACTATTGGTAAGTAATGATGCGCCGTTTTCTGCGTACATATGTGGAGAACATTACAGTATCGCGAGCTGTTCACCAGAGCGATTTTTATCGGTAAAGGATAATCAAGTTCAAACAAAACCAATCAAAGGAACCCGACCTAAACAATCAACTCCACTCGCCAATGAAGCGATGATCAAAGAACTGAAAAATTCAGCGAAAGACCGCGCAGAAAATCTCATGATCGTAGATCTGTTACGCAACGATCTGAGTAAGAGTTGCCTGCCTCACACGGTCAAGGTCGATGCATTATTTGATATTGAGTCTTTCCCAGCAGTTCATCATCTAGTCAGCACCATTAGTGCAACGTTATCAGATGGGAAGTCTTCATTGGATTTGTTAAAAGGTGCCTTTCCCGGTGGTTCTATAACCGGTGCCCCTAAAATTCGTTCTATGGAAATCATTGATGAGTTGGAACCCAATACAAGACACGTCTATTGTGGCAGTGTTTTTTACAGTGGTATCCGTGGTGATATGGACAGTAATATTTGTATTCGAACCTTGTTATTTGAAAATGGAAAAGTTCACTGCTGGGCTGGCGGCGGCATAGTTGCCGACTCTCAAGGACAACTAGAATATGAGGAAACACTACACAAGGTAGATAAGATACTGCCCATATTGAGCAAGCTTGGAGAAGAACTCGTTGCTTAAATCAGAGTTTATCGAACGCTTTCAACATATTGCCACTATACCTCACGCCCCGGACTTTCCATTGCGTCACAAGGGAAAACCGGCAGCCGTATTGATACCGATAGTGATGCGTGATGAGTTACAAGTCCTATTTACCAAACGGGCAACCCATTTAAAACATCATGCAGGTCAAGTCAGTTTTCCTGGTGGAAGATGGGAAACAAGCGATGAATCTCTTATTCACACCGCATTGCGAGAGACAGAAGAGGAAATTGGTATCACCTCAGAAAAAATAGAGATTCTAGGACAATTACCAAAATTTAGAACCATATCTAGATATGAAGTATCGCCTATTATTGGCTTTGTTGAACCTGACTTCGAGTTTCAAATCGATCCAAATGAAGTGGATGACTTGTTTGAGGTTCCCCTTTCGTTTTTGATGAATATGGACAATTTCCACATTCATTGGGTAGTGAGATCCGACACCGCTCAACCCGTCTTTTTTGTTCCTTGGCAACAAGAACTGATTTGGGGTGCAACAGCAGCATTCCTACATACATTAGGTTCGCACATAAACAAATATTGAGTTTACATTTCAAATATTAATGTATTTGCATTAAATAAGCCTTTCTTGTCCCGCATTCACACCGCAAAATAGCAACCAATTAAAAATTAGATGAGCGATAGTTATCAACTGAGCTAATCTGACCCTACAATGAAAATAATAAGAAGCGTTCGTTAGTAAACGAGCCAAGACCAGAGAACCAAACAATGATAAGCGTATTTGATATGTTTAGCGTGGGCATTGGGCCGTCCAGTTCCCACACAGTTGGCCCAATGCAAGCAGCGAAAGACTTCAATCTATTGCTCAAAGACAAAGGCTATTTTGAACAAACAGAAGCTGTGATTACAGAACTGTTTGGCTCACTTGGACAAACCGGCAAAGGTCACGGAACCGGAAAAGCCGTTATCCTCGGACTATTAGGGGAATTGCCAGAAACTATTGATGTTGATGATGTCGAAGGTATGTTAGACACAGTTGCTAACACCCAGACACTAAACTTAGACGGTGAACGCGCTACCTCTTTCCCACAAAAAGAAGCCATTGTATTTCACCGTCGAAAGTCGTTACCTCTGCATGCCAATGGCCTTACTTTTCATGCTAAAAAAGGTGAAGAGATTTTATTCAGCCAGTCCTACTACTCAATTGGTGGTGGATTTATTCTCAAGGCTGAAGACTTTGAACGAGAAAAAGTCAGTGCGCTTAAACACGCCGAACAAGAAGTGCCTTATCCTTTCGATAGCGCTGCACAACTGCTTACACTTTGCAAATCAAACGGTATTAGTATCAGCGCTTTAATGCTTAAAAATGAAATGGTATTCCAGCCTAAAGCAGAGATTATCAGTAAGCTGTGGGGCATTTGGCAGGTCATGCAATCATGCGTACAAAGAGGAATTGAAACCGAAGGAATTTTGCCCGGCGGTTTAAAGGTAACTCGTCGCGCTCCAGCGCTGCACCGACGTCTGCAAAGTGAACACAGCCAAGATCCAATGCTTGCGATGGATTGGGTCAACTTGTTCGCTCTTGCCGTCAATGAAGAAAACGCAGCTGGCGGTAAGGTAGTTACTGCGCCTACAAACGGCGCAGCAGGTATTATTCCTGCCGTACTTTGTTACTTCGACAAATTCGTACGCAAAGTCGATCAAGAGACAGCGTATCGTTATTTGTTGACCGCCGCAGCTATTGGCACGCTATACAAAAAAAATGCCTCTATCTCTGGCGCTGAAGTGGGTTGTCAAGGAGAAGTAGGTGTAGCTTGTTCAATGGCCGCAGGAGCACTAACTGAAATTCTGGGGGGCTCACCTGAAGCCGTTGAAAACGCAGCTGAAATCGGAATGGAACACAATCTTGGTTTAACCTGTGACCCGGTGGGCGGCCTGGTGCAGGTTCCTTGTATTGAACGCAATGCAATGGGCGCAGTTAAGGCAATTAACGCCTCTAGGTTAGCTTTGCGTGGGACCGGCGTACAGAAGGTCTCTCTAGACAAGGTCATTAAGACCATGTGGGACACCGGCAATGACATGAAATCTAAATACAAAGAAACTGCGCGAGGCGGGCTCGCTGTTAATATTATCGAATGTTAAACAAAAAAGCCGGAGATGATACTCCGGCTTTTTTATGAACTTTTCACTTATCTCACAGGCAGTGTTAAGTCTTTAAACATACGCTCTATGTCATCATTGCTTTTTTGCATCATAGCGCGTTCGACCACATCTTTGGTGAGATGTGGTGCAAAACGCTCAATGAAATCATACATGTAACTTCTCAGGAAAGAGCCTTTGCGAAAACCAATCTTAGTGGTGCTGTAATTGAATAAGTGACTTGCGTCTATCTTCACCAAGTCAGTATCAAGATTGTCATCAATCGCCATTGACGCAATTACCCCAATTCCTACGCCCAAACGCACATACGTCTTAATAACGTCTGCATCTGTCGCAGTAAACACGATTTTTGGTTCTAACCCTGCTCGGCTAAACGCCTCATCCAACTCAGAACGTCCAGTGAAACCAAACACATAAGTGACGAGCGAGTATTGAGCGATGTCCTCAATTGAGATGCTTTCTTTGCGGGCAAGTGGATGTTCTTGGTTAACAATGATACTTCGGTTCCAGTGATAACAGGGTAGCATCACCAAATCGTTATAAAGATGCAGTGCTTCTGTCGCGATAGCGAAGTCAGCTTCACCTTTGGCCGCTAAATCACTAATTTGAGACGGCGTTCCTTGATGCATGTGCAGCGAAACACGTGGAAATTTCTTCATAAAACCCTTGATCACGTCAGGTAACGCGTAACGCGCCTGAGTATGAGTAGTCGCAATATTGAGTTTGCCTTGATCTGGCAAGTTATGTTCGCGAGCAACAGCCTTAATACTTTCTACCTTGGCCAAAATTTCACGTGCAATATTAATTATATCATTACCAGCTTCTGTAACATGAGTCAGGTGCTTACCGCTTCTACCGAATATCTGCACCCCTAGCTCATCTTCCAACATTCGCACTTGTTTACTGATACCAGGCTGACTGGTATACAAACTTTCTGCTGTCGCAGAAACATTCAAGTTGTTATTTAACACTTCAACAATATAACGAAGTTGCTGTAATTTCATAAGCGAGCCGACTAACCGATCAAAAAGTAATTTCCTTATGCTAATTATATATACCTATGGCGACATTAATTCCATAAAATTTTAGAAAAATATGAAATTAATTTTCATTTTCCATTCATTTCTCGCCATATTTACGCAATGGATGCTATTGTAATAAAAAGATTTTTTGGTTTTTCATAAGAGAAGATGAAGCGCAGATCTGACAAAATTGATTTTTCGAGTGTCTTGGCCGCTGCCGTGCATGACATGAAAAATTCTCTCAGCCTTCTGATTCAATCCATTGAAGAACTCGAATCGACCTTGAAAGAGAATGATATTGGTATAGACAAGGCAGCATCTATCCATTACCAAGCAGCACGGTTAAATACTGGCTTAATACAACTTCTTTCGCTCTATCGAGCACAAATTAATGACTTGCCATTAGATATTGATGAACATTATTTAGACGATGTTCTCGACGATATTGTCGCAGCTAATCAAAATCACATAAGTACACGAACCTTTGACATCCAAATCAAGCAAGAAGATGACTTATACTGGTACTTTGATCTGGATTTAGTTAATGTGCTCATTAACGATATGTTGGTTAACGCCATGCGCTATGGCAACAATAAGCTGTTGATTAATGTATATGAAGAAGATAACTTCTTACATTTTAAAATAGAGGATGACGGACCGGGTTTTCCAGAGGCCATGTTAAACGTAGCGGAATCAAAATTGAGCACACTTGATATAAGCGCTGGCCGAACGGGATTAGGACTATTCTTCGCAAGACTCATTGCTGAAGCTCACAAGAGCGACGATCGCGTGGGCAGTATTGAACTGGAAAACGGCGGTACACTCGGCGGTGGTGTTTTTACTTTAAAATTGCCTTAATATAATAACAAGAGATGACAACGGAATTCATCGAGTACCGGAATAGAGAAGCTTAGCAGATGATTTTTACAATAATTGTTGTACTACTGGTTGCACTGATGCTTATCGTCGTGTTTGTGAACGGTTATCAACAACACAGAGAGAAACTAGAAGCTGAGCGCCGGACAGAACTTGCCAAACAAAAATCTATTGTAGATGAAACGGAGGATGTAATCGTCGCATCTGCCAATCTGCCAATATCCAATACGCTCAACAGCATTCTGCAAAAACGTGTGGTAAACGCGTTAAAAGTCATGCACGAACTCGATCCAAAACAAACTTCAATTCGTCAGCGTCTGCGCGATGCCGAATCCCGCGTTAAAGAAATGGATGTCAGTGGAAGTTCCAGCACAGGCGATGAATCGATTCAATTACCAGACAATGACCGTCAAATTATCGTGTTCATTCAATGCTTAAAAAAGCAACGTGCCCTGCTCCGTTCTGAACACGGCAAAGGCAAGGTGGACAGTCATATCTTCAGCAAAGAAGATCGTCGACTAGACAAGCTCCAGCTGCGCGTAAACGTTGAAACCTTAGATCGTAGAGCCAAAGCAGCGCTTAAAGGTGGCATGATGGGTTCAGCAAGGCAGTACTTTGAGAAAGCAATTGCAGCAGTTAACGCCTTCCCAAACCAGGACAACTACACTGCAGGCATTCGCAACAAGTTAGAAGTTCAGTTAAAAGAAATTCAAGAAAACCTCACTCGCGTTAACGCCGAGGACAGAGCAAAACGCGCTGAGGAAGAACGCGACGAATTGGACGAATTGTTTGCGCCCAAGAAGAAGTGGTAAATTCACCTCCACTGGTTACGCAAAAAGAGATTTCTGGCTTTTCACATGTTCAATAAAAGCACTAGCGGCGCTTGATAAATTGTGCCTTTGCAATTGAATTAAGCCGACGTCTTTCAACAAACCGCTATTGCGCATGGGCAAACAACACAATGCCTTTCGACGCATTTGCTCAAGACATAGAGCAGGTACGATTGCGATACCTAAGTCAAGCGCCACCATTTGTCCTAAAGTTTCTAGTTGATTGGCTTCGGCTACAATATTGAAATTGGCGCCTTGGACTTTAGCTTCAGCCTCAACCCAAGATCGTACTGATGCCCCTCTGTTCATAGCAACCATCGCCTCATTATTGATATCAGTCCAGCTCACCTCGACAACCTTTGAAAGAGGGTGATTTTGGCTACAGACAACGATAAAGTCATTTTGAAAGAGTGTTACAAACTCAATATTTACAAGTTGATCAGGGCGAAACACAAAACCCACATCAGCTTTACCTTGCACTACCTGATCCACTACATTTTCCATCACTACGTCTAATACGGATATTTTGATCTGCGGATATTGCTGATGAAAAGACGCCAAGATAGCGGGCAGACGATTACTTGAGAATGACGGCATAGAAGCGATAGACAGGTGCCCCTTCTGTAGTGAAAAAAGATTATGCACATCCTCATAGGCGACTTCCCAGTCTCTTAGTAACCGCTTGGCGGTTGGCAAGAAGATATCCCCCTCTGGTGTAAGTTGGGTTTGCCGTGT
Source organism: Alteromonadaceae bacterium (assembly GCA_014872785.1). Lineage (GTDB taxonomy): Bacteria > Pseudomonadota > Gammaproteobacteria > Enterobacterales > Alteromonadaceae > Planctobacterium. The sequence goes on from WKFJ01000045.1 coordinate 160,049, forward strand.
ATTGCGAACAAATAAGTTTCCGCCAATCGCAGACTCCAAATTCTTAATACTAATGGACAAAGCAGGTTGGGTTATATTTAGATTTTCTGCGGCTGTTGCATAGCCACCGTTTTTTGCCACTTCAACAAAAGCGCGCAATTGTTTATAGGTAAAATTAACCATATAAATTTTATTTATTAATCTTAATATTTTTTAAATTTTACAAATCATAAACTCTCTACAATAATTTGCAAAAATTCTACAAAGAGGAATCTCAAGTGGCGGGTTTTAACAAAGTCGTAAATAGCTATGAAGAAGCGTTAGCGGGTCTTACCGATAACATGACCATAATTGCAGGTGGTTTTGGCCTATGTGGTATTCCTGAGGGATCGATTGCCCATATTAAAAAAATGGGTGTATCAGGTCTAACGGTCGTATCAAACAACTGTGGTGTAGATGGCTTTGGCTTAGGCGTTCTTTTAGAAGACAAACAGATTAAAAAAATGGTTTCTTCTTATGTAGGCGAAAATGCGCTTTTTGAAAAGCAACTCTTAGCTGGTGAATTAGAAGTTGAATTAACGCCACAAGGCACACTCGCAGAAAAGATGCGTGCAGGCGGTGCGGGAATTCCGGCCTTTTACACTGCAACAGGTTACGGTACGCCCGTTGCGGAAGGTAAAGAAACTAGAGAATTTGATGGTAGAGGATACATATTAGAAGAATCCGTAACCGGCGATTTCGCGATTGTTAAAGCGTGGAAGGCTGACACCTTTGGTAATTGTATCTATCGCGACACAGCAATGAACTTCAATCCAATGGCAGCAACTGCTGGTAAGATCACCATTGTCGAGGTCGAAGAGATTGTAGAACCAGGTGCTATTGCACCAAGTGAGATCCATACTCAAGGCATATTCGTTGACAGAGTAATTCAAGGTACCTTTGAAAAACGTATCGAACGCCGCGTAACTAGAGACTAAGGAGACGAAAATGGCACTTTCAAGAGATCAAATAGCAATGCGCGTCGCCCAAGAATTTAAAGATGGCGATTACGTTAATTTGGGAATTGGTATCCCTACTCTTGCGGCAAACTATGTACCTGAAGACATTGAAGTAATGCTGCAATCTGAAAATGGTTTGTTAGGTATGGGACCATACCCTACAGAGGCCGAAATTGATGCCGACATGATTAATGCGGGTAAAGAAACGGTTACGGCTATTACTGGCGCCAGTATTTTCAACTCTGCAGACAGTTTCGCTATGATTCGCGGTGGTCATGTCGACGTTACTGTACTAGGCGCGTTTGAAGTAGATGTAAATGGCAACATTGCGTCTTGGATGATTCCTGGAAAATTAGTCAAAGGAATGGGCGGTGCAATGGATCTTGTTGCTGGCGCTAAAAACATCATTGTGACTATGACTCATGCCAATAAAAAAGGGGAATCAAAATTATTGGCAGAATGTACACTTCCACTGACCGGGGTCAACTGTATTACTCGTATTATCACTGACCTTGCTGTATTGGAAGTCAGTGACGGTGCATTCCACCTTAAAGAGCGCGCGCCAGGTGTAAGTATCGAAGAAATACAGCAGAAAACCGCAGGCAAGTTAATTGTTGACGGTGACATCCCAGAAATGTCGTTCTAAGCTCGACGTTTAGTTTTTATAGAGCCCGGCACAATTGGCACCGGGCTTTTTTGTTTCGGCTTAGTCGTTAATAGGCTAAAATACGGGAAAATTAATGGAGACCATACGACTTTGCAATTTTCTGAATTACCTCTCGATCATCGCCTACTAAAGGCCTTAGAAATCCAAAACTTTGTTGAGCCTACAGAGATTCAGAAAAGTACCATTCCCGCAGCACTTTCAGGCAAAGACGTGCTCGCTGCTTCCAAAACCGGCAGTGGTAAGACGCTTGCCTACCTCGTGCCCGCGGTTCAGCGTCTATACCGACACAAAGCCTTAAGCAAACAAGACCCTCGCATTTTGGTGGTAACACCAACGCGTGAACTAGCAATGCAGGTCTATCAAGAAAGTAAAAAATTACTCGCTGGCGCCATGCATAAGCCGACACTGCTTATTGGTGGAGAGAACTTCAACAACCAGGTGAAGGCACTAAAGAAAAATCCGGATGTTATTATTGGAACCCCCGGAAGAATTGCTGATCACATTGAAGACAGAAGCCTATTTTTGGCTGGTCTGGAGCTTCTTATATTCGACGAGGCAGATCGAATTCTCGATCTCGGATTTAGTACTCAATTGCAAATTATCAATGACTCAGCCAACCACAGAAAGCGGCAAACGATGTTGTTTTCAGCCACGTTTGATTCTGGCGACATCCGCGATGTATCCGATACTTTATTAATTGCACCACATAAAGTTCTAGTCGACGACTTCAGACAAGTTCACCAAGATATCGAACAAGCATTCATTTTTGCCGATCATCTCGACCATAAAGAAGCGTTGCTAAGTAAGCTACTGTTGGAAGTTGAAGACAGAGAACAAATTATCGTATTTGTCGCAACCCGTGACGACAGTGAAAGACTCCGAGATGTACTTAACAGTGATGGCAAAGCCGCTGCTGCCCTGCATGGTGAGCTTTTACAGCAACAACGCAATCAAATAATGTCAGATTTTCGAAACAATAAAGCGCAGATTTTGGTCACAACTGATGTAGCCTCACGTGGGCTTGATATTCCACAGGTAAAACTGGTCATTAATTTTGATATGCCCATCAAAGCCACTGAATATGTTCATAGGGTCGGAAGAACTGGCCGTGCTGGTAATCAGGGTATTGCGTTTTCTCTGGTGGGTAAGAAAGACTGGAAGAACTTTGTGGTGCTCAAAGAGTTAATACAGTCTGAAATTCAAGTCAAAGAAATTGAAGGAATGGTAGCGCAATTCAAAGGATTCAAAGAACACCTCAAAAAGCGTAAACCTAAGTCTCAGCCTAAAACGAAAGGCACTGTAGCCAGACAAAAAGCCAAACCAAAAAACAAATTTGATGCAACTGCGGGAACCGAAGTCGGTCACCTTCCGTTAAAACGCAAACAAAACTAAAGTGATTTTTTAAGCGCATTGACTATTTCTATATCCACGCCTAAATCGGCGGCTAGCCAAGCCTCAGCCTTAATCTCGGGCAGTTGTAATTGAAACTCAATTGACTGCCCTTGTTTCAAATACTTTTGACTCATTTCGTCCAAAATATTGATATCTTCAACAATAAAATCAACTTTACCTTTGCTTAGTAACTCCCATGACTCTGTTATATCAGCTGTGATGAATAAATTGTCGCCAAGCCCCTTTGATTTTAAATATTCATAGGAGACGTCTTTACGTTGCACGGCAATACTCAGTTTGCCCATATCAGACAAAGACTTTACGAAATCCAATCGCTGAAGTGATATCAAGGCAAAGTCGTATACATGCACCACCGCCACCCATTGAAATGAATCCTCGCGTTCTGGCGTACGTGCAATATTGCTGATAAAAGTATCGCCGTGTGCGGTAAGCGCCATAATGTAGGCCCTTGCCCACGGGTACATCTCATAGTTTGCAGACAGGTTAGCCTGCTCAAATGCTTCGCTGACTATTTCGTAAATCTCACCGCTAACCGCGCCATCTTGCATAAATTGCAGTGGCGGAGAAGGCTCCATCAAGACGCGATAGTCTTGAGCAATCAATTCAACACTAAGGCTCATCCAAACTAAAATTGCACTTATTGTTTTTGTGAGAAAGTTAACGTAGGTCGATTTCAACTGAGTACTTCAAGCGTTTCATTAGATAAAACATAGTTCTGCAATCACATGCTGTAAAGGTATCTTAGTGCAACGTAGACATTAGCTTCAGCAACCAAAAGATGACTTCCAGCGTGAGTTAGCGCACAGATTAGAGTTTTTTCGCTATTATAAGGTAGTTTTACAATTTTTGTTAATCCATTGTTATGCAAGTGTTAATTCTTTGCGGTGAAGTAAAAATTGATTTAAGTTAATAACCACATATCAGCCAAGAGAATTACTGCGTGTCAGAAACAACTCAAACTCTTTTTCGTGCATGCCACCTATGCGAAGCTATTTGTGGTCTTGAAATTAAGACCCAAGGCTCCGAAATCGTCTCAATTAAAGGTGACAATGCAGACCCATTCAGTGGAGGCCACTTATGCCCCAAAGCAATGGCATTGAAAGACTTACAGGAAGATCCAGACAGACTACGAAAACCGGTAAAACGAGTGGGTGACAATTGGCAAGAGATCACATGGCAAGAAGCGCTAGATGAGGTAGCGCGCTCATTAACCGACGTGCAAAGGCAATATGGCAATGATTCAGTTGCGGTCTTTGCGGGAAATCCAAATGTACATAACTATGGCAACTTGACCCATGGTCGATTGCTGCGAAAAGCCTTGCAAACTAAGTCAAATTATTCAGCGACTTCGCTCGACCAGTTACCGCATCATCTCATTGCTTATCATTTATACGGCCATCAATTTTTGTTGCCAATTCCAGATATTGACCATACAGACTATATGGTGATCATTGGCGCCAATCCTTTGGTATCCAACGGTAGTCTAATGACGGCACCTAACATCACCAGGAAGCTGCAACAAATACAAAAAAGAAACGGTAAATTCGTGGTTATCGATCCGCGTAGAACAGAAACAGCGAAAGCTGCAGATGAGCATCACTTTATCAAACCTGGCAGCGATGTTTATTTGCTTTTGGCCATTGCTAACTATGTATTTAAATCAAATAAAGTTAACACTGCTCATCTTGGCGACTTACTAGTTGGACTCGGTGAGGTAGAGCTTGCTGTCGCCGATTTTTCCGCTGAGCTTGCCGCGTCTAAAACGGGCGTCTCAGCTGAGATTATCGAAGATATTGCAGAGAATCTAATTAACACCAAACGAGCCGTGCTTTATGGACGCATGGGTATATCGGTACAACAATACGGAACCTTGTGCCAATGGCTTATTAATATTATTAACTTAGTAACTGGACACACCGATGTTGAAGGTGGTGCCATGTTTACCTCACCTGCAGTCGCCTATGTTAAAAAAGGTGCCCCTGGTGCAGGACATTTTGGTAAATTCCGCAGCCGTGTCAGTGGATTACCTGAATTTGGAGGTGAGCTACCCTCTGTTGCCTTGGCTGAAGAAATGATGACCGAAGGTGAAGGTCAAATTAAAGCCATGGTTACCATTGCAGGTAATCCGGTACTTTCATCCGCAAATGGCAAGCAAATTGACGAAGCGATGGAGAATTTGGACTATGTCGTCGCCATCGACTTTTATATCAACGAGACAACGCGACATGCCAATATCATTTTGCCACCAAGCTCGCCTTTAGAGCACGAACATTACGATTTCGCCTTTTTACGTTTAGCCGTTAGAGATACCACTAGAATTAACCCTGCCATTTTTGATAAAGACAATGATGCGCTGCATGACTGGCAAATTTACAACAAGTTATCTGAAAAAATTGCTGAACTTAAAAACAATGATTTTAGCCCCCTGCCCGACCCTAAACATATTGTTGATTGGGAATTAAAAAATGGCTTGTATGGCCAGAACCACGAACTGAATTTAAGTTGGGAGATGTTGGAGGCAAACCCACATGGTATTGACCTAGGGCCGCTTAAGACTTCTCTCAAAGATAGAATCGCCACTCTATCCGGGAATATCGAACTTATTATCCCAGAATGTATGCAAGACCTAGAAAGTCTCGATAAGACTATTGATACCCAGGATGGAAAATTACTACTCATCGGTAGACGTCACATACGCAGTAATAATTCCTGGATGCACAATTATCAGCGATTGGTAAAAGGTAAGCCGCATTGGCAACTATTTATGCACCCAGATGATTTAGCGGCTCGCGGTATAGAAAATGGTGCAGAGGTTACTATCAAATCCAGGGTCGGCGAAGTCTCTACTGTGGTTAAAGCCACTGATGAAATGATGCCGGGAGTGATCAGTTTACCTCATGGCTGGGGTCATCAAAAAGCTGGTGTTAAAGCTCAAGTCGCAAGCCAAACTCAAGGCGTCAGCTGTAATGATTTAACGGACGAAACCTTCTACGATGCAATAAGTGGTAATGCGGCGTTAAATGGTGTGCCAGTAGAAGTATTTAATAAAGCGGGCTAGGTATTTTAGCGACAAGCGCGTCTGTTTCGACGCGCTATGTTTCTTTCGAATAATGCACCATTCACTCTAACGCTTAATCATTCGCCGCTGCATACACCCAAGCGACAGTACCCGATAAGAATTTGGCCTCGACACGTTTATAATCATCAACTTCGTATTCATCTGCTTGTGCCAGCTCTTCGGCGGTAATTTCAAACACGGTTCCCTTGACCTTGTCATCTGAATTATTTGTCCGTCTTAAAATCGGATGTATATCAGTACCGCTTTTAGCAATAACATCTGCATCGGTTATCTTTACTTCAGACAAAACAAAGCCGACTAAGCTATCTTCAGCGCCATTCAAAAGACGCCCAAATGTTTCCAATTGGACGTTTTGCATTTGCAAAGTACCGTAAGAAAAGAGTTTTTCCATCTTTTTAGTTTAGCTAAAAATCATAAAGGGCAAAATAAGCGGAAAAGCCTACCAAAGCAACTGACTCCGCTCTTTTCTCTAGATTGCCTGATTTATTTAACGCCTTTAAATGTCAGTTTTTGCGTGTAGTAGACAGGTATACGTGAATGGTTTTCTTCAGCATATACAAACTGTTGGTGTTTAACTGCTTTTAGTGCGAAGGCATCCCACATACCCTTAGGGTGAGATTCCAAGACTTCAGGTTGAAACGTGTTACCGTTTGAATCAATTAGATAACGGACGGATACGTAACCATCTTTGTTTTGTTTGTCTGGACTAATATTATTGATTGTAAAGCTATACTCGGTATTTTTATGTTTCCAATACTGCCCAACCGTATCTTCATTTACTTCCACTGCATCTTTCGCCAAGTAAACTTCTGGTGTGGCATTGCATCCATAAATTAATAATGTAAGTAATAAGCTAATAAATGTTTTCATGGTATTCCTTTATTAAAAACATAAGTTAAATTCACAATTCGCGAACATTATCAAAGATGCGTTAACGCGGCAATATTTATTACCCGAGATAATGTTTCCCTCGAGATATCAGCTTCACACACGTCGCCATACAAACAATTAACTATAAAAAATAGATTCTTTAGCCTGGCAGTTTATTCTCCAAGAGCCCGCCATTTTTTTATGAGTCCCATCAAGTGGATAAAGCCAAAGAAACAGCAAATAACAGAACTTATCATCCAAAACGCAATGGAATTTTGGGTAACCGCCGGATGTTCAGTGACCCAAGGCAACACGAGTCCCGCGATCCCTCGACTCAAATAAACAAAAGTAACGATAACCAACACGGTTCTCAACAAAGGCAAGCGCAAAATCACCCCCGCTCCTGACAGACAATAAAGCCCCCATATAAAAAGAATTACGGCAATGCCTGACGTTACTATTGTTGGATAGTGACTGCCACTTTCGGCCAACTCAGCCATCGCCTCGCCGGCACCAAAAAACAGATACCACTTTGCGCCGCCGAAAATAATCGCGATATGTAAGGCTGATGCAATAAAGCTGAGTACACCAGCGATGATTAGATATTTGCTATCTGAAAACACGCTTTTTTCCTGCAAGGTAAGACTCTTATTAACTGACTACATTACTTATATTTAATAAACACACTCAGATCCAATTGCGCTCAATATGGCTAACAATAAACTACCATTCCTAACAACAATATGTTGGTCGTGTCGTTTACAAGGTTCCTGACAACTGCATTTCTCTTGGTTTCATTATGGCACAAGCCGTCTTTATCTAGTCATCATGAAACTAAGACAGAGATGGCAACACTGATAGATTTGTTTGAAAAACAAAAGACTAAAATACCACTTCATGTGCAGGAGGGCATTTATCTAACTAACGTAGAGATTAACACACAGACACGACAGATATTTAGAACCTATTACCTACCGTCGTTTGACTCTGCAAGATCAAGAGCGATGCAAGTAAAACAGTTCACCCGAGAAATAGGTAGAGAGTTGTATGAGCAATGTCTTGATCACAAAGAGCAAATATTCGAGCTAAAAATAAGCTTTCATTACAGATTTATCGACAATTCTAATAGAGTAATCGGCCTCAATGTGATCAATGCTGAGCGCTGCGCACCTTATGTTGCTGCGCGCAGCAATACCTAAGTTCGCGAAACTACCCTAGAGTCATACCACCATTTCAATGATAGTCTCACACTCGTTTGCAGACAGCTTTGTCCAATCCGAACTGATTAATGAATCATTTTTTTCTGACACCATTAAATAGCTCATATTCCACTGTGAGAACAGACGACCACCCACTTGGGACTCTGCGACCAATTTTACTTCGCTGTGTCGAGGGTCGCGTCTGATCTTCTCGAAAAGAAGCTTTACCAAAATATCGGGGCCTTCCAAGACTTGAAAAAAGCAATCAAAATTAGACAACAACACGCCTGTCACTGCTGCGCGCTTATTGTAATTGCGAGCACTTGAAATAATTTCTTGCACTCCCTTTGAATCAATATCTCTAGAAATTTTACTGGTATAAATCAAACGTAACATTGCACTTCTCCTGATTGATCGTGCCGTCATCGCTGTAGATGAAATAACAAGCAGTGGGTGAAATTACCACATTACTTGTCGCAAATTAGCAACATTACAAAGATGTAATAAACAACTCATCCCACAAAGTCCATGACTGTCCGTATTGATAGAATTAGCTTATGATGAAAAACAGAAAAAGAATTAGTTTAGTGTTCATTGACAGGCAATCATCATGGGAATACAAAAGCACAAAGTAGTCATTATTGGTGGCAATTTTGCCGGTATAAGTGCGCTAAAAGAACTCAATCGCAAACATAGTAAAGACCTCGACATCACAGTCATTGACCCCGAACCACACTTTACTTGGACTCCAAATATTCATGAAATACTGTCTGGCACCAAAGACGAAGAAAGCGTTGAAATTACGCGTGAAAAGCTGGTCTCCAGCCTTGGTGCCAACTTCCTCAAGGGTGCAGTTAAAGCACTTGATAGTATCAGTAAAACACTACTATTGAATGATGGCGATAGCCTAAGTTACGACGCCTGTATACTGTGTTGCGGTAATAAGGCACTTAAGCCCGATAATGCGCAGGGCTTTACCTTTAAAAACGCGGCCGATGTTGCACTGATTAAGCAGTCATTAGATGAACAACTTGCAAGCAAGGACAGAGTAGCGGTCACTATAATTGGTGGTGGATTTTCAGGCGTCGAAGCGTTAGGTGAATTACTTCGACACTACAAGCACAATCGAAATATCGAACTTACTTTAATAGACAGTGGCTCAAGACTATTAAAAAGCCAACCTACAGTGGTAGCCACCGATATTAGTCAACTTTGTGAAGAGTATGGCGTCGAATTAATATTTGAGCAACGGGTTCAAAACAGTACGAACAATACGCTAACACTGACCAATGGAACTCACCTGCACTCTGACATTACAATTTGGACTGTTGGTTCTACTTTGCCCGACTTTCTCAATAGAGGTTCAGCCCCTTCAATGGAAGAACGTATTAACATTGATGGAACATTACAGCTAACAGATTCTACAGGCGTTTTTATTGCAGGAGATGTAGCCCCCTTTTTATGGGAAAATCACCTGTTGCCCAAACAGTCTTATTACGCGCAAGATATGGGGCAAATTGCGGCGCACAACGTCCGGTGTCTACTGGAAAATCACCCCTTAGCCACTTTTAAACCTTCGCCCAAACCGGTACTTATCGCCTTTGGAGACCTTAATACCTATATGGTGTCAGGTAATTTAGTACTGGCCAGCCCTTCTCTTGCGGCTACCAAAGAAGCCCTTTACCAATTGGGCATGTTTAAGCTAATGGCTAGTTTTCCACTACATATGAGGAAAAAAGCCGCGTTAAGCCGGCTTTTGAACTCAACCAAAACCCTCCTGATACCGCAGCTTAATCTATCATTGCCATCAAAGTTGTTATTGAGAAGTCGTATATTGCAACGCGGAAAACTAAAAGATCTTAACGCTTTAATACGAAGTGCTTATGCCACGCTATTTCCCTAAGCGTTAAGTAACTACATGTATTATTCTTGTGAGCCAGCCCACACCGTCCAAGCGTTGGCATATAGCTTGGAAAGGCCGACAGCAACTAAGATGCTCAGTACTGCAGCGATAGGCCAATCGATTAACATAAAAACTATCATTGCCATAGCGGATAAGCCGTGGATTTTTTGCAAATTAACCATAAACTTAAAACGCTGAGGAATAGTCAGTTTATCTAAACGTTTACCCACAAGCTGCTGATACACCCATTTCTTTTCATAGGCGGCAACGATTCTTCGCATATCTTCACTCGAGTAAGGGTCGTTAAATGGATGTGAGCTCATACCTCGCCTCATTCACTTTTGTATTTCGTACAACTAACTACAGCGCTTGAGCCTAGTTTGGTTCATCAATATGAGTAAATGTAATGTTTCCAATGTATGACTTTTATCGTCAGGCCATTGCTAGGTGTCGATTCTAGCGATGAGCTTTGCTATAACTTGGTTGGCAAGATAAACATAAATACAAACGACGGCCATTGCGATTTATCCGTTCAATTGGATAAGAACACTCTCTACACGAAAGTTGTTCTCGATCAAACACCATGAATCGGCTCGTTTCGAAATCATCATTACGACGGAGAGCTTCTCGCCATCGAGTTTCATCAACCGTGTAACCACCTGTTGCATAGGAGCGTAGACAAACAGATTGCGTTGCCTTTGCTAATAGTTCGAGTTGTTCGCAACTCAACTGCCTTGGGGTAACGTCAGGATGCAAACCCGCAAAAAAGAGGATCTCACTGCGCAAATAATTGCCAATACCCGCGATAAAGTGCTGGTTTAAAAACAACGAAGATAACTTACTTTTGCAAAAACGAGGGGAACTAAGTCTATCTTTAATTTGCGCGATTGTGAGGTCATCAGACAAGACATCTGGGCCTAACTTACTGAGCAAAGGTTGCTGATGCAGACCCTGTGTCGGCCAAACACTAATGTCAGAGGCACTATACAAAACGGCACTGTGCATAGCTGTGTGTAGACCCAAGCGCAACGACCTAGACGTCTCAGGCTGCTTATCACGAGCCGAAACTCTCCATACACCATAGAGTTGATTGTGGGAGTAAATACTCAGCGCATTTTCCAGGTGGATAAGCATTGCTTTACCCCAACTGGTAACCTTAAGTACTTTTTGTCTAACGATATCTTTATGTGAAGGTTGCAAAGAAGGTAGGCCAATTTCAACTCTTTCCAAAAATTGGCCTTGTAATGCCTCGTTTAACTCATCGGCACTGCGCCTTATTTCAGGGCCTTCTGGCATTTGTTTTCGGCTTACTAAGCTGCTAAAAATTCAGCGCGTAGCGCAGGGTCTCGTTTAAAGGCACCGCCAAGTGACAAGGTTTTTGTAAAACTGTTGTTATCGCGTATGCCACGCGCTTTCACGCAATAGTGAGTAGCGTTAATAGCAACCGCTACATCTTCTGTACCTGTAAGCGCCTGCAAAGCCACCATAACTTGCTGCGTTAGCCTTTCTTGTACTTGTGGACGCTGCGCGAAAAAGCCAACCAAGCGATTAATTTTAGACAAACCAATCACAGAATGTTTCGGTATGTACGCCACAGACGCAGAGCCATCGATAGTGACGAAGTGATGTTCACAAGTACTTGTTAGGTTGATATTGGACACCGTCACTGGTTGGTCTGTTTTCATCTTGTTTTCAATGGCAGTGATCTTCGGGAAGTTAGCGTAATCTAAACCGGAAAAAACCTCATCCACGTACATCTTAGCGATTCTGTTAGGTGTATCGCAAAGGCTGTCATCATTAAGATCGAGTCCCAAGGTGTCCATTATCTCACGCATTTTGACTTCGATTCGAGTTCGTTTCTCTTCTGCAGTTAACCCATTGTCATACGTTGGGGTTTCCAAACCATTTGCTTCCAGTGCACTACGCACCGACATGGCAGCTTCTGAGACCATTCATCTAATCCTTATTAATACTGATGCTGCTTATACGCATTAAATACCAAGTTAAGATTACTTTTTTGGTAAAAACCTGTGGTATTTATCTAAACCGTAACCAAACATCGACCGCAGACGCATCTTAGTTGGTTGTATTAGCCAGCAAAAACTTTAGGCCATTATACCACGCCATTATGGCAACTGTGCCATGTGTTTCATGTTCAAAATACTGTTGCTTTGCTTGACCGGGAGCGCTATTTAGCTCAATGAGCTTAGACGCAAAATCGCTTCCCCACTGATAATTGGTGCGCCCTAATTTGCCTATATGTGAGTTGTTTGCGAAGCCAAAATAGAAGTTGCTTGTGGTTTTATCGTTACCACCTTTTCGAGCGTCAAATACCCTATTTAGATAATTGCTATCCCATACTGCAGTGGGATCGATTAACAAATAATCTGTAAACATACTTGGTTTAGTCAACAGCACATGCGCACAAAATAAGCCTCCAAAAGATTCCGCGACTAAAACTCGACATTCGGATGTTCTGAATTTTTTTTCTATTACCTTAAATAGTTCTTCTTGTAGAAACGCTGCGAAACGATCTGCACCACCAGATTGCTCAAAACGGTCTAAGACTCGTTCCTCAAATTTCCATTCCGATAACTGAGTGGGTGTTAAGTCTCGAGAGCGATGGGTATTAGGTATGGCTACCACAATCGCTTGCAGAACTTGGTTACCTAAGGTCTCTGTGCTCAGTCCCTCTAGCACCCCTGAAAACGCTTTAAGTCGATGAACGTCGCCATCTAATAAATAAACTACTGGGAAAACATTATCAGAATTCTCGTATGAGGCAGGTAAATAGACATGATAATCGCGTGTTTCTTTTAGTAACGCTGATTCTATATGCAAGGTACGGCCGAAAACGAGCACTTCCTCTGCGCTGACTTTTGTTGATAAACCGATTAATAGTACTGCCAGTATTTTTACTATGTTGTTCAAAACATTGTTTTCCATAATATGGTGGTTGAGGTCTATTGGTACATTATTGAGTCAGTCCTAATTTAAACCCTTCATGAGTCGCTTTAAAACCTAATTTTTCGTAAAAGCGCAGTGCATCTGGTCGCAATTTATCACTGGTGAGCTGCACTATTTGGCAGCCTTTTGTTTTGGCAAGCGCAATTGCATGTTGAAACATTTTCTCACCGATACCCAATCCACGAAAACTCTGGTGAATACGTACCCCTTCAATCAAACAGCGCCAACTCCCTTGATGGGTAAGATAAGGTATAAAAGTTAGCTGCAACATACCGACCAGCTTTCCTTCGCCTCGAACGACCAAAAGCTGGTTGTTTGGGTCTGCATCTATTGCGTCAAAAGCATCGACATAACTAAGCGCTATGGGGCGACTATTATCTTCACGTTCACGACCCAAAAGGTCTTCTGCAAGTAAATCGACAAGGTGAGGTATATCTTTTCTCTTGGCTTGTGCAAATATTAAATCCATTTATCCCACCTTTTTTGTCTTCTACTTTTTTGCGTTTCATGAATAAACTTCGGATATCCATCGACAGGGTGTGGTACCCCTGCATTATCTAATGCATGAGCAATGTTACCTCTGTGATACGAACCGTGGTTGATAACATGGAATAAGATTTCGTCAATCGACAAACAACCGGGTTTGCCGTCAACGAATGTAAAATATATTTTTTCGTCTAGGTCGACACATTGAGTTAGGAAATCCAAATACCACTCATTTGACGACATCAACCTTTGTTTTAAGCAGGAAAGAGCAGGCAACTCCTTTGTATTGGTGACATTGTGGCAATCTTGTTCACGTGAGATTCTGCTTCTAAAAAGCTCCTCCACAATTATCATATGGTTGAGTTGCTGCCGCGCAAAGTTACTCTCAGTTGTTTGCGGAATCGGAATTTTTTGGACTGCGTCAATGGTGCGATTATCTGCCCACGTTTTATATTCGAACATTTCCTTGAGCAAGTGTTACTCCCTCTTTGCTTTATTTACTATTTTGTATTGATTATCGGTATCCACCACCGAATTACCATGTCTTTTAGCGGACGAAAAGCCATCGGAAAATAGGCTGCTAAATCTGGTTTCTTTTCATCTCTTTGATAACCAGTTGCTGAAAACCACTCGCCGTAGATAGCGCGATTAGTTTTCATGGAAGCATTGTAGGTGCATGTGAACTGGGCATAGGTTGCCGCTGGCACGTGAAACTTATCGATGTTGGGTAAGTTCACATGGTTATCGAACTCAACGCCAAGTACATCGGTAAAGGTATCTCGACTTCCTGGCTCACTCGGAAAATATGCTGAAATTAACGGAGCTTTCGATACATGCCCTTCACTTCCTCGGGTTAAATCCCAAAGTGCCCTGTAATACTCAGAGGCAACAAACTGTTTCCAGTATTTCGAACCTTCCTTAACGAAGTCATCAAAGTCGAACGACTTACTCGCCCCAACCAGATAAAATTCGGGACGCTCTACTATCTTATATTCTAACATGGCTCCTCCTCTTTTTACTTTGTCGATATCAGCTCGGTCGAAGGCGGTTATCGTATTTGGGCTAGTATTTATCTTCGAGGGATTAACACCGTGTTGTTTGCGAAACGCTCTAGTAAAGGCATTAGGTGAATCGTATCCCAGGCGAATGGCGGTATCAGTAACACTATGACTTCCCTTGGAAAGAGTAACGGCTGCTTTGGTCAGCCGACGACGTCTCACATACTCAGCGGGCGTGACTTCAAACAAAGCATAAAACATTCGATGGAAATGATACCTTGAAGAACATGCAATGCGTGCCGCCTCTTCTAAAGAAATGTCACCCTCAAGATTAGATTCAAGGTAATCTATTACCAAACACATTTTGGCCAACCAATCCAACGAGCCTAATCTCCAAAAAACTGATGCCACCAGAATAAAACGTGAAAAGGCATACGACTCACCTTTTTTTGCTATTTTCAGTTATTTCTTTGAGTAAATGTTCTGCGAACAAAACACATATAGGAAGAATGACAAGCTACATCCGACAACTTTACATAATTAGATGGGACATCAATTTGTACGGAATACTCAACTTTTTATTTAATTATAATTATTTAAAAAAGTGAATGATAACAAACGTTATTGAAGATGAATCTAATTATATCGATGGCGAGCGCTTTGCGATTGCAGCAAAAAACTCATCTTCTGATTGAGCAATAACGACTCTATCTCTGCCATTCTCCTTAGCTTCGAGTAATGCATCATCAACTCTGTTTAGCGCACGCACTCGATTTCCCCCTCTGGCAACCTCAAACATACCAATAGAAATTGAAATCTTGTGAGCATTTTCAACGGAATCTAATTGCTTTGATATTGATGGAATTTTGATGCGAAAACTCTCTAGTACCTCTAAGCACTGAGAAGCGGATTTTTGAGGAAATATAAATAAGAACTCTTCTCCTCCCATACGTCCCAAAAATACATCGTCACTAAAATGTTCCTTAGCTATTTTCCCAAAACACTTAAGAACATCATCACCCGCCAAATGGCCAAACTTGTCATTGATACTTTTAAAAAAGTCCATATCAAGCATCGCTAAAGTCAACACATCGATATGGTCAGCGGCTGATTCAGTCTTCTGGCCTCCAGTACTAATCGACACTGGATTATTTAATTTCTCCACCAACTGATCTAACGTTTCTAAAATGAATCGTCTAGAACCCAATTGCGTAAGCAGATCTGTGTTGATGCTGTTCTCTAGCTTAAGCAGATACTTTTGTTTCTTTAAATACAACAAATAAAAGAGGCCACACACACTAATCAATAAAAAAATAATTAGAACCATCAAATAGTTTGTTAATTTTTCAGACTCCAGTTGTTGTTTGTGCACCTCACTTAGTTGCCGTAAGCGCGCGTTTTCTGCTTCTTGGTAAGCGGTATTAAATTGTGTTCTCAAACTCAGGAGAGCTTTTTGGTTCTCTCCTGAGCTAAATTGCTTCTCCATCTTTATGCCGTTATCCAAAGCACTGAATGCCTCTAGGAGTTGTCCTTCTGCAAAAAGTAATCTCGCTTTAAATTTCTGAATTCGATGGCTCAATTCTTCAATATCCAAAAACTTTGCTTTAGTTTCGGCTTGTTCAAAATAACGGCGACTTTCTTCGATGTTTCCTAATTTTAAATGGGTTTGCGCTAGCCCAAAATATGTTTCAAATATAAGTTCAGGATCTTCGAACTTGTTAGCTAAACTAATCACCTTGCTATAATGATTTAGTGCTTTATTTAATTCATTTTGAGCCTTTTCTAACTCTGCAAGTTCAAAATCAATTTTTGCAATAGCATTTAAATCCCGCATGTCACTGGCGATCTGCCTTGATTCGCTTAACAATTGATGACTTTGTTCAAAATCATTATTCAGCTTAAAGGCTTTACTAAGTTCTATTAAAGCCGTTCTTTGCAGAAGCTTGTTATTTTTACCTTTAGCGAACTTTAGCCACTGCTGCAGATAAGGTATTGCTATTTTAGGTTCTTTTAACTCCGTGTGAATACGGCCGATGTGTCCTGCAATGTGAGGAGCTGGTACCTGTGTTTTATTGGTAGTGGCAAGATGGTACGCCTCGGTAAATTTACCTAGCGCTGTTTGTTTAAACCCTAACCGCCAATCCATTAAGGCTCCAGTCATCAAAGCACCAATATTCAATTGCACGATATTTTGCGTAGTGGCCCATTTAGCAACCACCTCAGCTAAGGCTAAACCTTCACCAGGCTTACCTCGTTTATTCATAATCTGAGCTTTTGCCAATAACAATCGGTGATACATGAGGGGAAATGTTGTCGCGTTACTGTTTTCCAACCCTCTAAATACAAAGTTTTCGGCCTCAGTAAGTTGCGCGAGTTTGATATGGGATAAGGCTAAAATATAATTAAGTTCTATTTTACGGCGTTTGGAAGACTCGCGTGCTAAAGCTCTTTTCGATTCATAAATAACCAGCTTAGGATCCTTGTGCAAGCGCTTAATTTGTTCAATTACAAAATCATTCGGTGCTGCAGGGAAAGACTGCCCCCAAACAGGCGATAGGAGACAGCACAAAGACAAACACAACAGCCAACTGTTAAGGGGTGTTATTAAGATATTGACTTGAAAAGGATTCCTATCTTTCATATTTCCCTCTATGAAAACAGGTTACGCAATATTCAGCAGACTTGATAGAAGCCTTATCATCTAACAATAGTAAACTCATTCGAAATTGCATGTATTTTTTTTATTCTTACCGCAATATTTTCTAGAAACAGAGAAAAGCAACTCCCCTTAGATAATGCAACCACCTAACTTACTAATACAAAATCAAAAAATAGCCATGTGATAACGATCGATAAAACAAAAGCAAAAAAGAGAAATTCAATTTTATGCCCTAGTACCGCAGTTCGGACAAAACTTAAAGCTGCCGTTCAATTCGTTTCCGCAATGCCCACAAAAATTTGCCCTGTTGGGTTGAGTTCGTTCGTTGAGATTTAACAATTGCTCTAACGGATCAGGTTCTTTATCTGGTGAAACTATGTCTTGGGCGGTGAACCTGTTTTTCGCAAGCGCATTATAGATGTGGTAAGCGCCCCCAACGATAGACGAGATTATGACGAAGTAACCAATGAGGGGAAAGTACTCCGGACTACCTGTTTTTGAAACCGCGTTTAGCCAAATAACACCGAATAAAGTGCCACCGACTATTTCAGCGATACCGCGGCCAAGCGAGGGTGCCCGCCCCGTCTTAATTGCTGCTATATCACCATTATCATCAGCCATCGAGACTCTTTGCACGGAATGGCTCTTGGCTCTGTCTTTAATGAGTAACTTAATTTGAGCTGCTCTTTCTGGGTAACTTTCAGCATCAATGCTTTCTTGGCACTCAAGCAACTCTTCCAGTGTATATTTTGTGTAATCTATTTCTTTCATACTCGCACTTCCCTTTTCACATTACGCCCATTAAACGTCACTATCGTAACCTTTTAATAAACCTCCAGCCATATCAGTATCAATAGAATATACTATCAGAAAGAAGCATTTCACATACGATATACCAAGGATTGGAATGAATTAAGTAAGTGAATAACGCAGACAAGTAGAAATTTCAGACATAAAAAAACCACCTTGCGGTGGCTTTTATCTCTTAAAGAGAAAGTGGCGGAGTGGACGGGACTCGAACCCGCGACCCCCGGCGTGACAGGCCGGTATTCTAACCAACTGAACTACCACTCCGCGCTTGGGTGCATAGCATTGAGACTTTTAAAACGTCTTAACTTGAACAGAAATAGTGGCGGAGTGGACGGGACTCGAACCCGCGACCCCCGGCGTGACAGGCCGGTATTCTAACCAACTGAACTACCACTCCGCAGAATTTCTATACAATTCAAGAAGTTAACGTTTTGCTAAGACCTCTTGCTCAACTGCGGCGCAGATGATACGGGTATCCGATGTCTGCGTCAATAGGTTTTTTACAGATATTTTTCAAAATAAAGACAACAGCTTGATATTTAAACGATTACAGTTTCATGACACATTTTTTGAGCAAAAGGCTGTTGATAAATTGGGCAACAGATTGTAACTCTTTTGCACTGCAGAGCAATATTAATCGGGCATTGACAGGTCAATAATACCTGCATCGTCCTCATCGGCACCTTTTTTGGCCTTTTTCGCAGGTTTGGCTTTAGCACCACCTTTTTTCCCCATTATGCCAGTGATAGTTTCTTTAATTTGATCAATCAAATTACTAGGGATAATGCTATCCAGCATGCCTCGCTTTTTGAGCTGTAAAAACGCCAATACCACTATCACCAATAGCAACACGAGAACGTTGATGGTGATGATCATGCCCATTATGTCTTTGCGGGTCATTTCAGCTTCAACCCTATCGGCTTCCGCATTCATCATTTCCAATTCTTGCATTGCCAACGCCTCAGCTGACAACGCATCGTCTGGTAATGCGGCGAGCTCCTCCATTTCTGTTTCTAAAATAGGTTCTTCAGCTACGAAAGTATATTCAGGGACATCGAGAATGAAATCACGACCGTCAATGGTATTACCATAGGCAGTTAATTTAACTCGGAATACACCGTATTCGTAATTGACGATGTTATGAGTACGAATATCATTGCTGACTTCTGTAATAGAAAAGTTTTGCACATCACCATTGGGAAAACGTATTTTTCCATCTATTAGCAAACTTCGAATATCGACTTTTTCTCGATCAGCGTCCACTTTTAGAATGTGATATCCGACTTCCTCGCCATCTGTTTCATCGTCTAGCTCTACTTCAATCGTTACCGGGTTGGGCAGTAAACGAATGTTCTCACCTATCCGCTCACGAGTGAACATAGGCGTCTTAACGGTAAAAATGGGCTTCCACTCTCCAGATGCGATTCGCAAATTGAATTGACCAGTAAAGGTGCCGTCTAACGGTCTTTCATCCATTCCTTTACCGTTATCTTCGAAATTAGCTATGGTTTCGTTCGCAGCACCAAAGTTGTTGTAATTTGGATTGTTAGTACTACTAAATTCCATCGATAACGTCACTACGTCTCTAAACTCGTTGTAGTCAATGGGCTCACCACCATTTGTTAAATAAGCGGTTTGCTTTAAGATTTCCCCAGAAAAAATAATTGCTGGCAGAGGTTTGGTTTCTAATTGAATATCGCTTATCACCATAACGCGGCTATTGGGCAATATTTGTCCAACTGCTTGCCAAGGCCCCGGCATAGGGTTGCGAATGTGGATCATGTCGAAAGTGGGCGCATCGTACCAATCAATATCCCAACCATCGGCCATATGATTAAACAGCTTTGAGCCATCAGGCCTTACTAGTACGACAGGTGTTGAACCAAAGTTACGGAAAAACACCATGGTAATTTCTTCAACTTTGTAATCGATACGAAATCTGTTTTGTAGCAGTTTAATACTATTGTAGTAACGGTTGCCCAACTCCTTCAGCGGAGACTCATCAATCTGTACCGGTGCATCGGCATCAGAGGATTGCTGAGCAGACGCGGCAAAAGCAACTGCGTAAAAGAGAATTAAACTGGTTAACAGATTGCGCATAGTGTTCATCAATGAATTTGTAATTTTCGCCAGAGGCTTTCAGTGCCTCCTTTTTCCAACAAGTCGAGCCTTTGCTCGTGTTCTTCCAGTTCATCGGCAGAAGCACGAATAACCTTTAATTTCTTCCTGTCACTGGCCAACCGACGAATCGTTTCCGCTCCTTTAGCATCACCGTCCTTTCCTGACAGGTTTAACGCGGTTTGCCCACCGGTCATTAGCAGATAAACATCGGCCAGAATTTCAGAATCGAGCAATGCGCCGTGTAGAGTTCTGTGTGAGTTATCTATTCCCAATCTCCTACACAAGGCATCAAGATTGTTTTTTTGACCAGGATAGGTTTGTCTCGCTAAAACCAAACTGTCCAAGACCGTACAGCGCTGTTCTATAGTAACCGACTTGAACTCTCACAACATTGACAACTCATGATTCAAAAAGCCTACGTCAAATGGTGCGTTGTGAATAACAAGCTGAGCGCCATCAACAAATTCCAGAAATTCTTTGGCAATGTCTTTAAATATTGGCTTGTCTTCAAGAAACTCATTTGTTATTCCGTGAACATCAATTGCTTCTTGCTCGACCTCACGTTCAGGATTGATATACACGTGGTAATGATTATTCGTTAGGCGTCTATTGACCATTTCAACGCACCCAATTTCAATGATTTTGTGACCTTCTTTAGGATCTATACCCGTTGTTTCTGTATCGAGAATAATCTGACGCACGCGCTTTTTTTGCCTTTATGTGTTTTTCTTTTTGATACTCTTAGTTTACCCCCGCGATAAAAAATTTGGAGTGTTTTTTTCATTTAGCCTGTACCAAATTGTTAATCCCCCTAAAATAGCAAGGTTAAAGTCAAAGAATAGGATTCACATTGAAGCAAGTTGAGATTTACACAGACGGTTCGTGTTTGGGCAATCCTGGTCCAGGAGGTTATGGCGCGATTTTAGTCTACAAACAAACGCGCAAAGAACTTGCAGAGGGATATACGTTAACCACCAACAACAGGATGGAGTTACTCGCTGCAATTGTCGCGTTGGAAGCATTAAAGTCTCGATGCAGTGTTACCCTCACTACCGACAGCCAATACGTAAGACAAGGTATTACCCAATGGTTAGCGGGCTGGAAGAAAAAAGGCTGGAAAACCGCAAACAAAAAACCCGTGAAAAACCAAGATCTGTGGCAGCGGTTGGACAAAGCCAGTCAACAACACGAAATAGACTGGCGCTGGGTAAAAGGACATTCAGGTCATCCTGAAAACGAACGGTGTGACGAACTCGCCCGCACAGCCGCCGAAGGCGACAAATTACAACCCGATAAGGGATTCAATCCGGAGTAATAACGAACGATTACCAGTCTTGAGTAGAAATAACTAATTTCCCTTTATTGCGATTGAGGCGCATACACTCATGCGCCTTGGTAATCTCCGATATGGGAAATATAGCATCAACACACGCCTGTAACTCCCCCGTGTGGAATCGATGCCAGTAGCGGTTTACGAAATTTTTTACCAATTCAGTTTTGTAATCATCACTTCGATTCCTGAGTGTAGAGCCTTTAATACCCGCTCGTTTGGCCAGAATATTGGCCATATCAAGTCTTTCCACATAACGACCTTGCAGCATAGCCAATTGAACGATTACACCATCGTTTGCCAATAGCGACAGGTTGTCATTGACATAATTCCCCGCAACGATATCGACGATAATATCCGGAAAAAATCTCATTGCCTGCAATTGCTCTTTAAAACTATCAACAGAGTAGTTAATGGTGATATCGGCGCCCAAGTCTCGACAATAATTAAGTTTAGACTCAGACGAGGCAGTTACAGCCACCTGTACACTATGTAATTTCGCGAGCTGTATAAGTGCACTGCCTAGCCCACTTGCCCCGGCATGAATTAAAAGCCGATCTGCCGATGTTACATCAGCAATTTTATGCAGCGCTTGAGTGGCCGTTAAAAATACTTCAGGGATAGCAGCGGCATTGCTAAAGCTCATGTTTTCTGGCATTGGTATAACATGTGCTGATGGCACGACTGCGTATTGTGCGTAGCCTCCACCAGCTATCATGGCACATATTGATTGCCCAACATCTACAGTTGTTACGTCTTCTCCAACGACTTCAACGACACCTGAGATTTCCATTCCCAGTATTTCACTCGCACCCTTGGGTGGCGGGTATTTTCCAGCTACTTGTAGTAAATCAGCGCGATTAACGCCAAAACTTGCCACCTTAACCAACACCTCTTGTGCACCAGGAATGGGTTTATGTGTATCAGACTCAAATAGCCTTCCATCTGTATCAAAGTCGATAAATTTCATTGCAAAGTTTTAGCCTGTTGTAAAATGACGATAAAACTCGTCTGTTGCTATGTCAGAAGTGGTCACACTATGTACCTGCGAATGGGGCGACCCCGTCCATAACCACTCTAAAAGTGACGCAACGGATTCTGCACTACCCTGTGCGAGCACTTCTACGCTCCCGTCAGCCAGATTGTTGGCGTAGCCTTTAACACCAAGCAAAACAGCTTGCTCTTTGGTGTAGGCTCTGAAAAATACACCTTGAACCTTGCCGGTAATTTTGGCTTTAAACGTTACAATAGCCATAACAGATTCTAATAATATTAATTGTAAAGAAATGACCATATGTCATTTTTGCGGAGAGAAAAAGACTCTGTTCGCTAAACGCGACATAATTTGAAAAGTTAAACGACACCGCTCGCTAGTAAGGCGGTGTTATCGTTTTACATCATCTTAATGACTTCAGCGCCAACTAACAGATTTCCGTCAGTCTCTTCGATAATTCGAACAACCCTGACTAAAGCTGACAGTGATGAAATTTGACTACTTGTTGACTCGATGGCGACTTCCATCTCAGTACCAATCTCAACCTGTTCGTCCAGTTCAAAGGACATCCCAGTGGCACTGATATCTCTGCATACAGCGGTGATTCGTTGACCAGCGCCTTGTCCTTTTACAGACAAAACACATGGAGAATTCATCATCATTCGAAAGAAAGCGCGTTTATCGTCGTATCCCAGCATGGCAATACCTCTTGGCTAATGTGAAACATCGACTGTTTATTATTATTTATGTTGCTCGTCCTAATGATAAACAACACCAATCATTCTATTTAAGAAGTGTTTGAGGATCACCAACTTCCCTAGAACTTGTCTAAATAGTTTTCAATTCTTTTAGACGAAATAGGCATATTTGTACCCAGCTGCTGTGCAAACAAAGACACTCTCAACTCTTCTATGTGCCAACGTACTTGTGCCAGCTCCTCCGGAACTAACTGATTCTTAGGGATTTTATTCAAGCAAGCTTGAAAACGTTGCGTCACCTTTTCAATAACCAATTGTTGTGAGCGATCTTTTATAGGGTCTACCGGGATTTTTTCGAGACGCCTGACGAGTCCAGAAATGTACCGGTTCCAATCTTTCAAACGAGCGACACCGATGTCGCTGACAAAACCTGGATATACCAACTGTCCTAAGTGCCCTTTTACATCGGCGAACGCATTTATCATATTCAGTGGCGTGCTGCCTTTAAGCTGCTTACTAATTTGATGCGCTTGAGTAAGACCTTTTTCAACGTCAATCGCAACGTCTAATACACGTTGGTTAACTTCCCCTCGGATCGATTCTGTTAAACTTTCAAAGGTCTTTTTCTGGCGAATATCAGACTGTTGTTCTGCAACAAGGATGTAGTCATCTACGACAGCTGCAATGCAATCTTCAATTAAGGTTCTAATCTGACCAAACGGATTAAAATACAAACCCAGTTTAGATTTGTTTGGCAAACGCTCGTGTAAATATTTGATTGGGGACGGGAGTTGTTTGATGATTAACTGGCGTAACCCCTTGCGATGTTCCTGACTTGCTTTGTCTGCAGTATCAAACAGTTTCAAATGCACCTTATTGCCATCACGCACCAACGCTGGGTAAGCCTTCACCGCAAAATTTGCTTGGTTATCAGTCCAGCTCTCGGGTAAATCATCAAAACTCCACTCGGTTACATCTTGTTTTTCCAAGCCAGGCTTAGCAACTTTTTGCAATGTTTTGCTGAGCTGTTTTTCGAAACGTTGTTTGAGCTCATTCAAATCACGCCCCTGCCCGATGAGCTTTTCCCCCTCTATAATTTTAAAATTAAATTGTAGGTGTTCCGGAAGCAGCGTTTCTTGCCAAACATCCGGCTCAAACACAGTGCCGGTCATTTTTATAAGCTTGGCACAAAATTGTGCGAGGAAAGCCCCTTGCCCAGGTGCAATATCAGCCAGTGCAGCACTGGCATAATCAGGCGCAGGAACGAAGTTTCTTCTTAACTGTTTGGGTAGTGCTTTAATCAAAAACACCGCCATTTCATGACGCATGCCGGGAACTAACCAATCAAAACCATCCTCGGGTATTTGATTCAATAATGGCAACGGCACCAACAAACTCACACCATCATCTGCTGCACCAGGATTAAATTGGTAATCCAATGTAAGTGTGAAATTGGGTGTATTCCAATGATCAGGAAAATTAGTGGTATTTGCCGAACTGCTATCGTTCTTTAGTAACGTTTCTGGGTCAAACTTCCAACTTTGCTGTTGCTGTTTGTTTTGCTTGCGCCACCAAGATTTAAATCCAGCGTCTGTACAGATGTTTTCTGGCAGTTTTTCCCCATAGAAATCCACCAGCACTTCTTCATCAACTAATAGATCCTTACGGCGTATTTTTTCTTCAAGCTTTTCGACATCTCCGATTAAGCTCATATTGTGCTGCAATACGGGATTGGAAATTTTGGTATCGCCCATTACCAGTGCATGTCGAATAAACAGTTGTCGCGACTCAACTGGGTCAATTTCGCTGTAAATAACAGTGCGTTGATTAACAACTGGCAAACCTAGCATAGAAGCAGATTCAGTCGCTTTTACCGCGCCGGCCTTTTTGCTCCAGTGAGGTTCTGAGTAGCGGTATTTACATAGGTGTTGGCCGTATTTTTCTAGCCAATTTGGTTCAACTTTGGCATTAACACGGGAATACAATTTACTGGTTTCCACCAGCTCAGCGGCAACCAACCACTTGGGCGGCTTTTTGAATAGCGCCGATCCAGGAAACACGAAGAAACGATTATTTCTTGCGCCCAAGAACTCTTTGTTTTTGTCCATAAAACCAGCGTGTGCGAGTAAACCAGAGACTAGAGATTCGTGAATTGACTGATAGTCAGCTTCTTGCTGCGATAAGCGCCAATTTAACCCAACAATAGCTTGTTTTAATTGGCTCACGATATCCTGCCATTCACGCATACGCAGATAATTCAACATGTTCTGTTGGCACCATTTGCGCAGCTGGTTTCCAGATATGGCTTTTTGTTGTTCCCTGAAGCCGCGCCAAAGATTTAAAAAACTCACAAATTCCGAATCTTTGTCGTCCCACTGACTGTGCAATTCATTGGCTTTTTGCTGTAGCTCGCGTGGTCGCTCACGAGGATCTTGAATGGATAAACCAGCAACAATAATCATGACATCATGCAAACTATCCAATTCTTTTGCCGTAAAGAGCATTCGCGCATATCTGGGGTCAACGGGTAATCGTGACATCGCGCGCCCGATAGCGGTGAGTTTTAATCCTTGTTTTTTGTGGTTGTTAACTGCTTGTAGTTCCTCAAGTAGCTTTATTCCCGCGGTTACATTGCGAGAATCTGGTGGCTGCACAAACGGGAACGATTCAATAGCGCCAAAGCGCAACGCGGTTAGCTGCAAAATAACAGACGCTAGGTTGGTACGAAGAATCTCAGGGTCAGTAAACTCGGGACGAGAGTTAAAATCTTCTTCGTCATAAAGCCTTATGCAAATACCTTCCGCTACCCTACCACAGCGTCCAGCTCGCTGATTTGCACTTGCTTGGCTAATGGGTTCGATGGGAAGGCGCTGAATCTTACTTCGTGCACTATAGCGAGAAATACGCGCAGTGCCCGTATCAATGACGTATCTAATCCCCGGTACCGTTAGTGAGGTTTCTGCAACGTTAGTTGCCAGCACAATTCTGCGTTCAGAGTGGCCTTGAAAAATCTTATTTTGTTCCGCAACCGATAAACGCGCATACAGAGGTAATACACTTGTATGTTTTAACTTTGCTCTGTTTAAAAACTCAGCGGCATCGCGTATTTCTCTCTCACCAGAGAAGAACACCAAAATATCTCCACGCCCTTCTTTCGACAATTCGTGAACCGCATTTAAAATCGCTTCATTTTGTTCAAGTACATCGCCATTATCTTGCAACAACGGATTGTATCTGACTTCAACAGGGTAGCTGCGACCTTCGACAAGCACCATCGGCGCATTGTTAAAGTGTTTGGAAAAACGCTCGGGATCAATAGTGGCAGAGGTGATGATGACTTTGAGATCTTTGCGTTTGGCTAATAGCGTTTTTAAATAGCCAAGAATGAAGTCAATATTCAACGAGCGTTCGTGCGCTTCGTCTATGATAATGACCTCGTACTGATTTAAAAAACGGTCATCCTGCATCTCGGCCAACAGGATCCCATCAGTCATGAGTTTAACTAACGTATTATCTGAACTTTGATCCGTGAAGCGGATTTTAAAACCGACTTGTTCGCCCAACGGGGAATTGAGCTCTTCTGCGATACGATTAGCAACACTTCTAGCCGCAAGTCTACGTGGCTGCGTGTGACCTATTAGACCTTTGCTACCAAATCCGGCTTCCAAACATATTTTTGGTAGCTGTGTCGTTTTCCCTGAACCGGTTTCGCCCGCAACAATCACCACTTGATTAGATTGCAGCGCAGCCAGTATATCCTCTTTATTTTTTGCCACTGGCAAGTCCGGATATTCAAATACAGGTAACCGCGACTCTCTTTGTTTTACCGTCTCGTAAGATTGATTGAGCCTTTGAAGAAATTTTTCCGCTTGTTCTGTGTTTACTTTTGACTGGGAAGTCAATTGTTTGAGTTGTTTGCGCAACCAAAATTGGTCACGTAACAAACAGTCGTCGATACGCTGTTTCAACAAGGAAACATCTTCTTTGATGCTATCGAGGGAGGGGTCGGATTCTATGTGGGACAAGTTAATAGGTCTGCTGCTTTTTTAAGGCAGCAGATCCTAGGAAAATTAGCTGCAGTTTTCCAGTGTTTTATACGAAAGTGAAACGCTATTAAAAACTATCCTGCTTGTTTGTAACCATCATTAAGTTGTACATCAATCGCGTTGAGCACCTGTGCACGATTTATTGTTCCCATCAGCACCCCATCGTCATCCACAACAGGATACACTTTGGGTTTTTCCGTAATCATTCGTTGAGCTACTTCGAGTACCGACGAATAAGGTTTAACAGAAAGTACGTCCTTTACCATGATGTCTTCGACACGAGCAACTTGTTCACGGTAATAGCTTGACTCGATCATCTGACGCAAACAATCTTGTTCAGAGAGGAACCCCACAAGTTCTCGCTTCTCGTTTACCACAGGGCCGCCAGTTTGGTGACTCTGTAACAGCTTCTCTACTGCTTGCGCAACAGGCATGTCGGTTGTGAAGGTAACCGGACGCTGATTTAAATAATCTCTTACCTGTAATGACTCCATTAGTCCTCCTCAATGGTTTTCTATTTTTGGGATAGGAGTTTAAAAAAGGATAATCAACAATTCCGCACAACTCTCTGTTTGTTAACAACAAAACTGGGACGTTGGTAAAGATATGGAATTTTGTACCCTTACATCTAAAGATAGTCCCTATGGCACAATTAACCTAGGTTTTTCTTTAGATTTGTCTTCTTTATCGACTAAACTTGCCATTTGTACAGTTTTCACCCAAATGTGGATTATTTATAAACCGTAAATAGCGACTGTTACTGTACCTTTAGTATCAACGCTGGCTCTGTACATACCTTCCGTGTTAAATGGCATAGCTACGTTACCTTTATTATCAATCGCAATAACTCCGCCCATTCCTTTTGCTGGTAACAACTCATCAAAGATCACCTCATTCGCCGCCTGCTTCAAAGGTTTATTGCCATATTCCATACGGGCGCATATATCAGCAGCTACATTGTAACGAATGAAAAATTCACCGTGCCCAGTTGCAGAAACTGCACAACTGTCATTGTTTGCATAGGTGCCTGCACCAATTACCGGAGAATCTCCTATACGCCCCCATCGCTTTGCCGTCATCCCACCGGTTGAGGTACCTGCTGCCAAATTACCGTTTTTATCCAAAGCCACGGCACCGACCGTTCCAAACTTGTAATCGATATCCAAATCTACTAATCGTGCCTGAGTATCTTTTTGCTGCTTGGACATGGCTCTTTCCCAAGCACTCCTTCTAAACTCAGTAGCAAAATACGTTTGAGGCACAAATTCGTAACCTAAACTCTGGGCAAAGTTTTCTGCGCCTTTACCTGATAACATGACGTGTTTTGACTGGGTCATTACATCGAATGCAAGCAAAATCGGATTTTTAATATTCGATACACCTGCAATGGCTCCCGCCTGTAATGTGCTTCCGTCCATTATTGATGCATCTAAATCGTGACCACCCGCATAGTTAAAAACGGCTCCTCTGCCCGCGTTAAACAGCGGCGAGTCCTCAAGAATAATAATCGCCTTTTGTATCGCCTTAACGCTTGGCTCCCCATCCTTGAGCGCTTTATGGCCGGTAGTCACCGCCTCTTCTAGCGTTGCGATAATTTCCGCTGCTTTTTCGTCTGATAAATTAGCCCTTGTGATCGTGCCGGCACCACCGTGAATAGCGATAGCAACCTCGTTCGCTAGCAGACTGCCACTGACCAACGTGAGTGCAATTGAAACCATCATGTTCTTGAACATTGTTAACCCTTTCATTGATGTCGTATCCCGTACCTTTATCACAATTCTCATCTAGATGGCGAATCTCGGCAATCTTAATCGAGAGTAAAACCCACTTTGATGGTGACTTGCCAGTGGGCAACTGCACCATTGTCAATTTGTCCTCTCGTTTCGATAACTTCAAACCAACGCATGTTGTGTAGCGATTTATTTGCTTTTGTTACCGCATTTTCAATCGCTGCTTGAATTCCATCAGGGGAAGAGCCCGTTAATTCTATTAATTTGTATACGTGATCACTCATTGCGTTTCTCCAACTTTTATCCTATTTCCATATGAATATAGTTGATAAGCACATAGATTATAAAAATCTCGACTTGTATCTATCGTTCAGCGAAATAAAATCTCAGTATATGGTCTCTAATACCCAAAACTGACTAAGCATTACATGTTCGCAACAATCAAAAACTGGTTTGCCCCAAAAACCTATCCGAGAAGACAGGTCGACAATATGGCGCTGTATTACTTCCCATCTTGTCCCTACTGCAGAGTTGTTCTTTCTACTGTTAAACGATTAAACCTGGACATTGAATTGCGCAACATTCACAAGCTAGATGAACACAAACAAGCATTGATATCTGGTGGCGGCAAAAAAACCGTACCCTGTCTGCGTATTGAGCAGCCAAATAAAAAGGTTATTTGGATGTATGAGTCGATAGATATTGCACAGTTCTTACGTGAAACTTTTGGCTAGTTTCGCGTTAGCTAAAAACATATCGAGGCAATAACAACAAAATTCCGTATACTCTGCACATCAAAACGCGAATTGCACCTGAGTCGGTTGGGTAACAGCAAACACATGACACAAAATAATAACGATAGTCCTCTTACGTTGCTATGGCACGACTATGAAGCATGGGGGGCTAACCCACAAAAAGACCACCCATCTCAGTTCGCAGCCATTAGAACAGATATGGATCTAAATGAAATTGATGAACCTGTGAATTGGCTTTGTCAAATTCCAAATGACTATCTGCCTCACCCCATAGCCTGCTTAATTACGGGTATTACCCCACAAAAGTCACTTCGCGATGGTATGACCGAGGCCGAATTTATGGCGAAAGTACATTCGGAACTCGCTAAACCCAATACATGTACCGTTGGGTACAACAGTATCCGCTTTGACGATGAAGTGACCAGACACAGTTTATATCGCAATTTTTATGACCCTTACGCGAGGGAATGGCAAAACGGAAATAGCCGATGGGATATTATTGATCTAGTTCGCGCTACCTATGCGTTGAGACCAGAAGGTATCAATTGGGTATATAAAGATTCAGGTGAGCCAAGTTTTAAACTTGAAGATTTAGCACAAGCAAACGGCATCTTACACGAAACAGCACACGATGCGCTTTCTGACGTCAGAGCAACGATTGGTCTGGCGAAGCTCATCAAACAACATCAACCCAAATTGTTTGATTTCTTCTTTAGTCTTCGTAAAAAAGATGCCGTTTGGCAACAAATAAACTTAGAGCAATTAGTACCGCTTATTCACGTATCTTCAAAGTTGCCTTCAGTTCAGGGTTGCTGTACTTGGGTTGTTCCAGTGATTCAACATCCCACTAATAAAAATGCGGTCGTCGCGTTAAACTTGCAACTAGACCCGTCACCTCTGTTGAATTTGAGCGTAGAAGAGTTAAACGAGAAGCTTTATCAAAAGTTTAGTGACTTAGCTCCCGGTGAAGAACGCTTGCCGATTAAACAAATTCACGTAAATAAATGTCCATTCATTGCCACGGCGAAATCACTAAGTGCAGAAAACGCAAAGCGCTTGGATATTGATAGGCAACAATGCCTAGAAAATTTAAAGTTCATCCAAAACAATGCACAGACAATTGCCGACAAGCTATACCAGCTATCTTCGATTCCCTTTAAAAATGACGATCAAGGCGCAGTTGATTGTGACCACGCGTTGTATTCCGGTGGTTTCATAAGCAATCAAGACCGTTTAACCTGCCAAATGGTCTTAACTAGTCAACCAGAACAGCTCGCTGCACTAAGCAGTGAATTTTCTGATACCCGCTTGGCAAAATTGTTATTTCGCTATCGAGCAAGAAACTTTCCCGACACATTAAATTCAGAAGAACTTCAACGCTGGCAGGCACATAGGTATTCTCGCCTTCACGATGAAAGCTCAAATGCCAGTATAGGCTTTTCAGAATACGGCCTAGAGCTGGAGCGATTGGTAGAAGAATACCAGCATAATCCAGCAAAAATTAGTCTATTAAAAGACTTGTATCTCTATGCCGAACAACTGTAGTCTTTAGGTTCTCGAAGAGTGGCCGATATGGAAACAACGCACGTTACATTTAAAGCTTGTTTCCGTCACTTTACTCTTTGATTGGAGTAAAACTTGGCCAACAAACATTAAGAATAATAAAAACTCTGACTCGAAAAATGGTGTAGTAAATGGAAGGTATCCATCTCAATATAGATCCAACCGACGAATATCTCGACATGATGATTATGCACGCCGAAATAGAAGGCCGGCTGGAAGCCAAAACCATCATGCGTGCAATTGAAGAGAGTGACTATAGCCATTTCTACATCTTTGAAGAAAACATTGTTTCTGCGGTAAGTGAATTTAAAAACGCTGATCGGGTCGATGCTTTTGACCCAATAACTGAAAGAGTTGGAGAACGCAGAGATGCGCAGGTGAAATTTCGTCTATCAGAAGATGAGATGAAAGCCAATTTAGTTATTACGACCGCGTATGCCGGCAAGCAAGCCACTGTAAAACAACTCAAAAAGCAAGCTGAAAAAATTGGTGTAGTCAGAGGCTTGAGCACCAAAAAACTCGTTGAAATGGTGGATGAAGCTAACAACGCTAAACCAGGTACGGTTTTGGATGAAGTTGTCGCAAAAGGCCTTCCCCCAAGACACGGTAAAAATTCAAAGTTAAAGCCGTTAGTTGATAACGCGTTGGAGCGCATACTCAAACCTCGCGAAAAGAGTGATGGCAAAATTGATATGCGTGACTTAGGCGACATTATCTGTGTCCCGATTGGTACACCTGTAGTGAAAAGGATGCCACCAACAGACGGCCGTACCGGTTATACCGTTACCACTACTCCACTTGATTCTAAACCTGGAAAATGGGTTAGCCTCAAGCAAGGCTCGGGGACTGTGCCGTCTGAAGATGATGAAAACGTTTTGTTGGCAGAAATAAATGGCATGCCGAAGTTTCAAGGCGATCGTATGTGGGTTGACGATACCTTTATCTGTAAAGGCGTCAATGTAGGTACAGGTAATGTTAATTATGATGGTGCGGTGTTGGTTAACGGCGACGTGACCGAAAAAATGCAAATCGTTGCAACTGGTGATATCACCATTAATGGTTTTGTTGAATCTGCAATGTTGCAAGCCGGTGGCGACATCATAATTACCGAAGGTGCCATGGGTAAGGTGAATGAAAACTCTGACGAGTACAGCACACACCTTACCGCGCAAGGCAGTGTGCATGTGGCGCATGGTCAAGGGTTAGATATCAAGTGCAATGGAAGCGTGACCATAGGCCGACAATTGGCGTATAGCCGCATTCGCTGTAAGGGCGACGTCACCGCAGGACCGGTAACTATGCCTAACGGTAACCTTTTTGCTTGCGATATTACTAGCTATGGCAAGGTAAAAGCTGGAACAATAGGGGCTGTTTCAGGGAGCACACTTAGCATTGATTTTAGCCAAGGTCTAAACAACCTGATGGAGAAAAAAGACCAACTCGACGAGTTGTGGTTACAACTGCAAAAGAATGCTAAAAGCCATGAGTCGAGCATTAACTTCATAAAGAGCAAAAAAATCCCAAAAGACTTGTTGGATAAAGTGAACGAGTGCATTTCCTTGTATAACAATGAGAAAAAGACACTATCTTGGTTAGAGGAAAAAATACGTCGAATCAAAAAAGCTAAAGACGATTACTCTAATAATATTGGCATAGAAGCAAGAGATAAAATTTATCCAGGCGTAGTATTAAAACTCAATAACCGCAGTTGGAAAGCTGTTCGTGAGTATCCTCGAGCTCAAATCATCTATGAAGGGCATCAATGGCAATATGACCCGATGACGCGATAACCGGTTAGTAATTTAGACAACAGTAAATAGGCAGTTCAATGAACTGCCTATTTTTGTTTTCAGCCCTAAACCACCTACTTCAGTAGGTGGTTATCATTCATGAAAGGGCTTTGCCCGTAAATCTACCCATGTTAAATGACCTATCGATT
>WKFJ01000064.1 GCA_014872785.1 Alteromonadaceae bacterium
CTGCCCGAAGGGTTCTTCCTGAGCGCCTCCTGCTCTTTGTTATTGCTTTTTGACTTAGCCCACTAGGCCTGCAAAGCAATGCCGCGATCAGAAAGCGCTCAGATTGAACAAAACTTATACCGCACAGATCAACAGGCTCTAATTCTGCTTAGACTGCATTAGAGCATATTAGGGCAAATATTTTGACAAATTTTTGTTGTTAAGACCATTCGTTAGCGTCTACGCCAAACACTATTACCTGTACTTCCTTATCACAGTTTACTTGTATTAATAAGCTGCACATGTGCCATAAGTCATGACTAAATTTTTAGCGACGTGTGATAACACCGTGATATCTGTATGCCACACTGCATACTATGAAAGCGCTTATTCTATTAAGACCGACGCAAATATTGAAGCACTGGTTGCCTGGGTGAGTACCGCCGACGGACTTACACCGATTCAGGCGACCGGAGGCAGATGTCACAGATAGGAGCGCGAAGGAAATGCTCAAGGGAATATCCAAGGCTAAGCCTAACGCACCAAATAGAGACTAGTCGGTGACAAAGTCCTTTACTATGTTACGCACGGAGCGATGATAAAACGGTAGTTCCACATCATAGACCACGTCGTCAGCTGGGTAGCCAAATAAACCGAACTTATTGCCGCGATGCTGGCTAATAACTACAACGTGCTCTGGCAATTCTTCTAACTCGCCGCGAAACGGATCGATAACCGGAACTAAGTATTTACCCAACCTGATTAAGCCAATTTTGCGCTTTTCTCGATAGACAAATTTATCAAACACCGGTTGGTCGAGTACCGCGTATACGGCAAACTTTGGAAGCTGAATAGGAATATTACGGCGATAGAATTGCACCACCTGAAGTTTTTCAACTAGGCTCGAAAGAGATGAAGGTAACGGAAGTTCGTGCATAAAAGCTTCCCCTCAAAAAAGTATGTTTAACCTTCCTTAGCGAAACTCCTGTTTTCCTTAACTATAGCAACTCAGATAGATTTTGAAACTCCTGAATTGTAAATGGAAACGAATAAACTCACGTTTTGATTCCAGAATACCGTTTCCACTTTATTCATATTCTATATCTGACGCTATTGGCCTTTGGTTTAATATTATCGCGTAATTTATTTTGTATCAGGCTTGACCGAATTCGCCGTGGCGGCTTTATCAGTTGCCATAGATTGTTGAATTAGCTGCATATTTTCCTTGAGCTCGGCCATTTGCTTGGACAGTATTTCCATTTCTTCGTGGGTAAAGGTTTTTATGTCTTCTTTGTCTTTACTGCGGGTTTCCAGCTGCGCCATCTGCATGGCGTCCACAATAATACCGATAAATAAATTTAATACCGCAAAGCTGGTAATAATAATAAAGGGAATAAAAAACAGGCCTGCCCAAGGGAAAATCTCAAGGGTTGGTCGCACTATGCCCATCGACCAGCTCTCCAACGTCATAATTTGAAACAGGGTATAGCCCGATGCTCCAATAGTACCGAACCATTCTTGCATATTGGGATCTGGATGTTGACCAAATAACTTAGTGGCCAATACCGCGCACACGTAAAAAATGAGCACTAACACGCCAATCACCGACGACATGCCGGGAATGGAGTGACCAAGGGCACTGATAACACGGCGCATCTGGGGAACGACCGACAACAAACGCAAAATACGAAGGATACGAAACGCCCGTAATACGGATAATGGACCGCTAGCTGGCACCCAGGCAATAGCGACAATTAAAAAGTCAAAAACATTCCAACCCGACTTAAAAAAGTGCCAGCGATAGGCAAATAACTTGAGCCCAATTTCTACGGTGAAAATACTCAACATCACTTTGTCGAATACATAAAGCTGGGCACCAAACTGCGCCGAGATATCTTTGTCAGTTTCTAAGCCAAGGGTAATAGCATTGATAAGGATGAGACCAATGATAAATCGCACCACAGATTGGCTTTCGATAAATACCGCCGCTTTTCGACGCAGTGGTGACAGTGATTCAAGATCAACTGGATACATTGATTTTCCCGGGACAGTCAGTTTTGCTATGAGCTTAATATAAGTTTGAACCAGACGTGTTCAAGGTAGCTCTAGTGAATAAATTTAAACAGCGTAAGAAAAAGAAGAATCGAATTAACTTTAACGATAAAAGTAGAAAAGAATGAGACTACTCGTGAGATAAAGTATGGACAGGCACCGTGCCCGAATACGGTGCCTGCCCCAGAAGACGAAAGCGCGGACCAGTACGGCAGACGTCTCTTGCGATTTAAATTATCGCAAATGAGAATGATTTGCAATTAGATTTTTAAATAAAGTTAAAAAAGTTTTATGCCCCTACTCAAAAGAGCATGATTTAGGCCTAGAAGTGTAAATAGAAGTCTTTGGTAAGCGTCTTGTAGCTATTGGTATATTGCCCCGTCTCATCTTTAATAATGAGCTCTTGCTCCTCAAGCTTTTTCGCCTCAGCGCCTATTTGCCACAACGACCTTATTGGCGGTTTGTCGGGAGTAGGCAACAAAGACAACTTGCGTTGAATAGCTAAGGCATGTTCTTGCGCCAACTCAGTAAACTGAGTGTCGAGATCACTTGGCAATACGCAACAAAAAACACCATTGCTAGCAAGTAAGCGTTTAACATTAGTCAGCAATTCGGCAAGTGACAGCGTGTCTTGCTGTCTTGCGCGTAAACGCGCCAACGTTTGGTTTTGAGTGGTTTCATCATTTTTTGAAAACTGACGCATCGGGAAATAAGGCGGGTTACTTATTATAAGGTCGAATACGGTTTCGGTGCTGAAGTCTTGCAAGGCGACTTCTCGGCAACTGAATTTCTTTTTCCATTTACTGGCAATAAAATTAAAGGTCGCTTGGTTAACGGCGGTGCTTTCTATATCAATTGCCGTAATTGCACATTCAGCACAGGATCGTTGCGCCATCATCAGCGCCAACAAACCAGAGCCAGTACCAATATCCAAAATTCGGTTTGCGCCGTTTACTTGTGTCCAACTGCCCAGCACAATGCTATCGGTGCCTACCTTCATAGCACTTTGCTCGTGATTGACGTAAAACTGTTTAAATTGGAATCCGCGGCTCATTATTTATGTTAACTACTACTTTATTCTAAAACTGAGTATTGGTTACCAGAGTTGCTGAGACATCATCTGTTTCGCTACCTCTGTGGCAGCAATAGGACGATATTTTCTGAGCGGCCCTATCATTAACGGTTCAAGCAAAGAAAATATTCGAATGCCAATGCGCTCACCAAATCGATAATCGTCTCTTTTACCCACCAGTAGCGATGGCTGCACACAGGATTTATGCGCTAAACCGGCCATAGAGAAAATGGCGTTTTCAAGTTCACCTTTAACCCGTAAGTAAAAATTACCGCTTTTGGCATTGGCGCCTACGGACGACACCCAGGCAAAGCTTTTAGCCCCATTATCCGCTGACAACTGCGCCGCTTTTGCGACATAGTCATAATCGACTTTGCGAAAGGCCTCTTGGGATCCAGCTATTTTGATGGTGGTGCCCAAGCAGACATATACATGGTCGACATCAAAATAACTGGCGTAATCGTCCATTGTGTCGAAGTCGATTACAATGGGCTGAATTTTATCTTCGTGATGTTCGAACGATTTGGCTGACAATGGACGGCGTAAAAAGCAAGTCACCATGCTGTAACGGGGGTCGTTAAGCAGCGCTTTTAACAGCTCTTTTCCCACCAAACCGGTCGCACCGAGTATCAGCGCTGTTTTTTTCTTACTATTTTCCGTGTTGTCAGTTGCCATAAGAAGCTTATAATCAATTTTTAATAATAGAGCATGTTGATCTTTGCGGTATTATTTTGCAGCAGTTTGTTTGGTATTTATACAAGGCAGAGTCTTTGTAGTGTAGTTGCTCTACATAAAAAGGCGATAACGCAGTAGAAATAACAAACAAGCGCTGCCCGAAGGGTTCTTTCTGAGCGCTTTCTGCTCTTTGTTGTTGCTTTTTGACTTAGACCACTAGGCCTGCAAAGCAATGCCGCGATCAGAAAGCGCTCAGATTGAACAAAACTTATACCGCAAAGATCAACAGGCTCTAAATACGATAAGCAAGCGACAGGATAACGCGAAGAATGAAAAAACTCATCTTTGTTTCCGCTCTCGTTGGCGCCATGAATGTAGCATGGGCACAAACAGAGCAAGCACCGACTTCTCCCTCGATTAGTATAGACAGAATTTTCGCCTCCCCTTCCCTCACCGGAAAAGCCCCGCAAAAGTTAAAAGTATCTCCTGACGGACAACGCGTGACTTTTATCCAAGGCAAGGAAACCGATTACGAACGCTATGATCTTTGGGAATACAACGTTGCATCGGGTAAAACACAAGTATTGTTTGATGCGGACGACTTACACAAAGGCGACGAGGCGCTGTCTGAAGAAGAAAAAGCTCGCCGCGAAAGACGCCGTGAATACGGCACTGGTATACTCAGATATCACTGGTCAAAAGACGGTAAAGCACTGCTGTTTCCGCTTGCTGGAGACGCCTATTATTATCAATTAGGCGACGAAAACGCCAAACAAGTGCTGCAAACTGAAGCGTTTGAAACTGACATTCAATTCTCGCCACAAAGCCAATATATTTCTTTTATTCGCGACCAAAACATCTTCTTCAAAAACATCGCGACAGGTGAAGAAACGGCAGTAACAACCGACGGTGGTGGCGCGATTAAAAATGGTATGGCCGAGTTTGTAGCGCAGGAAGAAATGGATAGGTTAACGGGTTACTGGTGGTCGCCTGATGAATCGCAAATAGCCTACTTTCGCATTGATGAGTCACCCGTTGAAATCATTACGCGCACTGAAATATATGCTGACTCAGTCTCCGTCATTGAACAGCGCTACCCACGAGCTGGCGGCAATAACGTTACCGTTAAGCTAGGTATTTATGACGTCGCTAGCAAGCAAACGCGCTGGGTAGATTTAGGGGAAAATGAAGACGTCTATTTGCCTCGCGGTAAGTGGATGCCAGATAGTGAAAACTTCACCTTCCAATTGCAATCACGCACTCAGCAACGTTTAGACTTGAACGTTGTTGGAGCAGATAACTCAGTAAAAACCTTGCTCACTGAAACCAGTGAGACCTGGATCAACCTGCATCACGATTTGTATTTCCTGAAGCAGGCACCTCACTTTGTTTGGGCCTCTGAAAAAGATGGCTTTAAACACCTGTATCTCCACAACGCCACCACCGGTAACCCCATCAAACAGCTTACTTCTGGTGAATGGGTGGTGGATGAAATTGAAGCCATTGATGAAAAGCAGCAGCTAATCTATTTCACAGGTCGCAAAGACACACCGATTGAACGTCATTTGTACTCAGTATCAATGGAAACAGGCGATATTAAGCGCGTGAGCAGTAGAAAAGGCTTCCATTCCATCAACTTCAGCACAGATGCCAGTATTTACGTTGATTCATATTCAACGGTAAACACACCGCCACAGGTCAGTTTACACAACGCCAAAGGAGAAAAGCTCACCTGGCTTCAAGAAAACGCGGTTGTGGAAGGTCATCCTCTGCATCCTTACCAGGAAAAATGGGTAAAACCAGAGTTTGGCACCTTTAAAACCCAAGATGGCGTATCACTGCACTATCGCATGTGGACACCCAAAAAGCTGACGGGCAAACACCCCGTTATTGTTTATGTGTATGGTGGGCCAATTGCGCAAGTAGTACGAGACAGCTGGGGCGGACAACGCGGCCTGCTAATGCAACACTGGGTAGACAAAGGCTACGTGGTGTTTTCGGTAGACAATCGCGGTTCCAACTATCGCGGCAAAGCGTTCGAAGACCCTATCTATTTGAAAATGGGTGAAGTAGAAGTGCAAGACCAAGTGGCTGGCGTGAAGTTTTTGCACACCTTACCTTTTGTTGATAAAAACAGAATCGGTGTTTATGGGCACAGCTACGGTGGCTATATGGCGCTAATGAGCATGTTTAAAGCGGGCGATTACTTTGCAGCAGGCGTATCGGGTGCCCCGGTAACCACATGGAATCTATATGACACCCACTACACTGAACGCTACATGGGTTTGCCACAAGAAAACGCAGAGGGTTACGTGAAATCCGCTGTGTTCCCGTATG
The DNA here is from genome assembly GCA_014872785.1 of Alteromonadaceae bacterium. GTDB lineage: Bacteria > Pseudomonadota > Gammaproteobacteria > Enterobacterales > Alteromonadaceae > Planctobacterium. Next base: position 6,116 of record WKFJ01000064.1, read on the forward strand.
CTGAAAACCTGAAAGGTGACCTGCTTATTTATCACGGTATGGCTGACGACAATGTGTTGTTCACCAATGCAACGATGCTTTATAAGCACTTGCAAGACCGCTCGATTCAGTTTGAGAGTATGGATTACCCCGGCAAAAAACACAGTATCCGCGGCAAACAAACCGGTATCCATTTATACAATATGATTACCAATTTCTTTGACCGCACACTGAAATAAAGCCTCTCAAATCGGGAATTGCTCGACTTAGTACGTTTACAAGAGCAAGTAAATACACTCAAAAGGACTCTTAGGAGTCCTTTTTTATTTTTTACATTCAAAAAAACTGATATACCCGTCTTGTGTCGTGAAAAATCGAGAAACTGCTGCTATTATCTCTAAACTTATTTATGTAGTTAAGATAATGCCTAGCAAGTTACTCTCTATTTTCACGCTTCTGTATCTCCTTTCTGGACATGCATTTTCACAAATAACCATTGGCGCTCCAGTATGGGATGGCTATTCAAATACCGATGAAACTGGTGTGTATGTGGAAATATTAAAAGAAGTCTACATTGAAGATGATCTCAATTTTGAGTTTGATTCTTTTCATCGACTAAAACACCATTTTGGACAGGGAAAGTACGACATTATTCTTGGCGTTTATGACGATGACCTAACTGATGCTCTACTTCCAAATTGGCACTTGGATTTAGAATATCCAATTACTGCTTTTCACCTTAAATCGCGCAACCTCAAAAAAGCGGCTCACCTCAAAGATCTCAATGTTTCCTGGATGCGTGGCTACGGTTTTGAGCGTTTTGTTTCAGCGCCTCACAAGCCCTACCTGGTGGACTCGGTAAATGATGGTTTCAAATTATTAGTTAATGGCAGGATTGATGTATTCGTCGATTTTCAGTACAACCTGAGTGCGGAATATGCGAACAAAGTGACCGGTTTTGAACTCGTGCCGGCACGCAAACTATTTATCGCGTTCAAAAACACAAAAAGCGGTAAACAATTTGCACAAAAATTCGATGCAAAAATGAAGTTATTAAGAGACAATGGGTTTTTGAAAAAGCTTTATAAAGATGAGTATCAAAGAATATCCTTTGAAGCACTTGACCATTAAAGACGCAAGAGATCGCAACCATGGATCCGCTATTTAAGCTCAACACAGCCCTGACAAACCAATATTTGTCCAATACCGAGCGGCTACAAAAAATATGCCTCACTACCGCTGAACTCATTCCCGGCGCAGACAGAGTAAGCGTGTGGCTATTTGATGAGGCGTTATCCCAAATTACCTCATTGTGCTGTTACGACAGTAAAGACAACACCTACAGCCAAGGGACAGTGCTTAAAAAGTCAGATTACCAGTCTTACTTTGAAGCCATTGTTGATAACGAAGTAGTATGCGCAGCACAGGCAAGAACAGACGCAACTACTAGCTGTTTTACTGAAAGCTATTTTATGCCTTTAAATATCCATTCGTTACTCGATTTCACCTTCCATCAGGATTTTGTGCCCAAAGGTATAATTTGCTGTGAAAGTATCGGTAGAGAAGTGGATTGGCAGGATAGCGACATTGAATGCCTCAGAAGAATCTCTCGCGCATGCTCGTTTTATTTTAAACTGGAGCACTAGTTAACTGATTTCATCTGCCCAACATTCATAGCTTCAGACGTCTGTTCACCTCTCAGAAACTGCAAACAGAAGTCATTTATTTAGTGATTCGGGTCAAATTATCATTCGCGTGATAAAAAAGACTCGTTAATTCAATTTATGGCAAAAGATACAATTCCGAACAGAAGAAATACTTCAAAAAATGCTCAATTTAACTGGACAAATCAAACCTATAATACTGAAATCTAGTAACAAATTTTTAACATTTTAAAAGAGTATTGAACTTTATTACTTCAATTGTTGGGCACTGTAGTAAAGCGTGGCGACCTGCTTCAGGTGTAAATAGCGTTCTTCTAACTGTCATGCTGTGGTCTACATCGTGGATGGTAAGCGCCAGCGAGAAAATAAATGTCACTTTCGTCTCGCCTAATCCACCTGGAACGGGTTATTGGCAGCATTATGACAATGCCATGCATGCCGCAGCCGATAAGTTAAATATTAATTTAACTATCATTCATTCAAGAGACCTTGACCGATTTGCCTATATGGAATCTCTTAGCAAGGTTGACCTCGAAGAAACTGATTATGCAATTGCCTTACTCAAGGTTAATGTCGCTGACAAATTGCTAAAAATGTTTGAGCAATCCAATGTCAAGTTGATCACTAACAACATTGAGATCCCCGAACAACACGCCCAACAAATTGGCTTGCCGCGTCAAAAGTACAAGAATTGGATAGGACACGTTATTCCTGATGATTATGACGCCGGAAAATTATTAGCGTCAGAATTACTCAAGCACTATAAAGCAAAACAATCAGACCCGATAGGTATAGTCGCGCTTTCAGGGTCGCGTGATGCATCAGTTTCCTACCTGAGAAATAAAGGGCTCAGTGATTTAATCGCTAACAATGGTAATTTTCGACTAGAACAAGTGATATACACAGACTGGAAGTACCAAACGGCGAAGCAAAAGTTTGCCGGTCTGATAAAACGCTACCCAAACACTAAAGTAATCTGGTGTGCCAGCGATGAAATTGCTCAAGCGGTGTTGGACGAATTAAATGCCAATAACGCCTTAAATGACTATAGAGTCGGCAGCATTGACTGGTCGCAAAGCGGCGTCAATTTGTTTGGCCAAACAGGTTACATCACCTCAGTTGGAGGGCACTTTCTAGAAGGAGGCTTAATACTGTCACTCCTAAGGGATTATCATGATGGTATCGACTTTGAGCAAGACTTGGGCTCGCGCTTACTGATAAAAATGGGCGCACTTAACAGGCAAAACCTCAAGCAAGTGGAAGACCTCATCTTCTATGATAATTGGGAAAAACTAAACTTCCGTTTGCTATCCAAGAGTTTTGGTGGCGACCCTACATTATTGAAAAACGATTACCCTCAGCTACTTGATCAAATTTATGATAAGTAAGCGCAAGGGCAATGTTCTCAAACCTGTCGCGTAATAAAAGAGTCTATATCGACGCTGCTACGCGCAAATATCTGCTACATAGCTCAATCTAACTTCAATTGATTGATTATTATCTAGCGTGGCTTCGCCACTAAAAATTTGCGAACAAAGTGGGTCATATGGATAAGGTTCATAGTAGCTTGCATTTACCTCCCACTGCCCACTGAGTGGTCGGTTGATTTGAAAGCTTCGACATACGGAAAAGCCGCAATTGTCGGCAGCATTGATCTGAAACCGCTCTTCGGTTGAAGTATTTTTCAAATACAAATGAGTGACCGGTAACCTAAGATTGTTCTCGTCTACCGCCGTAATCAAATAGTTGGGTTCACCCGATTTGCGAACAATGCTGAAGTCGGTATTTTGGTTCCCATCTAGTTTTGAACGAGTGAACCTTAAAAAGCTCGTTTCACCTTCTAAATTCACTTTCCAATTTCGATTGGATTCTTCATACAGACACTCCTCGGCTGCAAGACTGGTCTCCTGCCATTCATTGTCCAAGTATTGATAGTTGCTCCCCTCAATATGGCATAAGGGTTCATTTTCCGTTAACCAGGTAGCTATTACCGAATCGCTAGCAGCTATTTCCAATGCTTCCAACAAACTAGTTGTCTCACCCGATGTCGGAGACCAGGGCAAATTTACCCGCCCATCGAGAGTATTTTGACTGTCTCCGGCTGTATAAGTAATTGTATAGTTCGCGTCGACTGGCGCGACTGGCACAGGCGGAAGAATAAAGTGACGGTCATCCCAAAAATAGTGCCGGCTAACTGCCTGTCCTGGCTCTAGCGTCAACGTATCTTGCACATTATTCGTTGCGAATTGTGACAACGGTAATAGTGGAATGTCGTTAGCACTGACATTAAATAAATTGCCGGTATTGTTCACATCCAACGCCAACGGTTCATTACCAATATTCTCTGTTGTTAGCGTAAGAATGTGGCGGGTTACGAAAAAAAAGTATTCAATTGCTGAGTACGTACTCACCTTAGCACTCAATCTAATCGCATCATCCTGTTTGACAGATAGTTGACCGGTAACAGAATTATGTATATTGGTGGATGTCGACTCTTGAAAGTCTGAACTTGGCGACGCAGCTGAAAAGCTGGCCGAGTAATTTTCCCAAATATCTCCGTCACCGGCAAACGCCTGACTTATACGCCATTGCCCTTCGTCAACCAAAAGCAAGGTGCAAAGCGGCACGAGATTCATTTGGCGCTCCGGCACTAGTTGCCACTGCGCCTCTTGTCCTGGGAGTTTGCTGTAAGCAATATTAAGACGGTCTCCAGCACGGTTTAAATCCGTGTAGCCATAAGAAATACGACATAAACGCTCTTGGTCAGTTTGGAATATATCGTATTCAGTATTTTCGGTAAGCCACTCAAGTGCCATCTTGGCAGATTGAACTTGCGCATCACCCGTAAAGGTAAGTGCTACATCATTTGCAGTGACATCACTTAAATCAATTTGCTCATTTTCTTCTATAAGCACAGATAAAGTGTAAGTTCCAGGATCCGAAGCGAATACAGCGCCCATGTTTTCTAGTTCTTGATACCAGACTATGGGGACATCAATGACTTCACCTGGCAAAATATCAACTATCTCGGCGTGATTTAGCGAATACGTTAGGTTTTTAAGTTCTAATTGCTGAGCAGTGCCAGTGTCAGCTTCTTCGTATGACACTACAACACTTAGTGAATCTGACGACACCAAACTCTGGTAATCAATGGGTGCGGTGCCCGTATTGGACAAGCGCACTTCCATAGAGATGTATTCACCAAGTGCAAATTCGGTGCGCTCAGTGACAAAACTTGTACTAAGCGCCGTCTGCAGGTTTTGGTTTGGGGGAGTGGTAGGTGTGCTTGGTGTTGTTGGCGTCGACACATCTGGCGCGTTGTCACTGCCGCCACCGCCGCAAGCGACAAGTAAAACGCAACAAAGCGCAGCGAGTACGCTGGATTTCCTTCTCATAGACATAATCAAATTCCTTATCTGGTTAATTAATTATGCCAGCTAAAAAACCAGCCCGCTAGACGAGAATTATGAAAAATGGTGAAGTGAGTCTCTTGATTGTGAGCCTTTCGAGTTAACGCGATGAATAGTGGCTAAGCAGCTCAAACAGCTTGTTTAACTCGATAGGTTTACCCAAATGCGCGGTAAAGCCCAACTCGTTATATCTTCTGACATCTTCAGCCAATACATTTGCTGTTAGCGCTACAACGGGCACGTTTGCGTTGATTTCTCTGAGCTCAGAAAAGGCCTCGACGCCATCCATCTCCGGCATTTGAATATCCATCAGCACTAGGTCAAAAGCTTGTGCATTAAATGCAGCTAATGCCTCTTTGCCGTTTTTAGCAAACGTAGTTTTGGCTTTTGTAGGTTGCAACATAGATTCAATAATGAGTTGATTTATCTCGTTGTCTTCTGCGACAAGTATCGAGACATCAGTTAAATCCGGAATACTGTCATCCACCGGTTTTTCTATTATTTCGTCTAAACTCGCAGGTTGTAGCGGCAAAATAACACATACCTTGGTGCCCTTGCCTTGAGTGCTGGTAACCGCAATTTTGCCATCCATTAGGTTGATAAGACTCAAGGTGATGGATAGCCCTAAACCAGTGCCGCCAAACTTGCGCGTTGTTGAATTATCTGCCTGAGCTAAACGTTCAAAGACCCTTTCTCTTTGTTTTTCGCTCATGCCGATACCTGTGTCGGTCACGTCTATTCTAATAGCGCTGCCTTGCGGGTGAGGTATTACATTGACCTCGATAGAAATGCCGCCTTCTTGAGTGAACTTCACGGCATTAGATACCAAATTGAGTAATATTTGCCTGACGCGGACGACATCGCCAAGCCAACCATCCTGAAAATCATAAGACACTTGATAATCGAGTGATATGCCCTTGCTCTGAACGAGTTGATCTAGATCTGCCTTTACAGAATCAAGCACCTCTACGAGTGAAAATGGGTGCTGTTCAATGGAGATTTGGTTGGCCTCAATTTTTGAGTAATCCAAAATATCGTTGATGATAGTAAGCAGCGTTTTCGCAGAGAAATTCGCTTTTACGATGAGCTCTCTTGCCTTTTCGTCTTGCGCCATACGCTCCAGCAATTGCAAGGTGCCAAGTATGCCGTTCATTGGCGTACGGATCTCGTGACTCATATTGGCGAGAAATTCGCTTTTTGCTTTTGTGGCGTTTTCGGCCTCTTCCTTAGCGACCGCCAACTCTTCTTGTTTCTGCTGGATTTCCCTTCTGTTTTTGTTGATTTTATTGGTGTAAATACGATTGAAATAGCCAACATTTACACAATAAAGATAGATGCAAACACAAGAAATAACGGTGGTCTCAATGGAAGAGTCTTTACTGAATTCGAACCCTACTAATAACCCGGTCACTACACTGGAAAGCGCCAAGAAAAACACGCTGCGAGCAAAACTTGGAATACCACCAATCATTAGGCTGTTAATGGAATTCACCAGGAAAAAGCCTAAGGTGATCCAGAGTTGAAAGCCTGTCAATGCTGCCCAAAGGCCGTAAAAAATAGCATCGAATATATGATTAACGGGTTCGGCGGAGCGGCGATAAGGGGCGATTTTGGCGTGGAGCATAGCAATGTGCGGCCAAATAATGCTCTGTAAGAAGATGCCCCAATAGAGGTGTGTATTACCCGAATCGTAATACACAGATAATAGAATCAGCCCCATAAGAATGAAGCCAACCACTCGCGGCAAATAACAAAGCTGCGCTAATTTACTCGCCTTTTGCAATTTAATGTAATCAAACGCAGAGCGTGTCATTGTTACATTATTCATTCGATATAAACGTTAACCTCAGATAACTCAAAAGTGGCTCATAACCTTAGATTGATACCCTATGCACTCTACCATTTATCTATTGGTTTGCTAACCGATACATTGGTCAGAAATATTACGATGACAGCTTCGGTGAATTGCTGCCCGTACACTAAGTAAAATAGGATGCAAACGAATGCATGAGATTACGAGTATATAACTTCGTATACTGAGGAAAATGGAGCTTTTTCAGTATGTTAAAACAAATTTTAAAACTATCGTTAGTTATCGGTTTACTGCTTAGTATTGATGCTGTGCGTTTCGCTTATGCCGACGTGATTGCGAACTATCTGACCGTTGAAATTAATGACTCAGGCAATCATCTTGATGCAGAAGACATCAGGGTTGCCGGTACTCTAAATGGATGGACTGCAACACAGTACCCTACAGAACAAAAGAAATCAGGAGCTTATAGCCTCACCCTACCTTTACCCGATATAGAAGGCGTGTCTCTATTTAATATCTACCACACGGGGAATTGGCAAAACCCGATTGCTACCGAATTTGGCAAACCCTCTACTTGCGGTTTTTTAGTCGATAACAGGAGTAACCAGCTCAAAATCGATTTTTACGGTTGGAGTCAGGACAATCACATCAAACAAAATACAAATACCTTAGTTGGCAATCTCGACACCTATTCCGACTTCCCGATGCCGCAACTTGACCGCAAGGGAGAGTTTTATGTGCTGTTACCTGCAAGTTATGAAAAAGAAGCGGTACGTCGTTACCCTGTGATTTATATGTTAGACGGACAAAACCTCTTCACCGAGGCAAACTCCTACAGTTATGAATGGCGCGTAGATGAAATTGTAAAAGAGCTTGGTCTAGAAGTAATTGTTGTCGGTGTCGCCAACGGCGAAAACCGCTGGCAGGAATACAATCCATGGGACACTGTTAATTACACGGGCGCGGAACTAAAAGGTTTAGGTAAACAAACCATTGCCTTTATTAAAGCGTCTTTAAAACCCTTTATCGACGAACAGTTTCGCACCCTCACTAGCAGTCAAGATACTGCGCTTATTGGCAGTTCGTTAGGTGGTTTGATGGCGCTTTACGCCGGTACTGAGCATGCTGATACCTTTGGCAAAGTCGCAGCATTTTCACCATCTTTCTCTTTTAAATCTATTGAAGGGCAAAACAAGCTTGATAGTGAAGACAGTAACCTTTTTGCTGCGATAAGCGCATTAAAGGCAGCGCCCACTAGTAAGATTTATTTCGACATGGGGGAAGTTGAGTATGGCTCATTTGCTTTGGTGGACTCACTACACAAAACGCTAATCGATGCAGGAATGAGCGAAACTCAATTGAAGCTAGTAAAGGATAAGCGCGGCAGACACTGTGAGCTCGATTGGTCAAAACGTCTTCCCATGGCATTAACTTGGTTATTGGCTGAATGAAAAAAAGGGCTCAGAAAGAGCCCTTTAACACACATACACACGCATCAAATATTAGAGATCAAACCGGTCGGCTTGCATGACTTTTACCCATGCATCGACAAAGTCTTGCACAAAACGCTGTTTCGAATTATCGAACGCGTAAACTTCGGCAACGGCTCTAAGTTCTGAAGACGAACCAAAAATGAGATCAACAGGTGTTGCAGTGTACTTAACCTCACCCGATTTGCGATCAACCCCCTCATAAACATCACCCGCTTTGCGCCACTTAGTAGACATATCTAATAAGTTAACAAAAAAGTCATTATTCAGTTGTCCAACAGAATCGGTAAACACACCGTGATTACTACCATCGGTATTCGCACCGAGTACGCGTAATCCACCAACAAGTACTGTCATTTCTGGTACCGTTAGCCCCAGCTTGTCAGCTTTGTCCACTAACGCGCTTGTAGGTGACTTATAATACCCAGGCGTGTAGTAGTTTCTAAAGCCGTCGGCTTCTGGTTCGAGTAGTGAAAAAGAGTTTACGTCTGTTTGCTCTTGCGTAGCATCGCCACGGCCGGCAACAAAGGGAACCTCAACGTCAAAGCCTGCATCTTTAGCCGCTTTTTCGACCGCAGCGGCGCCACCTAAGACAATCAAATCTGCCAGTGACACTTTGGTACTGCTAAAGAAACCACCGTTAAAATCATCATGAATACCTTTGAGTACCGCAATGACTTTATCTACCTCAGTTGGATTATTCACTGCCCAGCTTTTTTGCGGTTCAAGCGCAATACGAGCACCGTTTGCGCCGCCGCGCATGTCGGTATCGCGATACGAAGAAGCTGCCCCCCATGCTACGCGAACCAGCTCAGACACACTTAGTCCTGACGCCAAAATCTCTTTTTTGAGTTTAGCTACGTCGTCTGCATCCACCATTTTGTAGTCAGGCTTGGGGATCGGATCCTGCCAAATGTGTTCTTTTTGCGGAAATGCGTCGCCTAAGTAGTTATCTAGCGGCCCCATGTCGCGGTGAGTCAACTTGAACCAAGCTTTGGCAAATGCCAGACGATACTCCTCAGGGTCTGCAAGGAAACGCTCAGCGATTTTCTTGTATTCAGGGTCAAACTTGAGTGCCAAATCTGCCGTTGTCATTACTGGTGTATTAAACTTACCTTCAATATGGGCATCCGGTACTGTTTTGTGAAGTGATTCATCGGTTGGGATCCAAATGATCGCACCTGCTGGGCTGCGCGATTGCTTCCACTCGAAAGACAATAAGTTCTGCAAATACAGTGATGTCCAGCGCGTTGGCGCCTGCGTCCAAGCACCTTCAAGCCCACTGGTAACAGTATCTTCGGAATGGCCTTTACCACATTTGTTTTTCCAGCCAAAACCCTGTTCTTCTATTGGCGCAGCACCAGGCTCAACGTCGACACATTTTTTGGTTTTGTGTGCGCCATGCATTTTGCCAAAAGTATGGCCACCGGCGATAAGTGCTAACGTTTCTTCATCGTTCATGGCCATGCGACCAAACGACTCTCTGATGTTTTTAGCTGAACCAAGTGGCTCAGGCACACCGCCCGGCCCTTCAGGGTTCACATAAATAAGCCCTTGATGCGCCGCTGCAAGTGGTTTTTGAAGCTTACCATCCGAGTCGCGACGGTCGCTTGCTAACATCTCTACCTCAGGTCCCCAATATACTAAGTCGGGCTCCCAATCATCATCTCGTCCCGCGGCGAAGCCGTAGGTTTTAAAACCCATATTTTCCAGGGCGACATTACCCGCGAGCACAATTAAATCGCCCCAAGAAATGAGTTCACCGTATTTCTGTTTGATGGGCCAAAGCAACCTTCTCGCCTTGTCTAAGTTACCATTGTCAGGCCAACTATTTAGGGGGTCAAAGCGCTGTTGACCACCACCAGCGCCACCGCGTCCATCATGGGTTCGGTAAGTACCTGCCGCGTGCCAGGTCATGCGAATAAAAAATGGGCCATAGTTGCCCCAGTCGGCAGGCCACCAATCTTGTGAGTCAGTTAGCACAAAGTCGATGTCTTTCTTAAGGGCTGCCATATCTAATTTGGCAAAGGCTTCTTTGTAGTCGAAGTCTTCGCCTAGTGGATTGGAGCGTGAGTCGTGATCTCTAAGCGGTGTTAAATCAAGTTGATCCGGCCACCAAAACAAATTGGATTTGGCTTGTCCAGGAATGACTTTTCCCATGCCAATGGCGCCAGATGGTTTGCTCATTTGCTGTTCAACTGCGATGGCGCTAATACTCGCGCCAAATACCAATGCACCTGCTAGTGCTGATACTTTAAAAAATCTATATGCCTTCATTATAGTCCCCTAAGGTTTGTTACTTTGGAACGGCATATACGATTATAAAAACTATCTTTAGGTGGGATATCCAATAATATTGAATTTAGAATTCAATAAATTTAATGGTCCATTTTTCTTGCCCATTTTGCCTATGAACGCTCATTTTCCTCAGTGAGGTTTACGTTACTAAAACCCACATATTGCTCACTTAAACAACATTGGAAAAGCTATTTTTAAAGGGATTGAGGGGAGAGACGCCTACTATTGCGTCATCTAAACTGTACAAACTAAACAATAGTTAAAGAGTATATATCCTACCTTAAAGTGGCAGAATGGCTGGGATAGACTACCTTTAATAAAACTGATTGAATATGAAAAAACATTCAAAATATTTGAACTTTAAGCCATATGATTTCACTTAAACAACTCAATTATGCACTTGCTGTCGCTCAAACACTGCACTTTAAAAAAGCGGCGGAAGCCTGCAATGTTTCACAGTCGGCAATGAGTACTGCCATTCACGAAATGGAAAAGCAGCTTGGGTTTCAAGTGTTCGAACGCAATAACAAACAGGTGCTCACCACCACTCAGGGTCGTGTTTTTTTACAAAAAGCACAAACGATTAAATTAGAACTAGACGAGCTGCATCAACTGTCACAACTCAATGCTGCACCATTATCGGCTCCGATGAAAATTGGCGTAATCCCCACAATCGGTCCGTATTTATTGCCCAAGGTCCTGCCAAAAGTCCGCTCGGCTTACCCCGACTTTAAACTTCACTTGGTTGAAGAGCAGTCGCATGTCTTGGTTGATATGGTGCGCCGTGGTGATTTGGATGGTGCAATTCTAGCTCTGCCATTTCCCATTGAGGGACTGATTTCGTTTGAATTTTGGCAAGAAGATTTTTATTGGATCAGTCATCAGGACGAATGTCCTAGTGGTGTTAAGGAAATCACGAGTAATGAGTTGGAACTAGAGAAACTGATGCTCTTAAAAGATGGGCATTGCCTCAAAGACCATGCCCTTGAGGCGTGCCAATTAAAAGGCGAAGACGGTGAACAAGAGTTTGCTGCCACTAGCTTACATACATTGATTCAAATGGTGGCAGGCAAAATAGGCACGACACTGGTTCCTGAAATGGCACTCGAACAACTAGTACAAAACAACACTGAAATCCGCAGTGTTCATTTAAATGAGCCGGGGCCGCACCGGCGGATAGCCCTAATCATTCGCCCCAATTATGTTCGGGTTAATGATTTAGAGTTACTTAAAAAGATGTTTTGTCAGGCCTTGCGCGAGGGGCAACACACGCCACACTAATTCCTAAAACAGAACCAGTGCGGCGGGCATTTTTCAATCGCTATTTAATTTTCGCGAACATTTAGCTTGGGTTGCAATAGCTTATATACAGCTGGGATCAACAGCATCGATAGTAGCGGGCTCACAACCATGCCGCCAAGCATAGGTGCAGCAATTCGTTGCATCACTTCACTGCCACTGCCGTCACCAAACATGATGGGGAGCAACCCGGCAATGATAGTCAGTACCGTCATTGCCTTTGGCCTCACTCTTTGCAAAGCCCCATAGCGAATTCGCTCAATTTCAGAACCTTTGCCATCCTGCCAACTGTTATTGAGGTAGAGCATCATTACCACACCAAATTCAGCGGCGACGCCGGCCAAGGCAATCATTCCCACTGCCATCGCAATTGAAAGTTGAAAGTCCAACAAATACACCAGCCATAATGACCCAGAAAGCGCGATAGGCAAGGTAGCCATAATCAGTAGCGATTGCCACAATTGACGAAACACCATTTGCAACAGTATGAAGATAATCAGTAAGGTAACCGGCACAATCAGCGTTAATTTATCACTGACTCGCTCCATGTATTCATACTGGCCAGCCACACTCCAGGTGACCTTGCTAGGCAATTCAACACCCGCCAATGCCGCTTTGAGCTGGGCGACATAGTCTCCCACCGCGATACTGGAGTGAATATCGATAAATACCCATCCAATGGTTCTGGCATTTTCCGATTTAATTACCGAAGGGCCATCACTAATGCGTATATCAGCCACTTGTTCCAAGGTTACCCACGCACCTGACGGACTGACAAAAGGCAGCTTTTTAAGTGCTTCTAAGTCGGTGCGATAGTTTCTCGGATAGCGTAAATTGATGGGGAAGCGCTCTTTACCCTGCACAGACTGAGTGATTGTTTGCCCACCAATTGCCAAGCGAACCGCGTCTTGAATATCGGCAATACTTAATCCATATTGTGACGCAGCGAATCGGTTGGGCACAATATCTAAATAGCGTCCGGACATGGGGCGTTCACCAAATACCGAGCTAGTGTGAGGAATATCAGCCACCACTTTTTCAATAATACCGGTCGCCGTTTCAATCGCCGCCAAGTCATCACCTGAGAGCTTAATACCTACCGGTGTTTTTACCCCCGTGCTAAGCATGTCTATGCGGGTTTTAATGGGTTGTACCCAGGCATTAGTCAGGCCGGGGATCCTCACTTTGGCGTCTAGTTCTTGGATAATATCGTCTAGGGTTACTCCTTCTCGCCACTGCCTTTTGGGTTTGAGTTGAATTGTGGTTTCAATCATGGTTAGCGGTGCAGGATCAGTCGCTGTATCGGCTCTTCCCACTTTACCAAAAACCGTTTCTACCTCAGGCAAGGTCTTGATCAAACGATCCGTTTGCTGCAATACCTGTCCCGCTTCCTGAATAGAAACACCGGGCAACGTTGTGGGCATGTAGAGTAAATCGCCTTCGTCGAAAGTTGGCATAAATTCGCTACCTAGTTTTTGCCACGGGTATATCGCCGAAAACCCAATGGCCAAGGACAAAACGATGATTAAGAAGGGCCAGCGCAACGAGAGGTTCAAAAAAGGTCGATACAGCGCCTTTAACCCACGGTTAAGCCAATTACTGTCTTCTTTGACTACTTTCCCTTTGAGGCACAAGATAATGAGGACAGGGACTAAAGTAATTGACAACGCCGCGGCAGCTGCCATAACAAAGGTTTTGGTGAATGCAAGTGGAGAAAACAGGCGCCCTTCTTGCCCTTCCAAGGCAAAAATAGGCAAAAAGCTTAACGTGATGATTAATAGTGAAAAGAATAGTGCAGGACCGACCTCGGAACAGGCCTTACTGACAATTTCTCGCTGCGGCAGCTCATTCGCATCATTTTTTTCTAAGTGTTTTTGCACGTTTTCCACCATGACAATGGCAGCGTCCACCAGCGCACCAATCGCTATCGCAATGCCGCCCAGCGACATCAGGTTCGCGTTGATGCCGTACAAGCGCATTAAGCCAAACCCCAATAACATGGCGCAAGGTAGGCAAATAATCACCACTAAGGTCGCGCGAACATGCATAAGAAACAAGCCACACACCAACAGTACCACGAGCATTTCTTGTACTAATTTATCTTTTAAGTAGTCGATTGCGCGTTTGATTAGGCTAGTGCGGTCGTATGCGGTTTCAATCACCACTCCCTCTGGTAGCGCTTTTTGTAGCTGGGTAATTTTGGCTTTGACTTGTTCAATTACCTCTAGCGCATTTTCACCATCTCGCATCACTACGATACCGCCCACCACTTCGCCTTCGCCGTTCCACTCGGCTACGCCACGGCGAGTTTGTGGACCTAAACGCAGGGTAGCAACATCTTTGAGTCTAATCGGTGTGCCTAGCTGGTTTTCTCTGCCTAGTGGAATGGACTCAAAGTTTTTTAAAGACGTCAAATAACCGCGACTGCGTACCATGTATTCGGCTTCACCTAGTTCTACAACTGAGCCCCCCACTTCTCCATTGGCACGCTGAATAGCGCGCTCAATCTCGGCGAGGGTGATTTGATAATGAAGAAGTTTTAACGGGTGTACGACGACTTGATAGGTTTGCACCATGCCACCGACTTTAGCTACTTCGCTGACACCGGAGATCGATTGCAGCTCCTGCCTGATAAACCAGTCCTGTAATCGGGTCAGGTCGCCCAGGTGTTGTGTTCCAGACGTATCGCGCAGCACATATTGAAATATCCAACCCACACCGGAAGCGTCTGGTCCAAGTTGCACCGTGACCCCGTCAGGCAATATATTTTGAGCTTGGTTTAAATATTCCATCACCCTAGCCCGTGCCCAATATAAGTCAGTGCCTTCTTCAAAAATCACATAAAGGTAGGCATCGCCAAAAAAGGAGAAACCACGCACGGTCTGACTGCCGGGAACCGACATAAGCAAGCTCGACAAAGGGTAAGTAATTTGCTCTTCTACCAAGTCAGGGGATTGCCCTGGATAATTGACCTTCACTATGACCTGTACATCACTGAGATCCGGTATGGCATCTATAGGCGTCTTCAACATGGACTGAAAGCCAATAGCGACCAGCAAAGTGGTGGTTAATAGCACGAGTAATGGCCAGCGCAAGCTTGTCTGAATAATATGAGTCAACATGCCAGGCTCCTAGTGTTGATGCTGCATGGCAGCCGCATCTGATTCACTGGCATTACTGTTGGTTGTGATATTCGACAAACTAGCTTCTGCATCAAGCAAAAATTGCCCCGAGGTCACCACCTTGTCGCCAAGTGCTAACCCTGAGAGGATCTCGGCACGACCATTGGTGACAATGCCTACTTCGACATCTTTACGTATGAATGTTCCCGAGTCCGTTTGCACAAATACACGATTGTGTTGTTCTGTTTGAATAAGGGAATCAACTGAGATATTAAGTGCTTCTTTTGGCCCTGCGTAAATACGTACATTGGCCAACATATCTGGTTTGATGCGCAATTCTGGGTTTTCCAGTGCAATCCTCACTTGCAACGTGCGAGTTACCGGATCCAGTGTCGGGTAGATAAACTCGACGCTACCTTCTAACTCATAAAGGCTAAGTGAAGGAATATCTAGCTCGACACTTTTACCTACCTCCACCCAATTAATTTGATGCTCAAAAATATCGGCGATAACCCAAACCCTTGATAAATCAGCGAGCGTAACAATACGATTTTCAGGTTGCGCATACATGCCTTCTCTCACCTCAAGTGCTGAGACAATGCCATCGTTTTGAGCGTAATACGGCACGCGATAAAAGACTTCGCGGGACTTTTCTAATTGACCGACTAACTCGTTACTAAAACCCAGTAGTCTTAATCGTTGCCGTCCTCTTTCTAACAGGTCGGGGTTGCGGTAATCCGAATTGAGTAACGAAAGAAAGTCCTCTTGTGCCACCAGCAGCTCTGGTGCATATATCTTGTATAGCAGCTGCCCCTTTTTTACTTCTTGCCCAAGCGAGTTTACCGTCAGTTGCTCCAGCCAACCAGACGCGCGCGGATGCAAATGGGTTAATCCGGTTTCGTCGAACTGTACTGAACCATAGGTGCTGATAAACCGCCAGAGACGGCTAAACTGAACTGCCTCGGTGGTTAACGCCATTGCCTGCTGCATGGCACCTGACACCGACACCTCTACCGCGCTTTGAGGCTTGGTTTGCCGAGCAACCAAATCCATGCCGCAAATCGGACAGGTGCCAGCGTGATCTTTGACTATATGACTATGCATGGGACAGACATAGCGAACATTTTGGGTAAGGATATCTGCAACGGGCTCTAACTCAGTCTGCGATTGTGCAAACGAAGGCTGAGTGAACAAAACAACAACAATAAATAATGAGCGATATAAACTCATGAAAATCTCCAATAAAAACAACAAACAAAATCGAAAAATTGTGTTTGCTTAACTTATAGGAGGTATGACATCACTCAGGTAAGGAGATACGGGTAACTGCCGCGTATCAGATGTTGAAAGTGAATTGGCTAAATTGGTGAGTGGTGTCGACGCGCTAACAATGGCAAAACCGCTACTGCTACATTCGTGCTCACAACCATTACAGCCAGTTTCGCAGCACTGAGTGCTGTTACTATCATCCTTATCTGCACAGCAGTCGTGTTCTGTAGACATGCCGTTCTCTGAAGACAGACTTTGCTCTTGGCTATCCTGCATTTGATGCATAGAGTGGTCGTTTTGACCATGAGGCTGTTTGGCATGTACCTCATGCTTTGACTGACTTGAGGCTTGGGTTGAAACTGCGTCTTTTTCTACTTGCACCATAACACTCGCCCCGGCAAAAGTCGGAAAGCTCAGTATTAACACCAATAGATAAAGGAAAGCCGTTTTCATAGGCGAAATACTATCCTATCTTTCGCAAATAGCAATGGTATTGAACTGGCTGATTCGACGCTTTATCCAAATTTGAGCTGAGAAATAGAGGCTTCAGGCTATTTAATGTTCTTGAGTTTTGCTTCAGCAATAAGTGGTTTTACTTGTTCAATGATTTGCCATTTGCGCTCGTCATCCAAATAAAACCAATTATCGACGTCATTGCGCTGTCTAAAACAGCCCATGCAAACATCGTTATCATCAAATTTGCACACCGCCTGACAGGGGCTGACAGGACGGCTTTTTTCTGAGCTAAGAGAACTAGAGTTTTTGTTTGTACTGCTCGCCATAAACCCTAAGACTTAACCACCGACGGGAGTCGTTCCGCCACCCGTTGTTGTTGCAGTTTCTGCTACAACAGGTTCAGGCTTGGGTTGATTAGCTTGCGCAGCTGCGCGTCGCTGGGCATTTTCCAACTGTGTTTTTAACTCTTCGAGTGAGTTAACACGCTCTACTAAGGCTTCGATACGAAGTGCAGCAGTGGCGAGTTGATCGGTCATGTCTTGCACGTTTTCTTGTGTTGTGGCGCTGGTGAGCACCACACTTTCGATAGATGACGTTAGCTGCTGAGCTTTGTTCAATTGCGTATCAACTTGTTCCTGCAACACCGCCATATTAGTAGTACTGAGGCTGACGTCACTTTCTAACCCTGAGATGAGCTTCTTCTGAGCCTGAAAGTCTTTGTTTACTTTGCTTTCTAAATCTTTGATTTCACTTTGATTGCGACGCCATGCACTGGCCCAAAGTTTATCCATTTCCTGCCAAAGTACTTCTGTTTTGTCTTTTAACTCATTTACTTGTACACGCAATGCAACGGCAGATTGGTCAAGCTCTTCGCCAGTTGCCGAGAGTTTTCTTTCAAGCTCATAAATGCGATCTTGAGCATCCGTTAGCATTTGTTGCTGCTTGAGACTTAAATCATAGAGAAAGTAGCTCGCCCCAAATGCACCCAGCACCATAAAAAACGCCAAAACACCCCAGACGCCACCGGATGATTTTACGACGGGCGGTTCATTATCAAGCGCAACATCAGCGCCTTTACTGGGTTTTACATTGCGGCCGTGGAAAGCTTCGCGGTCTTCCCTGTCTAACACAATTTTCGGAATGTTATCAAACTTATCCGTGGACATTATGAATCTCTATCACTGAATCGAACTACATTTGCTTTCACAGCAAATACGAATGGGATACTACCAATTTCGCGTAAGATAGCATGTTTCAAAAGTTTATGGGTATGGTTTTGAGCGCAAATAACCGCTATTTCAGAGAAAAACTGGTAACAAATTAATTTTTGTCACGTCCTTCAACCACAAATGAATTGTGCTAGTATCGCCGCATTGTTTTTGGCTCCTGAGGAGACATTCTTTGACCACTAAGACTCCCGTCACTTTTCAGCACATCGCAGACGCGCACAAACGCATTGCCAGTATTATCTCGAATACGCCAATCGTCGAGTCGAGTTTACTAAACAAGTGGCTAGGTCATCGAATTTTATTCAAAGCAGAGTGTTTACAAAAAACCGGTGCCTTTAAGATGCGCGGTGCCTGTAATGTGCTTGCACATTTAAGTGAACTAGGGCAGCTGCCCAAGCGCATTGTGGCAAACAGTTCTGGCAATCACGCCCAAGCAGTAGCCTTTGCTGCCGCCCACTTTAACATTCCCGCCACAATATTTACTGCGAGTAATGTGTCTGTGGTGAAAGCCGCTGCGACTGAATATTACGGTGCAGAGGTACTCAAGTTCCCTACTCGCCTACAGGCAGATGCGGCCGTGGCAGAGGCGGCGAAGGAAGAAGGCACCTTATGGATACCGCCCTATAATCACAACGACATTATTGCTGGCCAAGGTACTGCGGCGTATGAAGCATTACAAGAATTACAAAATGTTGATTTGGTGGCTGCGCCTTGTGGTGGTGGCGGTTTGCTTTCAGGCTCGTTGATAGCCACGAGAGAGCTTGCCCCTCATGCGAAGGTTATTGGTGCAGAACCCCTTATGGCCAATGACGCTGCACGTTCGCTTAGACTCGGTAAAATCGTCGGTTTAGAAAAGCCTGCGGTTACTTTCGCCGATGGTGCAGCGACCCCAATGGTGGGTGAGCTTACTTTCCCTTACCTACAACAAACAGATGGTTTTTATGAAGTCGATGAGAACCGGATTGCCTATTGGACTCAGTGGCTACAGCATTTGCTAAAACTGCATATTGAACCCACGTGCGCTATGACAATGGAAGCGGTTGTGCAGTGGCTAATTGAGCAAAAACCTAGTGAACCACAAACGGTTCTGGTGCTTATCTCCGGTGGCAATATTGCTGAGACAATGATGCGAGCGGTATGGCAAGAAGATCACTTGCAAACCTTACCATCTTTGAATGTAAGTACAGCGCAAGAAGCTCAAAACCTAGCAAGCTAATCTTCAGTATTTATTGCTGTTTCACGTAATAAAGGCAGTCTTTAAGTCCCCCGGGAACAGGCTCTGGGTAGTCTGTTGGGATGAATCCCAACTGCAAATACAATGATTTAGCCGCGTGATTACCGGGCAAGACAAACAGTGAAAAATCCTCAGCGTCTTGCACGTTAGGAGCTTGTTCTAGCATTTTATGCATGAGCACTTTCCCCAGACCTTTGCCTCGATGAGAGGGCGATACGGCCACGCGGCCAAAATGATGCCGTCCCAAACGCACATAGGTCTGTGCGAAACCAAGGAATTCGTTTTTCTTATTTGTGAGGAAGAAACTATGGAGTTCAGCAAGTTTGATATCTTTATTGAACTGTTCGGCA
Source organism: Alteromonadaceae bacterium (assembly GCA_014872785.1). Lineage (GTDB taxonomy): Bacteria > Pseudomonadota > Gammaproteobacteria > Enterobacterales > Alteromonadaceae > Planctobacterium. The sequence continues at coordinate 25,729 of WKFJ01000064.1, forward strand.
GAGCAATGAAACTCGAGTCCGGGTCCGCCCCAAGTAAACAAGGCTTGAGCATCGGGAAACCAGCTTTTTAATACCTTGCCAATGTTTTCATCAGCGACTTTTAGACAATATTCTTCCATGTACCATGTGCTCGGCGCCTGTTACAAGACGCCGAAATATTAAGGATTAACTACTGCCCATTATACAGGGTTGAAATCCATTTTTCTTCGTTGATGAAGTTCCACGACCAACTCTCCCATTTGCTATCTAAACCCGTGGACACAGCTTCTTCTAGCGACTTCCCGGCATCTTTCATCGCTTTAACTGCTGCTGCGGTTTCCTTCAACATCGCTAAATAGTTTTGTAAATCTGCCTTCGATGCCATTTTTCCGTGGCCAGGAATGATTTTAGTAGTGTCGTTAGCAGCATCGATCATCGCTTCTATGCTCGTAATAAAGCCAGGCACGGTGCCGCCGCCATTTAAATCGATGTAGGGAAACATATAGTTAAACAATAAGTCGCCTGCATGAATGATGTTTTGGGTTTCAAACCAGACAAAGCTATCACCATCTGTGTGACTACTGGGCGTGTGGATCACATGGATAGTGTCGCCGTTAAAGTGGAACTTCACGCCTTGCTCATAGGTAACCACCGGTAGTGCAGCCGCTTCATTGTCACCGTTTTGCAAGCGGACTCTTACATTGTCATGTGCGAAAATTGTGGTGCCTTCGGTTTTGGCAAACCAGGCGTTACCGCCAGTATGGTCACCGTGATAATGCGTGTTCACCAAAAAGCGAATATTTTTGTCAGACAGCGCATTGATAGCTTCTTTTATCTTAGGAGCAAGAGGTTCGAACTGATCGTCCACCATCAATACACCATCTTCACCCGCCGACACCCCAATGTTGCCACCGGCGCCAACCAGCATGTAAACAGAATCGGAAGCTTTTTCGGTTTTGACTTCGACTGCGGCGAACCTGTCGTGCGCATGCGCGCCCATCGCTAACAAAATTGATAGCGTTGCGAGTACTCTTTTCATGGTTAATTCCTTCGTTATTTAATATTTTTTATTGTTATTATTCTTACTTGAGCGTTGTTGCTTTAAGAATATAGTGGTGAACTTCCAATAGTGATCAACTTTTCCGGTAAAAGATTTCAGACAATTTTACCTAAGTGCATCAAATAATTATGCGAAGCTGCTAAGGTATGTATTGGTGACAGTTTTTCACCGTCTTCCACATAATAAGAACCCATAATAAAGGGGCTGGAGAATCGTCAGACATGCAAAGCCAAATGAACAAACTTGCCGGTGTTTTATTTTTACTCGCGCTGGTGACTAGCATCTACGTTGGGCAAAAGGTGCCTGCGCAGTGGATTGAACAAGTTCAAGTATTCGAATTATACGACACCCAAGACGGTGAAAAGGCTTATGTTTTCAGAGGTAACGAGGTCGTTGTTGACGAAATTGTTGCCTATGAAGAATCTCCACTCAGGCAAGCGCTGCTCTCGGCGACCGGGTCTGAGCCTGATATTAAACAACAATGGGTCTACCGCGACAATAATCCAGAAGATATCGTTCAGCTACAAGCTGCATTTCACTATGGTCTTTGGTCACTATTACCTGCCTTTGTCGCGATTGCTATGTGCGTATTAACGCGTGAGCCGATTCCTGCCTTATTAAGTGGTGTCATCATCGCCGCAGTCATGTTAGGGCGTTTTGACATTACCGGCGATGTACTGGTGCCGAGTATTGGCACGGCAAGTGCCGCTGGCATTCTCATACTTTACCTTTGGCTATTAGGTGGACTGATGGGGATGTGGGCAAAAACGGGGGCTGCGCAAGCCTTTGCCAGCTACATGACTGAGAGGTTTGTCAGAGGTCCTCGTTCGGCCAAATTAATTGCCTGGATGATGGGACTCATCTTCTTCCAAGGCGGTACCATGAGTACGGTGTTGGTAGGCACCACAGTAAAACCCATGGCGGACAAGGCAAAAGTCAGTCACGAAGAAATGAGTTACATAGTGGACTCAACCGCGTCGCCCATTGCCTCAGTAATTGCATTTAACGCCTGGCCGGCCTATGTCCAAGCGTTTATCTTTGTTCCGGGCGTGACGTTTCTCGCCACAGAAGCAGACCGCATTGCTTTCTTTTTCTCGAGCATTCCCTTTAGTTTTTATGGGATCTTAGCGGTCATTGGCACATTGCTGCTCAGCCTCAATATCACTATTTTTTCCGGCGCAGGATTACGTAAAGCCCGAGCTCGCGCTATTGCCACAGGGGAACTAGACGCGCCAAATGCCAGACCCATGAGTGCAGCGGAGCTCAACAAAACCAGCGTACCAGAGGGTTATAAAAGTTCGGTGGCAGAATTTACTTTCCCCCTCCTCGTGTTGCTGGTTGTCGCTGTTGGCAGCTTTATTTTTTTAGGCTCACCACAAGTTAGCTGGGCATTTGGTTTAGCATTGTTTACCTCAATTGGTATGGCGCTAGCGAAAGGAATGGGTCTATCTCAGGTGTTAGATGGCTTTAACAATGGTTTAAAAGGCGTGGTGGTAGTGTCGGTGGTATTGATGTTAGCAATTACCATTGGTGGTTTAAGCAAACAGTTAGGTGGTGGTCTTTATTTGGTGGAACTGCTTGGGCAGCAAATCCCCTTTTGGCTGCTTCCAGTGATTTTACAATTAATGACTATGCTCATTGCGTTTTCTACCGGAACCAGCTGGGGAACCTACGCCATTGCGTTTCCATTAGCCATGCCACTGGCGTGGGCGATTGCCAGCAGTCAAGGTTTAGCCAACCCTGAAATCTACATGGCTATTTGCTTTGCTACTGTTTTAAATGGCAGCGTGTATGGTGACCAATGCTCTCCCATTTCTGACACCACTATATTAAGCGCTATGACCACTGGCTGCGACTTGATGGATCATGTAAAAACCCAAATAGTGCCTGCGTCATTTGCCGCTGCAATGGCCGCGATTCTATGGACGCTAAGCACCTTGGTATTTGTGTAGTGAATATGAATATACAAACATCAATTGCCGCTTATCGAGAAAGTAGTTTTGTAAAACTTGAGGGCTTTTTCGAGTCGACGTTACTGCAAAATATTGAAAAAACGGTACTTAAATTCCATCACCATTGGCTTAAAGAGAATGAGTCGTTCTATCAAACTCGAGCCATCAACAGTGCGTTTCTCACTAAACCGGGAATCCTCACCGGTGTTGAACGTCTACAACTATTCAAGCTAGTGGCCAACAACGAATTAGTAGAGCTCGCCAATGAAATCCTTGGCGGTTCCTGTCAATTTATGAACACACAGTTGTTTTTTAATCCTTACAATCCAGAACAAAAGAACTATTGGCATCGAGACGGCCAGTATCACTTGAATCTAGAGGAACAAAAGCAAGCACTACAAGGAGCACAGGTACTGCACTTTCGCGTTCCGTTGCGAGACGAACCGGGTATCGAGATTGTTTCGGGCTCACACAAGCACTGGGATACTGTGGAAGAAGAACAAGTGAGATTAGAACGCGATGGTCACCATAACTTCGAGGATCTATCGACTGGCACCGAGGTTCCTTTGAAGCAGGGGGATCTGTTGATATTTAACGCCATGGCCATTCATCGTGGCCTCTATGGGATGGACAGGTTGGCGCTGGATATTTTGTACTGTGACAGAGATCCACAACTGCTGAGTATCGTAGACAAAGAAGCAATGCCCTGCTCTTCAGAACTCACATTATTAAAAAATCAGGAGGTTTTTAAACTTCCCTGACCCTGCTAGAGTGGGAACAAATTCTAATAAGGAAAAATGAAGGAAAATCCCATGTCTCGCCATGCCAATACTAGGTATCTGAAAGCTATGTTATGGCTCTTAGTCGGCCTAGCAACTAGCTCTTTCGCCAGAGCGGATGACTCCGTAACGGTTAATCAAGTGTTACAGGAAAGCAATACTCACCGAGGTTTTGTGAATGTCTGGTATAACCAAGATAAAGATAAAACCTATTTCGTTATTGATAAAAATCTCGGCGATTTTATTTATCAAACAAGTTTGCCCCAAGGGCTTGGTTCAAATGACATTGGACTCGATCGCGGCCAATTAGGTGAAACTCGACTAACCCACTTTAAAAGAGCCGGTGACAGTGTCATGCTAGTGCAAAAGAACACCGAATATCAGGCACTTTCAAACAACAAGCGTGAAGTCGATGCCATGGCTGAATCATTTGCCAATGCTATACTGTGGCGCTTACCTCTGGTAGACCAAGATGAAAGTTATTGGCTAGTCGATGCTTCAGACTTTCTTATGCAAGATACCCACGACATTGCCGACCGCTTAAAGTCCAGAAAACAAGGGAGTTTTAAGCTCGACAAATCAAAGTCAGCAGTATCAGGCGATAGCTACAAAAGCTTCCCAGATAACACCGAACTACAAGTATGGCTTACCTTCACTGGCAGTGAGCCGGGTAAGTACGTGCGTCAGGCTGCTATTGACCCTAAAAACGTCAGTTTAACCGTTCGTCACAGTTTTGTGCGCCTGCCTGACAATAACTACGAACCATTGGCGTTTCATCCTAAAAGCGGTTATTTCTCATATTCCTATCAAGACTACGCACAGCCCATCAATGCCAAGCTCACCCAACAACTTATTCCACGACACCGCTTGGCCAAGATCGACCCGAGCGCACCGCGTTCGAAGGCAAAAAAACCAATCGTATATTATATTGATTCCGGCGTTCCTGAACCTGTGCGCTCGGCACTTATAGAAGGCGCAATGTGGTGGAATCAGGCGTTTGAAGCTTTAGGCTATGAAGACGCATTCCAAGTAAAAGTGCTGCCTGCAGACGCTGACCCCATGGACGTAAGATATAACATTATCCAATGGGTACACCGCGCTACTCGTGGCTGGTCTTATGGTGCCAGTATTGTTGACCCGCGCACTGGGGAGATCATCAAAGGCCACGTCTCTTTGGGCTCGCTCAGAGTACGTCAGGACTATCTAATTGCGCAGGCAATGCTCGCGCCATTTGCCGGTGACGCAACGCAAGATAACGCCCTGCAAACACTAGCAATCAATCGCATCAAACAACTCTCAGCTCACGAAGTGGGGCATACGCTTGGTATTGCCCATAACTTTACCGCAAGCGCCTATAACAGAGCGTCAGTGATGGATTATCCGCACCCATTGTTTGAGTTGAATGACGGTAAAATCTCAGCACCAAATGCCTACACAGAAGAGTTAGGTATTTGGGACAAGCGCGCAGTTGCCTATGCCTACAGCGACTTTACCGGTCAAGATGCAAGTGCAGAACGACAAAAACTGCTGCAAGAGAACGTCGAAAAGGGCTATTGGTTTATCTCCGATGCTGACTCTAGAGGCATCGACGATGCCCATCCAACGTCAAACTTGTGGGACAACGGGAGCAATGCCACTGACGAGCTTGCCCGATTAATCAAAATTCGTGAAGTCGCACTAAAACAATTTGGCGACGCTAACCTGCGCACGGGTAGGCCTTACTCCGATTTAGAAGAAATCTTAGTTCCGGCCTATTACTTTCATCGGTTTCAAGCTATTGCAGCCGGCAAAGCGATTGGTGGCTATGAATATTACTACGACGTAAAGGGTCAAGACACGCTGACCAACAAGCATGTGGAAGGCACAGAACAAGAAAGAGCCCTGGAGACTCTACTGGCGACGTTAAGCCCCGGATTCTTGTCAATTGAAGATGGTGTGGCCTCTATGATCCCACCAAAAGCGTACAATACTTATCGAACTCGTGAAAGCATCAATGGCGACATGGGAGTAATTTTCGATAGGTTTACGCTGGCAAGAGCCTCGGCTCAACACACTTTTAATATCTTATTGAACGACCAAAGGCTTATGCGTCTTAAGCAACAAAGCAGCATAGATAGCGCTGTTCCTTCAGTAGACATTCTATTGGAAGCGACCTACTTAGCGCTCGCAAATGGAAAAGCACAAAACGCAATTGAAGATGAGATCAGAAGACAGGCGCTGGCATTATTGCACAACAACATGCTTAACAAGCTACATGCGACAAGTACCCCAAATGCTCTTAAGGAGCACTATTTCACAGCGTTAAACAATGCACTTGATACATTGAAAGCGCAGCTTAGTAGCGGCGATTATGGTGTGTCAGCGGTACGTTTTCTACGTTATGAAATATTCAGGTTGGAAGAATTAATAGAAGGAGAAAACTTCGAAATGTTTAGCCTGCCTAAAATGCCACCAGGCTCCCCCATTTAACGAAAATGGCGGCGCAAGTTCTAATTGGCTTGCGCCGCTTTGACTTTATACAGTGAATAAAGTTCTGAACGAACTTGTTCAACTAACGCCTTATCAGTTTGCAAGCTTGTCGCTATACAACAGTCGTATTTCTCTTCATTACCGAGTGACTGTACTCTTACGACGTGAGAAAAGTCGATGCCCAATTCAGCTAAGCGAAAGCGCAACGCGTGTTCTTCCTGAATAATTAAATCGATTCGACCATGAATGAGTTTGCGAACGTTAGTCTCTTCATCAATCGACAATTCATAGTGCTCTCCTTCCATGAACCCCGCTTTAACCAACATGTCCATAGACAAGTCATTTCTTATCACACTGGTGCGATAATTTTTTGCATCCTGCACCTGATTAATGTCGATATCTACTCTTTCAGCAAGGCGATACAGAGCAATAGATCGTTTTTCTAATAAAGGACAAATCCATTGAAATCGAGCTTCGCGGTCGGGCGTGCGATAAATGGAATAGATAAACACATTCTTTTCGAATTCAGCGAGCTGCATTGCTTTCGCCCAATGGAAGACTTCAATATTGGCATCAAGATTTAAGTTAGTTAGTACTTGCTCTACCTTATTTGTTGCTATTCCAGTGACATTACCATGTTCATCCAGGTAGTTATATGGTGGCCATTGTTCAGTTACTACACGTACTTGAGGACTGACAGGGAAAGCAGAGAAAGACGCAAGCAAGGCGGCAAGAAAAAGCGCAAACACGGGATTTAGACGCGTCTTTTTTAAGTGTATATTTCGATGTATCCCTACTCTTGTCATTGCGTAAGACATGAGAAAAAGTACCTAAACTATAAATCAAATGCGATTGTCACTGATCGCGTTTGATTCATCCTAACATGAGTCTTTACATCATGCAGCGATTGCTTTAGCTGACTCAAGCATTCGCTCTAGTTGCTGCAATGTTTCCTGTGCACTTTCAGAGTTCGCCTCAGTCTTCTTTAACACGAAATCAAAAACCAACATGTTAAGCTGACTCTTGCCGGTCACCGCCACCAGCCAACGATGCAATTCAATCGCTTCGCCTTCTTCCTCATTTTGAATCAATTCTTTCGCCCAATAAAGTCCTTGAGGGTTCTGTTGCTCAGCATTTTGCATCGCTGCAGTGATCATGTCTCGTTGCTGTTTTTCAGACTTCGCTGGTAGCTTCATGATTCGCACATCAAGCATCCACTCAGTGTCAGCGATGGCAATATTGCTTTGGTTGAGGTCGCTGGTATCTGCCGTCCAGTTAGCAGGAATGTCTAGACTAATGGTATTAAACAGGTCTATTTGATTATTCAAAATTCTTCTCTTTTTTAAATCTAAGTTCTTAATTTTTAGCTTTTAACTTTTAGCTTTACATTGCATCCGAAACATAGGCAAAACGGGGGACTTCTACACCGTTAACTTCGACCTTTTCACAAAACATTGCAAAAGGTCTAACCCAAAGCTTACCTTCGCCATATAGTGGTCGGTAGACGACGAAACAAGATTCATCTTCGGAATGATAAGCAACGTCGATTACTTGATAAAACTGGCCTTTATAATGTTGATATTTTCCCGGCTTTATCGATTCCTGAAATTTTTCAGTCATAGGGTTTCCTTTACACTTTTGTAGATCGTTGCCACCAACTTGCGACAATAAGCAAATACACAATCACAGGCAGGCTTAATAGCATCATAGTTTGCCAACCGACACTAAATAGCACTAAACCCGCGCTTAATGAAGCGATTGCTTGTGTACCAAATACTGTACCTTCATTGATCGCTTGTACTTTGAATTTTTCCGACTCTCGGTAGCATTGCGTTAACAGGCTTGTACCTGTGGTAAATAAAAAGTTCCAACCAACACCAAGCGCCACCAATGCAACCCAGTAGAACCACCAGCCAGATGCCAAGAATGCAGACGCTATTGCGACCAAAAAGGCAAACAGACCGGCAAGCATAACTTTGTACTCGGAAAGCTTGTTAATGAGCCAGCCGGTAACAAACGAAGGAGCAAACATCGCTAAGATATGGCTTTGTATGACAAGTTTGGTATCTACCATTGAATGGTGTTCTTGAACGTGCATGTGCAGTGGGGTAGCCGTCATAATAAAGGCCATTAATGCATAACCTAACCCGGCCATACTCACCGCAACAATCAATTTGGGCTGGCGAATTATTTCCCAAAGGGGTCTGGCTTCCTGCCCGTGATTATCAGAGTTGTTGGCAACATGGTGTGGCGTAGGTTTATAAAAAACAAACAGTATTAAACATAGGCTCATGCTACAAGCTAACAAATAAAAAGCGCCAGCAAACGTACCATCACTTATTTTTTGCCCGATAACAGCAAGCTCTGGCCCTATTATTGCCGCCGCTAAGCCACCGACAATAATTAAAGATAATACATTGGCAGCTTGTTCAGGTTTTGCTGACTCAATCGCTGCAAAGCGGATCTGTTGGAAGCCAGCAGAAGCGACACCAAGCAGCCCCGCAGCAAAACAAAATTGCCAGAAGGAAAGATTATTGACAGCGTCGGCAGCAATGAGACTGCTAACTATTCCGGTTGTAGCACAAGCAAAGAATATCGTCTTACGACCGAATCGGTGCATAGCAAAGGTAATAGGCATCACGCTAGTTGCGGTACCCAAAATCATCAAGGCTAAAGGGAGCGTCGCCAAATCGCTATTTTCTGCCGCTTGAGCGCCGAATATCCCTGCCACAAGCACCATCATCGTGCCGCAAGTCATTGCGATAGCCTGTATCAGCGCCAGTAAATAAACGTTTTTGGGAAATCCCTTCATGCCCTACTCTCAAAAAAAAGAGCTTCTCTTTGCAGAGAAGCTCGCATGGTCATTCGATTATGCGAACGCGTTAGTTTAAATAACGGCCAGCTAACATCATAACAGGAGCCGCTGTTGGCTTACCGTGTTGCCAATCGCCAGACTCAACGCCGCTGCCTGCAATATCAACATGAGTGTAAGCAACATCGTGCTTGTCTAACCCAGAGGCCAATACTAAAAATGCCATGGGGAACTGATGACCTCGCGCCGTCACAGCAGACGCTGCATTGTTAGACGAGAGTATATCATCGGCCTTGGTGCGAGGCTTCACAAAATCGAAATCTTCTCTGCGCGAACGCGAAACCTCGGCTGGATCTGCCCATAAATCGCCCGCAGCCGAGAGCATGTGCGCCGAGTTTTGACTTCTCGCTTTGCCATTTTCAACAAGCGCCGTATATGGACCTACCGCGCGTGCTGCATGTCCAGTTAATGTGGCCACGGAGAAGAACTCAGCATTTGCATCGTTTTCTGCCAGCTCCAATAAGTGTGTCATTACATCCGACAATACCAAGCGGCCTTCTGCATCGGTGTTACCGATACGCACTCTTACGCCCGCGCGGCTGGTGATAATTTCATCAGAAACAAAAGCTTCAGAACCGATACTGTTGCGTACCGCACCAATTTCCGCCACGACCTTGATGCCTTCAGGCTGCAAATCGGCTAACATTTTCATAAAACCAGCAACAGCTGCCGCACCGCCTTTGTCGCGGCTCATCCCCGCCATGTGCCCGTCGGTTTTAAGATCCGCACCACCGGTGTCGAATGTAACGCCTTTGCCCGCGAGATACAGAGTATGCTTTATCTCTCCCTTGCCTTCGTAAGTCATGGTAATCACACGGGCATTGTGTCTGGCGACTTGTTCTGAGGCACGTGCGACTGAAAACAGCAAAGGATATTCGCTTTTTAACTGTTCCTGTGAACTCACGACTTCCACCTTAACTGATGAGCCAGATAAAGCTTCAACACAGTAGTCTGCTAAAAGCGGTGGCGCCATGCGCTCGGGATTAGTCCCACAAATATCTCTAGCCACTCGACATCCCGCCTCTGCAGCATTTAGCCAGTGACAATCGACATCGTTTAACATACCGATTTGAGTCAAAGGTTCGATTTCATCTTCCACCAAACTTTCTCGGGCTTCAAGCGGCTGCCACGCCGTTTGGTTTATTGCGAGAAAGGCAACTTCGGCGGCTTTGCTATAACGTTCATCGCTGTCGGCATAAACCATTAAAAGAGGAGAAACGACACCGGCATCAATAATCAAATTAGTCGCATGCTGAGCAGCATCGTGAAAACGTCTAACGTCATCAAAATAACGAGTTAACGCGCCTGTGGGCGAATAAATCAGTCTTTTCCCGGGTGCGGCTTCGGTAATAATTAGGTTACATGAAGACGCAATACGTCCATCAACTTGTGCTGCACTGCTGACGGCTGCTCGAAGTGTATCGTCCTCGATAGCGTCGATGCTAGCTGCAATGACGACAATAGCATCCCAAGTATTATCGGAAGAATTGAACTGTGAAACGTTAACTGCTTTTGCAAAGGCCATGTTTATCCTTAGTCGTTATGTTTAATGTAGGGATTGATAATGTAGGTACGTCAGAGCGAAGACTCAAGGTCACCAAAACTAAAAGCCATTTGTTGACTGTCAGCTTTTGTGGGCATTGCCACGTGCAACCCTACCAATCTAATGCCTCGCCCCTGCTGCCTCTCGAGTATTTTGGGCAGCAGCGTTTTAAACATAGTAGGGTTTAAATACTGCATTCGCTGTTCCATGGTCGTTTGTTGAAAGTCTGAAAACTTCAACTTGATACCTTGGTTGTGTATGGCTAGCTCGGGACTCGCTTTTTTTAATCTGTCTTGGAGTTTCGGAATGAGTTTTTCAATCACTGCCCACACTTCCTCAAAAGAGTGAATGTCTTGTGCGAGTGTGGTTTCAATACCCACGGATTTTCTCTCTCTGGACACCGACAAACCGCGCTCATCTATCGCGTGGCAACGGTTCCACAAAACGGAGCCATACTTACCGAACCGCTTTAAGAACTTGTCCTGAGGAAACGCCCTGACATCAGAGCAGGTGTGCAACCCCAGTTCAGCGAGCTTTTCCGCGGTCACCTTGCCGACTCCAGGAATTTTTTTCAACGGCAACGCCGCAACAAAAGAATCCAGTTGCTCAGGTGTTATTACACAAATTCCGTCCGGTTTATTTTCATCACTTGCAATTTTGGCCACAAACTTTATCGGCGCAACACCTGCCGATGCCGTAAGCCCAGTCTCGTTGAAAATGGTCTGACGTATATCTTCCGCTATTCTGGTAGCACTGCCTGCGAACTGCTCGGAGTCTGATACGTCCAAATAGGCTTCATCCAATGACAAGGGCTCGATAATGTCTGTATAACGCAGCATGATTTCACGGATTTTTTTAGAATCCTCAGCGTACTGCTCCATGCGCCCCTTCACCAAGGTCAAATGCGGACACAGTTTCATAGCTTGCGCGGTAGCCATTGCCGAACGAACACCAAATTTACGAGCAGGATAATTACAGGTGGATATAACACCACGGCGGTCAGAGCTGCCACCTATGGCGATGGGAATATCCCGAAGCGCTGGATTGTCACGCATTTCCACAGCCGCATAAAAACAATCCATGTCGATGTGGATGAATTTTTTCATGGTCGGACAAACGTTCTAAAACTGTTTTTTTATACAGTTGTTATTCTCTCGCGATCACATGCCTCAGTCAAATTCTGTTAACTGACGATTTCACCTTTATTTCACATCGGTTTGATTACTATCAGGGTGAAACTCGGAATCGGTATCAATCAGAGATCAAGTGAGGCGCAATGAACAGTTTTATCGAATTACAAAATATTGCCAAAACCTATCAAACTCAGGATAGCCAGGTCGAATTGTTCGACAATATCAATGTCACCATAGAACAAGGAAAAGCCACTGCGATTGTGGGCGCTTCAGGAGCCGGAAAATCAACGCTATTACTCATTTGCGCAGGTCTGGAGCAACAGAGCACGGGGAATGTGCGTTATGTAAGCAAAGGCGAATCTCGCAGTATTGTGCAGCTAAAACAGAATTCGGGTTTCATATTTCAACAATTTCACTTACTTCCCGAACTTAACGCACTGCAAAACGTTGCACTACCGCTAAAACTCAGAGGCGACAAGCACGCCGAAAAGAACGCCTTGTGTTGGTTGGAAAATGTAGGACTTGGGGCAAGAGCTAAGCACAAACCGAATCAACTCAGCGGCGGTGAGCAGCAGCGCGTCGCTATTGCCAGAAGTTTATCGACACAACCGGAGTTTATTTTCGCCGACGAACCCACAGGTAATCTTGACGAAGCAACCGCAGCGACTATTACAGATCTGTTGTTTGACTTAATTCATGAAAATCAAACCGGCCTGGTCATGGTGACCCACAATACCGAATTAGCCCTTCGCTGTGACAACCGATTGAATTTAAAACAAGGTAGCTTAAATAACTACCCTGTTGAGGAGTTAGCATATGCATGATCATACAAATCAAAACATATCTAACCGTTCTCTGCTTTCCTTTGCCGTCAAAAAGTGGCTAAGCGAATATCGCGAACAAGATAATTCTATATTACGACTGTGCACCATCGTACTCATCACAGTGATATTGTGTTTAACCATTTCAAGCGCAGGCATTCAGCAGCGATTACAGCAAAACTTTGACCAGCTTTTGGGTGCAGATCTAGTCATTAGTCATTCAACCCCCCTTCCAGAAAAGGAACTCATACATCTAAGAGCACTTGCTAACGAGACCAGCTACGCTCAGTTGGTCAATGTTACGTTAACCAACGATGAACATTGGCACGCCGCGCAAATAAAACTGGTGGATGAGCATTATCCATTGCGTGGCTCACTGAAAGTAAGTGCAGATATTGGTGCCGCGGCATCCGATAAGAACGAGCCGCCAATTGCCGATACTATCTGGTTAGACAGCCGCTTATATAGTGCATTGCAGCTGGATACTGGTGCAGTGTTGACAATTGCTGAAACCAAACTCACTGTTGCAGGCGTGCTGCTTCACGAGCCAGATAGGTTGCTTGAGGGACATTCGGTGGCGGCGCGCGGCCTTGTTCACATGGATTCCCCTTTGAGCCAAGCATTTACTGGGTCACCCACAACCCATAGATACAGTTTTAACCTATCGAAAAATAAGCTAAATGATGCGATTACCTGGGCAGAGCAGCAACTGCCACATGCCGACATCTTGCATTCTGGTAGTGGTCATCCGCTTGCCAGCTTTTGGCAACGCACCGAGAATTTTCTAGGTCTGGTTATGGTTGTATTGTTCTTCATGGCAGCAATTACCTTTCATCTCGCTGGAAGACGCCAACAACAAAAACAGCAATATCGCCTGACGCTGCTGTTTACTATGGGTTTAAACAATAAACAGGTGTGGTACATGGCCATTTTCGACTGGATGCTAGACCTAGCTCATAGTGCAATTGTGGCAACACCTTTGGCTATTGTTGGATATATACTTGCGATGCAGCAGTTCGATGCATTCATGCAGTTGAACCAACAATACATCTCCTTCCCCCACGCGGCACTGCTACAAAGCTTTGGTTTAGTAACTGTCCTTTTGTTTATCTTCCAGCTGCCGGCGTGGTTAAACGTATCGAATATTTCCCCTAGCTTACTTCTCAAACAGGGTATACACAGTCAAAGCTCTACACTTAGCTGGGTCTTTAGCGGTCTCGCTATTGCACTACTCGCCGCGTTTTATTCAGACAATCCGTTGTTAACTTCCATTACTCTTACTGGCTTAATCATATCAGTTATCGTCATGTGGGCAGCAACCTGGACAGTGTTAATTGCTACTGAAAAGCTTAGTCGCAGTGGCCACGGCCTGTTTGTTTTTAGCATCGAACTCATGCGGCAAAGGTTGAACAGCAAAGCGACGCAAATTATGGGCTTAGGTCTATGTTTGACCTTGATGTTGTTCAGTTTTGGATTGATGAAAGATTTTTCAAACGTTTTACAACAATACACGCGAAGTCACGATGGTAATTTGCTGATATCTCAAGCCTCCCAGCCACAAGTGCACCATCTTGAGCAGTGGGCACAGGACAATCACGCACAAGTTGTGACAATGAAGCCGTATCACAATGCTAAACTCATTGAAATCAATGGTCAGCCATTTGCCGAAGCGATAGCCCACCCTAGCGAGGCATCAGCAAGGCTGAAAAAGCCCATCAGGCTGCATGTAACCGATTCGCTACCCAGCAATAACAGAGTCGTCAACGGACACTTTTGGAATCCTGAGTCGGTAACATCCGTACCAGCCAATGGGCAATATCATATTTCTGTAGAACAGGAAGTGATGACTGACATGGGCTTCTCGATTGGCGATGAGCTGACATTTCTGCTCAACGAAGAGCTGAAAACATTTAGTATAACCGCCAGCCATGTCTATCAAGGTGGTCGAGGCTCCATTACCTTTTGGTTTCAAACCCCAACATTACTCAATGAGCATTTACCAAAATCGCCACTTTATATGGGGAGCATGGAAATTCCCGACGGAGCTTGGGCAACACTGGCTCACTTGTGGAAGCGCTTACCGACACTGCGAATGGTGACCTTACAAGAGCTTACCGCACGGTTCGACCAAACCCTGAAATTACTGCAAAGTGTGCTATCAATTTTCTCCGGCTTAATCCTATTTATGTCGATTCTGGTGATGGCAGCATCAGTACAAGGCCACAATCAATCTGACAAAGCCAAAAATGGTTTGTTGTTGGGCTTCGGACTTAGCAAAAAACAGTGTTTGCGCTTGGTTATCTATGAGTGGTTAGTCACTGCACTTATTGTTGGTATTGGATCATTAGCCGGCACAATCGCGATAGGTCATTTGATGTATCAGTCGCAATTTTCTATGCCTTATCAGGCGAACTGGTTGTGGTTAACAGGCATTATTGCATTGAGTACAGCCTTGATTGTTGCCTTGGGCGCCATTTTTAACCGCATGAGCCTGCGTATTTCGGTGCGAGAACTTTTGCAGGAAAGTATTTAGTTTTTCACGTTCGTTTCACATGACGTTTGTCACACTTGCTCAAAATCAAAGGAGACAGATCATGCAAAAATCTTTCGTTTATAAGTTATTCGCGGCCTTAACCCTACTGATGTCATTGTTCAGTGCCGCGGCCTCAGAGTTAAAGCCGGTGTTAGTTGTAGTTACCAGTCACGGCGAACCCGAAGGTCAACGTCCAGGTTATGAGTTCGATGAATTAGCCAAAACCTATTTAGTGTTCAAAGCCAATAATGTTGACGTTGATATTGCCAGTCCGAAAGGTGGTGCTGTAATTGCCGATGAGTACGATGCTAAAAAAGCATTTAATCAACTTGTTTTGGAAGATACGGTATTTTCTGACAAGCTCGCCAATACATTGCCTTTGGCTAAATTAAACGCAGAAAATTACAGTGGTGTCTTTGTAATAGGTGGTAAGGGAGCAATGTTCGACTTGCCCTACGATACCCATTTACAATCACTTATTGCAGATATCTATGAGCAAAAAGGTTCAGTTGGAGCGGTATGCCATGGTCCTGCGGCCCTCGTTAACGTGCAATTGAGTGACGATTCTTGGTTAGTTGCGGGCAAATCGGTGAATAGTTTTACAAATGAAGAAGAGCAATTATTTGGCAAAAAATGGGCGAAAGAGTTCGACTTCATGTTGCAAGACAAACTCATCGAGCGAGGTGCTAAGTTTCAGCACAGCCCAATGATGCTTAATCACGTAGCAACTGATGGTAGGCTTATCACTGGACAAAACCCAGCCTCTACTTCGCAAACTGCTCTGGCTTTTGTGCGCTCACTTGGCATCACACCAGCGCCATACAGTGCCTTTGAAGACGAACGTACGCTCGCGCTGGTTGCCTCTCTTCTAAACAACGAAGCGTCCGCGAAAATAGAACTGAGCAATAACCTAGAAAACTACCACGCTCAATTGCTCGGCATGTATGGCTTCTATTATTTGATGTCAGCTAAGTCACAAGAAGATATCGGCCATGCCCTGACGCTAATGGAAGCAACTAGAAGTAGCATTAACCACCCGATGCTTGACCTGCAAATTGTGAAGGGATATCAAAAGTCCGGTAAATTGGAACTTGCAAAGCAAAACTTGGCGACGCTATTGGAAGCGCACCCAGACAATGAGGCGGCTAAGGCAATGGCTAAAGAATTACTGTAAGTAAATCGCTAGCGAACTTGGCAATTGCGGGAAATCGATGCTTTCCCGCAATGTTTGTTTTCTTTTCTGATAAGCTTCACATTATGAATACACCTTTGCTCAACATACTCATCGCCGAAGACCAAGTAGATTTGGCGAAAAACATTAGCGATTTTTTAGCACCAAAGGGGCATGTTTTGGACTTTGCCTACGATGGTATGCAAGCTTTAGAATTTGGTCTTTCTAATCATTATGATTTGATTATCCTCGATATCATGATGCCTAAACTCGATGGGCTACAAGTTTGTAAACAAATAAGAGAAAAGGCGGATAGGCACATCCCAATACTGATGCTCACGGCAAGAGACACATTGGAAGACAAAATTGAAGGCTTTAATTTCGGTGCCGATGATTACCTCACCAAACCCTTTGCATTGCCAGAGTTGGAAATGCGTTGCCTGGCCTTGTCAAGAAGGCATTTGCTTCAGACAAACCACATCATCGAGATAGGTGAATTAAAGGTCGACCGCAAAGAAAAATCCGTCACGCGAGGGCAAAAGCGCATCAAACTCAATAGCAAACTATTTCAAATATTGTTGGTACTGGCTGAGGCATACCCCAACCCAGTCACCTGTTCTGAGTTGTGTCAAAAACTATGGCATGACGATCCGACAGAGTCGGACGCACTGCGTTCGCATATCTACCAGTTGCGACAGCAATTAGATAAACCTTTTGCACAGCCAATGTTAAAAACCATGCACGGCGTCGGCTTTGCGCTTGTAAGCTCCGCTTGAGCACGGAATACACATGACCAAAAAGAAACGTTACAGCAGTTTAAGTCAGACCATTATCACCCGGTTTTGCCTATTTATCCTGTTTTTATCGCTGGCTTATTCGTTTCTGCAATTCATGTTTCTTTACACTGTCGAAGATGCCTTTATTCAAAGGGGCATTGAAGCCGAAGCAAACTACTTGGTAGCACAAAAACGAGTCACTGGAAGTTGGGTCGAACCACGCTTTAATCACATCAAACTGCATGTGGGCATCGACAAGTTTCCTGAAGAGGTGAAAAGCTTATTGCTCGAAGAACCTAATCGCATCGAGTTTTTTGGCAACAATGATAACCACTATCACTTATACAAAATTCCTAATTATGCTGACCACTATCTATTAGCTGAAGTTAGTAAAGAACTTCTCATTCGTCCGATCAGGCCATATTTACTCTGGTTTTTGTCTATTTTTACGCTTCTGGTTAGCGCACTGGCTGTTTGGCTAGGCTGGAAAATGTCGCGCAAGCTCATTGCGCCTTTAACACATTTGGCTGAATTAGTGCATCAAACAAAACCAGACCATTTACCTAACGAATTTGCTAAAGATTACCCCAATAACGAAATTGGCAAGCTGGCAGACACCCTTGAAGAATCTATGACTCAAATTAGGGCGTTTGTAGACCGAGAGCAACACTTTACCAGAGATGCCAGTCACGAACTTAGAACACCTATCGCTATCGTTAAGAATGCCGCTGAATTACTCTCACGTGAGAGCGCACTACCACCTACTTCAAAAGAACAGGTAGAGCGGATTCTACAAGCTAGCAATAATATGCAACAGACTATTGAGTCCTTGCTATCCCTTGCTAGAGAGTCTTCAGATAAACACAAAGATACCCTTTGCCTCCTGCCGCTTGTGGAGAAATGTGTTATTAACCATCATCACTTGTTAGAGGGTAAATCGGTTGAGGTAGATATTGATATTGAAGCCGACACGCAAATGACAGTAAACGTTGGTGCCATTGAAATTTTACTTGCGAATCTGGTCAGCAATGCATTTCACTACACACAACAAGGTGTAATAAAAATCACAGGAAAGACTAATCAGATTACCGTGTCAGATTCAGGTCCCGGTATCGATGAAAATATCTCCGAGAAGGTATTAGACGCTATGGTAAAAGGCAAAAATAGTCAGGGATTTGGTATTGGCTTGTCAGTGGTAAAGCGGCTATGTGAACATCACTCAATCGCGTTGTCGATAAAAAGCGATGCCAATGGGACGATAGTAACCCTTACTTGTTGATACCAAAGAACACCGGATTGAACGAATAAAGTCACCCGTTAAAAACAAAAAAGGCGCCTCAGGCGCCTTTTTTTAAACTTTGAATTGCTTCAACCCTTTATCCAGATCAAGTGCATAGGCTCGCAACTGGCTAATGTGGCTTTCCACGTCTTTACTCTCAGATACTGACTCATCGGCCAACTCAGTAATATGACTGACATTTCTGGCAATATCTTCAGCAGTCGCCGACTGCTGCGTATTTGCAGCAACAATACTTTGCATTTGGGTCTGAATCGTCTCAACGCCTTTAAAGGCTTGATCCAATACGGTTTGGATCTCAGCTACTCGTTTCACACCACTTTCTGCCTGCGCGTTGCTAGAGGTCATCGTACTACTTGCCTGCTTGGCTGCGGTCTGTAACGCACCAATGATTTCTTGGATGTGTCTTGTAGACTCTTGTGTACGGCTCGCTAAGGGTCTCACTTCATCCGCAACAACCGCGAAGCCACGTCCCATTTCGCCGGCTCTAGCAGCTTCAATGGCCGCGTTAAGTGCCAGCAAATTAGTTTGCTCGGTAATGCCGGTAATCACATCCAACACTTCACCAATCTTGTCGGTC
Organism: Alteromonadaceae bacterium; assembly: GCA_014872785.1. GTDB lineage: Bacteria > Pseudomonadota > Gammaproteobacteria > Enterobacterales > Alteromonadaceae > Planctobacterium. The sequence continues at coordinate 44,694 of WKFJ01000064.1, forward strand.
TCCGCTTCCAAATCGGCTACCACCTTAGACGCGTCACCAATTTGAGTGGACAACCCGTTAATATCAGTTACCGCCGATTTGACAACGTCACTGCCTTTGTCCATCTCCAGTTTTACACCATCGGCAACATTCATAGCGTCTTCGGTATTGCGAGAAACGTCTTTACTAGTTTCTGCCATTTCATAACTAGCGCTCGCTACGGATTCGATTTCGGTCTTTTCGTTGTTAACCAAGTCAACATTGTGCTGTGTTGTCTTGCTCACATTTTCCGTCGCTAAAGTGACTTCCTTAGTGATGTCCATAGTCTGTCTGACTAAGGCTTGGATCTTGGACATAAATCCATTGAACTCACCAGCGAGCTGACCGATTTCATCATCTCTTTTAACATCGATACGTTTAGTAAGGTCACCTTCACCCTGAGAGATATCACGCATCGCCGCCAACATGACTTTTAGCGGCTCTAGCATTGGTTTAACGATAAAGAACACAAGAACAGCAATTACACCAAGCATGGCTAACATCAGGAAAGTAACACTTGCCACTTCCGCCGCTACTGGTTCATCTACTACTGAGTCAGGAACAAGGAACCCAAGTTTCCAGTTTACATAAGGATAGTCATCAGACACTTCGTCAAAAATTACGTGATAATGCTCGTCTTTCCAGGTCACATCACCCTCACCTGAACTTTGACGCGAAATGGCACTTTTAAGCTGAGCAAAACCAGAGGTATCTTTAAAGAAGGTATCGATTGTCGCTATATCACTGCCTGGCGGGAACTTACCATCGGTACCAGTAAAACCAGGAAAATAAACTAACACGCCCTTGTCGGTAACTAAGAACGCGTAGCCTCGACCTTCGTACTTAATTTTGGCGAGCAAATCTTGTCCAATAGTCGATATAAGGATGTCCATACCACCAACACCCAGGAATCGGCCGTCGCGGTTAATGACACCTTTGATAGTGGCAGAGATTGAGCCGTCGTTTTGGTCTACCGCAGGGTCAGATACATAAAGGCGATTTTTTTCTTGTGCCTCAAACCACCAAGGGCGTTTGTTGGTGTAATAGGTGGCACTTTCGTAACGACCATTTAAGTCGAAATATTCAAAGGTATTAGCAGACCCGAAAAAGATACTTTTGATTGCACTATCGTTATCTGAGAAAAAGCGAAAATATTGCTTAACCGCTTGATACTCCGGCTTGTCTTCAATGTAACCATTGCGGTCATCGTAATTTTCAAACCAGTCGAGAACCTGAGGGCTAGCGAAGATACTGTGAATAAGCTGGCCTTTGGAATCAAAGAAACCCTGCACCTCCGTTGCCTTTTGAGCAACTAAGTTACTAATGTCAGTGTGAACTTTTTCCGTGGTCGCATTACTGACGGAATTTATTTGCCAAACTCCATACAACACAAAAAGTGCCGCTATCCCACTCAAGCAGCCAACAATAAGTTTTTGGCTAATGGACTTTTGAAACCACATAGTCTGTTCCTGTCGTTTTATTGTTATTTTTTGTGCATATTACAGCTTTATGAACGCCGTATTGTCTGAATTTACACCAGTGCTGTAAACCCTTTAACGAATATTTTTACTGCTATTTAAACTTAGCAGAAGTAAGCTGAGTTTACGCTATACAAATATGGAGATTTTGTGGAGTGAGAATTAGGGTAACAATGTAACCGGAGACACTAGGTAACATCTCCGGTAGAAATGGGAAGGCTTAGATAATTTTATTCTGTTGCCATTCTTTGATTTTAGCCTGGCGTTTTTCTTCGCGTTCCATTCGTGCTTTTTTGCGGTCACACGGTTCAGGACAGTCGCATGCTTTGTCGATACCCACGGCTCCTAAACCACCACAAGAGCCCGAGATCGTTTTCTTCTGGAATAGGTAGCCTACGGCCATCACGGCGACCATAATAAGAAAGATGACAAATGCCAGTATAAAAGTACTCACTGCTTTACTTCACCAAAAAGCCATTAAATTCTGGTGTATTATACTGCTTAAATTCACCGTTTTCCTTAGTTATCAATAATACCGCTAAATTTTCAGTTTGGGCCATTTTTAATCCCTTATCTTTGCCCATCACACTTATCGCTGTAGCATAACCGTCTGCCATCATGGTGGATGGATGCACTACCGTCACCGAAACCAGATTGTGCTCAATAGGGTAGCCTGTGGTGGGGTCAATAAGATGAGAGTAACGTCGGCCGTCCTCCTCATAGTAATTTCTGTAATCACCTGATGTTGCCAAACCATTGTTGCCAATCGTAATTAGCTGTTGCACCGCACGCTCATTGGTCACTGGTTTCTCAATTGCAATTGTCCAAGCATGGCCATTTGACTTCACGCCAGCCGCTTGCATTTCGCCACCAATCTCAACTAAGTAATTAGCAATGCCCAGCTCCTGAAGCATCAATGCGACTTGATCAACGGCAAACCCCTTAGCAATTGTTGATAAATCCACATACATTTCACTGTGGCCTTTGCTTACTTTCCCATTGCCTAAAATGAGTTTGTTCAAACCCGTTTTTTGTTTTGCGCTGGCAATTTGTGCCGCTGTTGGCACTTTTTCAGGTTTTGCGGCAGGCCCAAATCCCCACAAATTGACCAACGGCCCTACGGTTATATCTAAATAGCCTTCACTTTGTTCGCCAATGAGTTTTCCAGCTTGTATGACCGTGATGGTATCCTCGGCGAGTGAAAAGCCGTCAAGTGTTTTTGATTGATTGAATCTAGATAATTCGGAGTTTGGGTCATAAGTAGACATCAGACTGTTAATTCTGGCGAGTTCCAGATCAATCTGAAGATGCAATTGTTCAGAATCTACACCGTTATCGTTGACGAACTTGACGTTGTAACTTGTCCCCATAGTCGGACCGGTCAAATGGACTGAATCAGTTCTGCCCAAAACGCTATCGAAGACATCACATGCACCTAATGCTAAAGAGGCAATCACTAGAAGTGCTACAGAGAAAAGGCGATTACTACTGCTCATATAAAAACGCTCGCTATTACTATAAAAAAAGGGGCTAACGCCCCTTTTTAGTTTTACATTAACCGTTAGCCACCGAAGTCATCTAACATGATGTTTTCGTCTTCAACACCTAAGTCTTTAAGCATGTTGATAACAGCCGCGTTCATCATAGGCGGACCACACATGTAGAATTCACAGTCTTCTGGCGCAGGATGATCTTTCAGGTAATTCTCAAGTAGAACTTGGTGAATGAAGCCTGTATGGCCTTCCCAGTTATCCTCTGGCTGCGGATCAGATAGCGCAACATACCAATTGAAGTTTTCATTCTCTTTTTGCAGCATATCGAAATCTTCTACATAGAACATTTCACGCAATGAACGCGCACCGTACCAGAACGAAATCTTACGGTCAGTCTTGATACGACGAAGCTGGTCGAAGATATGTGAACGCATTGGCGCCATACCAGCACCACCACCAACAAATACCATTTCTGCCTCAGTTTCTTTGGCGAAGAACTCACCAAATGGACCTGAGATGGTGGCTTTATCCCCTTCTTTAAGGCTCCAGATGTAAGAAGACATTTTACCTGCTGGTAAGCTTAGGTTATTAGGTGGCGGCGTAGCGATACGCACGTTCAACATAATAATGCCTTCTTCTTCAGGGTAGTTAGCCATCGAGTAGGCTCGAATAGTTTCTTCATCTACTTTTGATTCAATCTTAAAGAAGCCAAAACGTTCCCAATCAGGACGATATTCTTCAGGAATATCGAAGTCTGCATACTTAACATGATGAGGTGGCGCCTCGATTTGGATATAACCACCAGCGCGGAAAGGTACACTTTCACCGTTGGGTATTTTTAATGCCAGCTCTTTGATAAAGGTTGCCTTGTTATCATTTGAAATAACTTCACAATCCCATTTCTTGATACCAAAGATCTCTTCCGGAAGCTCAATGTCCATGTCTTGCTTAATAGCAACCTGACAAGACAAACGGCACCCGGCACGGGCTTCTCCTTTGGTGATATGGTCAAGCTCAGTAGGTAGGATTTCACCACCACCGGCTTTAATGTCTACACGACATTGACCACAAGAACCACCACCGCCGCAAGCTGAACTTACGAAGATACCGCTATCCGCTAGCGCACCCAACAATTTACCGCCTGGAGAGGCCGTAATTGCTTTGTCTGGGTCACCATTAATCGTAATTGTTACGTCACCAGTTGGTACTAATTTTGACTTAGCAAACATGATGACAAGTACCAATGCCAAAACAATGGCAATGAACATACCTACACCGAGGTATATATCAGTTGGATTCATAATACTCTCCTATCCCGGTATAGATTAAATTGAAACGCCAGAGAAAGACTGGAATCCAAGTGCCATCAGACCAGCAATAATAAATACTGATGCGAGGCCTCTAACTCCGTCTGGCATATCCGCGTACTTAAGCTTTTCACGAACCGCTGCTAACAACGTAATCGCAATCGCCCAACCTAGACCGCTACCAAAACCAAATACCGCACTTTCTACGAACGTATACTCTTTCTGGATTGCAAACGCGACACCACCAAAAATGGCGCAATTTACTGTGATCAAAGGCAAGAAAATACCCAGTGCGTTGTACAACACAGGGAAGAACTTATCTAGCGTCATCTCAAGGATCTGAACCAATGCAGCAATTACGCCGATGAAGGTTAAGAAGTTTAAGAAGCTAAGGTCTGCTTCAGGGAAGCCAGCCCAAGCCAATGCGCCAGGAGCGAGTACGTTTGCATAAACGAGTTGGTTAACAGGAGTAGCAATACCAAGTACTACAACAACTGCCACACCAAGACCCATAGAGGTTTTAACCTTTTTCGATACTGCCAAGAAAGTACACATACCGAAGAAGTAGAATAGTGCCATGTTTTCTAAGAAAACTGAGCGCACTAGAAGGCTAATATAATGTTCCATTTATTACTCCTTAGGCTCAACTTGTTCAGGTCTTATCGTTCGGATGAACCAAATCAAACCGCCGATCAAGAAGAACGAACTAAATGGCAATATCAATAGACCGTTACCTTGATACCAACCGCCGTTTTGAACAACTGGTAAAATTTCGAAGCCTAATAATGTACCAAAACCAAGTAACTCTTTAATCGTACCGATAACAATCAATACGAAAGAGTAGCCCAAGCCATTACCGATACCGTCAAGGAAACTCATCATAGGAGGACTCTTCATGGCATACGCCTCGGCACGTCCCATTACGATACAGTTAGTGATGATTAGGCCAACGAATACGGTCAGCTCTTTTGCTACCGAATATGAATAGGCTCTCAGTACCTGGTCAACCAAAATTACCAGTGATGCGATAATGGTCATCTGAATAATGATACGCACACTTGATGGAATGTGGTTTCTGATTAGAGAGATAAACAGGTTAGAGAATGCCGTAACGAAGGTTAGTGCAAGTGACATAACCAAGGCTTTTTCTAACTTAGTGGTTACCGCCAACGCAGAACAAATACCAAGTACGTGCAGTGCGATTGGGTTACTGTCCAGGATCGGCCCGAACAATACTTTTTTCATTTCTTTTGCATTGCTAGACATGAGTGAGCCTCCTTAAGACTTCCATGGTTGCTTGCTTAGGAAAGTTCCTAATTGTTCTTCAGCCAACCAATAATCCAATGAGTTTTGAACCCCGTTACTGGTTAACGTTGCACCCGATAATGCATCAACAGCGTGAATGTCATCACCGGCATTCTTCTTAACTTTAATGGCAACTTCACCATTGTTGAAAAGCTTCTTGCCGTCCCACAACTTCTTCCAAGCTGGGTTTTGAACTTCACCACCTAGACCTGCAGTCTCTTGCTGATCGTAATAAACGAGTGTGCGAACTGTATTGCCGTCAGAGTCAAGTGCTAACAAACCATACATAATGTTCCAAAGGCCACTACCATAAACAGTTAAGATAACGCGTTGAACCACACCTGCATCGTCTTTAACGTGATACACGCTAACGACCTTCGAGTGGCGGATAACACCTGCGATATCAGGCTTAGGAGTTACACGGTAATCGTCGACTTTCGCGTATTTGAACATGTCAAAATCAGCTGGAACGTCAACGTATTCACCTGTTGCTAGGTCTACAAAGCGCTCTTCAACATACTTTTCATAGGTGCCGTTAATGTCGCCACCTGCATTGGCAAGTAGGCCAGCAGCTTCAAGAATGTTAGTTTGCTTATCTAATTGAGCGTTAGCTTGCTGCTTAGAACGCAGACCAACCGCAGCGGTTGATACAACGATAGAGCAGGCTAAACATACGGCGATAACAATACCGACCGTTTTACCAAAAGTTTCTTTATGCGCTGACACGTGCCATCCTCCGCTTGATGTTGCTCTGCGCAACGAAGTAATCGAAAAGTGGAGCCCAAAGGTTTGCAAACAAGATTGCTAGCATCATACCTTCTGGGAATGCAGGGTTAACAACCCTTACCATCACACACATCGCACCAATCAATAGGCCATATGCCCACTTACCTTGATTGGTGAAAGATGCGGAAACCGGGTCAGTTGCCATAAAGAACATACCAAACGCAAAACCACCGGTAACAACGTGCCAATACCAAGGCATAGCAAACATACTGTTAGTTTCGCTGCCAATAAGATTCAATAAGGTACTGAAAATCACCGCGCCGAATAGACAACCTAGCACGATGCGCCATGAAGCAATGCGGTTATAAATAATGAACAGACCACCTAGGGCAATCATCAACGTTGATACTTCACCAACAGAACCCTGAATGTTACCGAAGAAAGCATCCATCCAAAGCGCTTGGTCTGCGTAATCTAAGTTACCAGAAGCGGCTTGGCTCAACATGGTGGCACCAGAGTAACCATCTGCTGCAGTCCAAATCGCATCGCCTGAGATTTGTGCAGGGTAAGCGAAGTACAAGAATGCACGTCCAGACAACGCAGGGTTTAGGAAGTTACGACCAGTTCCACCGAATACTTCTTTAGCAACCACAACACCGAAAGTAATGCCTAGTGCAACTTGCCACAGGGGAATGGTTGCAGGCAGAGTCAGCGCGAACAGTACTGAAGTAACGAAGAAACCTTTATTCACTTCGTGTTTTCTTACAGAAGCGAACAAGACTTCCCAGAAACCACCAACGATAAAAGTAACCGCATAGATTGGCAGGAAGAAACAGGCACCATACGCCATCATTGACAGGACACCTGTGTCGGCAGCGCCCAACTCACCTCCTAAAGAGGCAAATAATGCTGCTTGCCACATGTCAGGTAAAGTAATTGCACCGTTACCTGCAAGAATAGCTTCATGAGCTTGTAAACCCACGTTATACATGCCGTAAAACATGGCAGGGAATGTTGCCATCCAAACGGTGATCATGATGCGTTTAAGGTCGATACTGTCACGCACATGAGCAGTTGATTTGGTTACTTTACCAGGTGTGTAAAAAACAGTCGCAACCGCTTCATAAAGCGCGTACCACTTTTCGTGTTTACCGCCTGGTTCAAAGTCAGGCTCAATTTTTTCTAAATACTCTTTCAAACCCATGATTAACCTTCCTTCTCGATTTTGTCGAGAGTGTCGCGTAATACCGGACCGTAGTCGTATTTGCCTGGACAAACATAACTACACAATGCCAAGTCTTCTTCGTCTAGCTCCAAACAACCCAGTGTTTGAGCGCCATCACTATCACCAGACAGTAGGTCGCGTAAAAGTAGAGTCGGAAGCACATCTAACGGCATAACACGCTCATAGTTGCCAATTGGCACCATGGCGCGGTCTGAGCCGTTCGTGGTACTTGTCATGTTGAATAGCTTTTTAGGGCTTAAGTGGCCTAAGTAAGCACGTGTAATGGAGTGCTTATCGCCGCCTGGAGTAATCCATCCGAACAGACGTTTCTCGCGGTCTTCAGCGATAACGGTCACTTGCTGAGCATAACGGCCAAGGTAGGCGTGTACGCCATGAGCGTGAGTTCCGTGTAACACTGAACCAGAAATAATACGGGTTTCACCACCCGCAATTTCACCGTCGGTCAATTCATCGGTATGCGCGCCAATAGTCGTTCTTACAAGGCGAGGGTTGTTAACCGCAGGACCGGCCAACGCAACGACTTTAGAGCAATCGAGTACACCCGTAGTAAAGAGCTTACCGATCGCTACCACGTCTTGATAGCCTACGTGCCAAACCATTTTGTTAGCACCTGCAGAATCCAAGAAGTGGATATGCGTGCCAACCAGCCCTGCAGGATGCGGACCTGCAAACTCTTCAGTAGTAACAGCGGCAGAACCTGCACTGATGTTGCTACCAGGCGCTTTGGTTAAGTAGGTTTTACCGCTTGTCATAGCGGTTAATACTTTTAAGCCCGCTTCAAAGTCAGCTTCATTGCCTGCAAGCACGACAGCAGGATCCGCCGCCAATGGATTAGTATCCATAGCATTAACGAAAATCGCTGAAGGTTCGCTGCCAAGAGCTGGTGTCTTGCTGAAAGGGCGAGTACGTAGCGCAGTCCACAATCCTGACTCAACCAATAAGGCTTCCGCCTTCTCTCGGTCGATAGAATCTAAGATACCGTCGCTGTAAGCTTCAAAAGAAACTTGTTCATCGCCAGATACCTTAATCACCACTGATTGCAAAACACGTTTTGCGCCACGGTTGATTTCGATTACTTCACCTGCAGCAGGTGCGGTAAATTTAACACCGGGGTTCTTTTTGTCTTCAAAAAGAATCTGCCCCCGCTTAACGACATCGCCTACTTTGACGAACATTGTAGGACGCATGCCGATGTACTCTTCACCCAGTAAAGCTACGCGAGTTACCGACGCGCCGTCCTGGATCTGTTGGTTAGGCGTTCCTGTAATAGGAAGGTCAAGGCCTTTGGTTATTTTAATCATACATACATGCACTAGTTAGGATTAATACTTATCAGGATTATCTCTTGTAAAAGACAATACTGATAAGCACTCAAAATTTTATGGAAGGCTGGTCCGCCGTGGGTGATACTGCAGTACCCAGATGATTAGTCACGAAAATTGTAACCTGATATTTAAGACTGCCCTCACTAAACTCTAGAATTCTAGCATCAACCGGGCAAAAAGCGCTATGTATATGTTACACATTTAATTTTTTTGCTAGTTTTTTGAGCGCTTTTAGGGTGTTGCTTAAACAACACCCTAGCAAGAGATGCCTAATTTTCAAGTTAGGCTATTTAAATTTGCTTACCAATCAGCTAACGGACTGACATCGGCATCGTAATCTACCGCGTCAAAATCGAACCCAAATAGTTTTAAAAATTCGGAATGGTAACCGGCGTAGTCGCTGATCTCGTGGAAGTTTTCTTGAGTGACCTGATCCCATAACGCTTTGATTTTCGCCTGAGTGGCATCGTTGGTCTCTTTACCGTCCATGCGCAAGCGATTTTGCGCGTCGGTTTCAGGGCTTGCTTGCAGCAATAAATCAAACAATCCGTGGATTTGTTCAATACAGCCTTCGTGAGTGCCCTCTTCCTTCATTACTTTGTAAATCAAAGAAATATACAAAGGCATAACGGGAATAGCAGATGACGCTTGGGTAACAAGCGCCTTGAGCGAAGATACGTAGGCTTTACAGTTTACATTCTGATGCTTCGCAATAATGCTTGCTGCGGCCCTGTCCAAATCTTCCTTGGCTTTACCAATGGTAGCGTGACCGTAAATTGGCCACGTTAGCTCTTTACCAATGTATGTATACGCTGTTGTGGTGCAGTTTTCAGCTAATACGTCCGCTTCTGCAAGTGCGTCTAGCCACAACTCCCAGTCTTCCCCACCCATCACTTTAACGGTATTGAAGATTTCGTCTTCGTTGGCAGGCTCAAGCGTGACATCGTGAATGAGATCTTTGTCTGTGTCATAAGTCTTAGTAGTGTAGGTATCACCCACAGGCTTGAGAGTCGACTTGTATACATCACCTGTTTCAGGATCAGTTCGACGTGGCGCCGCTAAGCTATATATAACTAAATCAATTTTACCCAAGTCTTGCTTAATAGCTTCAATGACGTCGGTCTTTAACTCTTTAGAGAAAGCATCACCGTTGATGGTCTTTGCATACAGGTCCGCACTACTCGCTTCGCTGTGAAAGGCAGCCGTGTTGTACCAACCTGCGGTGCCCGTCTTACGTTCAGTTGGTGCTTTTTCAAAACATACCCCCAGAGTGTTGGCGCCATAGCCAAATGCCGAGACTATGCGAGATGCCAAACCATATCCGGTTGAACAACCTAATACCAAGACGTTTTTGGGACCGTCAGTATGGGCACCTTGCGCTTTTACATACGCAATCTGCTCCGACACATTCTGTGCACATCCAGCAGGATGAGCATTGGTACAAATAAAACCTCTAATTTTAGGTTTGATAATCATAAAGAGTGATTCCTTAAAAAAATTTGCGCTATTGTAATCCCTTGGGACGTAACAACAGATCTGAACAGATGAAGGCGATTAGTGCCTTCATCTTTAAGGGGGCTACTGCTGTCTACTTCTGTATAGCTGTGCTTCGGTGATTTCGTGGAAACTGGCGATGTTTTCCTGGAAGCTTTTATATTCTTGGTAGATTTTTGCAAACATAGCGTCTTTTTCAGCTTGTTCCTTTAACACTTCTTCGTTAGCGCTTCGAAGTGCAGCAATAACGTCGTCGGGCAACTGACGCAGCTGCACACCGTGTTCATTTAAAAGCTTCTGCATCGCAGCATTATTGCGAGCGGTGTATTCGTCTAACATGTCCTGATTCACTGCTCTTGCAGCGACTTCTACAATCTTTTGTAAATCTGATGGGAGTTCGTTGAACGCTGTCTCATTGGCAATAAATTCCAAAGTCGTCCCAGTCTCATGCCAACCAAACGCATAGTAATATTCGGCCGCCTTGTGTAAACCAAAGGCCAAGTCATTGTAAGGCCCCACCCACTCGGTGGCATCTATTGCACCGGTTTGTAAAGACGTAAATAACTCGCCACCTGTGAGTGACACTGGCACGCCTCCCAGCTTCTTAAGCACTTCGGCGCCCAATCCTGGAATACGCATTTTTAGACCTTTGAGGTCTTCAACACTGTTAATTTCTTTCTTGAACCAACCCGCCATTTGCGTACCCGTATTACCGCCGGCAAATGGGATCAAACCAAAGGGTTGATACAGCTCACGCCATAACTCTAGGCCGCCACCATAATGCAGCCAACCGTTCATTTCTTGTGCATTCATACCAAAGGGAACACCAGTAAATATTTGCGCAGCCGCTGCTTTTCCTTTCCAGTAATACGGCCCTGAGTGTCCCATTTGTACAGTGCCTTGAGACACTGCATCGAAAACCTCAAATCCTGGAACGATTTCACCTGCTCCATGCACTTTGATAGTCAAGCGACCACCAGACATTTCGTTAACCATCTCCGCGAAGGTTTCCGGTCCTTTGCCTAGTCCAGGAAAGTTTTTCGGCCAACTGGTCACTAACTTCCATTCGAAGGTTTGTTGAACGGCAGGTTGAGTCGCATCGTTCTTAGCGGTGTCATTTGACTCCCCAGAACAGGCGATAAGAAGAACACTGCTCACAGCAGCGGTAAAAAGTGCTTTAAACTTAAACATGTCTTTCGTATCCCATATAAAAACGAGAAAGTTATATTTATTAACCGTATACCAAGGTGGGTAACCAAGTCACCACCTCTGGCCAAATCGCCATCACCACTAAAAGTCCGAGCTGAATCAATATAAATGGGGCTACCCCTTTGTATATTTCAGTGGTTTTAATTGTTTCAGCAGCCACACCTCGCAGGTAAAAAAGCGCGAAACCGAATGGTGGGGTTAAAAACGATGTTTGCAGGTTGACTGCTATCATAATGCCTAGCCAAATAGGATCGACGCCCATTGTCAGCAACACGGGCGCGACCAAAGGTACTACGACAAATGTGATCTCGATAAAATCGAGGATAAATCCGAGAATGAAAATAATGACCATGACTATCAGCATGGCAGTAAACACACCACCGGGGAGCTGTTCAAACAAACTGTGAATCATCTCCTCACCACCAAAACCTCGGAAAATGAGAGAGAAAATAGACGCACCAATTAAGATAAGAAATATCATTGAGGTGACTTTGGTAGAGTCAAGTGCAGCGGCTTTCAGTTTGTCCCAGTCTAGCTTTTGGCGCGCAAACGCAAGTAGAATAGCGCCCGTTGCACCAACGCCAGCCGCCTCTGTTGGAGTGGCAAAGCCCGCTAAAATCGAACCTAGCACCATAATAATAAGCATTAGAGGCGGAAACAATGCACCGAATACATTTACCTTCTCTTCGGTTTCATCAATCTCGTTACTGAGATCTGAAGGCGTCGCAAACAAGACGTAAATGGCATACAAAACAACCAAGATAAGTCCCGGAACAATGGCGCCAACGAACAAGTCTCCAACCGACACGGAATCTGGCGAGAAAATCCCCATGTTGAGCTGCGCTTGTTGATACGCACCTGATAGAACATCTCCTAATAACACCAAAGCAATAGAAGGCGGAATTATTTGACCTAACGTACCGGTTGCACAAATGCTTCCGCAGGCAAGTGACGTGGGATATCCCTTTTTCATCATAGAAGGCAAGGACAACAAGCCCATCGTTACAACAGTGGCTCCGACAATACCTGTACTAGCGGCGAGCAACATCCCGACAAAAACCACAGACAAGGCCATACCCGATTTATAACGGACAAACACTTGTGCCATCGCCGTCAATAGGTCTTCTGCCACTTTCGATTTTTCCAGAACAATACCCATCAGTACGAACAAAGGCACCGCGAGTAAGGTTTGATTATTCATGATGCCGAATAGACGACTTGGCAACGCCGATAAATAAGAAGCGTCGAAAGTACCAGTTAAAATTCCGATACCAGCAAATACCAAGGACGTTCCCGCTAAAGAGAAAGCGACCGGATAGCCTAGCAGCAAGACGCCACAGACGACGAGGAAAAGTAGTAGTGCCATAAATTCCATTTATTGTTCCTTCCTAAACACGACAACGGCGTTTTTCAAAATTTCGGAAATCCCTTGTAGAGTCAGCGTTGCTGCAAACAATAGAATGAATGACTTCAATAAAAACAAATAGGGCAAACCACCAGCGGCTTGAGATGCTTCATTTAATTGCCACGACTTGGCGACGTAGTCCCAGCTTATGAAAAAGATGAATAATGTGACTGGCAACAATAAAAACAGCCCACCAAAAAAATCAACAATGGCTTTTCTACGGAGTGAGAACTTTCGATAAAAAACATCAACTCTGACGTGTCCGCCCGCTTTTAAAGTGTGAGCAGCACCCAACATAAAAATTGCGGCGTGCAAGTACATAACTGACTCTTGCATTGCAATCCACCCCATATCAAAACCGTACCTCAGTACGACAATGGTGAATGTTAAGGCGGTCATAACAATAGTCAGCAGGCTAACAACCTGACAAAGCTTATCGTGGAAAACGTCTATCGCGTGGGTTACCCGAGAGTGCAAAATTGTCGCCTTTTGTTGTTATTCTAGTCGCGAATTTTTGCAGAAAATGATTGATTTGAAAATGAAATTTATAAATGAAATGTCAATGGCGCTAAAAATATAAAGAAAAGTGCCTCAGGACACTTTTCTTCCACTACCGCCTAAACACGCCGGTGAATCGGGCGCGTCACCATAAAGACTTTCCCATTCCTGTCCTGTGTAGGTATGTAAAGCCATCGCGTGAATATGATTTTCAATTTCTTCTTTAAGCACACTATTAACGGCGCGATGCCTGCTCAACAGGCGCTTGCCTTTGAACTGTGGCGAGACGAGCACTACTTTAAAGTGAGTCTCTGAGCCAATTGGCACATTGTGCTGCGAACTTTCATTGATTACCTCAAGAAATGCCGGATCGAAATGCTCGGTTAACTTCTCTTCTATGCTGTTCTGAATATTCATTTTAAGCTGCCTCATTTAAAACTAAGTTGGGTATCACTTAGTCACCGTTATACGAATAAAGTATCGCATCTCGTTCTTATAAATTTAGCCCCTAAACAAGTTTTTAAACACTGAAATAAGCAGAAAAACGCCTTGATTTTTGTTAACTGATTGAGCCTCAGACATATTTTCTTTTGAAGGTTTTGTAGTGATTTCTTATAACCCGCGGTCAGTTATTTTAATCTGGCGAAAGGTTAAATTTATTCGTGGTGAAGTGATTTTTTTGCTTCTAGCAATTCCGTGATTCCAGTGTTTTTGGGTATTCCCTTTCATAACTAAAAGGCTGCCATGCGAGAGCGGTAAACGGTATTTAGCACCCGTCACTTTATGCTTAAAATCGAAGTTCCTCTGTACACCAAGGCTTACCGACGCGATAACAGGCTGTTCGCCGAGTTCTTTCTCATCATCACTATGCATTCCCATTGCGTCCTGTCCATCTCTATACAAATTCGCCAAAACGCTATTAAAGCCTATATTGCAATGAGCTTCGCATTGGGTTTTCAGCCAAAGTAAGGCCTCAGTCCAGGGCAAAGGTATCATCTCCAATCCTGAGTAGGTGTAGCTCGCGTCTAAATCCCCGTACCAGGCTTGTAAGCGAGGACTTTTATGGGTTTTACCGTAAATAGTGATACTTTCTTGTTTCCAGTCCAAAGTGGCTTGCAATTTGTCAAATAAGCGACTTGCAATTTGTTCTGGCAAAAAGTCAGCATGATAGGCGATATCCAAATCGGATAGCCCCAATGTACCTGTCACCGGCTCCGCATCCGTCGAAAATGAATGACGAAATAAATCACTTTGTTGCATATAATGGCGCTAATCCACTCAAAAACGACTGTTTAATTACTGCATGAAAACCAAATTCGAAGTGGCCAATACTCGGCTTGAACTTCTGCGTTACCCGCCCAAACAGCAACACGAAAGCTTACAAGCTTGGGACGCGGCGGACGAATATATTATCGAATATTTACAGGCTGAAGAAAACGATTTAAACAGACCGCTCAGCGAATGTAATATTTTACTGTTAAACGACAACTTCGGCGCATTGGCCTGCGCCTTGTCGTCTTTTAAGGCGAGCTCTTATAGCGATTCGAAGGTTGCTGCAAAAGGGCTGTTACACAATTGGCAAGCAAACTTTGCAAACACGCCTCTTCCTCAAATAATGCACTCTTTACAGGATGTTACTAGCGCTTATGATTTAGCCATCATGAAGCTGCCTAAATCAAACGACTTTCTGGTGGAACTATTAATACATCTGCGCGGTATCATGCCAAGCGGCACCTTGTTGATTAGTGCAGGAAAAGCTAACCAAATAAGTAAAAATACACTTAGTTTATTCGAAAAGCATTTGGGTGAAACTAAGACATCTCTCGCCAAAAAGAAGTCTCGCCTGATCTTCACGCGCGTGGACAAAACTTTATCGTCCCAATCTAAGTTTCCAAAAACCTGGGCGGTTGAGGACTCAGGAATTCACATGGTGAATCATGCCAACACCTTTGCCAATTCGCAGTTAGATATTGGGGCAAGATTAATGTTGCAACACCTACCCGATATAACCAATAGAAACGTTGTCGATTTGGGGTGCGGGAACGGTGTTTTGGGCGCCCATCTACTCAGTGGCAATCCACGTAACCTGCATTTTGTCGATGAGTCTTACATGGCATTGCAATCAGCAAAAGCGACAGTAGCGAGTCTTAGCCAAGTTCATGCAGAGGTGTTTTACCACCACAGCAATTGTTTGGAAGATGCGGATCTTCCTAACATTAGCCACATTGTCTGTAATCCGCCTTTTCATCAGCAAAACACCATAACCGACCACATAGCCTGGCAAATGTTTGCAGATTCCTATCATTGTCTTGAAAAGGGTGGTGAATTGCGTGTGGTAGGTAACAGACACCTTGATTACCACCACAAAATGAAACGTCTTTTTGGCGGCTTTAAGATAGTAGCAAGCAATAAAAAATTCGTTGTCATATCCAGTAGCAAACGTTAACGTGACTGCGATAATTAATTTCAACAGTTAATAAGGATTTTCATGAGATTTGCATTATTGCTATGTGTTTTGTTGTCTTTTCAGTTTCCTGCGTTTGCGGTAAAAGACGGCTCAGAGATACAAGCAGATGAGTTGTATCCTCGCGTAAAACTGGAAACGTCAATGGGAGACATTGAAGTTGAGTTAGACCGAAAACGCGCCCCGATCACCGTTAACAACTTTCTACGTTATGTAAACAGGGGCAGTTACGACAACACTATTTTTCATCGAATAGTGCCCAATTTTGTTGTGCAAGGTGGCGGTTACGATGCGGAATTCAACGCTCAACCAGCCTTCCCTCCCATTTTCAACGAGTCTGGTAACGGACTGAAGAACGATTTATACACTATCGCAATGGCCAGGCAAGATTCCCCACACAGTGCCAATAGACAGTTTTTCTTTAACGCCAAAGACAATGATTCACTGAACCCAGGTAGGCGCTGGGGTTACACTGTTTTTGGACAAGTATTAAGTGGCGCTGAGGTTGTTGATGCCATGGCAACAGTAGAAACCGAATACAATATGAAAGTCGGTTGGCAAAATGTGCCTGTTGAGCCGGTAATGCTTATCAAGGCCACTATTTTACCTCCTCCGAGTTTGTAACAGAACGAATAAAACAGAGTAATATGCAAAAGAAAAGGGAGCTGATGCCCCCTTTTCTATTTCCTTCATTCACCTTAGTGAGCGTAACCCGAATGCGAGTTTTATATCTTGTAAAACGTTGCTTGGGCGTAATCATTTGCATCACCGGTATTGTTTAGGTTGTATACACCTGCTTTGAAATACATGTACTGACCACCGACATCGTAACCACTATTAGTCATGTCTGCAGTTTCCACAATATCGGGCTTGCCTTGCCTCATAATAGTTACAGTCAGTGTATTACCGCTTACCTGAATTCGATAGCTAAAGCGCTCATTTAACTCAATACCATCGGCTGGATTAGCGGCGCTGCTAGAGCGACTGCCTATCATTTCATAATACTGATCACTGCCGCCATTGGGTTCGTGAGCAAAATAAATGGCACCTCTGCTATTACCTGGGAGCTTGCGGTAGTAGATACGTACCGGCTCGTCGTCATTGGCGTGGATTTGTCCTATGATAACCCGTCCCACCTGGCTGCTTGATCCCGTTGTTGTGACGTGATTAACAGCCAAAGTCGCCTCTAACACGCCGTCTATCCCACCCGCGACATTCTTATCTCCAGAAGGTGCACTCGAAAACACCCAGTTATTACCATTAACGCCTTTGGTGGCATAAGAAGTATCGCCACGGCGCAACATCTCGCGTAATTCCGAACGCGTGTATGACGTGTTGGTAGAGGTCTTGGAGCCTTCAACGAGTGACCTAAATACAAGCCCGCCGTCTGCACCGGTATAAAAATACGGGTTGAGTTCGTACCCGCTAGACAAGCCCAATTCTTTAGTCGTGTCTGCTTTTCCGTCATTGTTGTCATCAATCGGCACGCTCAAAGTCCAATCGACCAATTCAAAATTTCCCGATGGTGGTAGTGTAGGATCCAGTGTTTCGTTGTCGCCGTTGTCAATAGGTACATCACCAGTGCCTTCGGCACATCCGAAAATTTGAGTTTCTAGGATGCTATTCCAGTCACTTGAAGAATTACCCTGCCCAACGATTCGCACATAGCGAGCGCTAGATTCCAAAAGCGGATAGTTTTGCATTGCCAAGCTTGTTCCACTAGATTGTCCTGCGCTCAATACTGGTGACCAGCTACTGCTATCTGTTGATGTTTCTACCTCGAAAAAGGCCGTTCTCTGATCCCCCTTATGCCACGCGATTGAAATATCTTTTACAAGGGAACTTGTGCCAAGGTCATAAGTTATGGTTTTGCCGATACCGAAAGACGACCATCGAGACGTTGCTGTTAGATTGTTATCGATAGTGCTTTCGGGACCATTACCATCGTTAGTTCCATCATCTACAGCAGAAACAATAGGCATAGATAAATTACTTAAACAGGAAATTGGTTGACCATTATCAGGCGTTTCTTCACTTGACAATTTAATGAGCTGAAAGTCATCAAAACGCCCTTCACCACTGAAATATTCACCATAAATAGTGATGGAAGTTGCATCACCAGACGCGAATTCAAGACTCACTTGTGTCCAATTACTATTGCCAGCACTTTGGCTCATGTTCGTTGTTGCACTTGTAACGCCAATTCGTCCTTTACCTCGCACGAAAGCCGACAAACGATAATTGGCGTTGGCATCAATTGAGACATTCTGTTCAAAGCGCCCATTTGCTCCTGTGATTTTCGCGGAGCGATTGCCATCGTACGAAAGTGATGAAATTGAGGATGGATCCGTATCAGACCAGCCCTCCCAGTTGTTTTCAAAGCTCGGATTGGTGAGTGAAACTGCTTGTGCAGAAGCGTTGCACATCGCCACTACTAGTGCCATTGTCAGCATGTAGACACGTTGGGTGTTAAGTATCATAATTTTATTAACTCAAATAGAAATTAAAATAGGTGGTGACAACGCACAGTGAACAGAAGTTACACATGTAGTTAGCCACAACAACCAACTCCCCAAACCCATACCGCTGCATAAACATGAATTAAAGAAGTGGCACCAGATACTGAAAGCAATTGCCGGCACAGCTATTCAGACGGGATAATTTACACACCAAAAACAAACATTATGTAAACCATTTTTCAACATTTGATTAACCAATAACGCCCTGCAATGGTAAACCAATTCATTTAAAGGTGTACTTTAAAGCTCTGCAAAAGTTAGTCGAGGCCGGGAAAATCAAAAAAGCCAGTCACGTGACTGGCTTTAAAAAATGCTATTAATGGGGTGGGCTGTACTTATTTGTTCTTCTTAACAAACTCGTAAGCTGCTTGTATGTCTTGCGCCTTTTGTTTTGCCAATTCTAATGCTTGTTTCGGTAGTCCCTTTGATACAAGTTTGTCTGGGTGGTGTTCGGACATTAATTTGCGGTAGGCTTTCTTAATGGTTTTTTCATCATCATTTTTTGATACACCTAAAATACGGTAAGCGTCATCGAGCGACTGAGCCTCACTATACGTCGCACTCTTTTGATAATTGCCACGTGTTCGTTGACCACGGCTGCCAGAAGAAGACTGCTGACGACCTTGACGAAACCTGATTTCAGCTTCAAAAGCTGAAATCAGATAAAGCAACTCGTTTTGTTTAAAGCCTAATATTTTAGCGACCTGCTCTAAAATATTGACCTCTTTTTTATCTAATCTACCGTCTGCGTAAGCAGCCTGAATTAATATTTCGAGATAGATTTGCAGAATATCTTTGCGGCCATAACAGGAATCACTTAACTCTTTAAGTATGTCGTGAAAAGGAAAATCTGCGGCTTTTCCCTCTCTAAACGCCTGCTGTGCCTCTGCTCTCGTATCTCCAGTCAAGCCCATGTCGTCCATTAGCATGGTCGCTATTTTAATTTCTTCTTCAGTTACTCGACCGTCAGCTTTGGCAATATGTCCTAGAACAGAGAACAGAGCGTGAAAGAAAATCGCTTGATTTTTTACCGCATCTTTATCGACAAAAAAACGTCCGAAACCTCCCATTTGATTAAAGTCTTGGCTGTAACCACGGTCGAACATGTGGCCGACAATCACACCTAAAATGGCACCGGGGATCTTCCCAAACATGAATCCAAACAAACCGCCGAGTACCTTACCCCAAATAGCCATTACTTAAGTTCCTCTTCTAGCGTTTTGAGTCTCTCTGGTGTGCCTACATCACACCATCGTCCCTTATGCACAGTTGCCGTAATTTGTTGCTGAGCTATTTGCTGAAATAAAAGTGGCGCAAGCGCTCTAGGCTCAATAGCGAGCCCTTCAAACATGGATTTGTCATATACGCCTACGCCAGCAAATGTATAAGTCAATTGTTCTTTTTGCTTTTCAATTAAGTCTCCGTTGGTATTAATTGAAAAGTCACCCGACAAATTGTGTGTAGGATTATTGACTAAGTACAAGTGTGATTTACCGCGTAACTTGGTATTGCATAACTCACGAAAATCAATGTCGGTCCAGATATCACCATTAACCACAATAAACTGCTCATCATCCAATAATGGCAGTGCCTTCACTATGCCACCTGCCGTTTCAAGAACCGGATCTTCAGCGCTATATTGAATATCAAGTTGGTAATTGCTTCCATCCCCTAGACGTTCAACCAATAATTGCCCTAACCAGGCATGGTTAATAACGACTCTTTTGACGCCTGCGGCCGCTAATTTCTCCAAATGGTATTCAATCAAAGGTTTTCCCAGTAAGGGAACCAGTGGTTTTGGAAGAGAATCTGTTATGGGGCGCATGCGCATGCCACGTCCAGCGGCCAATATCATTGCAGTTGTTATCATAAATCAACTAGCCCGTTTAAGCAGTGCATTAAGAGGCTTGCTGGAGCAATATTGCCGGCAAGATTTTATGTTCTACTAGCTGGGCAAATGCTTCAGTAGACTGATGGCGTCGCCCAATATCAATGATATATTGCAATGTCCGAGGTATGTCCGACAAGTAACCACACTTATTGTCGCGATAACATAAACGGCAAAATATACCGCTAGCTTTGATGTGCCTTTGCACGCCAACAATATCAAACCAAAGCTTGAATTCTTGCAAATCATACTGGCGGTAAAAATCGTGATGCAGCTCTTCGATCAATTGATCGACAAAATCGTCAGACCATACTATGTAGCAATCTCTTAATAGGGAAACGGCGTCATAGGTAATCGGGCCAATCACAGCATCTTGAAAGTCGATTATGCCGATACTGTCTCGTGTTGGAGCACCGCTATTGTTCAACAGCATTAAGTTACGTGAATGGAAATCTCTGTGCACACCCGCTTGAGGCTGCTCTTTGAACACTTTACGAATGTAACTCTGGGCACTTTTGATAATGCTCCAATCGGCATCGCTCAGCGCTAAATTCAGATGCACTTTCAGTAACCAGTGATTGAAAAGTTCGAATTCACTGTCAAGTAATGTATCGTCAAAGCTGGGTAAGTCACCATATTCGGTATGGGTCACAGCTTGTATCGCCGGGAGGTTTTGCAGTGCCGCTTGGTAATACTGTCGCACGTCAGAAGCCTCATATTTGCTCGCAAATTGGCAATCCCCAAAGTCCTCTAACAACATAAAGCCCTGTTGATAGTCTACGCCTAAAATAGCAGGAACCTTTAGTTCGCGCTTGAGGTAGGCTTGAGCGATGCTCGTGAAAGCTTGATTATTTTCGTATTCCGGTGGTGCGTCTACGGCAATGTAGTTTTGATTCTTCTCTGTGAATCTAAAATAGCGGCGAAAGCTCGCGTCACCTGAGACCATTTCGAGTTGAGCTGGATTATAAGCTGTGTCGCTCTGGATCCATTCAAGCAATTGGTTAGCGCGTTGGTCTTTTTGCATTCTTGTTATTATTCGTTTTATTTAAAAAGGTTGTCACCCTTATTAAATAATGGCGTTGACGTTGGATTCAACAACTATTTGAGGTTTTTTTAATGATGCGCTGGTAAAAGCAAATGAAAGCATTAAAATCGTACCCTGAAAGTCTAACTATATAGCCTCAATCATCATCATTTTTTCTGGACTGTATGCATTCTAACCACTTGATTTTTCTCCTAGTTTGTTGCTTGGTAAGCGTTACCTTGCAAGCGCAACAGGTATGTTTGGTGCCGGTAGAAGCCATTAAAAACAAGGTTTCTACCAAAGCAAACGAGATTGCTGTCACAGCTGAAAACGTCAATATTCAGCAAGACACGATTGCCGAATTCAACAAAAGAGTCGAAATATCGAGTGATTCCGCGTCGATAACCGCAGAACATGCCAAAATTGACAGAGTTGCCAGAAAGCTTGAGGCCAGCGGTGATATAAAATTTCAGGATGGTCAAATTCAGGTAGCCAGTTCCGACTTATTGCTCGACTTGGATTCTGGCAAAATGAAGATGCAAGAAACTAAGTATCGCATGATCAATTTCCAAGGACGTGGGGATGCACAGGGTATTGAGTTAAATAAAGAACAAGGCATTACACTCAATAATGTCAGTTTCAGTACTTGTCCCGAAAACCAGGAAGACTGGCGCATTGAAGCCAGCAGTATTGAATTAGAACCAGGTGAATTGTGGGGTAAAACGCGCAATACGAGATTTTATATTAAGGGAATACCGGTTTTCTATTTGCCCTACTTTCAATTCCCAGTCACCGACCAACGTCAATCTGGTTTACTGTTTCCAGAAATTAGTAGCTCAGACACCACTGGAGTTTCCTACGAACAACCTATCTACTGGAATATAGCTCCGAACATGGATGCGACTTTTGCGCCGCGTTACATGACATCAAGAGGCCTGCAACTCAAAAATCAATTTCGCTATTTGACTGAAAATCATCGCGGCGAACTACATCTTGATTACATGCACAGCGATACTGACACTCCGGACAACGACAGTCGATATTTCTATCGTCTAACGCATTCAGGCGCGCTGGGGCAAAATTGGTACATTGGTGCTGAAATCAATGGTTTAAGTGACGATAACTACATAGTCGACCTGGGTTCTGAGTTTTACAACCGTGCCGATACGCATTTATTCAAAACGGTATCCCTCGGATACGTAAGTGACAACATCGCATTAAACGCAACTGTTAAAGACTTTGAAGTCATCGGTGACCACCCCAACAGTTACCGTGCGTTACCAGAAATTAAACTCGATTACGCTGCGCTAAAAACCGATTTGTTTGAGCTAAATGTTCATTCAGAACTTGCTCACTTCGACAGTAGTGAACCCGATTTGCCCAAAGCCACTCGATTACACATTGCCCCGACACTGAGTTTTCCCTACCGTAACCAATGGTCAGAATTCTTAGCTGAAACCAGTGTACTGCACACGTCCTACAGCCAATCAAATATTGACAACACAACGCTGGCAAAAAATGTAGATCGCACCATTGGACAAGCACGTATTTATGGCTCAATTGCACTGGAACGTGATGCTAACTGGTTTGGCGCGCCGGCAACACAAACGTTGGAACCAAAATTTCAGTACCTTTACACTAGTTACGAAAACCAAAGCGACATTGGCTTTTACGACACCGCAAGATTGTTAAATGATTTTGACGGCTTGTTTAGAGGACAGGAATTCACTGGCCTTGACCGTATCAGTGACAAAAACCAGTTCACTATGGGTGTGACTACTCGTTACATCGACCAAAATAATAGGGAACAATTTAGGCTTAGCTTGGGTCAGATTTTCTACTTTGATGACAATCAGGTCATTGAAGCAACAAAAGCGAACGATCGCTCTGCAGTGGCAATTGAACTGGATTGGAACATTACTACTAACTGGTTTAGCCATACTGAAGTTCAAATTTCATCGAAAGACGAAAAAATTGAACGCAGTAACATGTCGCTTGAATATCGTCTAGGAGGCAACAATTTAATTCAGGTCAACCATCGTTATGTTAGAGATTTGTCAGGTGAAAAGATAGACCAACTTGGTCTTACGGCGGCCTGGACTATCGCAGACAATTGGCAATGGGTTGGTAGATATTATCGAGACATGAATTTACACAGAACGACAGAGAGTTATACTGGTGTGCAATACGACTCCTGTTGTTGGTCTCTACAAATTGTGTGGGAGCGACATTTAAGTAACAGATTTGACGCCTTGGGTAATCAGAGCATTGACGAATATGACTCGGGCATCAAATTCAAATTTGCCTTTAATGGAATGGGACAGCGTGGCGCGAAAAGGACTCTACTTAACGACGGTCTTTTCGGATACCGCCGCCCTTATTTATTGAATAATTAAAACAGTTTATCTATGAAATTTAAGTTTATTTTTGGCTTGGTGTTGGCCGGCCTATCTACTTTTGCTGCGTCACAGCAGCAAGAACTCGACAAAGTTGCCGTTATCGTTGACAAAAGCGTCGTGCTCGAAAGCGAAATTGATGGGCTCATCAAGCGCGTTAAAGCCAATGCGATTCGCAACCAACAGAATTTACCTGCTGACCGCGTATTGCGTACGCAAGCGATTGAAAGGCTTATCGTTGAAAGCTTGCAAATGCAAATGGCCGAGCGCATGGGTATTCAAATCAGCGACCCACAATTGGAACAAACATTACTTAACTTTGCCCGTAGCGAAGGCTTGAGTATTGATCAACTTCGCGCCCAAGTGGCAACCGAAGGCTTGAGCTACGAAGAATACCGCGAACGTGTGCGTAAGGAATTAATTACCGGTGAAGTGACCAGAGCAAACGTAAGAAGACGCGTTTACATTACACCACAAGAAATCGACAACATGGTTAAGTTGATGGACGAGCAAGGTGCTGATCAAGTTGAATACAAGCTGGGTCATATTCTTGTTGGTTTCCCAAGCCAACCCTCACAGGATGACATTGACGCAGCCAAAACCCGTGCGGATCGCGTTATTAAATTACTGCAAAAAGAAGACTCAGACTTTGCCAAGCTAGCGGTAACGGCTTCTTCTGGCGCCAAGGCCTTAGAAGGTGGGGATTTGGGTTGGATGAATATCAACTCCATGCCCACGTTATTTGCAGAAGCAGTACAAGGTAGCAAAAAAGAGGCGCTTATCGGGCCAATCCGCAGTGGTGCTGGCTTTCACATTCTTAAAATTCACGATATCCGCGGACAAGAAATCGCAGAAATCACCGAAGTTAATTCACGTCATATCCTTATCAGACCGTCAATTATCTTAAGCGAAGACCGCGCTGAACAAATGCTTAAAGAGTTTCGCGACCAAGTGATTGCAGGAGATGCTGACTTCGCAGAGCTCGCTAAAGAACACTCAGCAGATCCGGGCTCAGCACTTCGAGGTGGCGACCTAGGCTGGAGTGACCCAGCAGCTTATGTTCCCGCGTTCAAAGATACTTTAAACACCCTCGCGAAAGACGAGATTAGTATGCCGTTTCGCTCAACTCACGGTTGGCACATCGTCCAGCTGATTGACAAACGCGTCGGTGACATCACGGCCAAAGTGAAGTTAGAAAAAGCACATGGTTTATTGTTCCAGCGTAAATACGGTGAAGAAAGTGAAGCTTGGCTTCGCGAAATGCGGGACAATGCGTATGTGGAAGTCCTGGAATAATCTGGAATTCTTATGCCTTTAAAGATTGCTATCACCCCCGGTGAACCGGCAGGTATCGGACCTGATTTAACGATTCAACTGGCGCAGTTCGAGTGGGACGCACAGCTAATTGTTGTTGCAGACCGAGACATGCTCATGCAGCGTGCCCAAGCTCTAAACCTGCCACTTGAGCTAGTAGATTATATTCCTGACAGCGACACTATGCTCGCTGCAGGACAGCTCTACATCCAACATGTGCCTGTTGCGACCACCGTGGTGCCTGGAGAGCTTAATGCAGAAAATGGACATTATGTGGTAGAAACCCTGCGCATCGCGGGCCAGGGGAATATCGATGGCAATTTTGATGCTGTAGTGACGGGGCCTGTGCACAAAGGCATAATTAATCAAAGCGGTGTATCGTTCAGTGGTCATACTGAATTTTTCGCACATCAATCCAACACCTCAGATGTCGTGATGTTATTGGCTACTGAGGGGTTGAGAGTAGCGCTGGTAACAACGCATATTCCACTGGCTTATGTCAGCAAAGCCATTACACCAGAGCGCTTGGACAAGGTTATTAGTATTCTAAACCATGACCTTAAAACCAAATTTGGTATCGCCACTCCTAAGATTTTTGTCTGTGGTCTAAACCCACATGCAGGCGAAAATGGTCATATTGGCAAAGAGGAGCAGCTAGTAATAGAACCTGCGCTTAATATCATCCGAGGGAAAGGTATCGACTTAGTCGGACCGCTTCCTGCCGATACGATATTCCAACCCAAATATCTCAAAGACGCCGATGCGGTGCTTGCGATGTATCACGATCAAGGGCTTCCTGTGTTGAAATACAAAGGCTTTGGTGCCTCAGTAAACATTACGTTAGGGCTACCCTTTGTTAGAACGTCCGTCGATCATGGTACCGCACTCGATCTCGCCGGTACGGGAGACATTGATAACGGCAGTTTCAAACTGGCCATTAAAAAAGCCATCAAGTTGGCAGGCAATAGTCAATGAGTAAATCCCATTTAGGCCATGTCGCGCGTAAACGATTCGGCCAAAACTTTCTCCATGACAAACAAATCATCGACGGTATAGTATCGGCCATTAATCCGAAAGATGGCGAGAACCTCGTTGAGATAGGGCCGGGTTTAGGTGCACTAACCGAACCGGTATGCGAAAATGTGTCACAGCTAACCGTTGTTGAGCTAGACCGAGACTTGGCGAAACGCCTGCACAGCCATCCCTTTATTCAAGATAAACTCACGATTATCGAGGCTGATGCACTAAATCACGACTTTAGTGAACTGTTTGATGGTGAACGCAAGCTAAGAGTTTTTGGTAACCTGCCCTACAACATCTCTACTCCATTGATGTTTCACTTATTCAGTCACATTAATGTGATAAGTGATATGCACTTTATGTTGCAAAAAGAAGTTGTGAATCGTTTGGCGGCGGGCGTTGGTGAAAAGAATTACGGTAGATTATCGATTATGGCACAGTATTATTGCCAAGTGATGCCAGTACTACACGTGCCACCAGGCGCTTTTAACCCGCCCCCTAAAGTAGATTCTGCGGTAGTAAGACTGATTCCTCACGCCACTTTGCCGGTTAAGGTGGATGACAAACATGTGCTTGATCAGGTAGTTTCAGCGGCATTCAATCAGCGTAGAAAGACGATTCGCAATAGCTTGAGGAACCATATGGATGAAGCGCAGCTAGAGGCGCTAGGACTAAATCCAACAGCCAGAGCAGAGAACCTTAGCTTGTCTGACTTTGCGCTAATAGCAAATGCGATAACTCAAGGCAATTAAACTGGCTAAGGAGAAAACGTGTTAACCTCAACCATTCAAATTCAAGTTGAAACGGCTTATCTTCCAGGTCATATTCCTCCGGAAAAGAACAAGTTTGCCTTCTCTTATCACATTGAAATTGAAAATCAGGGCGAGGAAACCGTGCAATTGTTGAATCGTTACTGGCTCATTACAGACGGCAATGGAAAAACTAGCGAAGTTGCTGGGTCTGGTGTGGTAGGCAAACAACCTTTTATCGCACCAGGTGAGAAATTTGCCTACTCCTCCGGCGCAGTATTGGACACCCCTGTTGGCTCAATGCAAGGCCACTTTGAGTTTCAGAAATCAGACAGCTCATTGTTTAAAGCACCAATAGACATATTCAGCCTTAACGTTCCCAACGCAGTCAATTAGGAGAACAGTTGTGTCGACCTACGTTGTGGGTGATATTCAAGCCTGTTACGACGGCTTACGTGAACTTCTTGATAAAGTCAGTTTCTCAGCGGATCGAGACCGTTTATATGCAGTGGGGGATCTAATTGGCAGAGGTCCTAAACCACTACAAACCTTGCAGTTTCTGCACGCTCTAGAAGACAGTTTTGACTGTGTTCTGGGTAATCACGACCTGCATTTTCTGGCAGTTTCTCAAGGCATTAAAAAGAGTAAACCTAAGGACCGATATGAGTCCATCCTCGAACATCCAGACAGTGAAAAACTCATTTCATGGTTGCGTCATCGGCCTCTTGCACTTATTCCTCAAGAAGGCTATTTCATGTGTCACGCAGGGCTCTACCCCCTTTGGTCAGAGTCGAAAGCAATGGCACTCGCCAAAGAAGTACAACAGGCTATACTCGCCGATGACTGGCATCAACTACTCAATTATATGTACGGCAACGAGGAACTGGCTTGGAGTGATAGCTTGCAAGGACTTCCTCGATTAAAGTTTATTATCGATGCCTTTACTCGTATGCGTTTTATAGATGGCAAGGGGACGCTGAACTTTACTGCTAAAACCGCGGTGGAGAATGCACCAACAGGTTACATCCCTTGGTACAAACATCCAAAACTATTTAATACCAATAAAATACTCTTTGGCCATTGGGCAGCGTTACAAGGTCGTACGTCTGTGGAGAATATTATTTCGCTAGATACCGGCTATATCTGGGGTGGTAAGCTGACTATGGTCAAACTAGGTGAAGACAGTTGCACCAGTGTGCAACATCCTGCTAAAAATTAATCCAATGCCCCAAGCCAAC
Organism: Alteromonadaceae bacterium; assembly: GCA_014872785.1. Classification (GTDB taxonomy): domain Bacteria; phylum Pseudomonadota; class Gammaproteobacteria; order Enterobacterales; family Alteromonadaceae; genus Planctobacterium. The sequence continues at coordinate 72,810 of WKFJ01000064.1, forward strand.
GCCAGAGCGAAACGAAATTTAGCCTTAATATTTATTTACGCGAAGATATATTTTCTCGGTTACATTTAATTTCATTTTTTTGAAGTAAGTTTAACCATATAGACTAAAGTGACATTGCAATAACACCAGTCGGCATTAATAATCAGGAAATTTGGGGGTAAAGTTGCGGAGGATTATTTGTTAGGCAATATTGGTCAACTGGCCATTTACACCCGTTCTGCAGAAACTAAATCGCTATTTGAAGGTTAACAATCACATAGTTCTCTCGATAACGTTCGATTCTATGCGGATTTTAACGATCTGAGTACAGATAGTGACACAATAGTTGTTATTGATGTAACGGAAGAAAATGCAACCGACTGGGTAACAAGTGCGTTAGCCACAGCTGAACAATTATCCAACATTACCTTGTTATTGTGTAATACCAGTGTTTTCGAGACACTTAATGTGGCCGTAAGGGCTTCTATTAATGCATTTTTGCTACAGCCCTATAACCGAGCTCAACTTTATCTTCAACTCGATATTTTGTTTCGCTCACAGCAAGAAAAACAACAGTTAGGACAAAACGCTCAATCAGCCAATGAAATGGCGATGATGGCACTTGCCAGTAATAGTGAATACGGGCATACGATTCAATTTATTGAAAAGTCATATGACGCCCACAACACTGAGGTTCTCGCCCACCAATTGTTTTCGTTTTTAAACGGTCTGGGCATTTCAGCGAGTATCATGATGCAATTGCGCGATAGCACCTTGTTTTATGACAGTACTGGCAATCAACCAACAGCGGATGAACAACAATTATTAGTCGGTTTTAAAGACGCTGGGCGCATCTCGGATTTCGATTCACAAACCCTAATTAACTTTACTCAGTGCAGTTTACTTGTAAAAAACATGCCGCTTGATGACCCCGAAAAATATGGGCGATTAAAAGATTTGATGCCGGCCATTTTGGGCTCTATCGACGCCAAATTAAAACTGTTGCAAGGTGAAGATGTGGTATTTGCCAACGCCGAGCAGACGCTCAATGCTATCAAACGATTCCGTCGCACCTTGTTTGACCTAGCAAATTCACAAAATCAGAAAAACAGTGAAGCGCTACAGCAAGTTGCCACTATGTCTACAGACATTTACGATCAGCTGCCAAGATTGGGTCTTGAAGATGACCAAGAAACCTTCATTGTAGAGCTCATTGAAAAGACTATGGACGATTTGGCTGAGACCTTCCAATTTTCATCAGAAACCACCGCCTCATTACTCTTCACTATTGAGGATATGAAGGAACTAAAACAATCGCTAGAGGACATAGTCGCGCTCTTCGAAGCCCAAAAAGCACCGCCTCCCGAAATGAATTTAGAGGACGCCGAGGAAGAAGACGACGGCATCGAATTGTTTTAGGGGTTTCTAGAGCCTGTTGATCTTTGCGGTATTATTTTGCAGCAGTTTGTTTGGTATTTTTACAAGGCTGAGTCTTTGTAGTGTAGTTGCTCTACATAAAAAGGCGATAACGCAGTAGAAATATCAAACAAGCGCTGCCCGAAGGGTTCTTCCTGAGCGCACCCTGCTCTTTGTTATTGCTTCTTGACTTAGTCCACTAGGCCTGCGAAGCAATGCCGAGATCAGAATACGCTCAGGTTGAACAAAACTTATACCGCAAAGATCAACAGGCTCTAGCTAAAGTAACAAATTCATAATCATGCGGGTTTTTATCGTCTGAAGTATGCTTTTCAGACTCTAGCATCTCCCAATTTCCACTGGCTTGCCAATCAGGAAATTGGGTGTCTCCCTTAACAGACAAATCGATAAACGTCAGATACAACTTATGGCAGATAGGCAAGAGCAAGTCATAGATCGCGCCACCACCTATTATCATCACTTCTTCAACGTCATTAACCGCCTCCAATGCAGCATCAACAGAGTCAACAACTGTAGCGTCTTGTGCTTCCAAACCCGAACGGCTAATGACAATATTCAATCGCCCCGGTAGCGCTCTACCGATGGACTCATAAGTCTTACGGCCCATTATGATGGGTTTACCCATAGTGACGCTTTTGAAATGCTTGAGGTCTGCAGGCAAATGCCAAGGCATTTTATTGTCTGCGCCGATAATTCGATTGTGAGCCATTGCGGCAATCATAGAAATAGTAGGCATGAGTTAACATTTATCAGTTGAAAAAATCTAAGTGGGCAAGACTAAAGTAAAGAGTCGATATTTGCACGAACAAGTGACACAAAAAAGCCCACTTTAAGGTGGGCTTTGAATTTTAGAGACAGTTAGCTTCCAAAATAACTTATTCAAAGTGAAGCTCTATTACCACTTACATGATGCCATTAAATTGTTGAGCCGAATCCATAAGTGGCCTTTTGTTTACGTCGTGAATCAATTTAATTAGCCTGCGTTTAGCGTTTCGATACTTGTTCTTCTCAGGAGGAGAAAATTTATAATCCGCTCTGGCAAACATATTATTCCATTCGAGATGCGAAATACTGGGGTATTTGAAAGGCTTTTTCTTAAAACGTGTTTCAAAAGCAGTACTTGGTATGGCTTTGAATTTCGCCAGGTGCAGTCTATCTAGCTGCTCAAAATGCTCTTCAATAAATAAGATTGTTTGCTCGATGTCTTGGTAAGTTTCACCAGGATACCCCAAGATAACTGAAGCTCTAAGGCTTATTCCGATTTCACTCGCATCTTTAATAAATTGTCCCATCCTTTCAACTTTCGTTCCTTTGAGCATGCGATTGTTTAGTTTTTGGCTGCCTGTTTCAAGGCCAAAACCCATTCTTCGCAATCCTGCATCATGGGCTTTTTGCAAGGTTTCTCTCTCTAACCCATTCACTCCTTTGCCATCTACGTGTACGGTTGCCACCCAAGTAGCTCCGGGTACAACTTTTTGCATGTTGTCGATAATGCAATTCCACATCTCTAAATCGGAGTTCATCTTACTATCGAAAAAAATAAAGTTCTTACAATCATATCTTTTCGATTGTAATTCCAGTTCCTCAAGTACTGCTTGTTCTGGCCTAGTACGGTAGGAGCGCGTACTGGCAGTTGTCACATCACTGCAAAACAAACATTTCCCCCAACCACAACCGCGCCCCGTCATCAAAGGAATAATTCTGTGAGGATGGTTGTCCCAACTAAAAAATCCGAGATCAGGAATCGGCAAATCCTTAGTCATCTTTAAAGGAGGAGCTGCTTGGGCAACAGCGAAATTTGATTTAGTGAAGATCCCTGGGTGTAAACTTAAATCTCTCTCATGAATAAGATCATCCACTAATTTGTCCAATACGAATTCAGGCTCACCACCAAAAATGGCTGTCACTCCCTCCATATCTAACCACTCTTTTGTCACATCTTTTACATTGAAAAACGGCCCGCCCAACAAAACAGGAATCCCCTGTTGTTTGGCTCTAGCACAAATCTCGGTTGCCATCTCGTGATATTGTAAATACGCAGAAATAAGGACAACATCGACCTTTTCCTTGTTGATTTGCTCAGCCACTGCTTCTTTGAATGGTTTTGTCGGTCTAAAACGATATTTAGAGACCATATTGTAGATTAGATTATTAGCCCATTCGATCATAGGGTGAGCCGCAAATCGAATGCGTTGGACAGCATAGTTTTTCCAAGTTTCTTCAACATCACGTGGCAAAATCTTATTTACATAAGCAAGTGGCGCAAAGACATCTACATTATATCCCGCGTTCTTAAGTGGCGTTGTTAAGTACCCTATAGCCAACGTTGGAAACGGAGCTTCGTTATTTAGATCGACAAGTAAGACGTTTTTTTGTGAAGTTGCTAGGTTAAAAGATTCTGAGCTTCCCATGAATTTTCCTTTTCTTAATAGCCTGCCAAGCCCTTTCAAATGTGTAAGCCAGTAAAACAGCATCAAAATGGAGCGTGAATAAACGTAAAACAATCCCCAATAAAAAAGGTCAAATAAATACGTGTACTTATTTGACTCTTTTTAGAAAAAGATTTCAACTAACGCTCGTAGATGACCTCTACATCATAATCGTCATCGTCCCAGTCATCATCGTCGTCGTCTTCGTCCTCATATTCAGCGAGAACTTGCTCATGGTAGTCGTCCCATTTGAATTCTTTCTCTTCTTCCTGAACTAAGAATTCTTCTACCGGGAGAGTTTCCAGCATATTCATGACATCGCCACACAGGCTGTCTGTACCAATCTTCTGGAAGGCAGAGATCTGAAAATGCTTTTCATCCCACCCAAGCCCTTCGATGATAGACTGACACAGTTCGTCAGCTTCCTCTGGCAATAACAAATCGACTTTATTAAATACCAACCAGCGTGGTTTGGCCGCAAGTTTTGGACTGTACTTTTCCAATTCAGAAATAATGGTCTTGGCGTTTTCCAGTGGATCCGACTGGTCAGCTGGCATTAAGTCAATCAAATGTAATAATACGCGGCAACGTTCAAGGTGCTTAAGAAAGCGAATACCGAGCCCCGCACCATCAGATGCACCTTCAATCAGTCCAGGAATATCAGCTATTACAAAGCTTCTACGCGCGTCTTGGCGCACAACCCCAAGATTAGGAACAAGCGTAGTGAACGGGTAATCCGCTACTTTAGGTTTGGCTGCAGATACACTTCTGATGAACGTACTTTTACCAGCGTTAGGTAACCCTAGAAGTCCTACATCTGCAAGTAACATTAATTCCAATTGAAGATTACGGATCTCGCCTGGAGTACCATCAGACTTTTGTCTGGGCGCTCTGTTGGTACTACTTTTGAAACGTGCATTACCCAAGCCATGATAACCGCCTTTGGCGACCATTAACTTTTGGCCATGCTTGGTCAAATCACCCAACACTTCTTGTGTGTCTTTGTCTTTGGCTCGCGTGCCAACAGGAACCTTTACGGTGAGGTCTTTACCGCGCTTACCTGTACAGTCGGTGCGCTGGCCATTTTCGCCACGCTCAGCTCTGTGAAAACGCTCAAATTGGTAGTCGACCAAGGTATTCAGGTTTTCATCTGCGATGAGATACACATCACCGCCATCACCGCCGTCGCCACCATCAGGGCCACCGCGAGGAACATATTTTTCTCGACGAAAACTAATAATACCGTTTCCACCGTCACCCGCTTCTACGCGGATCTCTACTTCATCTACGAATTTCATAGTCTTTTTACAAAAGTTACGCTGTCAGAACTACTCTTGATGAGAACTTGAACTTAGCACACTCATCACTAAATATGAAACGCTCACTGCGATGCTCGTTTGAACGAATGCATAAAACAGAGATAAGAGCGACCCCACAAAAACAAAAAGCCCCGCATGAGCGGGGCTTTTCAATTCTGAGAAGGTCAGATTAACCGGCTACGATGTTAACGTATTTGCGGTTCTTAGGACCTTTGATGTCGAACTGAACTTTGCCATCTGCTAATGCAAACAAAGTGTGGTCTTTACCACAGCCAACATTGTCACCCGCGTGGAACTTAGTACCACGTTGACGAACTAAAATGTTACCAGCCAATACTGACTCACCACCAAATCGCTTAACACCTAAGCGTTTGCTTTCTGAGTCACGACCATTTTTAGTACTACCACCGGCCTTTTTGTGTGCCATTTGTCGTTTCTCCTATTAAGCGCTAATGCCAGTAATCTTCACTTCAGTGAACCACTGACGGTGGCCCATCTGTGAGCGAGAGTGCTTACGGCGACGGAATTTCACAATTTTAATTTTTTCACCACGGCCATGAGTCACTACTTCTGCAGTCACTTTACCGCCATTTACATATGGAGTGCCGATTTTTACATCGTCTCCGTTGCTAACCATCATTACTTGGTCAAATTCGATGGTCTCGCCAGGAGCTACTTCAATCTTCTCCAGGCGTACAGTTTGGCCTTCAGCCACACGGTGTTGTTTACCACCACTTTGGAAAACCGCGTACATAACTTACTCCGCACATGCATCACACATTGGTTTTATTGTTTAATGTGTCAATGCTTCGATTCAAAAACAGGGCGCGAATTGTATGTGAAATGTCTCTGGCTATCAAGTGTTAATTTGAATTTATTTTGTACAATTTAGCTATTTACAGGTATTTCACAGGAAAACTGGATACTAGCGCTTATTTTTGTAAAAATTCGCGTCACTGCAACAACATACGAACACACCAGTCAAAAAATTCTGCATGGATATAAATCAGATTAAGCTGCTCTGCGATGCAGACATGCAACATGTCAACGAATTGATTCAAAAGCAAGTCAGTTCTGATGTCGCCCTCGTCAATCAATTGGGTTTTTACATTGTTAATAGCGGTGGTAAACGATTGCGGCCTATGCTTTGCGTGCTCGCTGCGCGAGCATTAGGTATCAAAAATGCTGACCACCATACGCTCGCAGCGATTATCGAGTTTATTCATACAGCAACACTCCTGCATGACGATGTGGTCGATGAATCGACGATGCGCAGAGGACGAGAAACGGCTAACGAGCTTTTTGGTAATCAAGCTAGCGTATTAGTAGGCGATTTCTTATATACCCGCTCGTTTCAAATGATGGTTAGTCTTAATCGCATGAAAGTGATGGATATTTTGTCTAATGCTACGAATGTGATTGCAGAAGGCGAAGTGTTGCAACTTATGAATTGCAACGATCCGAGCACGACAGAAGAGCGCTACATGCAAGTTATCTACAGTAAAACCGCTCGCCTTTTCGAAGCGGCCACGCAACTTGCAGCCGTGTTGACTGACCAAAATGAACACATTGAACTTGCCATGCAAGATTATGGTAAGTATCTAGGCACGGCGTTTCAGTTAATGGATGATGTTTTAGACTATGCTGCAGACGCAGAAGTCATGGGTAAAAATGTTGGGGATGATTTAGAGGAAGGCAAACCCACTTTACCCCTGCTCCACGCGATGTGGCATGGTACTGAAGACGAAGCTGAGTTAATTAAAAGTGCGATTGAAAACAGCGACGGTAAGCAGCACTTTGACGCTATCATGCTGGCCATGAAAAACACCAATGCCCTCGAATATACGGTAGCAAAAGCCAATGAAGCGAGAGATCAAGCAATTGCTGCTTTGTCACCTATCCTTGATTCAGACTATAAAAATGCATTGATTGAGTTAGCTAATATAGCTGTAGCGCGAGACGCATAGCACTCTCCGGAGTGATTTAACTTATTAGTTAATTGGGTCGACTTCAGGATGGTGGAATCCGTGCGCATATCTTGATTACGCCTTTGATGATATTGCAATTTTGGTAGCGTAATTCGCTTCCTCTGGGGAGTATGTCAGCAAATCTGATTGGTTAATAACAGCTATTAGCATCTATGGCATTTAGAACTCTGAAGAATGTCACAACCTAATAGCTTCATCATAGCAAACTGGGAAAGGGCTAGGTTTAATGACAGGTCACTCAAATGCAGATAGGAAGTTACTAACTACTTTTCTGTACGTCCTACTCACCTTTACCTTTTTTTCGTGATTCAAATAAAGAATACATTCGCCTTTTGGCAGAGTTTTTACTTTCTGCACGCAGGTCAAATTAACGATGGTAGAACGATGGATACGTTTAAATACATTGGGTTCTAAAACACCGATAATTTGCTTTAATGTGCACCGTTTTGCGAATATGCGATTTTTCGTGTGTAAACAGGCATAATCCCCTGCTGCATCTACATATATGATATCGGCCTGATTTAGCAACATAGACTCCCCCTTGTCTTTCACCCAAATCGTTCTCTTTTCCAGGGACTTGGGGCTATTCTTTTCGGTTAGACGTAGTCCTGCCTCAGTTTTACCTATCGGAATCCACTCTAATTTAAATTGTTTTAACTCGACTAACCGCTCAACGCAGGCCTTGAGCCTTTTGATAGTGACCGGTTTCAACAAATAATCCACCGCGCGGTATTCAAACGCTTTAATCGCGTACTGGTTGTGGGAAGACACAAAGACCACCATCGGAGAAACTGTGTCATCTAACTGCCGTAAGATTTCAAATCCATCAAAATCAGGTAATTCAACATCTAAAAAGACCACATCAGGCTCAAGCTTATTAATTAGAGAAAGTGCTGCTTTTCCTGCATAACAGTTCCCAACAACTTGTAACGTATCAAACAGGTTTAAATACTCACAGAAAAGTTCATTTACTATTTTTTCATCTTCAACAACCAAGCACCTTAACTTATTGAATTCTTTACAACTTTCAGCCAATACCATCAATACACCGCGACGACACGCCTCAATCTTATATCTTATATTTCACATTACCATAAGGGATGTTCTATTAATCGCCGGTGCAACTCAAAAACAGTCCACATTATCTCAAGTGACCACTTTTTAACCCAAGAAAAGGATATTGGCCTGCACATTTTGTGCTTTATGCGTCATTTCGCGAACTTGTGAATGTTTTTCATCCATTTTACCGAATAGTCTCCCATTCGCCTCAGCCTATCGATTAATTCACTCATGATTTGTATTAAATGTAAGACTACAAAACACATCTCATTTTGTCTGAAATAACGTGCGCACAATTAAAGTAGAGTATTGGCGGGGAAAATCCGTGCTGTATCCAAGTCAATATTACTGCACGTTTTTTCGTTTACTGGTTCAAGTTCTGATATCACTCGCCATTTGCTTTCCGGTCTTGTCGAAGGCTTCAACACTATTCATAAAAAACACCGGTGAGCACGAGAACACCTACATAAGAAAATTGATAAATGAATCCATTGGGCAGCATTACACTCCTACTCTTTCACTTCGGGTATTTCCAGAAAAGTTGACCAAAGAGAGAATGTTAAGGGAATTGGGCAAAGGTTTTATAGATGTTGCCTGGACGACAGAAAGCGTGCGTTTTCGGAATAACAGCATTGAAATTCCAATCGCGCTATTTAATAACTTATTTGGTCATCGACTGTTACTAATTAGAAAAGGAGAACAGTATAAGTTTGACAACATTTCCTCAGTAGATGACCTAAGCAATCTGTTGGGTGGACAAGGTAACCAGTGGCGTGATACCAGCGTATTGAAAAGCTCTGGATTGCAAATCGTAACAGCCACCGATGCCGATATCCTTACCGGTATGTTGCTTTCAGAACGCATTGACTACTTTCCTCGTGCACTCCACGAGGCCTGGCTTGAGCTTAAAGAGCATTCAAGTTTGACGGTGGAAAACAATCTGATGCTGGTTTACCAACAACCCGTGTATTTCTACGTAACTCCTAAAAAGCCCAAGTTGGCTAAAGCCCTTTTACAAGGGCTAACAAGATTGCAAAACAGTGGTCAACTGAATAATTTTTTCAATGACAATTCTTTTATCCAAAAAACATTACGCCTCAGCAATATCAAAAACAGGAAAGCTTTATTGCTGGAAAACGATTACCGACCAACCAGTTTACATACCTTAAGAAACTAATATGCCAAATTTTATACACGTTATTGTCGTCATGATTTTGTCGCTAACTCTTTATACATACGAAGCACAAGCCAGCAATGTAGTCCATAAACACGCAGGACAAAAAGAAGAATACGTAGTACAAATACTTCAGAAATCAATAAATTTAAGCGCTAACAAAAAACACACTCTCTCTGAATATCCAGAGGTGCTAACAAAAGAAAGGATTATCAATGAAACAGAACTGGGAAATATTAACGTGTTCTGGGCAGCGACAAATAGAGAACTGGAAGAAAGGTTCATCGCCATTCGGATTCCACTTTATAAAGGCCTATTTGGTTATCGTTTACTCATTATCAAAAAAGAAAAGCAATCCAATTTATCGGACGTTAGACAGTTATCTGATCTGCGCTTTTTTAAGGCGGGCCAAGGAACCTTTTGGGAAGATACCCAAATACTGCAATCCGCCCAGCTTCCAGTAATTACCTCAACTAAATACATAAACCTTTTTCATATGTTAGATGGCGATAGATTTGATTATTTTCCTAGAGGAATTCATGAACCTTGGAGAGAAATTGAAAGCTGGAAGCAATTTTCTTTCATGGTGGAAGAAAATCTTATGCTCCAATACCAAATGCCAGTGTACTTTTTCGTTTCTCGGGACAACCCTGAGTTGTCGGATTCGATAAGAAATGGTCTTTGGAGTCTCATTAAAAGTGGTGAATTTGACGAGTTGTTTAAACAAAATCCGTTGGTAGCCAACGCACTTAAACTAGCGAAACCTAACAACAGGCGAATCATTAAAATTACCAACCCCAATCTTTCGTCATCAACACCACTTGATGACGAAAGATTATGGTATACGCCGAATTAGCTATTGACTGATTCGAGTTTGTTTATTCTCTAGATCAGGTTTGTCAGCTTCAATAGCTTCTTCCATATTTTTGAATCCACTTGGAATGACTTCAACGCCTATTTTCTCCCCCAATTTCACAATCGCAGGGATGGTAATCGGCGAAAAAGGCAAAATAGCTACGACGCTCAACCCCAACCCTCGGATAACGTCTTTGAACTGTTCATTGGCCTCGCGCATTTCAGCCTCACTGGCTAAGCCCTTTGTGTATCTCTGATAAGTAATTAGCATCGCCTTGGTTTCTTCACGCTCTTGTGCCAGTCCCCTTTTTAAAACCAGCATGGTCTTGCGCACGCGAATGGACACCTCTTTTCGGTTTAGAAGTCCCCTTCTTTCAATGGCTGCTCGGATTCTTATCAATATTCTCATGGCTGCAGTGTGCCCATGGCAAAGCCTAAAGGCAACCTAGATTTCGTGTCAAAACGTACAATTGTGAACTGGTTTGAATTTTTCTATGGCTCGAAGATTGTTCTTTGAACTATGTCATGAGACTTAGAATAATCCATACCACCCAATCGGCGTTATTTAACGCTTCGCTCAACCACAATTGTATTATCTGGAAAATTGGCATTCGATGCCTAACACGCCGCCTCAAATGCCCGCTTTAGCCAAGCTTCAACCTCATCATCAATATCGGCAAGTGCGTGAATGGCTATCTTATGGCTCACCATGCTGCCAAGGCTACCACTCGGCTGCAGTTTACCTACGGGTTCGACCCCCTTTAGGTTAATGCCTAAATCAATACGAGTTTTCGTGGAAGGCTGAACTAATGCAAATTGCTTTTTATGGCGCAGACTAACGTAGTTTTTTTTGGGCGCGATTTCAACGCCCCCTCCTAACCCTTTTATTATTTTGATGAGTTCATCGCGAAGCGGAATAAGACCTTCTTTTCCTCTGGCATAGGGAACATCTAATAAATCGACTTCTTCTTTGGCACTCCCCTGATTCAAGTATTCGTGCACGATTAAATTTGCGAAACCATGAGTCACTTGATGTTCTGTCTTTAGAAGTTTTACAAGTTGCCCATGCTTCTCTAATTCTGAATTTTTCAGTAGCACTAACCAATCGGCCAAAGCTTTACCGGTCTTATCAGGAATATTGGCCAACATGGTTCGTTTTTGATCTTCAGGATTTGTACTCATAAATTTCTCTTAGCAAATCGTCTTTAATCAAAGTGTAGTCACTGAGAATTAAGTGTCACATCTATCCCCATAAATTGATTTGACGCAATTGGAGCTGTTAAGCACTTAGTTGATTTTGATATCATAAACGTCTTAACCTGGTTGGAACTAATGTGCCTTATCTAATCCCCGCGGAACCTCACAATCGACAAGAAGAGATAAAACGCAGTCGCTTTATAACCTATTTGGCACATACGCCAAACTTGGAACTGGCAAAAGCCTTTGTGAATGAAATAAAAGCTAAACACGCTGATGCTCGTCACAATTGTTGGGCGTTTGTGGCGGGAGCACCTGAGAATTCCCTACTGTATGGCAGTAGTGACGATGGAGAACCCTCAGGAACCGCAGGTCGCCCAATGTTAGCGCAACTTTCAGGCTCAGGCATTGGCGAGATTTGCGCGGTGGTTACCCGCTATTCTGGAGGCATAAAACTAGGCACAGGCGGTTTGGTAAAAGCCTATGGCGGTGGAGTAAAGCAGGCACTAGCAGAATTGCGAACGCTGCCAAAAATAGAAGTTAAGACTCTCATCCACTCTGTTCCGTTTGAGCTGATAAATATCTATGAACATCAGGTCGCACTCGCTAAAGGTGCAATATCCGACAGACAATATCAAAACACCTTGGTCGCCAGTGCTGACATACCAAACTCTGAGGTCGTGGAGTTTTGCCGACAGATTCACGAAAAGAGCAAAGGCTCAATCAAGCAAATTGTCGATAATCAGTAGTATATACCCGAAACACCTCAAGATGCTTGCTTCAGAGCTATCACAGCGCTTTCAGTACAAGGCACACTTGAGAAGGAATGTGGTTACCTTTCAAGCA
>WKFJ01000041.1 GCA_014872785.1 Alteromonadaceae bacterium
CGAGAAACAAGAACAAGCTCAGCTATCCCTCGAACCATAGGCTCCCTTTTAGGGAGTAAACACAAAGCCACCTTCTTTAGAAGGTGGATTTTTACTTGTGCAGGGGCTTTTATTACAAACAGAAGTCCCCACTAAGGGTTAGTTAACCCGTTTTTTAAGGAGCGTAAAAGTTGGAATTTTTGGCTGAATACGGCATGTTTTTACTCAAGGCTGCCACGATTGTTATCGCCATTATTGTTGCAATCGGCGGTATTGTTAGCGTTGCGGCAAAACAAAAGCAAGGGCGCGGCATATTGGATATAACCTCAATATCCGAACAGCTTGAAGACCTAGAGATGCATGCAAAAGAATTGGTCATGTCTAAAGACGAATTTAAAGAGTGGCAAAAGCAACTCAAAAAAGAAGACAAAGAAAAACAAAAAGCCGCGAAAAAAGACAAGTCTGAAAAGGACAAAGAGCCAACGGGTAAGCTTTATGTGATTGACTTTAAAGGTTCAATAGACGCAAAGGAAGTCGAGAATCTACGCGAAGAAGTAACTGCTATTCTTACTATTGCCAATGACGAAGATGAAGTGTTAGTGAGGTTAGAGAGCCCTGGCGGCGCTGTTCACGGTTATGGTTTGGCATCTTCTCAACTTGCTCGTATCCGAGAGCGCGGACTAAAGCTTACTATTTCGGTTGATAAAGTTGCCGCCAGTGGAGGTTATATGATGGCTTGCATTGGCGATAAGGTATTATCAGCACCTTTTGCTTACATTGGGTCTATTGGTGTAGTTGCTCAGCTTCCCAACTTCAACAAGTTATTGAAGAAAAACGACATCGATTTTGAAATGCATACTGCAGGTGATTTCAAGCGCACGCTAACGATTTTTGGCGAAAATGACGATGCAGGACGCAGCAAATTCAAAGAAGAGTTGGAAGAAATCCATGGTTACTTCAAACAGCACATCAAGCAGTATCGCGATGTTGTAGATATTGACCAGGTAGCGACCGGAGAGCACTGGATTGGCCATAAAGCGAAAGAACTGAATTTAGTAGATGAAATTAAAACATCTGACGATTTCCTGTTGGAGCAATATAAGGAAAAACCGGTGTATCGCGTTAAGTTTAAACAGCCCAAAAAGCTTGCTGATAAAGTCGCTGAAGCGGCGAGCATGACCTTTGAAGGCGTCGCAACTAAGATGTGGAGTTGGAATAGAAAAGGAATGCAATAAGCGTTTTAACTCGCACAAAAAAGGCGCTAATTAAGCGCCTTTTTTGTTTTTCACCGTTGTGATAAATTGGTTTTATGAAACTCACTCGCATCTACATTTTCCGCAGCAAGGCCGGCTTCTATATCATTAAAGACGTCTTGGTCTAGCTTGCCTTCCGACTTAGCAACGATACAAGCGACGGTACAGTCACCGGTCACGTTAACCGCGGTTCGCGTCATATCCAACAGTCGGTCTACACCAATAATTAACGCTATACCTTCTACTGGTAGTCCAACTTGCTGCAATACCATGGCTAACATTATTAGACCTACTCCTGGCACACCGGCAGTACCAATGGAAGCAAGAGTAGCGGTTAATATGACCATGAGGTAATCGGTAATCGTGAGATCGACTGCAAATACCTGAGCAATAAATACCGTTGCAATGCCTTGCATAATCGCAGTGCCATCCATGTTAATGGTAGAGCCAAGCGGCACCGTGAAAGAAGCAATTGAGTTGTCTACGCCTAACTTGCGACGAGCGGTTTCCATTGTCACTGGCAAGGTTGCGCTACTACTTGCGGTAGAGAACGCAAATAGCGCTGTTTCGCGCATTTTTTTCAATAAAATAACTGGATTTACGCCCGCCAATAGCTTCAATAGCGTTGGGTATACTACAAACGCATGGATAGCTAAAACGCCAACAAGTAACACGAAGTATTTAATTAGACTTAGTATTGTATCGAAGCCAATAGTTGCGAACAGTTTTGCCATCAATGCAAAAACACCATAAGGCGCCACGCTCATTAACAAAGTGACGATTTTCATAATGACTTCGTTTAAATCCATGAACAAAGCGCTCAAGCGTTTGCCGGATTCTCCAGACATGGCCATAGCCACACCGAATAGTAGCGAGAAGACAATGATTTGCAGCATGTTGCCTTCTGCCATGGCCGAGATTGGGTTAGTTGGCATCATATCAATGATAACTTGGGCTAACCCAGGCGCCTCTTTTGCTGCAAAACTCGCTTCGGTAGGCAGGTTCAAACCCGCACCTGGGCTGACAATAAGTGCCATGGTAATAGCAAGCGTTATCGCAATCGCTGTAGTGAATACGTACAGCCCAATTGACTTGCCGCCTAAACGTCCCAGTTGAGCAGGATCTGACAAACTACAAGTACCACAAATGAGAGACACCATAACCAAAGGCACCACCATCATTTTTAAACTGGCGATAAAAATTTGACCAATGACGTTAAAGATACCATCCACAAAAAATCCATACGTAGAAAAAGGTATCCCAAGTAGGCTAAAGGCAAAATCTCCGCTATCATCAAACAGAAGTTGCAGGAAAAAGCCCGTCAATATACCGGCAATCATGCCGATAAAGACTTTGGCAGTAAGGCTCATCTTTTGGTTAGAGTTGTCCATAATCTTGTTCAATTTATTTGTTGTAATAATTTATTGGACTTAAAGCCTACCAAGATTACTGCACAAGCTAAATAAAAATATCCGTATAGGGGGTAGTGCGTTGCGCCACGGTAAAGAAAAACACTTCGCTTATTTGTTACAAAAGAGCAAACAGTTATTCCTCGTTTTTTTGGCCTTTTCTTTAATTTCTTGCGGTGGCGGTGGTGGCAGTATAAGCCGCGATAATACTCCAACTGATCCCAATGCTGCCCCCGAGGATGAATTCCAGATTTCGCTTAGCATCGCTCAGCGAGATTCAGGGGACACTAGTGATCAGTTGTCCGACAGCACTCCTTTGCGCGTGAGCGCGACTGTTACCAGAAGAGACAATGGTGCGGTAGTTGAGGGCGAATTGGTGACCTTTACATTTAGCCAAGAAAACCTTGCGACATTTGACCCTCAAGCTGGAACCGCAGTTACTAGCGCCGACGGTGTCGCAATCATCGACCTAATTGTGGGTACTGTCGAAGGGGGCGGTTCTGTTACAGCTTCAATTGCATCTGGTGAAACCGCTAATATTGGTTTTACGTCCGCGGGTGATGCAGATACGGGAATTAAGGCTTTGAGCAGTAGTATCGTGAATAAAAATACTGGGCTTGAAAGTAACGAACTCAATTTTGCAAATCCGCTGACGGTGTCTATTACGGTAACTACTTCGAGTGGTGCGCCTGTGGTCGACGAGTTGGTAACATTTGCGTTTGATGTGGCCGATCTAGCCGTATTTGAACCTGCTTCAGGCACCTCCATTACTGATGCGAACGGTGTGGCTTCAATAGATTTAGTGGTAGGTGCGCTCGCTGGCGGCGGCATTGTGACTGCTTCTTTGGGCACGGGTGAGTCAATAACGGTTGGCTTTACCTCTGCGGGTGACGCAGATTCTGGCGCAAAAACAGTGACCATGAGTATCGTTGACAAAGCGTCTGGATTACCGAGTAATGAGTTAAGTGTTGCTACGCCATTATTGGTTAATGCATTGATTTTGGATTCGCAATCACAACCTGTGGTGGATGAGCTAATAACCTTTACCTTCTCTCAAGATGGTTTAGCCTTTTTTGTTCCTGATGCCGGTACCGCGCTGACCAATGCAACCGGTGTTGCAACCATTGAATTGTTGGTGGGTGAACAAGCTGGCGCCGGTAAAGTCATTGCGACTACTTCAACAGGAGAAACTCAGGAAATAGGCTTTAATTCCGCAGGCGGCGGTAATGTGATAACTGATCCGCCAGCGGCGCTTGATTTCTTTACTAGTGCGCTGCAGCTATCCTCAAGCGGCGCAGACGAAGTTGAGCTCATTGCATTAGTTAAAGACGAAAATAACGTGCTTATGGAAGGTGTGGAGGTGTCGTTTTCTACTGATTCTGGTGAACTTATTATTTCACAGGGAACAACCGCAGCTGACGGTACTGCCCGAGCTATTCTTACATCACAAAACAATCCAGAAAATCGCACTATCACCGCCACTGCAGAAGTAGGCACATTAACGCAAAACTTAGAAATTCAAGTGGTCGGAACCGAAATTAATATAAATGGCCCCACTTCGGTAATTCTGAATGACACAGCACCGATCACAGTTGTATTAGCCGATGCCGATGGTAATGGTATTGCCAATCAAGAAGTGACCGTAACTAGTTCACGTGATAACGGATTATCTGAGGTTAACCCGGTTACGGATCAAACGGGGCAGGTCACTGTAACTTACACCGCATCTGTGTCTGGTACGGATGTACTGACGGTAACGGCACTCAATGCAGAGGCAACTCAAAATATTATTGTTCAAGAAGATGAGTTTAACTTCACCGATGCACCGACGGACGATATTGCACTTAATACAATGCAGCCACTAACAGTAACTTGGTTAAAGGATAACTTGCCGTTTGAAGGGGGGACTATCGTGTTTACCACAACTCGCGGGACGTTAGATGTGAGTGAGGGTGTAACCGACGCAAATGGTCAGGTGACAGTTAATATCTCTTCGACTAGTGCTGGCTCGGCGGTAATTGGTGCGCAAGGCACTGACTCAGAAGGTAATGTAGTTAACTCTTCGATAAATGTTGAGTTTGTTGCGACCACGGTTGCATCTGTGATTGTTGCTGCCAACCCAAATTCCATCGGTCCTGATGAACAGAAAAGTACAATTACCGCTGTGTTAAGAGACAATTTGGGCAATCTAGTAAAAGGCGTTCAGGTGGGCTTTACCGCTGATGATGTCAGTGGTGGCGAATTATTCCCGCCGGTCGCGACAACCGACAGTAACGGTCTGGCGTCAACGGTTTACACTTCAAATACAGTGACTAATGAAGATGCTATTACCATTACGGCGACTGAAAGCCTCGGAGGGCTGAGCGCGTCAACTAATTTAACGGTAGCCGATAGAGCGCAATTCATCTCTATTGGTACTGGCAACCAGATTGAAGTGCCAACGGATTCCTCTTATCTGAAACGCTTTTCTGTGTTTGTTACTGATGCGAATTCCAACCCGGTAGATAACGTAGAACTCACGGTAACTGGTACGCCGGTGAAATATACTGAGCTTATTGATCCAAATGCTGAAGTTGGTGAGGATGATTATCAAGAAATACGTCCAGCCTTTTTCAAAGGTTACTGGGAACCTTTCCCAAGTCAGGATGCCTTCCAGTATTGGGTATCAGTGCAAACGATTGGTTGTGCCAATGAAGATGTTGATGATGATGCTATTTTAGACCCATCTGAGGACATCAACGGCGATGGTAACTTAACGCCAGGTAATATCGTGTCTATCACCGGCAACATCGTGACAGATGTTAATGGGCAAGCGGAAATTGAACTGCGTTACCCAAAAACTTTCGCTGCGTGGGTGACAATCAAAATTACAGTGAGTACCCCGGTAACAGGTAGTGAAAGTCGAGTTAGCCAGTTTTACCGACTGGGTGCCGCAGCGAGTGATTTAACCGTTGAGAGCACACCTCCCAATACGCCACCATTTGGCACAGGAACTAACAGCGTCGAAGATCCTGACAATCCAGGGACATTTTTTGACGATGGTGCAAACTTAACCTGCACAAACTTGCTGTAAATTTTGCACATTTTTAAAAAGCCGCATCAGCGGCTTTTTTTGTTGGATTAAAGTGGTCTGAACAGCCCGTTTTCATTGCTTTATCTGGGGTAAAAACGCAAAATATAGCGGCTGAAAAATATAACTAAAAATAGCCTAATTTTTTTGAATTTACCCAATGTAAATTCAGTACCTGATTCTAATTCTGAAAATAGGATGATCCGATGTCTTTGACCCCTACTGAGAAACTCGAGCATTACTTATGTGCTCCGGGTAATGGCGTATTTACCGTACAAACTGCTAAAGAGAAAAAAGAAGTTCTACATCGACAGCTTTATGGCGCGATTGGTGATGACGCGAATACAGAGTGGAAAAAGAAGCTCAAAGAATACGCCTATTACAAAGTAGACAAGCCTTTTGTGTTTGGTATTTGCCATGACAATGGCGGTGGCATATTACGCGGTGCCAACTGGGGACCCTTGTTTGTGCGTCAAGTTATGTACGAAAAGCTCACCGAAGAAAGCATCACTTATGATATCGGTGATATACGTGTAATACCTCATTTGTTGATGGACAAATATCTTAATGAAGCGACAGTGCGTAGCTGCCGCAGCGCCCTTTACGGCAATGAACATTTAGAGCTCGCGGTTAGCCCGTTATCGATTGCACAAGAAGTTGTTAAGTCAGTTTATGAACTCAATGAAGGCGCGCGCTTTTTTGCCATAGGTGGAGACCACTCTATCAGTTACCCGCTAACAAAAGCTTATATACAACAACAAAGAGCTCGCGGTAAAAAAGTAGGAATTATTCATTTCGACGCGCACACAGACTTACTACAGCAAAGGCTTGGTATTGATATCTGTTTTGGTTCCTGGACCTACCATATCCTTAATGATTTAGAGCGACCGTACCACGTAGTGCAAATTGGTATTCGCTCAAGCGGCAAGCCCAAGGAGCATTGGGAAGAAAAGTACGGTGTGCGTCAGTATTGGAATTACGATGTGCGCAAGCGCGGTATGCGCGCAATAGCTGAAGAAACTATTGAGCACATGAAAAAAGAAGGGATAGAGGAGATCTATCTGACTTTTGATATCGATGCGGTTGATGCTAAATATGCCAGCGCAACTGGCACTCCAGAAAAAGACGGGATTACCCCTGATGAAGCGGTCGAAGCCATTCAAATGTTTTCAGAGCACCTAAACATTACCTCTGGCGATCTTGCCGAAGTTGCTCCATTTGTTAGTGCAAGTCATTCCGGGGCTGAAGCAGATGAGCCTGAAGCGACATTAGAAACCGCGGGTGAGGTGAGCAAAGCCATCATTGAGGCAATTCAATTCCCCAAAGCGAAATAACGCCATAAACAAAAAAGGCGCTTAACCAAGCGCCTTTTTCTTATCGACCGTTAATTTAGGCCTGCTGGAAAGTATAGACGGAACCTAGTTTCAAGATTTGAGTTAATTCGTCAAGTGCAGTGCGAGACTCTATCAAAAGCTGCGGGTCGGCTAAATCATTCAGTGAAATTTGGTCGCGATAGTGTTTGTCCACCCACATGTTTAACTTGGCAAAAAGCTCATCGTTCATTAGCGTATTTGGGTTAACAGCGTCTAGTTCTTGTCCTGTGAGTGCTACGCGCAAACGCAAACACGCAGGACCACCACCATTGCGCATGCTTTGTTTGACATCAAAATATTTCACTTCTTTGATGGGGGTGTCCATTTCAGTTAATTTACTTAGGTAAGTTGAGACCGAATCGCTCTCTTCACACTCTGTTGGCGCAATGATGCACATTTCACCTGAAGGTAGAGTGAGAATTTGGGTGTTAAACAAATAGGTTTTAACCGCCTCGTTAACCGATACATCAGAGTTATTTACTTTGATAAAGTGCAACTCGTCATCACCAAATTTACGCTTAATTTCCGAGAGTTTGTTATCAGTGTCAAAAAACGCCTCTTCGTGATAGAAAAGCACGTTTTGATTACCAACAGAGATTACATCGTTGTGAAATACGCCTTGGTCAATGACATGCGGATTTTGTTGCATGTAAACCACGTTTTCATCACTTAAACCATGCAGGCGGGCAATTGCTTGCGAGGCTTCGAGTGTTTGTCTGGCAGGATATTTTAAAGGTGCGGGCTTAGAGGTATCGAATGCGTATTTACCATATACGAATAGCTCAACGCCGGCATGACCATATTCACTGCACAAGCGAGTATGATTGGCAGCACCTTCGTCGCCAAAATGATCGTTATCAGGTAAATGCACGTGATGTTCAAAATACTTTTCATTAGCAAAGGTCGCTTTGAGTATTCTGCCGGTGACCACTGGCTCCAAAGAGCGATGGAATTTATTCGTTAGGTTTGCAGGCGTGAAGTGAACTTTGCCATTGGCGGTATCGGCGCTTGGAGAAACGGTGGCGGCATTGGCAGTCCACATACTGGAAGCAGAGCAAACTGCTTGAAGGACGTCAGGAGCCTGCTTGCTGGCTTTTTCTAAAACTTCGGCGTCTGACCCAACAAAACCTAATCGACGCAGTGTGTGGACGTTTGGACGCTCCTGAGGGGCTAATACACCTTGCTGCATGCCCAAATCTGCAAGCGCCTTCATTTTTACCAACCCTTGCTTCGCTGCTTCTTTTGGGTTGCTTGTATTTTGGGCATTGCTGGAGGAAGCGACGTTGCCAAAAGATAATCCAGCGTAATTGTGCGTTGGGCCGACGAGTCCATCGAAGTTTACTTCAAACTGTTTCATTAAATTCCTCTAATAAATTGCCAACATTATTTTCTGCATTAGATGACAGAAATAGATCTAATAGCTACTTTTCACAAAGGTAGTGGGTAAATAAGCTTGCGGAAAAAATCGAAATTGCTGCTGAAATTAAGTAGCTTTACGATGCATTATACGTGTTTTTTTACTTCTGCCAATCGCAATCCCTTATTTTTAAAGGTCTGTAGAGATCCAAATAGATAAGTATGAAGAAGAACTTGTTTTCTATGCACTTTGCAGATATATCTAAAAATAGAGAATTCTTCATGATCTGCACATTAATAATTCAACAGAGCAGGGCGCTGAGCAGGTCAAATATAAGGTTGAATAGATAAACATGGCAAAATCATTAGTTATTGTGGAGTCGCCAGCCAAGGCGAAAACAATAAATAAATATTTAGGAAAGGATTTTATTGTAAAATCCAGCGTAGGTCACATTAGAGACTTGCCTACTAAAGCATTAGGCAAAGTTCCGCCCAAAAAACCTGCCAAAGAATTAAAAACTTATACCGACGCGAAAAAAGAAAAGTACTTGCGCGAGTATGAATATCAGAAGCTTGTTGATCGTATGGGTGTCGACCCAAAACAAGATTGGGATGCGCATTACGAAGTTTTGGCCGGTAAAGAAAAAGTTGTCAGTGAATTAAAAAAACTGGCTAAAGATGCCGAAAACATCTATCTCGCAACGGATTTGGATAGAGAGGGAGAGGCCATTGCGTGGCATTTACAATCTATCATTGGCAATAAAGGTAAAACGTTTCACAGAGTAGTATTCAACGAGATCACTAAAAACGCGATTGCAGAAGCATTCGAAAAACCCGGTGACGTGAATGTAGAGCGTGTTAACGCGCAACAAGCGCGTCGATTCCTAGACCGAGTTGTGGGTTTTATGTTGTCGCCATTGCTCTGGAAAAAGGTATCTCGCGGGTTATCAGCAGGGCGAGTACAGTCTGTTGCAGTGCGTCTTGTTGTAGAACGCGAAAGAGAAATTAAAGCCTTTATTCCAGAAGAGTTCTGGGATATTCATGCAGATGTAAACAACGATAAAAATACTGATTTCAGATTGCTTGTTGCCAAACAAGCCGGCAAAGCCTTTAAACCGATAAACAAAACGCAAACTGATGCCGCGCTTTCGGTACTAGAATCTGCTGAATACAAAGTTAAAAGCCGCGAATCTAAACCGACGTCTAGTCGCCCTAGTGCACCTTTTATTACATCAACTTTACAACAGGCAGCAAGTACCCGACTCGGGCTTGGCGTAAAGAAAACTATGATGATGGCGCAGCGTCTGTATGAAGCAGGTCACATAACTTACATGCGTACAGATTCAACCAACTTGAGTGCTGAAGCTGTATCTAGCGTTCGGGTCTATATCGACGATAATTTCGGGGCGCCATACTTGCCTGAAAAACCAAACTTTTATGGCAGTAAAGAAGGTGCGCAAGAAGCTCACGAAGCTATTCGTCCTTCTGATGTGAACAAGCTCTCGGCGTTTTTAAACGATATGGAACGTGACGCTCAGCGCTTATACGACTTAATTTGGCGTCAATTTGTTGCTTGTCAGATGACACCGGCCAAATACGATGCGACCACCATTACGGTAAGTGCAGCAGACTTTGAACTGACTGCCAAAGGTCGTGTACTTAAATTTGACGGTTTTACTAAGGTACAAGAGCAGCTTAAACGCAAAGGGGACGACGAAAATAGCCTACCTGATGTCAAAGAAGGTGAGCTTTTAGGCCTGAAAGGGCTTGACCCCAAACAACATTTTACCAAGCCGCCAGCGCGCTACAGCGAAGCGAGTTTGGTTAAAGAATTAGAAAAACGTGGTATAGGCAGGCCGTCGACCTATGCAAGTATCATTTCGACCATTCAAGACCGCGGTTATGTCCGATTAGAATCGCGCCGTTTTTACGCGGAAAAGATGGGCGAAATCGTCAGCGACAGGCTGCTTGAGAAGTTTACTGACTTAATGAGTTACGACTTCACTGCCAACATGGAAATGCATCTCGATGAAATCGCCGAGGGCAAATTGCAGTGGAAAGATGTGCTTGATGACTTCTACAAAGGCTTCGAACAAAAACTTGCCCTGGCAGAAAAACCGGCTGAAGAAGGTGGTATGTCGAGCAATAAGTCGGTGGAGACTGACATTGCTTGTACGACGTGCGGTCGTGACATGATGATACGTACTTCAAGCGGCGGTCAATTCTTAGGTTGCTCTGGTTATAACTTGCCTCCCAAAGAACGCTGTTCAACCACGATGAACCTGACTCCAGGTGATGAAGTAGTAAACGTTGATACTGACGATGAAGCGGAAACAAATGCGCTTAGAGCGAAGCGTCGATGCCCTATTTGTAGCACGGCGATGGATGACTTTGTTATCGACGAGAATCGCAAGCTGCATGTGTGTGGTAACAGCCCATCATGCGCAGGTTATGAAATTGAAAAAGGCACCTTTAAGGTCAAGGGGTATGACGGACCAATCATTGATTGTGACCGCTGCGAATCGCCTATGGAGCTTAAGACAGGTCGATTTGGCAAGTACTTCAAATGTACCAATGAAGAGTGTGGGAATACCCGGAAGTTGCTGAAAAATGGTGACGTGGCACCGCCCAAGTCAGATCCAGTTGATTTACCTGAGCTGCCTTGTACTAAATCGGATGCGCATTTTGTATTGCGCGATGGTGCCGCTGGTATTTTCCTAGCGGCGCACAATTTCCCGAAATCCAGGGAAACCCGTGCACCATTGGTTGAAGAGCTTGTTCGTTTTAAAGACAGGCTGCCAGAAAAAATTAAATATTTGGCAGAAGCACCTGTAGCAGATACCGAAGGCAATAAAACACTTGTGCGGTTTAGTCATAAGACCAAACAACAGTACGTCACTTCTGAAAATGACAAAGGTAAGGCCACAGGCTGGGCCGCGTGGTACAAAGACGGAAAGTGGCAGGTAGAAGAGAAAAAGAAAGCGGCTAAAAAATAATCGCGTTTGATTGAAAAGCCCGCTTATTGCGCAATACTGATCAGTTAAGTAAAAATTGGCTTGACGAGCAGCAAAAAGAGATCAAAATCCGATGATCAATAGTCATCGGATTTTTTTATGTCCCTTC
>WKFJ01000047.1 GCA_014872785.1 Alteromonadaceae bacterium
AGCCTAGCGTGTAATCACGTTGCGTTCGTTTAGTCTTTGATTTGTATGGAGTAGTCATAATTCGTCCTAAATGTGTAAACACATTTCAGGACGGGACACGGTACCGTTACAAAAGAGCCGCAGTTCAATGGCTTTTTTGCGCCATTAACGAACTTTAAAGATTACAAAGCGTTAAGTTATTTCTTCGTTTCTTTCCCTCTGAGTATCCTGTATTTCGGATGGTTAATGTTATTTGGCGCCCCCGCTCTTATTCTGTCTGTTGCGATTATCGGGTTACCTTTTCTGGCTTTGTTCTTAAAATCACAAGTGTATCTTGCACTTGTGGAGGGACAACTGATCAATACTTTTCTGGGTATTCGAATGCCCAGACGTCCAGGCAGAGCATACAAGCGAGATTCGTCAAAATCCTACTCGTGGCAGAGTATTTTAGACACCTTAAAATCACCTCAAGATTGGCGAATAGCATTTTATAGCTTGCTTCATCTGCCACTAAGTGCAGCGTATTTTTTCGCAGTATGTGTCCTGTTTTTTGCGTCACTGGCCTTAATTGTCAGTCCCATATTGGATCCGATAATTCATGCATTTGCACCACACCTAGCTATCGACATCAACTGGTATTGGTTACCCGTCACATCAATCGTCGGAGTCATTGGATTAACCCTATCAATGCACGTTGCAAGATTACTTGCCTCCCTGCACTCCAGTATCGCTAGCTATTTACTCATCCAAAGATGATTCATAACTAAAGGGGGTTAACTGGTTAGAGCCTAACCAATTAAACCCCTGACATCGCCCGAACTTTCTTCCTTTAACCCAATTTTGATTATGTGGGGGTCTTAATATGACTTTAATTAGTCGCAAATTTATTTTGCTAGAAATTTTGTTTTTTGTCGTTTTCGCCCTGGGAACTAAAGCAATAGCGTTGCAATGGACACCAAAATACGCCGGACCAATAACTCTCATTCTTACGTTGTTGATCCTTACTCAATACATGCGCCTAAACGGTAAATCTTGGGCTCAATATGGCCTCAAACAGTTAGTTGGAGTGAAACCCAAACTAATGGTGATACCACAAGCGCTACTTGTCTTCATTGGATTTATCATTGCAGTAGGTTCAGTACTCGTGCTCGCTAACGTCTTTCAAATAACTGTATTGCTGGAGGTATCTGATGGTGTCGAGGCACGTTTTGGCGAAGTACGAGGCAATCTTCCGAAGCTTTTCATGTGGCTGGGCATAGTGTGGGTATCAGCGGCATTTGGAGAGGAGATGTTTTTTCGAGGCTACCTAGTTACCAGACTAAAAGAAGCCCTGCCAAGTTCAGTACTAGCCACCATTGTTGCCGTGCTAATTCCGGCATTGATATTCGGCTATGGACACTATCATTACCAAGGTATTAGGGGATTTATTATGACAGGCTTGATTGGCCTAGCTTTTGGTATTTCATACCTGTTGTTGAAAAGGAATTTGTGGCCAATCATTTTAGTTCATGGTGTTGTTGATACACTCGGGTTTATCGGCCAATACCTCGGTGTCGAGTAACCCTGATAAAGCAAAACTGCATGTATTCGTCTTTTTAGACCCAATCATTGCTTATGATACAATCAAGGTCGCTACATAATATATCGACCTTGATTGCCTGAAGAAGCTTAAGCTCAGACCACAGATTAAGGCATAGTGGAAATTGCAGTTAACGCTTCACCCAGCCATGCATCCGATTTGGCCAATTGGTTCTTATGTAATTCTATGTGCGGGATAACTGGCGTATTATTTCTATCACCAGATGGTCTGATGATATAACGCCCAGGTGCTAGCATCAGGAGTTTGCTGTTAGGTAAATAGAAAGGCGCCAAATTACCAGTTTGATTCGCGAACCCACCCGTTGGCTCACCCGCAAGTCTCGCAATACCGTGATCCAAAATCGTGGCCGAAAATAGAATGGTCGCCGAATAGCTCAATCTGTCAATCAATACCACAACTTCACCTTGGTAACGTTTATCCGCCGTCACCGGTTTGACCATGCCGTCGCTTTCAACGCTCAGTTCCTTGATTTCACCAGGTTTCCCTTTGTAACCAAACAGTCCATTCGTATCGGCATTGAGCTTTTCAATTGCATAAGACGCCTGCGAAACAGGCGCATTAATTAAATATTGAATAACTTCCGCACCCGCATCAGACTGCCCACCTGTATTCCCTCGAACATCAATAATCAGTTTTTGAACCTGCTTTTGGGACAATTCCTCAAATGCAGCTGCCACAAATTTTTTATAACTGTCCATATCGTTGGCGACATCAAAGGTGCCAATGCGCAAATAACCAACATTACCTGCGAGTAAGTCTAGACTGTAGTCTTTAAGTTCACCTGCTGCGGGTTCCCACTGATCTTCATTGGCCAACAGAAGCTCTTTGCTTTCGCCCTGCATATTGCAGGAAATTGAAATATCTCCTTTGACGTCATATACCGCATAAAGCCAATAATGAAAAAGCAGGCCAAGTACACTTTCCCTCAACTCAGGAGTTTCTCCATGGCTCATTTTCGCCAGTTTTGCGACGATGGAGCTTGCACTTACACCATTAATCGCGGTGATCTCGGTATCACTTGGCAAACTGAAATTATCCTGCATGCGCGTATAGGCACTTGCCAAGAAAATCTGTTGATTGCGCACTTTCACGCCAAAAGGAAATACCTGAACGCCACTTTCCTCAGCATAAGTAAGCTCTGCCAACAATGGAAAGAGAATAGAGTGCCCATCATTAAAAAACGGGGTTAACTGTGCGATATAAGTAAAGGCCTCCTGTCTGGTAAACCCATCCGTTATTTGGCTTTTTATATCAGCTACTTTTTGCAGCAACGCAGGCTCATCCACATAAAGCGCGTAAGCGGGGTGGCGCTGTCGCATAGTTTCAACTAGGAAATCGATATCCTGATGGATTTGTTCTGAAGTGAATTCTTTGTTGGTAAATTCTTGGTCAACATCGTCGTGGATCCAACCTTCCAAACTAAAGTTGAAACAACCACTTAATAGCACGCTGGTCAAAACCACTATTAAAAATTTCATAGTACTTCTCGCCTTTTCCTTAACTTGGCGAAAAAGTAACAAACAGATAGTCAAAAAAATGTGAAATACAATGAATTGAATTTAGTGGGTAAACGCTTTATGACCGAAAGCTTCCTTCCGCAAACTAAAATACTCATTCTTTAGAAAGCAGCTTTCAATGGTTTCAAAAAATAGCTCACACAAGACAAGATCGTCTAAACGAAATCAGCCTATGCATTACGTCCCTATTTTCACTTCAACATCAGCACAGTTGTTAAGGCGATATTGCACTCCCCAGCCCCCAAAGCTATCTGCAACATAACCAACGACTTCGTTATCACCCTGCTGTAAAGGTAAATACACTTTTAACTGCTCTGGGTGCAGCAAGCCCTCTTGTCGATTATCACTGTAGCGGTAGCTCGCATCGGCAAACACTATGGGGGAGTTATTTAGGTGCAAGGTCATGGTGTCACTGTAACCTACGTCTAACTCACAGGTTTGTGTTGTCTCTGATGACACTACAAAACGGGTTGCCACCGTCCAAGGGCGCACGCCTTTGGGAATGTCTCGCCAGCTCAGCAAGTTGAACATGCCATCGGCTTCCGCTTTGGCCACTTTCCAGCCGCCTTTTGCCACGGCTTCTGGCATCTGAGTAGTCGCGTTTTTGTCGGCCTTGAACACCGCAGATACCTCAATCTTACTGATGAATTCAGCGTTTTTCGCTTTCGTAGCTACTTTTTCAACGGGGCTCGGTTCCAAAGGCGTAATACGCACATTCTTGATTTTTGCCGCATACGTCGCATTACTTGCTCTTGGAATAAAGCCTCGAAGCATAACGCCGCCACTAGCAACTACATTCATCAAGGTTACGTCTTGCATGACGGGATCTTCATCCTCACCTACCCAGACATTGAGCTTATCGCCCTTAAAAGAAAGTTTAACTCGCATCCATTGTTGCTCAGGTAAAAATGCTGACGCGGTTCCCTTTTGTCCGTGATAGAGCTGCCATGAAGAGCGCCCTTGAATTACTGGGGAGTATTGAATGGTATCTGGCGCATTTGATTTGTGCGTACGCAGGTAAATTGACTCAGACACAGCGTCTGACTGTTGCCTAAAGTAGGCATACACAAATGCGCGCTCGCCGCCGGTGAAAAGATCAAATTCAATGATGCCATCTTGCATCGCATCACCTTTGAAATACACCTTGCCGCTATTTATATTGATAACCTCAGACTGTTCGAAAGACTGTATGTTTGCCCCTTTTTGAAGATCCCAGTCAGTAAAAGCCGTTACGTTCTGGCTATGGCTAACACCAGAAAAAAACAAGCTTATGGCACCTAATAATTTTGCAGTTGACTTAAACATATCGGTTCTCAAGATTTTTAAACAAGGACTGCCATAGGCTAAGTGAAGCAAAGCTAGATTTATAGACACAAACGCCGCAAAAAATGATACTTTTCAAATATAGAAGTAAGAAAATGTAACATGTCAGTTTCAATATTCTCGCGTCCGGTTGACGTTCGCCACATAGATTTCAGCCGCAACAAATACGGTTCACCACTGTTAGTGGATGTCGCTTGGATCCGCGAAATGCCGAGCTTTGCCCACACAGTAGAGCCGTATTCGCTGGATTTCTATGACATCACATTCATCACACGCGGTCAGGGTAGTTTCTGGCTAGATGAGCAGGAATACCAGCTAGCCCCCAACCAGGTATTGTTTACTACACCTGGTCAAATTCGACGATGGTATGTATCGGGTCTTGAGGGAATATGCTTGTTTTTTCCCGCTGAGTTTATGCTGGAACACTTTAACGACCCATTACTGCTGCACAGAATGCACTACTTCCACACGCACGCAGGGCCACGTAATTTGATACTTAGCAGCGAACAGGCAACCACACTTATAGAACGCTTGTCGGCAATGCATGGTGAGATTCAGGAACTGAGAGAAGACAGTTCAGAACTATTGCGTTCAATTTGCCATGAAGTAATGACCCGCCTTAATCGCTGGTACACCGACGAATATAAATTGCTCATAGAAAAACCATTGCATGTCATAGTGAGTAAATTCAAAAAATGCGTAGATAAACACTTTCATCAATATCACAAGGTACAAGAATACGCCGACCTGTTAGCGGTTACTCCGGGACACTTAAACTTTATGTGTCGACAACATCTAGGCAGAAGCGCCAGCCAGATTATTCAAGACAGAGTCTTTTGCGAAGCCAGCCGAAGACTGGTGCACTCACAAATACCCATCGATGCGCTAAGTGACGCGCTCGGGTTTACCAACACCACCTATTTTTGTCGAGCATTCAAAAGAAAATTGGGGCTAAGCCCATTGCAGTATCGAAAGCAAGCGATACTACGAGAGACGTTGTAAAAAACAGGGCGATTTCGCCCAATTATCTAAAAAAGGGAAATAAAGATAGACCAGTACTGGCGTCTTCTGGATAAATTTGTTATCAATTCAAAAGGGAATAAAAGCGACCTATTGGTTCGATATTAAATTGTTATGCACTTAAGGACGAGACAAATGAGTATCAATACTAAGTTATTTCTGTTTCTGATTTTAGTTACTTCCAAATCATATGCGGGAACATCAATAAAAATTCACGCGATCCACAAAGAGACGTTTTCATGTACTGAGCATTGGGATGGTCAGTTCAAATATGCTGGTGATGCACTAGGAACAGATTGTGTTGTTGAAGGGTGGTATGAAGATGATGAAAGACTATTTCAACGTTCTTTCACAAACAGCGGCTTTAAAAATGAAGATTGGTTTGGTTTTAAAAAGAATGTTTTAGCACCATGTGATTGTACAGTCACCAAAATCCATATAAATCCAATTACGAATCAACCAGGCATAATGACACCAGGAAGAGCAAGCTCTATAACTTTCAAAACTAAAGAAGGGTTATCGGTAATACTAGCTCATGTACGTGAGGTAGAAGTAAAGGAAGGTGAAACAGTCAAACGTGGTGCCGTCGTTGCGAAAGTCGGTAACAATGGATACAGCCGAAACCCCCATATCCATATTGGAGCATGGGATGAAGAAGGCAAACCAATTCAAATACAGTTTGATCAGCGTACCTTGGCGTTGATTGATCGCGAATAAGTTCATAACAAGTCGTTTAAAAGGACAAAAAAACAGCTGGCTGTTTCTTGTTCGTCACTAATTTTAGCCAACATTTATACGCCACTTATTTGAGACGTTAGTTGGTTAATAGAAAACAGAGGTCACTTAATGGATTTTATTTTAAGTATCCTGACCGCCTTAGGGTTGATACAAACAAAAGATTTAGCAGATTCAATGCAACGATCGAAAACATTAACGGTTATGGTCATAGTGGCGCTTATCTTATGTAGTGGTTCTGTTCTATTTCTGTTTCATATGGCAAGTAACTAGGGAAAGTAAATGAAATGCCCTCATTGTGAACATAAAATAGGAATGTTCTCTAAAGTTTTAAATAGCTTTGGTAAAACCAAAGTTTGTCCTAATTGCAAAAAACAAATTAAAGTTTCACCGAATTTAAAGTTAATCGCTTTTTTAATTGTTCCAGTCTTTATCGCTCATATATTTGTGTTAAAGCCTTTAGTTGTCGCTCTTGGTTTTAGTGGCAAAGGTGTAATAGGTATTTGGGCAGTGCTTTTAGTTGTTTTGACCGTGCAACTAAAATCAGCAGAGCCAGAGTAGTGATTAGCTACCAAGCCAATTAAGTTCGAGCGGCTAGTGCCAGTCAAGGTTCCGTTTCGATACAGGATTAGCTAAGCATTTGTCAGCACATGATTAGGGCGATACTTAGCTTAGTTTGATGTATGTAACCATTAAAAGGATGTAAAAGATGGAAATTAACGCAACTATAGTAGGGCAGATAGGTTTTGTTCTCGCTGTTGTTTTTATTTGCCTGACAATTAAGTTTGCCAAAGGGAAGGCCGACAACTTACCTCTTGCAGGGTTTTGCTCCTTATTATTTAACTTCTTGTTTCCACCTGCGGGCTGGTTTTATTGTTACCATTGGAACAAGAAGAAACAATGAAATCGGCAGTTCAAATAAGTAGTTTGGGGAAATCCTATAACGTAACACTTTAATCGATATTACCTGTGGCAATAGCAAGGAATCAAATTGGAATCTCTAAAACCTAAATTCGTATTACTAATAGAAAAATGGGCAACTGTTTTCGTTTGCGTTTGGTGTCTTCTATCAGGGTTATATGGCGTGTTATTCGTCTCTGTGGAGATAGCTATAGCACTTCCTTTAATGTCGTTGTTTATGTTTTTTGCTTAGTGCTGGGGCGTATACGCAGTGCTCTATTTTCAAGTCATAAATAAAGCATGCAGCATTGGAGTTTTCAGATTCTTCGTCTATTTCACCTTTATTTTTGGCGTCTTTGGATTTGTCTTTTTCGTCTTTAGTGCATTTTTAATGCATGGATAACGAGTACACTTTCCACGGCTTAGCAGTATCACCATTTGCTCTTGGTGCCGCACTAGGCGCTTCCAAAATTTGGGACAAAAAAGTACAAACGTTATAAACAGGTGCAGACTCATGTTAAGTGGACTTAAGAGCACCTAAGTATGTCCGCCCTTCGAATAAAGCGGTTCTGGTTCCGAACAATCTTGCTATTTTTTTGTTTAACTTGTGATCTGCTAAACCATAGCCATCAAAAATTTCTTTGCTTCCAGCTGGCTGAAGAGCTTAGTGATAAATTTAACCAGCACAGGGTTTTATCTGGGCGCCATTAGCTTGAGTTTGGAGATTGTCGTCGCACTCAAACAAACCTTCTAACAAGTGGGTCAGTATTCAATACCACAATACAGGCACTTCGATATCATTAATACTCGAATTAATTTGAGTTTAAACGGATTTCGTTGTTAGACTCCAATCGTTATAAATTTATGTATACCTTATGCGTCTTATATTTACCTTCTTCGTTTCACTTTTCTCCTGCTTAAGTCAAGCATGCGAACTTGCTGTTCAAATTGTTGAATACCCACCTCTGGCATATAGAAATGTCCAAGGTAACTGGGAAGGCTTAAATAAGCTTTATGTAGATGCGCTTTTAAATGAAGCGGGATGTACATACAAATTTATCGAAACTCCCTTTGCTAGGGGACTACAAATGGTTGACTCTGGTCAGTTAGACATGGTCATCGATGTCTCACGAACTCCGGAACGCGAAGCGAAATACCACTTTATAGGCCCACAACGAATAGAAACAATCCTTTTGGTTGGTCGTAAAAAAGCTATTCCTACAATTGTGACTTGGAACGATATGCAATCCTTGGATGCGAGACTAGTGCGCCAAAGAGGCTCTTTCTATGGTAGTAAGCTCGAAGAAGTGCTATTGACTAATAAACGCCTGCATTGGCGAGTCGAAGCTATTGCTGACAATAAAACCATACTTCAACTTGTAATTAATGAAAAAGCAGATGCCTTTTTCCTTGAGTCTTCGCATTGGCAATATCTTAAAAAAGATAACAGTATTAAAGACAAGCTCGAAGTTCATCCTTTGATCATAAATGCAGAACCTGTTTACTATGCACTCAGTAAGACTTCAGTCAGTGAACAGTTAATACAAAAGCTAAATGCCGCTTTTGTTGAGTTAACGAAAGACAATAGCCTTAAAGCAATGGAAGAAAAATTCTTCGATTCTTTAGGGAAAAATGGGGGGCACTGAAAGCTCGCTAAAATTCTTTGTAAAACGAAATAAAGGTCTCAGCAGTCTTCGAGGGGATTTCAAGTATGGGCAAATGCCCCACATTTTCATTAATGTCTAACTCTGCATGAGGAAGTGTCTTCTTTAATACCTTTGCTCCGGAGACGTGAAGTACTCTGTCTTTGCCTCCCCAAGTAATCAGAACCTGTCCCTCGTACTCCCTCAATACGCTATCAAGCGGCATGTCCGGATTTGGCTCACCTTCTTTCATTCGATGAATTTGCTGGAATATTTTCGAATTCAAATCCGCCGATGCTTTTGCTTCACTGGCTAAATGACGCAGAATGGGGGATGGAATAAAGGGTGGTTCCACAAACAAAAAAGTGAACAAATTCATAAATTCTGTCTCATTTCGAGGCAATACTGCGGGCTGCTCTCCATTCTTAGTGGCAGCAAACATATCACTGAGTTGCGTGGTTCGTACTCCAAAAGGGCTAATTAACCACAAGTTGTCTACAAGTAATGGATATCTTGCAGCGAAATTGCCAGCAATATACCCTCCCATAGAACTGCCTGCTAAGCTAAATTGATCTAAATTCAACGCTTCAGTGAACCGTTTAACTCTATCGACTTGAGAAAGCACATCGTAGTCTAATTCGAAGTCCTTCGTGCTATTCCCAAATCCGGGAACGTCAATTGCGATAACATCAAATTGCTCAACTAGATGACCCGAAAGTTTGTTCCAATTATCTTTATTAGCTCCGAAACCGTGCAGCAATATAAGAACCGGTCCCTTGCCGCCGCGGAGGTATTCAATTTCTAATTGATCAATCTCGATCTTCTTTAGTTCTAAGCCCGCAAGGCTTCTTTCTGTGTTGAGGATAAATTGATAAAGTGCAGCCGTTGGCGTGAGGAGATAAACTAAAATCGCTATGGAAATAGCTGCCAAGGGCACCAGTATTCGAAAATTCATCACGTTTAATTCCGTTTACATGTAAGTGGAAAGTGTTCCTATTGTATGTATTCAACATTAAAAGGGTGTTGAACACAAACCTAGATGTAACTACAAATTGTTGCCAAAAACTAACTGATTTAAAATATGACTGCATTGGAAAATCTCACCTTATTAGAGCCCATATCATTTTTGCTTTGACAGTAGTGCAACATCGATACTTCGCAATTTACCAACTGCCATTTTTAAAATATCGCCGGATCCGTCACATCCCAAATTTTTAGTTTAGTGAGAATTTTAGGTACTTCGTAGGTGAATATATCTGCATCAATAGAAGAGCTATTGCACATGCCTATAAAAGAAGTTTTTTCTTCGGGCCTGCGAATATAGCTGGTGTTGGTGCCCATCCAACCACCGTTGTGAAAGGTGTAGTTCGGCTCGATGTACTGTCCATTGGCGTAGAACGAGATGCCGTTATTTTCATAAGTATGCTGGCTATTGGGGGTGTTAAATTGTGCCATGAGCT
Organism: Alteromonadaceae bacterium; assembly: GCA_014872785.1. Taxonomy (GTDB): domain Bacteria; phylum Pseudomonadota; class Gammaproteobacteria; order Enterobacterales; family Alteromonadaceae; genus Planctobacterium. Next base: position 10,178 of record WKFJ01000047.1, read on the forward strand.
TTTCTGGATCCTTGCCGAGCTTGGGTGCATAAAAGTGATTATCCCAAATCAGCATATCTTCAAGTGTGGTGTATAGCCCACCGTCCCCCACCACAAAAATGTTGGTTTCGTAACCTTTTAAACCACCTTCAGCAAAGGTTCTATAACCCGCGGCTCTATTTGGCACAATTTCGCGCATGTCATCAGCAAAGAAAGTACTGTGCATGCCCAGCGGCTCAAACATGTACTTTGTGCTGAACTCACGCAAAGAGGTACCCGTAACACGAGCAACTAACTCGGCCAATAAGAAGTAGGCAAAGTTGCTGTAGCCCTGCTTAGTATTGGGTTGATGTTCAAGCGGCAAGGATTTGATCACATCGTAGTATTCCTCATTAGTGAGATAATCTTCATCACCTAATCGGAATGTGCCTCCTGCAGAGGAAAGTAGAGGTGTCGCTAAGAGTGTTTGCAGCGTGTCGTAATCACCCATACCTGAAAAATGCCCCAACATAGAGTTGATGGTCACTTTTACACCGTAATCTTTTAAGTGTGGTAGGTGCTCGCGTATATCATCGTTGAGGTCTATTTTGCCTTGCTCCGCCAATAGCAGAACCGCGAACCCTGTGAATTGTTTAGAGACAGACGCCATACGAAATACAGACTTTGAATTTAGTGGCGCCTGATGCTCAATATTGGCCAGGCCATAGCTTTTTTGAAATAGAAATTTGTTATCGCGAACCACGCCAAAAGTGCACCCTGGTCCACCTTCTTCAATGTTAGCTTGCGCTATTTTATCCACTTCCTTTTCCAATAAAACAAGCGCTGATTCCTCGGCGTTTACCGAGCCAATGGCCGCCCATAATACTGTCGCTAATGCTATGTTTTTCCTGAACATTTTGTATCCCTTGACTTACGTTTTTATTCTTCGTCTTCCACTAACGTCATCAATGAAGTATTGCCTCCAGAGGCTGTGGTGTCGATACTAATTGTCTTTTCAGTAACCAAACGTTGCAGTAACGTGTCGTTATACTCGGCACTGATTATTGGCAAAATAGCGCCCTCCCGCTCTGCAATTTGTTTAGTGAAATACCCCATTCGCGCACTATTACTGTCCACGACTGTACCGGCAATATTTCCGTGATCAATCAATGCGTTTAGTTTGTCGTGCATAACAACTTGTAAAACACCTTCGGGCGCTCCACACAAAATCAGTTTGTCTCTGACGGCTTTTGCCTCTTCAAAGAATGTTTCAGAAACTGCGGTGATAACCGTATTACCGATTGCAATTGACGACACGATAGACATTAGCCAGAAGCTGAATTCGGTGTCTTTATCGGCATAACACACTACGCAACCGCGTGGTTCCAAATAAAGTAAATTGGATTCACCAGTAGGTCCAGGAAGGACTTTAGGCTTTTTCAGTTGTTTCTCAATACGCGTTAATTGCGCTCGCGATTCAGCAAGTGAAATGGATAAATCATCAGCCAGTTCTTCAACGATATCGACCGTTGCAATTTTTGCTAATAGTTGACGTGTAACAGAAACCCGGTCGTTTAACGGTGTAACCCGCCACGTTCGCTCAGCTTTTATCGCAAGTTCCATCAACTCATCAATGTGATCCTGTGCTTTACCCATGGTAACCATGTCGATATTAGACTTGGTTTGGTAATTCATTTCATCTTCATCAGGTGTGTGTTTTTCGCGCACAAGACGGCTTAAATAGTTTGGCCCACCAGCCTTTGGTCCTGTACCAGACAAGCCACGACCACCGAACGGTTGCACTCCAACAATCGCACCAATCATATTTCGGTTAACATAGATATTGCCGGCCTGAACCCGGCTAGCAATATCTTCCGCACGTTCGTTAATGCGAGTGTGTATACCCATTGTTAAACCAAAGCCAGTATTATTGATTTGTTCAATAACATTGTCTAATTCAGTACCTTTAAATCGAATCACGTGAACGACTGGTCCAAATACTTCTTTTTCAAGCACCGATAAGTTGTCAATTTCATACAAGCGAGGCGCAAATAAATTATGTTGTTGCTCGCCTAAATCAGGAAGTGAACACGCATACAACAAGGTGCCTTTGTCTTTCATAAATTCCACGTGACTGTTTAAGGCATTTAATGCTTTGTCATCAATAACGGGGCCAACATCAGTCGATAGGTATTGTGGGTCACCCACCGTCAGTTCCTTCATTGCACCTTTAATCATGGTGATCACGGTATCGGCTATGTCTTCTTGGATAAACAATACGCGCAGCGCAGAACAGCGTTGACCTGCACTTTGAAAACCGGAGCTTATGACATCATCACAGACTTGCTCAGGCAATGCGGTCGAGTCCACCACCATGCAGTTTTGTCCTCCCGTTTCCGCGATAAGCGGCACTTGCTGCCCTCCGCGTTCGGCGAGAATTTTAGAAATTAACGTGCCGGTTTGGGTGGAGCCAGTAAACATAATCGCCTGGATCCGTTCATCGTTAACAATATTTTCGCCAACAGCTTGTCCTGGTGAATATACCAATTGCACCACATTTTTAGGCAAACCGACAATCGTCATAAGTTCGACGGCACGCTTAGCGATTAAACTGGTTTGCTCAGCCGGTTTTGCAATTACAGTGTTCCCCGTACTTATTGCTGCGACGACCTGACCTAAAAAGATTGCTAGTGGGAAGTTCCACGGGCTAATACACAAGATCGGGCCGCGTGCTTCCATTCTGTCATCCTCAGCGACTTCTTCTGCGCGTGCGGCATAGTAGCGACAAAAATCCACAGCCTCGCGCACCTCGTCAATACTGTCTTGGGTGAGCTTTCCGGCTTCTTTGATACACAGTGCGATTAGCTCGTCGCGGTGACGCTCTAGAATATCGCCCGTGCGACGCAGAATGTTGGCGCGCTCAGTTACAGGCGTTTGCGACCAATCTTCAAATACTTTTTCAGAGCGCGCGACAATATCTTTCATTTGCTCTGCAGTGTGATACTTAAGTGCACCTACTACTTCTTGATGATTCATTGGATTAATAACAGCAACCTCATCTGCGTTTAACGCTGATAAGTCGGTAATATTTCCGTTTACCCAAGCATCCAGATTCTCCTTTAACGGCATGAGTTGGTTAATATCAGTGAGATCCATGCCTTTTGAGTTGTCTCGTTCTTCACCGTACAAATCAATTGGAAATAGAATTGCGTTATTTCTTTTGGTACGTAAATCCTGCAGTTTTTCCACCGGATCTGGCAGCAATTCTTCTACCGGTTTTGATTCGTCGACAATAGCGTTTACAAAACTTGAATTGGCGCCATTCTCCAGTAAGCGTCGAACCAGGTAGGCAAGTAAATCCTCGTGTTCACCTACGGGAGCGTAGACACGACACTGAACGTGATCGTTTGTTACCACCTGGTCATAAAGCGACTCTCCCATGCCGTGAAGACGCTGAAATTCGTACCCTTGATTATCACCTTTTGCCAATTCAAGAATAGTCGCCACTGTATAGGCATTGTGGGTCGCAAATTGCGGGAATATAACATCACGCGCTCCCATCAATTTAATGGCACATGCTTTATAGCTTACGTCAGTGGTCGCTTTGCGGGTGAATACCGGAAAATCATCTAATCCATCCACTTGCGTGGTCTTAATTTCGGTATCCCAATAAGCGCCTTTAACCAAACGCACCATCATTTTTCGGTCAACTCTACGAGCAAGTGCTTCTAGCCATTCAATGACAAAGATTGCGCGTTTTTGATAGGCTTGTACGGCTAAACCAAACCCGGTCCAATCCCCTAGGTCAGGATCGGAAAATACCGATTCAATCACGTCTAAAGATATATCTAAACGATCGGCTTCTTCGGCATCAACGGTGAATCCTATGTCGTATTGCTTAGCCGCTAATACCAGCTCTTTTAACTTAGGTACCAGCTCATTGAATACACGTTCTTGATGTGTGAATTCGTAGCGAGGATGAATGGCCGACAATTTAACAGAAATCCCTGGGCTTTTTATGGGGCCCTTTTTGTTAGCTGCTTTACCAATGGCGTGTATCGCCGTCATGTATGCATCGAAATAGCGTTCGGCATCGGCCATAGTGCGAGCGCCCTCACCAAGCATATCGTAGGAATAAACGTATCCCTTGGTTTCCGTCTCTTTTGCTCTATCTAATGCTTCATTAATGTTGGTTCCTAGCACAAACTGCTTCCCCATGACTTTCATGGCAAAATGCACGGAAGAGCGAATTACCGGCTCACCCAAGCGACCGATAGTGCGTTTCAAAATACCGAACTGCTCAGATTGTTTTTTGTCTGAGTAATTGACCATTTTTCCGGTCACTAATAAGCCCCAGCTAGACGCGTTCACGAATAGAGAATCACTGTTGCCCAAATGGTGGCTCCACTCTCCTTTTGAGAGCTTGTCACGAATTAGTGCGTCTTGCGTCTTAGTGTCTGGTACACGCAACAACGCTTCTGCCAAGCACATTAGAACAACACCCTCTTCCGTTGAAAGTGAGTACTCATTTAGTAAAGCATCCACTCCAGCCTCTTCAGTCTGGCGAATGTTAAGAACGATTTGTCGGGCTCTTTCCCACGCTCTACTACGTGCTTTTACGCCCACCTCTGCTAGCGGTAAAATGTGCTCGATGACTTGCTCTTCATCAATACGATAAAAATCTCTAATCGTTTGTCTCAACGAACAAGATGTTGTTAAATCGTTTTTTACTAACATGAACCCTCCAAAACTCCCGCATTCGCATGCTCAATCTATGGGAGAAAGACAACAAAATTTTCCGAAAAAATTCACTTAATACGACGCAGTGTAATTTAGCGCGGAAGCATAGCTGAAAGTTTTCAAACGCCCAAACAAAATTTCATTAAAATTGGATCTCAATTATGGCAAGTCTGTTGTACATCAATAGCCCCGCCATAATAGCTTTGCAGAGCGATACTGGTAGGATCAGTGTCCAATCTTCGAGCTTTGATTAGACATCGGAAAATTGACTCAAATGAATCCCTAAAATGAATGATTTTCGACCCAAATTCACCAATTCGTGAATTCCAATATCCATGGAGCTGGTAGTCAATTCCAGGAATCGCCACCAAGGCTCACTATGGGTATTTGTGTCATGCTTATGTTGGGATGTACGTGTTTGGCAATAAATGATCTGTATGTGAAGAATAAAATAAGCAGAGTGAATGAAATCTGATTTCACTCTGCCACTTTTTTTCTAGCTGCCTTTCTCGGCACGTGCAAACCAATTGATCACTTGCTGAAGGTAGGCCTTACCAAACTTTTCAGCAAACTCTTGAGTATGCGGATCGTTTGGATTTTCCAATGCGGATATACGCTCTCGTGCATACTCCCGTGTAAGTTTGATATTGCAGCGCACTGTAATCGCAGCTCGCCACTCTTCATAACTTTGAAAATAAAAGTCGCTTGTATCGTTCATGATTTAAAAGTTCCTGTAATTGAGAACGCTTTTTAAGTTCGCGAGGTCGGGCAGCACTACGGCTTATTCGCAAAAACCACATTGCCATTCATCAGGGTGTATCGCGTTTGCCCATAAAGGGTTTGCCCAATAAACGGAGAGTTTTTTGATTTAGAAGCGAAAAATTCCGGACTTACCTCAAACGGAGATTCTAAGTCAAATAAGCAAAGGTCTGCGTCAGCACCTACTTGAATACGACCACAATCAATATTAAACAGTCCTCCGGCTTGCTTACTCATCAAATCTATACAGCGCGAAAGTGTGAGTTTCTCGGTTTTTACAAAATGGGTATAAATAAGTGGAAAAGCGGTTTCAAGCCCAATAATACCAAAAGGCGCTGCTTCGATATGTTGTGCCTTTTCGTCTGGAGAATGTGGTGCGTGATCGGTAGCAATAGCATCAATTGTGCCGTCTAAAAGCGCTTCCTGACAGGCAAGTTTGTCAGCTTTTGAACGCAATGGTGGATTCATTTTCCAATTAGCGTCCAACGTATTGTCATCTTTTACTTTAATATCTTCATCGCATAGCAGTAGATGGTGAGGAGAGACCTCTACTGTGACATTAATGTTTTTTGCTTTTGCCGCTCGAACGGCGTCAATCGAAGCTTTGGTAGACACGTGAAGCACGTGGTAGTGCGCGCCTGTTTCTTGGCTCATCTGACAGCCGCGTTCTACATGAACGGATTCGGACTCAGGCTTAATCCCTTTAATACCAAATTGTGCAGCTACTTTGCCAGCGTGAATAGCACCGCCGTCGGATAGTGATTCATCTTCGGAATGGTCTAAAATCGCCAAGTTCACAGCCTTAGCCTTTACCATTGCTTCTTTGAATATCTCATCTTTTTGTACGCCCTTGCCATCGTCGGTGATGGCGACAGCACCGGCTTCTTTTAGTGCAGCGAAGTCTGTTAACGTTTGCCCAGCGAGTGAATGTGATAGCGACCCGGTAGGCAGTACTTTACAAATCCCGACGTCTTTTGAGCGTTGAGCCATAAAACGTACTGTATCCGGGTTATCGGCTGTTGGGCTGGTATTGGGCATTGAAATAACCGTAGTGAAGCCACCTTTCACTGCCGCTTTGCTGCCAGACTCGATGTCCTCTTTGTATTCCATTCCCGGCTCTCTAAAATGCACCTGCGGATCAACAAGTCCCGGAGATAAGAAAAGCCCAGAAGCGTCTATTACCTGGTCAAATGCCCCCTCAATTTCTGCTTCAGAAATCTGAGAAACCTTACCGTCTTCAATAGCAATATTTAATACAAGATATTCATCAGAATCTCTGCCGAGTAAACGGTTGTGACTTGTCGCTGATGTGATTAATGTTTTCATGGGTCTGTTCCACCAACCTATAATTTATGAAATGTGATAACATAACAATTATAATTTAAAATAGCGATATGATGCTCGTACCAGTATCTATTAATGAACCAGCAAATCTTCACTGTCCGGCGATTTGCACCCAACAGATCACACGCAATACAAAAGTCCCTAACTGAGCGAACAAACCGTTGCATGTAAACGGTGTGTAGAAGTACTAATTAAATAATGTTCGTGGAGCAGAACGCAAAACGTGTCTGCTCCTATTTTTAGTTGGTAAACGCGGGGAACAGGGCATTGGCCAATTGCGGCATAACTTTATCTTCGATGTCAGCTCCGGTTAACACAATAACTAGGTCTAGCTCTTTTACCACAATGATACGGTTTCCGCCCGCGCCCCAGGCCATATTCACACTAACCGATTGCTCACCCACAGGCATGTCCACCTGATACCAAAAATAGCCATAATTGTACTCTTCGGGTATCCAGTCTGATTCAGTTTTGTTAATAGCAGTGGTGGCTTTGGCCAGAAATTCAGCGGAAAACAGCTGTTCGCCTTGCCACTTACCGTCATTTAATAAAACACTGCCAATTTTTAGCATGTCTCTTGATGTGATTGCCGCAGACGAACCTGCCAATGGCACTCCGTTACTATCTGTTCGCCAACCGTATCTTGTGATACCCAACTTGCTAAAAATTTCGTCGCGATAAAAATTCCAGATAGAGCCAGGTACAAGGCTATCGGCCAAATGCATGGTGACTATTGGATCCGCATCTTGATAGCTAAAAGCGGCTCTGCCAGAGGCGATTGGATTCGAATGCTCTAAAATCTGCTGCATTAGATTAAAGCCTTTGACCTTCATCTGGTTATCGAGAATAACAGGCCTTATTTCATCATTGAGTTTGATGCCAGAACGCATGTTCATGGCTTTGTGCAGAGTGACTTGTTCCGCTCCATCCACGAGCTTACTCTTGTCGATGTTAGACAGATAAGTGATGACGGGTTGATCAATATCCCTCATGGATAGATAACCCAACTCTATTGCTCGTGCGATTGCCATGCTATTTAAGGATTTGGTCGCAGACGCTTGGAAATGCGGCAGATTGATACGCCCTTTGTTAAAATAGGATTCAAAAACCAATTTATTTTTGTATGAGATCAACAGGCTGTCGTACCTACCAAACTTGTTATTGGCAAGCTCTTTCACAAAGCCTGTTACCTTGTCTTGTTGCTTACCTATGGCATTCAGACTACCCACATTAATGCCATCGTTTCGAGCAGGTGGAGTAGTAGAAATCCAAGGGTGCGTTAAATCCGGTAATGTATCTTCAAAACCAAAACCTAAGTAGTCTTCTTCAAAGCTTGCGATCTCGGGAGCCTGATTTGAAGGTTGAGCCACTAGTTTTGATAACCAAGCTTCTCTTGCCGAGGTGATGACCTCAGCGCTTACCCAATAAATGTTTGGGTTACCACTTTGCTCGTCATAACGGTTAAAAAATAGGTATTTACCATCAGGGGTGAGTGATGGGCTGCTCTCACGGAAATCACTGTTAACCGCACTTCCCAATCCCATTGGTTGTGACCATGAACCGTCTTCTTGTTTAAAGTAGACAAATAAGTCTTTGTCTTTGCTTTTATCGTTATTTTTATGCGCCTCCACCAGCAGAAAATCTTGTTGAGGAGAGATATAGCCTTGACTCCCATGAGGGATAGCGACTTGGTATTGATGTGGATATTTGCCACCTATTCGAGGCGCTATATACAGCTTTCCATCATCATGATTTTGGTAATAGATATCGCCGTATCGAGCAATACTGGTAATAGACACCTGATTATCATTCAAAGGTGAATCTAGTAGGGAAGCTTCTCCGTGATTGTCTTTATCTTTCGACAGTTGCCAGACTTTAAGCGGATACTGTTCTGAGTATGTAGAGAACATCATGGTTCCCCCGCCGGCACTGACCAAGGCTCCAAACTCATCATTTACAATGCCGTTGGTAAGACTGATCTTTTCAGGTTTAGTCCAATGATCATTTACCACCTTAGACATAAAAATTTGCGAAGCACCGTCAATGGTAGGCGTAAAGTACATTGCCTTAAAATCGGGTGTGAAACTCACCCCGTATTCATAACGATTCTCTACTGACACAATGCCGGGCGCAAATACCTCGGGGTTCAACCCCGGTACTTTTTGTCCAAAGTAAGTGCCCTCTAATAAGGGAAAAGCCGGTTCTGCGATGCCATTACTTGCACCGGTAAAGGTTAAAAACGCCATGGCTGCATAGGCGAGAAGTGGTTTGTTCATTATTCCTTTTTCCTGAATCATTTGGCTGAATCGATTCGCACAAATCTGCGAGGAATTGCAGAGTAAAAAAAGTTGAAGATAATTGGCTGAAAAGCGACTGAAAAAGTTCTGATTTTTTTCTGACAATCTTCAAAATCGCCTGTTACATGATAGGATTGGGCTTCGTTTTAGCATCACTACAGGCAAAGGGATACGCGCGTTAATGGCCAAACAATACTGGATTGGTGAATTCTATGTGGACTTATCACGTAATCAGATAAGCCAACCAGGTATTTCTCACAATGTGCCGCCTAAAGCTCTGCAGGTGCTTACTTATCTCGCGCAAAAACAAGGCGCAGTAGTGAGCTATGACGAGCTGCTTAACGAAGTATGGCCAAACACCATTGTTACACCTAATACGTTGCAGCGGTGCATTGCCCATTTGCGCAAAGCCCTTGGCGAAAATAGACAAGCGCAAACCATCATTAAAACCCATGCCAAACAAGGCTACAGTTTAGAGTGTGAAGTTAAGTGGAGTGAGTTAGTCTCGAAACTCGATGACCAGGCCGCAACTGAGTCAACGTTATCATCCGTATCTAGCAACAGTGGCAGCACTATTGATACTGCAACAGTCACTGATGAGAACATTGAAAATATAGCCCATGATGACTCACCGCAGATAAATCACAGCAGTTCAGACACAAGCGAGAAATTAACGCATTCAAATAGGCCATCTGGGCAAAATTGGATGCTCGGGATAGCCTTTTTTGCGTTGCTATTGCTGATGTTCGTTTTCACTCAAAAAAACGATGAATCCACATCGTTAGAATTCACCGAACTGCGCCCCCTCACCGCCACTGACGACAAGGAGTTCGGTGCAACCTATTCCCTCGACGGTGAATTTATTCTGTTCAATCGCTTTGATGAAGAGTTTTGCATAAACAACATTTGGGCGAAGCACAACGAAACATTCGAAGAGCGGCAACTGACCGTCGACATGGGCACCTACGAAGGTCACGACCTGTCACCAGACGGCAAAATGCTCGTATTTATCAAACAAAACGACTGTACGACGCCACTGGAACAAAGCAATTGTTACCAGCTAATGAGTCAGCCGTTTGATTGGCAGCGTGAAAACGTCTCAACGCCAGAGGCGCTGCTAGAATGTCAGCAGTCACCTATCACGTCTCCGATTTGGATTGATAACGCCCACATAGTGATGAAGCAGCGGAGCGAGGGGCATTGGCGATTGGTACGATATTCCCTCACCACTCAATCAAGCGATGTGCTTTATCAAATCGAAGATGGCCATGTGAGCAGTTATGATTGGTCGGCTGAACAACAGCTTTTTGCGGTGTCGTCGTTAAAAAGTGACGGAAAACAATATATTGAAATGCTGCATGTTGATGGGCAGATAAAATCCAGCCACCCAATTGTCTTACCCGCAGACTCACCCACTTATCTGAAAATTTCGCCGCGGTTTACTCCAACGCGCGGAGAGATGATTTTTAGTTTCGGCAGCGAACTATTTACATTAAGTGAACGCGGAGACGTTAATAAACTGAAGGTGCCATTTGATACTTATATCGATAGTGCCGATTTCCATCCTAATGGCGACCGAATGTTGATGGTTAAGGGGAATTTTGACAGCGACATAGGTAGCCTAGATTTCGGTTCGGCACTCAACGATAACACGTTATCACCAAACGTCTTTGCGCGTTCTACAGCAATGGAGCAAATTGCGACGTATCGACCCAACAGTGACACCATCGCTTATGTATCTGCCCAAACGGGCACTGAACAAGTGTGGTTGCAAGACGGTTGGATGCAAGACAGCAATGGAGTAAAGGTGGTCAGCAAGCTACCAAATGGCAGTTTTATTCAGAACTTACTCTGGTCTGATTTTGGTGAATCGCTATTGGTCTTTGCCAATTGGCAAATACACATTTTAACCTTGAGTGACGACCAATCAGATTTGGCAAAAATCGATTTTCCTCATTTGGTCAACGACGTTTTTCATTGGAATAATGAAGCTAATACCGTTTTAGCAAGCATCATGTTAGACGGTGTTCGAACATTTGTGAGAATAGACTTAGCTTCTCTTGAGTTTGATATTGTCAATCGCAAAAAAGTAAAGTGGGCCGCTCAAAGTCACGACGGTGCAGTGATTTACATGGACGACTTCGAACGTTTCTGGCAACCGCATGCGTTAGAAGACAAGTTAATCACCGCCCTGGATGGTCAAGGTTCTAACAAGCGCTTTATTATTCGCGATGGCATTGTGTACGGCATTAATCGGAGTGAGCACCTCTGGTCTTACTCGCTACTCACCGATGAATTTCGCACTTTAGGGAGCATTTCCCAAGAGGTTGAGTATTTGACGGATATTAAACATCAGCAGGCGCTTATCACTTTAAAAGCGCATATTAAAAAAGAGATCATTGAGCTGTCATTAAAATAGATATCAAACACCCCTTCGTTCTATTTTTTCATCGCACGTTTCGACGCGTAGTTTACTAGACACTGCATTACCCAACTAAATATCTCCGGCGCCAAACGCGCTTGCATATATGTGAGCTTGGCCATAAACCCTGGAATAATCAAAAACTGCTTCTTGTTGATGCCTCTTATCGTCGCCTTGGTTACCGTATCCACCTTCAATGTGCCGGCAATGTCTTTAACAAAACGAGCCTGCGGCGATACGTGTTTTGCTTCCTCTTGCACCATGGGAGTATCCACCTCTGGTGGACACAACACCGAAACGCCAATTCCTTGCTGATACAGCTCCTGTTTTAACGCCCCAGCCATCCCTAAAATGGCAAATTTAGACGCGCTGTAGGCAGAATATCCATAAACAGGCACAATTCCGGCGAGCGAACTGACAAAACAAATGTGACCATGTTTTTTTTCGATCATAGCGGGCAATAAATGTTTTAACACCGCTCGGCTGCCCATTACATTAGTATGCATAATGTGAGTAAAGTCGGCGTCTGAATGCTGCATAAATGGAATGTTTTGCACAACGCCAGCGCTAAGAATAACAAGATCAACTGCACCGAAATCATGGCTAACGCACTGCGCTAACGATTGAATATCTGCATCTTGACTCACATCAACGCTATAGGCGCTAATTTTTTGTGTTGACCTTGTTTTTAATGCTTCACATTGACCCGCCGCGTTATCGAGTTTCGCTTGGTTTCGGGCAACCAGAATGATGTTATTCCCCAGTGCTGCGTAAGCTTTCGCCAAATCCAAGCCAATGCCGCTGGAACCACCTGTAATTAAGACTGTTTTCTCTTGCACTTTATTTTGCCTCTACACTCATACTCACGATTTAGCTCTTAAAAACGTGCCAAACGCTGAAGATTGCCCCAACTCAGGGTTGAGGTTTTCGCCATCAACAGCCAGTTGGCCGTTTATCAAAACGTGGGTGACTAAGCCTGGAATGCGATTAACTAATCTTTTTAAGCCAAAATTTTCCATATCAGCCCAGCTCACGGCCTCTAAATCTTGGTCAAAGCCATTAGGGTCAACAATGGTAATATCTGCTCTGTCGCCTTTTTTTATTCTTCCTGCATCAATACTGAACCAATCGGCCTGATCGCCAGTGAGCCGCCACACTGCTTTTTCCATCGTCATGATAGGATCACCGCTATCGATGGATTCTTTCACTAATTTCAGGAATCGTAACGGCAGATTGTAAAAGGCCATGTTGCGAATATGTGCGCCAGCATCACTGAAGGTAATTAGTGCCTTTTTGTCGCGGACCATTTTTTTAAGTACGTGCAGCCGGTGATTTGCGATGGTGGTGCACCAGCGCAATTGAGTACCATATTGCACGACGAGATCCAGGAACAAATCAACTACGTGGATCTTATGCGCCTTGGCCACCTCGTCGAAATTCTTCCCTACAATACTGTTATCTGGGCAAGCTAAGATCTCGGCGTCGGCAAAGTCGCGCTGCCAGACTCTAGGACTTAACTTTTCACCGTAAAATTTACGAAATTCGCGTCGATAGGTTTCATCTTGCAATAGGTTATTGCGCTCAACTGCATTCTTTAGATCCAGTGCCATTTCACCTGCGCCAAACTCTTCAAAAAACACCACATCGATACCGTCAGCATAAACAGTGAATGGTGTGGGTAACACTTGCCAGCGAAAATCACCCTTTAACCAATTGGTGACTTTTGACGCCAGCTTGGTCAAATTACGCAGATAAACACTGCCTTTAAGATCCATTTGGCTGATCAATGTGGTTTTCAGCGGTCTTCTAAACCAGCCCAAACACTCGCGAATATACTGGGTAATCTGCAAAGGCGCAGATGCATCGGGTGCACCTTGATGCACACGGTCATATTGTCTAACCAAACGATTGAGGCGTGCTATTTCCGTCCAATCAGCATAAGTACTGGGAAGACTTTTCGACCACTCGCGCTCGCCATCTACCTTATCCCACTTGAGGCACATAGTAGAAAACCCCACAAACCCCTGTTCAAAAGCCTCTTTTAACAGAGCTTCCATACTTTGTAATTCTTGTTCACTTGGGCGAACAGTATGATACGTAGCGCGGCTTAATCCCAACACTGAGGTTCGCAAATCACTGTGCCCAAGCATACTGATTAGATTGGGGCCAAGTGGCAATGTGCTGACGTAATCCACCCATTGTTTTGGCGTCGACCAAGACTTATTCTTTTGCAAAATAGGCAGTACTTTTTCACGAGGGACGGTTTCGACTCGCGTAAAGATATCTGAAGCATCTTCAGTTTGGCTGCATACCATACTCAATGAACAGCTACCTACCATCACCGTTGTCACGCCATGGCGAACCGACTCTGATAAGCTCGGACTAACAAGCACTTCGGCATCGTAGTGGGTGTGAACATCTAAAAAGCCGGGCATGACCCACTTGCCGACTGCGTTAATACACCTATCGGCGTCATTGCTGTCCAGTGCTGTTTCGCTCACTTTGGCGATTCTTCCATCCTTCACGGCAACCCAACGAACCCCGGAGTCCGCGCCGGTGCCATCAAAATACTGCCCACCTTCGATTATCACGTCATATAGTGCCATGTTGACTGCCTCACGATTAAACTGCTGAACATTGTTCTGATTGTCATAATGCGCGACTATTTATTGCTCGACTTGTCATTTTGTGACATTTTTAATCAACCTTTTGTTTGGGCTAACGGCTTTGTCACACACCTATTTCATTCGCACAAGTTCACTGCATGGGCTGGATCAGCAAATTGAGAGTGTGGGCGGCAACTTGAGTGAGGTTCTGCATAGATTTGGACTGGCCGAATCGTCACTAACCAGTGAGTTCGAAAGGATAGATGTGCAGGTATTAGTGGCGCTGCTGAATCATAGCGCGACTACTTTTGATTGCCCTGGTTTCGCATTGCAGTTAGGCTCTCGACAAAACCTTACCATGCTCGGTGCGTTAGGCGCCTTAATAGCGAACTGTGCAACCGCACGTGATGCTAAAAAAGTCGTCAGCGCATTTATGGCCTATCACAACCAAACAGAATATTGGGATTGGCAAGAATATCAGGACATTGTCGTCGTTCAGCGTTTTGACAACTTCTATGAGGTCAGCGATTCTCGCCAGTACCATGAACTGGCTTTAAGTGCTTGTTTCCATTTATTGAGGGCGTTTCTGGGCAGTTACTTTAAACCCATTCGGGTTGAAATGAGCCACTCGCCACTGAGTGAAAAACGCAGCTACAACGCACATTTCGGTGTCGAAACGCGTTTTAATCAGGAACGAGACGCCATTGTTATGCAAGGTGGCTTTATGGATTTACCCATTCGCCAAGAAAAGGTTGGCACTAGACAGACACACGACTTGGCCAAACAAACGACGAGACACTACCTTGAATCACTAAGGGGGCAATTTCAAGACGATATTGTGGGTCAGGTTGCGACTTTGCTGCAACAAACCATGGGTTCAAACGAGTCCAGTATTGATAACATTGCACAACTGCTGCACCTGAATAGACGCACTCTACAGCGTAAATTACAGGCGAAGGGTGTTATTTTTCGCGAGCTATTTAATGAGACTAGGCATAAAAAAGCCAAGTGGTATCTGACCTCTAGCCGCATGGATATTACCCTAATGTCTTCCGTCTTGGGCTACAACGATGTAAGTAATTTCTCCCGCGCCTTTAAAAAGATTGAAGGGATATCTCCGCAAAAATGGCGACACAAGACAGTAAGTCCTTGAGCGCTGCAACCTTATTCTCGGGATGCACCCAATTACGTGGGGTTTGCTCATTGTAAAAAAAGCCTTCTTAACCTCTAGGCAGTAAAGGTTAACCATACATTCTAATCACCATGGCTTTCCGCTAAACGACGGTCGATATCGGCAATAATAGAGGGAATATTGTCATACGCCGGGTTGAGCGAATAAGCCTTGGCATAGTTCAGTTTTGCCAGTTGCAATTGCTCAGTAGCTAATAGCGCTTCGGCATAGCTATCATAAGCATTAGCGGAATACGGATGACTGTCTAAATTCCACTTAAACAATGACAATGCTATCTCTGGCTGATTGGATAGGAAACGGTACCCCAGCTCATTAATCATAAACTCAATGTTTAGGTTTTGCTTTTGCGCAATCGATTTAAACTGTTGATATTTGTTGCCTAGCGCCTGGATATCATCAGTTTTCGCATTCGCCGTGAAAGACTTAATAAACTCCATTGAATCGAGCACCACTTCAGAGTTGACGGTTTTGGCGAGGTCGTAGGCATATTCAAACAGATTAAACTCAGCCTTTTGCCCGCCGTTGTTCAGGTGCACAATTGTTACACTCTCCCGTGTGTCGTTGCGCACAATGAAATGACGGACATTGAGAATATTGCCCCCATAATGGCCGACCGCTGTCGTTTTCGCTTCTTTTTGCAATTGCCAACCAAAGCTGAAATCACTTACAAGGCCATTATTAAGGGAATATGGACGCCAAGCGTTAAACAATGTTTTGTTGGAAACGTACTGCCCACTGAGCAGCAATTGTAGCCAAATGCCTAAATCAGCAGCGCTGGATTGAAGACCCGTGGCAGCAAACATGATTTCAGGTAACACGGGGGTTTTGGAACTCGAAAGCGCATTGCCGTCTCTGTAGTAGTTCGAAGCGACACGGTTCGAGTCTTCACTTGCAACATCACTAAACTGGGTTCGCCGTAATCTAAATGGTTTAATAAATTCTTTGTTGACGACCTCAGTGAATTCATTGCCATAGAGCTTTTCAATCAGCATTTTTAACAGTAAAAAATTGGTACTGTTATATTGAACCTGGGTGTCTGTTTCAAAAACGAATGGGCTATCCTCTATCAACGCGATAATATCTGCTGGGTTTTCAGAATAAGACCTTCCCAAAGAAAAAAAGTCAGGCAATCCCGAGCTATGCGCGAGTAACGATGACACGCTTATCTCTTCCCAATTTTTGGGCAAGACTTCAATGTAATCACCTATCGAACGATTGATATCTAATTTATCTTGTTCAACAAGCTTCATAACAAGCGCTGAAGTAAACAGCTTCGTAATGGAATAAATGGGGAAAATCGTGTCTTGGTTTATTGAGATGAGAGAGTTCAAATCGTTAACACCCGCCGATCGCGAATAGAGGTATTTGCCGTTCCTAAGAATCGTCACCGAATGCCCCACAATGCCCTGTGACTCGACCGCTGAATCAACTAATGAATTCAGTTCATTTACTTGCAAAGCAGACAGCGAGGTGCCGACAACTAGGCTCTCTTCGGCCTTACAATCGTAAGAAAGAGCGAGTAATGCAAGTATTGTAAATACTTTAATCCGAATCATCATGTCCACCTTGAAAACTATTACTGCGAGCTCCCTCGTCTTTGATGGCGGGAGCTCAATTAATTAGCAAGGTAAGAAAAACAAATTTTCATCACAATCACTCATCGCTTAACTGGACGTTGCAGCGATGAAATACGCCGTATTTCAGATAAGTCGGCAGGGCTTATTTCGCAAGTGACAGGGCTTTTAAATCAAATATCACTGTGGCATCTACCCAGTAGATATCGCCATTGCCATCTACTTCATGCCGGTTAAAGAACAGGTACCTTATTATCAGGCGTCACATAAGCGCCCGTTTCCCCGCCGTTTGTATTAATATTTGCCCCTAGATTAATTGCATTACCCCAACTGCCGTCCTCTCGCAAAAAGCTAACGTATAGGTCTTTATCACCAAAACCGTCGGTCTTTTGAGAATCCCAAATAAGGTAAGAACCATCGGCGGCTATAAATGGGTGGGCTGTATATTTACCAGAATTTATGTTTGTTCCAAGCAGCTTAGGAGGCTGACGCTTTCCATCTTTAATGGTTGATATTCTGAGAATATCGCCATTTTTATAATCATCAAAAACATAGGTACCGTCTGCCGATGACGTCAATCGCATAATGCCCCAATCATCTCTATCGAACATAGGACCGAGACTTTCGACTTGTGACCAACCGTCCTGGGTGCGCGTCATGTACAACCGCCCCAAATGCATTGTTTGTCCATCAGGTGAGATAAGGGGACGCCAAACTCGAGGTCGGGTCTCTGCGTGTTGCCACTCCCCCTTTTTGAATTTATAAGTTATTAGGAACCACTTCCCAGTATCTCGCATTCGTCTAGTGAAATAAAACTCACTCATATCAGGCGAGAAGAAGCCCGAGTAATCGCGATGTTCGGTAGACACTCTGCCTGGCGCAAACATTTTTGGAGTAGAACCCGGTGTCGCTTCCCCTAAATACATCTGATTTATCGTTTGTTTTTCAGTGGCACCTTGTCCCTGAAAAGACAATAAAAGTGAGGTTAGCATTAGCGCTAACCGTTTAATTCGTTGGTTCATTATAAGTCCTTTTGTCCTGCAGCTATCTCGCGTTGGCTTTTAGTCGTAATTCATCAATGATTTTGGCATCTACCCAAAATACATCTGTGTTGGGAATCGTTTCGGTTTTACCCTCTGGTGAAGTCCAGTCGAAATAGCCAACCCGCCTGTTAAAAAACAGGTATTTGCCATCGGGTGACACACGAGCGCCAGCTTCAGATGTCGGAGTATTGATATCATCACCAAACTTGATGGCCTCTCCCCACGAGCCATCGGGTTGCCTAAAACTAATGAACAGATCTGCGTTCCTGACATCGCCGTCTCGCTGACCATCCCAAATGAGATATGACTCATCGGGGGCTATAAACGGGTGTGCGTTCCACTGTCCGGTATTAATCGCTTTAGGAAAAGGCTTGGGCGCTGAACGCTTGCCGTTAACCAGTTGCGAAAAACGCAGTTGACCTTTACCGTCACGGGTCGCCTCGTCAAAGACCCAAGTTCCCTTTCTTGATGAGGCCATACGCATAATTCTGAACGCGTCAAAGGGAGATTTTAGCGCTTTGATATCTGACCAAGTATCATTTGAACGGACTTTGTAGCGTTTTCCTAAATGCATTGTTTGACCATCCGGGGAAATACTTGGCTGACCAACTCGACCCGATATCACTTCTTCATGCCATTGATTGTCGATGTTCTTAAGCACCACAAATTGCTGCTGCAATTGACCGTTTAATTCCACTTCCCGCAAGAAATAATATTCATTCATATCTGGCGTGAACACGCCATTTTGTTCCCAATTGGTTGTCGATACCAAACCAGGTGCAAACACTTTCGGGGTCAGCCCTGGCGGTGTTTGTCCAAAATAAGCCCCTTTGGCATTAAGCGGTTTAAGTTCAGCCAAAGCAGATGTACAAAAGAAACTGAAGAACGAGAGGCAGCCGATGATTAATTGTTTATTTCGCATTGTGTTAGTCCTTTTTAGATTATGTACAGTCTTAGGCCTTCGGTTTGAGTGCATCGATAAATTCGGCACTGACCCAAAGGATGTCGACATTGTCGTAGTTGTCCGGGTTGATATTGCGATTAAAGAACATGTATTTGCCGTCTGGGGTGACTGTGCCTAGAGCATCCCAACCGGGACTATTAATGCCCTCCCCGAGATTGATTGGATTACCCCAGGAACCGTTATCGAGACGGTAGCTAATATAAAGGTCAGAACCACCGAATCCGCCTTCTCTGGTGGAGTCAAAAATTAAGTAGGACTCATCAGGGGCAATAAAAGGATGAAATGCCCGGCCATTGTTGATGTTTGTACTCACCAGCTTAGGGGGTTGATATTTGCCATCGACTAAACGGGAATAACGAATATCGCCGGTGAGATCTTCATTAAACTCATCAAAGAAGTAGGTACCTTGCTGAGAAGAACTCAAGCGCATTATCGGTAGCTCAGCGAATGGTGCATCCAGTTTTGCAACCTCACCCCAACCTTCTTGATTGCGTTGCATATAGCGTCTGCCTAAGTGCATCACCTTACCGTCTGGCGACATCATTGGCGTACCAATGCGTTTGGACACAAAAGACTCCTGCCATGTTCCATTGATGTTACGCATTACCACTAGACTCGATTGCGCTATCTCGCCGCCATTTCGAATAAAATAGAACTCTTTCATGTCAGGAGTGAAAACGCCGGCCAGTTCATAGAATTCGGTGCTAACAATGCCAGGGGCGAACGGTTTCGCGACTTTTCCTGGTGGTATTTGGCCAAGATAGTCGCCAGACAAGGTCTCAGTGGCAGCTCGATTAACAAAGCTGACAAATAAAGTCGCTACTAGCAGTAGTGCTTTTTGACTAACAAACATAATCATTCGGCCTCTTTTACTATGTCTGCGAGCCACTTAATACTTGCTATACCGGTTTCTGGAAATGCAGTTTGGTGATTACCGGGGATAACCATCAATGAGCTTAATTTTTGCGGGCTATTCTTGGTTTTTAGCTGCGTAACAAATGCGGCTATGTGTTCCGCGCGGTCAATTTCCTGATCACCGCGCGTGAATAGAACATTTGCATCGACATCGCCCAATGGATGAAAAGTTGGTGCACTTTCATCCAGCAATAGGCGCATCGAAGCGCTGCCGAGAATGTAATTATCGAACGTTTTTGGTGCCTTTACTAAAACATACGCCCCAAACAAGCCACTTAGCGAGTACCCGAAGTAACTGCGTTTGGTCTTATCAATCCTGAAGTGTTTCTCTACATACGGAATAACATCATGCGTCAAAAAATCTAGGTGCTTATTGGCACCACCAAACTTAAGTTTGGGATGATTAGGGTTAACTTTTGTCCAAAAAGAATAATCACTAAAACGACTCGCTGACTCACCGTATTCTTGCTTTAAATCTTCAGATACATCTTTTTGCCAAGAGATCCCGACAAGAATAACCTCATCTAATAGAAAGGAAGTGGCAGCAGAGAGAATATCAATGTGCCAAACCGCATCTGTGTAATAGAGAACTGGATAGGTCTTCTCCGCGTTTTCAGCATAGTCGTCGGGGAGTTTTATGTATAACTCATATTGCTTACCCGCTTTAGAATCGCTAATGGGAATGACTTGTGAATTCGGCATTTGATAGGGCTGGAATGTCTGGGCAATGCTATTGCTGCAAAACACAAAAGCGGCCAATGCCAAAGCAATGTAATGTCGCATATTTCTCGAACCTTTGAATGAAATGTGTTCAGCAGGATAAAAAACTCAAAGGAAAAACACTTGAATGGTTGATGATATTTCGCTGATTTTTTGCTGACGTGCTTTTTTCACAAGGTTGCCGTGATAGGATTTGACGTAACAAAGAGCAAAAATTGATTGAATACAGGGACATTCAACTATGGCCAAGCAATACTGGGTAGGCAATTTTTTCGTCGACTTATCCAGGAACCAAATCAGCCAGCAAGGGCAACCACAAAGCATGCCGCCAAAGGTGCTGATGGTATTGACTTACTTAGCCCAACATCGCGGACGTGTGGTGAGTTACGATGAGCTGCTGGAAAATGTTTGGCCAAACACAATTGTAACTCCCAACACCTTACAGCGTTGCGTAGCGCAATTACGCAAAGTTTTGGGCGAGAATAGTAAAGCGCAAAACATTATCAAAACCCATGCTAAACAGGGTTACAGCTTAGAATGCGAAGTTAACTGGAACGACGAATCACTATCACCTCAAGTTACATCGACTGTCGCCGAAACCGTTACTGACTCCGGTTCTGATAAACACCTATTCAATGAAACATCAGAAAAAAGCCTTGTCACGTCTTCAGATACTTCTCTCAAACCTACCCCAAAAGAGTTTAAGCCCATGCACATATTTGCGGCGCTTACGGTAGTAGTCGCAATAGTAATGGTACTGAGTAGCCATTTCTTTTTTAAAGATAATGGCATCACCTTTAGCAATCTGCGCTACATCACAGCCACGGACAACAAAGAATATGGCGGTGTTTATTCTCACGATGGTCAATATATTATTTTTCGTCGCTACTACGACAGAGTCTGCGTCAACGACATCTGGGCAAAGAATGTGGATGCCTTGGAAGAATTCAGGCTAACCGCAGAAAAAGGCACTTATGGACGCTTCACACTCTCGCCCGACGGCAAGCAACTAGCCTATATCCAGCATGATGACTGCACGCGCCCAATTACCCAAAACCTTTGCTACAAACTGATGCAAATTAACTTTATGGATGCTCTTGCTCAGCCGCAAACGCCAGATGAATTATTGCGTTGTGACAATTCAAGTATTCAAAAACCCGTTTGGACAGATAATGAACACATTGCGTTGATGCAAAAAAGAGATAGAAAATGGCGCATCATTCAATATTCAACACTTACTGGCGAAAGTAGCCCTTTTTACCAGCCCCCAAGTGGCAACCTACTGCACTTTGCCTATTCCACCAGCCGCGATATTTTTGCTACCACTAGCATTGATGAAAACGGGCTGCACAAACTATCAATGCTCGATAGAGACGGCAAACTCACCTCCGAGCAGCTTATCAATGTACCAGAAAGTGCACCAAAGCATCTGGTAGCCTATCCGAACTTTATCCCAAATCAAGACAAACTATTTTTCGCTTTTGCGGGTACGCCCTACACGTTGAGCCTCTCTGGAGAAATAAAAAGCATAGATATGCCGTTGGATGGCGGCGTCGGCGGTGGTTACTTCCACCCTGAGGGCAATAGACTAATGTTAGTAAGAGGAAGGTTTGATGGCGACTCAGGTCTGATGCCTCTGCCAAATACACCACTGTTTACCATAGAAGACAATGCCAGTGTAGAAGCCATTGCGATGGCCTTTGACAAGCATTTCAATCAGAGTGATGCGCTAGAGTATGACATTTTAAATCGTTCAGTGGCGTCGGAGAATCACGCAAAGTTTAACCCTGGCAGTGATACGATTGCAATGCTGTCTACCAGCACAGGTACCGGGCAGATTTGGCTTGTAGCCGAAGAAAATAGCAAGGTTATCAGTCAGTTTACCAATAATACTTTTCTAGAAAATTTATACTGGGACAATGAAGGTAAGCACCTACTTACATTGGCTGTTAACGAGATAGTTAAAGTCGGAGTGGATGGGCAATTATCACCGGTAGACTTCCCGCATCCTGTCCTACAATTATTCCATTGGGACAGTGAGAATAACCAAGCTATCGCCAACATTCATGCACAAGGCAAAACTCAACTCGTGAATATTGACCTTAACACCCTGGTCTATCAGCAACTCACATCAAAGGAGGTAACTTGGGCGGCAAAATCAGAAATAGGCAATATCGTATTCACCGACCACATGCACCGCTTTTGGCAACTCGATGAAATCGAAGACAAACTCATTGAGCCCATTTCTAAACAAGGCTCAGAGAAACGCTTTGTTTTAGATAAAGCGCGCATAATTGGTGTGAATCGAGATGCGCAACTTTGGTCATACGATATAGATTCAGGCCAATTTATGGGGCTAGCTCAGTTTCCCAAAGGATTTCGCTACCTCACTGACATCAAAGATAACCAAATACTATTCACCACCGTCATATCAGAGAAAAAGGAAATAATTGAGCTCAGCCTAGTGGACTAGCGACCATAAAATTACTTGTCTTTCAGTTCTTTCTCAGCGTTTGCAATTGCCTCAAACTCTTCCTCTGGTGCTTTTGAAACGAGATGATGACGGCTGTATAAGACGAAATAACCTACCATGCTCAGGTAAACTACACCGGCGAAAAGTGCCGCCGTTGAATCCACTAAAAACGTGCTTATCAACGCAATAACGGCGAAGAAGAGCGCGACACTCGTAGTGACTACGCCACCAGGTGTCCGATAAGGCCTTGCTAAATCGGGTTCCTTAATCCTCAATATAATGTGCGACAACATCATTAAAATATAGGAAATGGTTGCACCGAATACCGCCATATTTATCATCAGGTCACCTTCATTGCTAAACGACAACACTAGACCAATTAATCCGGGTACAACTAAGGCGTACGTGGGTGTTTTGCGCGTATTAGTTAGAGATAGCCAGCGCGGGAAATAGCCTGCTCTTGAAAGGGCAAACACTTGGCGTGAATACGCAAAAATAATTGAAAAGAAGCTCGCAATTAGCCCTGCTAAGCCGAGCACATTCACAACGGCGGCGATAAACGCACTGTTGCCATATACGTGCTGCAGTGCACCAACTAGAGGTGCTGGGTGATCCTTCATCAAGTCAGCACTAGAAGCTCCAGGGGCTAGAAACAACACCAGCGCAGCAAACGCTAACAAGATAAGCATCGAATAGACTATCCCGCGCGGCATATCCTTCGCGGGATTTTTACTTTCTTCCGCCGCCAGTGGAACCCCTTCCACCGCAAGAAAAAACCATATTGCAAAGGGGATAGCTGCCCACACACCTAGCCATCCCTCTGGCAAAAACGCACTGGCTCCAGCGGCATTTTCGTTTACGGCGATATCAAATAGATTAGCTGTATCAAAATGCGGAATCATACCTGCTATGAACACCAGCAGGGCGAGCACAGCAACGCCAGTAATGACCAACATGATCTTAAGTGCTTCTCCAGCGCCCCAAAGATGGATACCGACAAAGACAACATAAAAGCTGACATACACTAGCGGTCCGCTTAATCCCACAAGCTCTGAGACATACCCACTGATAAAAATCACGATGGCTGCAGGTGCGATGGCATATTCTACTAAGATGGCAGAGCCTGTTAAAAAACCGCCTAGTGGTCCCATCGCCCTGCGAGCAAAGCCATAACCACCGCCGGCAGTTGGAATGGCTGCTGATAATTCCGCCAAACCGAATACCATCGATGTGTACATCAAAGCCATTAACAACGTGGCAATCAGTAGTCCGCCAAAACCGCCTTGTTCTAAACCGAAATTCCAGCCCGCAAAATCACCAGAAATTACATAGGACACCCCAAGACAAGTTAATAGTAACCAGCCAGCAGCGCCTTTTTTGAGCTGTCTTTTTTCGAGGTAATTGTCGGGCACCGAGTCGTACGCAACACCCGCTACCTGTGAATTATTATTTTTATCTTCCATATTTTTTCCTGCGTGCACCCAATAGACTCAATTAACACTGATTAGGCTGCACATTACAGCAAGAAAACGACGATGGTTGGATAGAGCTTTTGCTCCAGAGAGACGGATAATCTTCAAATAGCGATATCGAATCGATTTTTCAGCTTACTCATGTAAGTACGACTACAGGCTACTTTCTCACCAGAGTTGAGCGACATGATGTAGTCACCTCGCCCTTTGGGTTCAAGCTCTTTAACCTCACCTAAGTTCACGATAGTGGAGCGATGCACGCGTTGAAAGCTTTTAGGATTGAGCATGCTTTCAATGTTAGAGATAGACTCACGCTTGAGATAAGTTTCGCCATCACAAACCAATTCAATGTAGTCACCCGCCGCTTTAATCACGGAAATTTTTGCGATGGGAAGTAAACTGATCTTATTCAATTTTTCTAGCGCAATAAACTCTGGGTAACTGGACACATTGCCAATCGAAGCAATAGCCTCAGCAGCTTTTTGCTCTTCGGCACCAGACTCAAAACTCAGCCCACGTTTCAGCGACAAATAAAAACCACACCAGACTAATATTACGAGAGAGAAATTTAGGGAGCCGCCCAAGATAAAAGTCGTCACCGTTGTGCCGTATTCGGTTTTGATATCCAATTCAAATAGCATTTTTTGATGCAGATTCACTAACACTGAGCAAAGTGTGCCCAAAGCATAGGCAAAAGCCAGTAGGGTCGGGACGATAACACCGCGGTTTGTCATCGATATCCGATCCCAAATAAGCAAAAAACAAAGTGAGAAAAATACCCCCAAAAGGGCATAGGTAACATTGCGATGTAGAGCAAGTTCAAATGACATGCCTTGGCTGACCCCAGACACTAAAAGGAGCAAACAAGCGGCCAACCAAAACACCAAATGAAACTGCCAGAATTTACTGGGCAAAGAGCG
Organism: Alteromonadaceae bacterium; assembly: GCA_014872785.1. Lineage (GTDB taxonomy): Bacteria > Pseudomonadota > Gammaproteobacteria > Enterobacterales > Alteromonadaceae > Planctobacterium. The sequence goes on from WKFJ01000047.1 coordinate 35,577, forward strand.
CAACGTAACGAGAAACATTATGACTAAGACAACATACTGAGTTAATTAAGACTATCACATCACGTGGGCTCAACATTAAAGAAACAAAGTCTGAAACAATTATCTTCTCAATAAAAGGACACTACATCACCAATCATTTCGTTTGACTTGCGAATAGTGAATCATTAAAAGCATAAAAATATATGGGAATAAATTGAGCGTTTTAACCGTATCGTTCATATACTTAAAAAGTAACTGCTTAAATGATAAGCAGAATTGCAAAACACACACAAGCATGAACAAACACAATATCGAAGCTCTTGATACCACCATTGCGGTGCAAAAACTGTCGCTGCTATACAAGCAATCTCGTGCCTCAGCGGCGATGAATGTGCTATTAGCGGGTTTACTTCTCGGTATCTTGTACGGGCAACTCACTCCTTGGGTTATGTTCAGCTGGTTTGCCTGTATGTTTCTAGTTGCCATATCCCGTGTTGTGGTGAGTATTCTCTTTTTTAAGCGGCAATCAGCCTCTCGTAACTTAAAAAATTGGCAGCATTTCTACTTCAGCACCCTCATTCTTATTGCAATTATTTGGGGATTTGGCACAACAATTATGTTGTTTCAGCTGTCTCAGCTTTATCAAGTGGTCATTTACTTCTTTCTAATGGGAATGGGAGGCGGCTTTTTGGTGGCGCACTCCGTTTATCGTTTTCACATATTAACTTTTATGCCGCTATTGTTATTGCCCGCCATTGCATTTGCCTTTGTGGAAGGGGATTTTGTTTTACGTCTACTAGGTCTCACCACCTTTTTATTTATGCTTGCAGGCATGAACGCAACGCAAATTCTAACCAAAATGCTGCACCAGAATTTTCTACTGACTCAAGAGTTGAATGAGGCGAGACTTGCAGCTGAGAGGATGGCAAACGTCGATGCCTTGACTGGCTTGCACAACAGACGCGCCTTCATGACCTTTGCCGAACAACAAATTAATCTTTGTGAACGACTAAACAAACCTGTCACTCTTTTACTCATGGATGTCGACAACTTTAAGTCCATCAACGACACCTACGGCCATGAGGTAGGAGATAAAGCCCTTGTTTTTCTCGCAAACATCATGAGAGACAATCAGCGCGAATCGGATGTAACCGCCAGATTGGGCGGCGAGGAATTCGTAGTATTGCTCGCCAATACAGACATGCAAGACTCTTATCACTATGCCGAGAGGCTCAGGAAAGACATAAGCAGTCGAGCTCTTCAATTAGAAGATGTTAGCTTAACGCTTACCGCTAGCATTGGCATTGCGTCAAATATTTACAACGTCGACAGACTAATAGACTGCGCAGACAAAGCCATGTATCGAGCCAAAAATCAGGGGAAAAATCAGGTTATTTACTTCGACGAGAAAGTGTCAGCTTAAACCAAATTTGGGTAACCAGCCTAACATGGATGACACTTTTAACCCCAGAATCAATAATCCAAATGTAATTGATATCACTATCAGCGCCATCGCGTTATCGAGTAATCCATCCCTCACGAGCGCTAGCCCCATTAACCCGGGCAAAATAAAGAAACTAAATGCCACGAATAATCCGGCAAAACCAATCGCCGTCACAAAGCCATAAGGGAAGAAAAAGCTGCCCAAGGTAGGCAAAACAAAACAGAACAACACCGCAATCAATTTTTGGCGTTTGGAGTCATCGAGTTTGAGTCGGTCTTGCATAAAATGCACAAGTCCCAAACTCACACTTAAAAATGAGGTCATAATAGCGAAGTGGGAAAACAAGGTAAGCCAGCGTTGCACTGAAGCATTAACACCCACCGACACTAGCCCATTAACAAGCTCTGCAATGTTACTGCCACTTTGAATGACACTGACAAACCCTTCACGACCAATGCTACCCAAGGTGACAACTAACCAAATCAGATACACCACAAGTGCCAAAAGAGTCCCGCCCAGCAGACTCTTGAACACATGTGTCTGGGCATTGGGATAATGTCTAACTAAGGTAGGAACCAACCCGGCACAGGCAAATGCAGTCACAAAAACCGGAAACACACCCGGGATATAAGGAAGCGTAACATCTGGCACATTAAACAGAGCGCTATCAACCGCTGGTAAAATACCTAACACCGCTAAAACAAAGCTTACCGTCATTGCTATCAAGAATACTAGGCTTACCTGACTGACCCTTGATGTACCCAACCAAACGATAAAAGCAATAAACGAGGAAAATAACAGGCTTAACCATGATTTGTTCTGACCGCCAAATTCGATTGCGAACAGTTGCAATGTGTAGCCAATAATACTGGCTCCTGCTGTAATGTAGGCATACATCAGGATCATCATGATAAAAACGATACTGATGTTGTTTAACCACGCCCATTTTTTCCCAGCGGTATGACTTACCAGCGAGTCAAAACTGCTCGTTGAATCAATGGCGCTAGTTTCAGAAGCGACTAATGCCAAGTTAACCTTGGCCAGTAGGCTTGAGGCTAAATAGGTAAGAGCCCAGACCGATAATAACGCCAAACTTGACCACAACAACCAAGCTCCAGCCGACACCATTGGCAAAGCAAACATGCCGGCACCTATGGCACCACCAGCCACCAGAAGCACACCGTGCCATAGAGGTTTATTAGCACCCATTACTTGGCGTCTTCGGGTACGTTACAAGGTGCTTTTTGAAAGGTGTCGACTAAATAAATAATTTTCCAGCCGTCTTCAAATTGATAGAGTTGGAATGAATTGACTCCGCAATGACTGAGCTTATCGTCGAGATAGAAAGCGAACTGCGTCCAAACTGATGCCAGTTTATCGTTCACCTGAATTTCTACATCCCAAATCTTTTCATCCCAAATTTGATCGGTTGCTTTTGCCACGGCTTGGGCGAATTGTTCTGGAGAGCCTCCGGTTTTGAACTTGGCATGAGCGCGGTGAAAAACGGCTTCCGGGAAAAACGCATTGCGTACCTTATCGCCATCACTCTCACGCATTCCATCAAACAACTGATAAATAGGGAACATAATATCTTCATGAGCAGTTGAGGCTCGTGTTACTGAAGATGGAAGCAACAAAAAGCAGCAGAGTATAGTCAAAAGGGATTTCATTATTATTCTTAGACTCAAGTGACTAGGCAGTATGTTGTATGACGGTAATCTAGTCAGAAGGACCAATCAAGACCAACGGATAAAATTCTACCTCTTGCGGGCAGACCAAACTGGAGCAAATCGTTTGCAGCATCATAGGTTCGATAGCTTTCATCAAACACATTTTCCGCCAGAACATAAGTATCGAGTTTGTCGTTCACACTGTAGTTAAGTTTGAAATTGAACCGCCAGAAATCATCGAGGTGTATGTCTTCCATAAAGTTTATGCCATCTGCAATTCGGGAACGCACCTCAGAGTGATAAAAGCCGTTGAGGTTAATATTCCATCGTTGTAGCGAATAATTAAGTGCTATTGACGCTAAATTCTCAGATAACCCCACCTCTGAATAATCAAAAAAGTGAGTGAAATTGCCTCTAATAATCAGGTGCTCAATCGGGTTATAAGCATATTCAACTTCAAGACTTTGCAGGTCGTGATTGCTAACATTTTGGGGTGTAAAAGGCGTTACCCCTTGCTGAAACTCCTCATCTAATGGCACCAATTGAATTTGCTGGGTTATCTTGCTTTTACTCCAGGTAATTTCTACCTGACTACTCTCCATCTTATGCTGCAAAACCAAATCTAAGGTCTGTATCTCTTCCGGCTGTACTTGGGGGTTACCCACAAAGTTAGACGCGATCAGCGCTCTTGTTTCTGAAAATGTTGGTGCACGAAAAGCGTCACCGTAAATCACTTTGAATTGAGTTTCAGGTGCAATGGCATACACCAATGCGCCACGCAACGAAAAATGCGCGCCAAAATCTTCGTAATTGTCATAACGTGCACCTAAGGTAATCTTGGCAGACTCATTGTATTGCCACTCATCTTGCAACCAAAGATTCCAAATATTGCGATGGGAATCAGGTAGAAAGTCGGCTAACTCACCGCGAAACCAAAACCCACGCGTAATACCATCACCAGGCACTATGATAGTGCCTTGACTAGATTCCATTAGCTCACCATCCCAATTGCCGTGAAAGGGGTTTCTGTCGACGTGTTCATGGCGCACTTCAAAACCAAAAGACAGAAGGTGATCATCGTCAACGTTGATTTCCCCATCACCTCCCAGTTGGTAGTAGGCCCACCGCAGGTAATTACCACCTATGGGTTCGTCATTACTTCCGTCTGTCCACCACACGATAGGTGCAAGCTCGATTGGCAGTAGCTGCAGAAACAACTCCTTGGTGCTATTCATAAAGTCTGCATACAAGTCCAACTGCCAAGTGTCATAACTCAAGCCTCGATAACCTATTCTCCAGTTGTGATCCGTCACTAGATTGCGATTCACGCCATTGCCTTGATTACTGCCCTCGACAAAGTTTTCTCGCTGCGAACGAGAATAATAACCATCTATGTAGAAGTTATTGAGTGCCACATTTATGCCCAGCGTCTCTCGCCATTGTGGGTCGTCGGTGGGCTTTAAGGTGCCAATAAAATTGAAAAATGGAGCATAGTTTTCGCCGGCGTCGGATACTTTATGGGCAAAAACGCTGGCACTTAACGTTTGTCCGAATACATTCAATTCATCGCTCAATTGTAACGACAACTCACGAGTGTCTAATTCGCCGACACGCAAGTTAACCTGTCTTTCCTGGGTCTGGGTGATTACATTGATGACCCCGTTAAAGGCATTCGCGCCATACAGGGTGGAGCCTGGACCTCGTATGATTTCGATTTGTTTGACCCAGTCTAGATTGTTTACCTTATTAAAAAAACCGCCGCCTTCCACTGGACTGTTAAGGCGTCGCCCATCCAGCAGAAGCAGCACAGATGGCGCAGAGTTTTGATCGGTTCGCCGACCTCTAAATGAAGGTGTATCGGCCACTCCTGTCGACTGGCTCCTAGACACTTGCACGCCAGGCACGTAATTGAGTAACTCTTCCAAAGAACGTACTCCCATACGCTTGAGGTCTTCTCTGGTAAAAACAGATACGCTTGAAGGCGCCGCAAACACGGTATTTGTTGATCGCGAAGCGATATTGATTTCCAACCCTCGTAACTCATCTAGTGTCAGTTCCAACAACGGCTCGTTCACCTGAGATGCCGAAGCAGCAGGTAGGTAAGCAGCAAAAATGAGTGTTGGAAGATAGTTACGTTGCATCGTCTGAATAAGTTAATCCCTTAATTCAGAGTCTAGTGCAGTTTTCTAGATAACGCTCAAATTAGCAGATATATTTTACATAGTTAATGCATTATTAGATGTACGGGTTTTAGAGCCATGAGGGTATCAGACGAGGTGTGCAGTTACTCGGTCTATAACGTCTTTGAGACGAAATGGTTTATTGATGTAATCCACTCCTCCCACTTCGGCACCTCTGTCTCTATCAACAGAATCGACACTACCAGAAATAAAGATTACAGGTACAGACGCCGTTGCCGGGAAACTTTTGAGTTCTTGGCAAACCGTGAATCCGTCCATTTCAGGCATTCGGACATCGAGCAGTACAAGGTCAGGGGGACTCGCCTTAGCAGATTGGAGTGCCATCTTGGGAGAGGTGGTCGCCCGGGTTTGAATACCCTGAGTTTCCAAAATCTCGGACAAGATACGGACGTTTTCTTCGATGTCGTCCACTATCAACACATTGCAATCACTTAAACTCATTTATCAGCCCGAAACCCACCTAGTGTAATCAATTATCCGCCACCTGGTTGATAATGTCCAATAACGACTCAAATTCAAATCGTTCCGCTAAACCGGCAATTTGTTTGGCCAGTATTGCATCGGTTTTCGCAATTTTTTTGCTGACTTCGACGACTTTTTGTTTGCTTAATTGCAATGCGGCGTTGGCTAGTTCTGTTCGTAGTTCCTTACCTACTTTTGCCATTTGAGCAGGATCTACAGTGGTTAGAGCCGGGCTTTCTGTCTCTTCTTCAAGCGCATCTGAATCATACTCATACTCCAGATTCAGCAATCTTTGCATGACCGAAAAGACAACGCCGAGTTTGAACGGTTTAGAGACGAACTCATCAAACCCTACCGCCAGCACTTCCTGTTTTTCTTCTTCCATTGCAGCCGCTGAAAGCGCTACTATTTTTACGTCTTCGCCATTTGGTAACTTCCGTATTGCCTTAGTGGCTTCAATTCCATCCATAACCGGCATATGTCTGTCCATCCAAATAAAGTCCGGCTGCCAGGTTTGGAATGCCTCTACGGCGAGTTTACCGTTTTGAGCGATATGCGTTTCAATCCCCGTATCGGTTAGCAGCTTATCGAGTAATGCAGCGCTGCGGGCTTTATCTTCCACAATCATCACTTTCAAAGGTAGTGAACGACCTTTGATGGCGATCACTCGGCCTTTATCTTTTTCTTGTTCCTCTTGCGGCAACTCACCTAAGATAACCGGTAGCTTAACCTTGAAACTTGTCCCCCGTCCGACTTCACTTTCCAGTGAAATTTCGCCGTCCATTGCTTCGACGAATGTTTTGGTTATCGCCATACCAAGGCCAGTCCCTTGCTGTCCGGTGTTGGCTATACGGCTGCTTTCTACTTGTTCAAATGGTTTAAAAATAGTTTCCTGCAATTGAGCAGGAATTCCAATGCCCGTATCACACACTTGGAACTGCAATGTTGTTAAAGCGGCATCAGCATCATAATTTGCATCAACCGATAATGAGACTTCGCCTTTTTCGGTGAACTTGACTGCATTACCGATTAAGTTGATAAGGATCTGTCGCATCTTACTCATATCAGCAATAACCGCCACGGGCAGTTCTGACGCTTTTGTCAGTGATAATCCAAGCCCTTTAGCGTCCGCCCTGACCTTCATCAGCTCAATTACGTCCTGCAACAATTCATTCAGGTTAAATGTCTCTTCCTTGATAACGATGACACCAGCTTCAATTTTGGACATATCCAATACGTCATTTATCAATGACAACAGGTGTTCGCCTGAACGGTTGATGGTGCGTAAGTCCTGCTTTAACCGTTCCGGTGACGGATTGCTCACTTCTAACAGTTGTGCATAGCCCAAAATTGCATTTAGCGGTGTACGCAGTTCATGGCTCATGTGCGACAAGAAGTTAGATTTAGACAAACTGGCAAGCTCTGACTTCATCTTCGCCTTTTCTAATTCTTCTTTAGTAGACTCTAGTTTCTGTAAAGCAACCTGCTTGGCCTTATTTTGCCTTAAAACGAAAAACGACATGATGCCAAATGCAATAATGGCAATGATCGCTGTAAAGAGTATTAGGCGTTGAGTTAGGATAGTTTGCTCTTGCACCAAAAGTGCGCTGGCCTTTTCGGCAATATCTTTGTCTTGTGCCGCAATGGTCTCTGAGCGACTGTCAATTAGGGCTACCTGTTCAGCCAGTTCCGCTTCTTTGGCAGAGATCGACGCTTGCAATTGCAAGAGCATGTATTGCTGACTTTCAATCTGCTGGTTTTTGCCATCGATCTGGGTTTGTTGGGAATCCAATTTGTTAGTTTGTTCGCTGAGACTGTTGGAAACACTTTCCAATTCTTGCCGGGCGACGTCCGCTTTTTCCCGTAGCTCAGCAACCTCTTTGTTCATGTCCTCAATCATTTCGTTGAGGAATTGGGACCAGGCTTGTTCTTCGCTCAAGCGCTTTTCCAATGAACTTCTCTCAGACTGCATTTCGTCTAGTAGACTCTGCTGTTGTTGCAGAACGCTTAACCCTTCCTGATATAGTTTAGCGACGTCAATTTCACTGCCCCCTAACAGGACTAAACTAGATGTTGTATCGAGTCCTTGGTTAAGAATGTTAGCTTTGTTTATTTCAAAACCTATTGTGGTATCGGACTTTTGCAGTAAGTTGATCATGACCAATCGCTGATCGGGCGAACCGTCAGTGACAAGAAGAATAGCTTTGTCATTTATTGCAGTTAGTACAGGCGCAATATTCCCGGAAAATTCTGGAGCGAGGTAAATAACATCAAAATCACCGCGTACATCGGCAGCCGTGCGATGTATTGCGGTAACACGCTTATTCTGTACAAGCGTCTGTTGGGACAATGCAGTTAGTCGGTCGGCAACATCACTATCGTCATCAACAACCAAATAATTAACGGTATTTTTGCCTTCGGCATCCGGCCACCTCACCTGCTCCGCCAATTTGATAAGATAAAGCGCAACCAGCGTCTCACGTTCTATATCGCTTTGCGCTTTTGCCAAAGAACTAAATAAGACTGCTATAGCCAGCAACCAGCCACAAATTAGTTTATTTAACAACGTTTCCCCTAAGCCATCTATATGTGATGGCAGCTTAAGCCCAGTATGATCTACATGATTAGCCACTTTAAGCATTCAACACATTAGCTGCCACTACCATTAATTGTGGTCGAATGTCACAATTTTTCTAACGCATTCTGCGTAAAAACACTCACAATGCCAAAACTTTTGTGGCTTTAGTCTCATTTTAACAAACTCCCCCCAATTACAACTAAAGTCTTACTTCAGAAATTTTTGCATCCGGCGATAACAGGATAGTTAAGTAAACTGGAGGCTGTTATGAACAGTTTGCAAAAAAGAACCAACGAAAAAAACGAAGAAAAAGCGATTTTTGAGGCATTAAACAGGCAAAATGAGATGCCAAGCCGCTCCGACACTGACGGCGTATTTCTAATGCAATTAGACGTACCAGAAGCCGTAATGAAAAAACTACGTACATTCTAAATATTGCTTATAAAGGACTCTGATGAGGCCTTTTTAGTTTTATTGGTTAGCATTTAAAAGACGCCAAAGCGCTCCCAAAATTAAAACACAACTATCCTTGGTAGCCGTGACGATTGCCAAACGAAAACGCGCCGACAACACACCCGACGAGCAATAAACTAAACGCAGGCAGAGCCTTTTGTTGCTCTATTTGCTATTTTTAGTTGTAAATCAATATCAACTCGCGAGATAAACTATGCCCGTAGCGATGGTCAATGGAGTGTCTATTCATTACCTCCAAGCGGGAGAAGGCAGTGAAACCATCGTCTTTTCCCATGGTTACCTAATGAGTCATAGAATGTATGACCATCAAATCGCCACCCTAAAGGACAGATATAACATCATTGCCTTTGACCATCGTTGTCACGGTGCAAGTGAGCAGGTTCGCACTGAATTTGGTATGTACGACCTTGTTGAGGATGCGGCAGCGTTAATCCAGACGCTTTCCAATGAGCCCGTGCACTTTATTGGTATGTCTACCGGTGGTTTTGTGGGGATGCGTTTGGCACTTCGTTACCCTGAACTTATTAAAAGTCTTACATTAATTGATACGTCGGCAGACATTGAAGATCCTAAGAAAAAGCTCAGTAACTCGGTGATGCTCGAAATTTTGCGCTGGTTTGGGGTAAAACCACTGATCGGCAAAGCAATGTCAGCACTGATGGGTAGAACGTTTTTAAAAGATGGCCAGCGAAAAGTTCTGAAAAAATATTGGCAAGACTACATTTTGTCATTGAATAAACTAGCGATTCGGCAGTTTGGCCTTGCAATATTTAGTCGAGATTCGGTGGTAGATGCCTTGTCACAACTCACTGGTCCGCCGCCAACCTTGGTGGTGGTTGGCAGTGAAGATATCGCTACACCGGTAGCTAAGTCACAACAGCTTCATACTGCGATAAAAGACTCGCGGTTAGTGATTGTCCCCAATGCAGGGCATACTTCTCCGGTGGAAGAACCTGAAGTAGTGACACAAGCCATTGACGCGTTTCTAACCCGTCAAAAAGATTCTTAACACTTCTTAACAAGAAGCGACAGCACCATAGCCGCTTACCAATGGGCAAACGGCTATGCGAAAACTGTGGCAGTTACTTCTGCCAAGATTTAATCAACTCGTCGTAACTCACAGTTTTAGGTTCAGGTTTCTCATTGGCAAGCTTCGGCTTAGGCGCACCTGGCTGTGCTAACCAATATTCATCGTCCTGCTCTTTGTTGAGGTTTGGCCCTAACGCTTTTTGCACTCTCGAACGCTGAATACGGCGCAATAGCTTCTCTTGGGCACGGCACAGATTGTCTAATGCCTCCTTTGCGGTTTTTGAACCTGATGACGCATCACCAATGTTCTGCCACCACAGCTGCGCAAGTTTAGGATAATCTGGCACATTAGTCCCCGTGGGCGACCAGCGAACTCTGGCTGGTGAACGATAAAACTCAATCAACCCACCGAGTTTGTCAGCTCTTTCAGTGAACGACTCATGATTGATAGTACTTTCGCGAATGAAAGTAAGCCCAACGTGAGACTTTTTCACATCTACCGTTTTAGACACCACAAACTGAGCATACAGCCAAGCCGCCTTAGCGCGCTTTACCGGCGTCGATTTCATCAGTGTCCATGAGCCAGCGTCTTGATAACCAATTTTAGTGCCCTCTTGCCAATAAGCGCCATGCGGTGAAGGCGCCATACGCCATTTGGGGGTGCCGTCGTCGTTAACAACAGCAATACCCTCTTTGACCATATCTGCGGTAAACGCTGTGTACCAAAAGATCTGTTGGGCGATATTACCTTGAGAAGGCACCGGACCCGCCTCAGAAAATACCATGCCAGCTGCTTGCGGAGGCGCGTATTGCTTTAACCAGTCAACATACTTGTTAATCGCGTATTCCGCTGCTGGGCTGTTTGTTGCGCCACCGCGTGCCATACAGGAACCTGTCGGTTGTGACTGTTCGTTAACTCGAATTCCCCACTCGTCTACCGGCAAGCCATTGGGTTCCCCTTTATCGCCCATGCCCGCCATGGACATCCAGGCATCGGTGAAACGCCAGCCCAAAGAAGGGTCTTTCTTACCGTAATCCATATGCCCATAAATCGTTTCACCGTTGATTTGCTTGCCAGTAAAAAATGCCGCGATATCTTCATAGGCAGACCAATTAACCGGCACACCCAGTTCATAACCATACTTCGCCTTAAATTCCGCCATAATGGTTGGATCGGTAAACCAGTCATATCGGAACCAATATAAATTGGCGAATTGTTGATCCGGCAGTTGATACAACTTGCCATCAGGCCCGGTTGTAAACTGAGTACCAATAAAATCGTCTAAATCAAGGCTGGGATTAGTAACGTCCTTGCCCTCTCCCGCTATCCAATCTGTTAGATTGCGTACTTGTTGATAGCGCCAGTGAGTACCAATTAAATCTGAGTCATTGATATAGGCATCATAGATGTTCTGCCCCGACTGCATTTGTGTTTGCAGTTTTTCTACCACATCACCTTCGCCAATTAAGTCATGCGTTACCTTGATCCCAGTCAACTCATAAAAGGCTTTTGTTAACACTCTGGATTCATATTCATGAGTACCTATGGTTTCAGATACCACTTTAATCTGCATACCTTTGAAGGGTTTGGCGGCTTCTACGAACCAGGCAATTTCCTCTTTTTGCTCAGCAACCGTAAGGCTTGAGGGCGTAAATTCTTGTAGCCAAATATTTACCGTCTCATTATTGGCTTGCGCAGATGCACTGGCACTGATTGCAAGACCAAAGCTGAGTGATACAAATAGCGAGGACAGACGTGTTCGCCGAGCTCTTTTTGTAATTGGATTGTGTAATTCCATGTTTTTCTCTTTGTAGGGTCATTCAATAAAACATTTTCAGGTTGCTTATACCCACCTGAACACACAGGCAGCAAACACAACACATACCACTAGTGCACCCCACAGAGGCGAGCCCACTAGTCCGAGCCAGATGAGACAAATAAAAGCCGATCCCAAGAGGCTAATAAAAAGGCGATCGCCACGCGTTGTTTCAAAACGCAATATCCCCACGCGTGGCGTTTGTGGAGAAAGTATGTTCCAAACGGTCATAATTACCAGGAGGCTGCCAATAGTGGCAAAAAAGATAGCGGTTGGCTGAGTCCAGCCCATCCAGGATAAGTCCATCTAAGCCTCCTTATACTCTGCCCAGGGCAAAGCCCTTAGCAATATGATTGCGTACAAAATAGATCACCAGTGCACCGGGTATGATGGTTAGCACTCCCGCTGCTGCCAGTACTCCCCAATCCAACCCCGACGCAGATACCGTGCGGGTCATTGTGGCCGCAATTGATTTGGCCTCAACCGAGGTTAATGTGCGACTCAACAACAGTTCCACCCAAGAAAACATAAAACAGAAAAATGCCGCCACGCCGATGCCAGAGGCGATCAACGGCATAAATATCTTTCTGAAAAAATGGAAAAAACTGTAGCCGTCAATATAAGCCGTTTCATCAATTTCCTTGGGCACACCGCGCATAAACCCCTCAAGTATCCAAACTGCCAGAGGTACATTAAACAAGGTATGTGCGAGAGCTACCGCAATATGGGTATCAAATAATCCCACACTGGAATAAAGCTGAAAAAATGGCAGTACAAATACCGCGGGAGGCGCCATTCGGTTGCTCAGTAACCAAAAGAATAGGTGTTTATCTCCCATAAAGGTATAGCGGCTAAACGCATAGGCCGCGGGCAACGCTACAACCAGCGAGATAATGGTGTTCATCACCACATAAGTAATAGAGTTTAGGTAACCGGAATACCAACTAGGGTCAGTGAAAATGGTGATGTAATTCTGAAAGGTTAAATCCTGTGGCCAAAGACTGAAGCCTCCCAAGATTTCAGCATTGGTTTTCAAACTCATGTTAATAAGCCAATAAATGGGCAACATAAGAAACACGATGTACAAAATCACTACCCAGTTGGAACGGCTCACTCGGTTGTGATTAACAGAGGCTTGATTACTCATCAGTTGGCCTCCTTGTCACTGTGGATCATGATGGTGTAGAAGGCCCAAGATACCAACAATATGCACAGGAAATAGATAAGAGAAAAAGCTGCAGCAGGACCTAGGTCAAACTGACCAATCGCCATTTTAACTAGGTCAATCGACAGGAAGGTGGTGGCATTACCCGGACCACCACCGGTCACCACAAATGGCTCAGTGTAGATCATGAAACTGTCCATAAAGCGCAGCAAGATAGCGATTATTAACACACCTTTCATTTTGGGCAGTTCAATATAACGAAATACGCTCCAACGACTTGCTTGGTCTATTTTTGCCGCTTGGTAATAAGCATCGGGAATAGATTGCAACCCAGCATAACAAAGCAGCACCACCAATGAAGTCCAGTGCCATACATCCATTACAATAATCGTGATCCAGGCATCTAGGCTGTTCTGCGTATAATTGTAGTCAATACCCAAACTGGCCAGCGTGTAACCTAACAGACCAATATCAATACGACCAAATACTTGCCAAATAGTCCCGACGACATTCCACGGAATGAGCAAAGGCAATGCCACTAATACCAAGCAAACTGAACTCCATAGCCCTTTGTGTTTGGGCATATTAAGCGCGATGAAAATACCTAGTGGTATTCCAATCAGTAAGATAATCGCTGTGAAAAGTGCTTGTCTGCCGAGTGCTTCATGCAACCTTTGGGAGTGCAGCACTTCTTCAAACCACTCCAAACCGACCCAGAAGAATTCGTTGTTGCCGAAAGTATCCTGAACTGAGTAATTAACTACCGTCATCAGTGGGATAACCGCTGAAAATGCCACTAGCAGTAACACAGGTAACACCATAAACCACGCCTTGTGATTAACAGTCTTCTTCATCGCGACCTCCGGATACAAGCCAGCTATCGACATATACGTTGATTTTTTCAGGCTCGAAGTGCAGATAACGCATGCCGTCTGTTATCTCTACTCCTTCTTTGACAATCACATTGATAGCAAAGGTGTTACCTTCTGTAATCAATTGAGTGCGCACAATTTGGTAATGGCCTACATCTTCAACGCGCAAGACGTCCACCAACAATCCAGATGTATCATCTGAGATGCGAATAAACTCGGGACGAATACCTATTTCGATTGTGCCTTGATGCTCTTGGTAATTTTGGGGCAGAGAAATTTCATGTTCAGCGACTTTTGCAGTGCTGCCACTGACCTTTCCCGGCAGTACATTCATGCCAGGAGAGCCAATAAAAAAGCCAACAAAGGTATGTTCGGGTCTGTCGAATAATTCAGTGGGAGTACCAATTTGCAAGACCTGCCCCTCTGACATCACCACTACCTTATCAGCGAAGGTAAGCGCTTCGGTTTGATCGTGCGTGACATAAATCATGGTATGACCCACTTTTTGATGCAACGCTTTGAGCTGAGTTCGCAGCTGCCATTTCAAATGCGGATCAATTACCGTCAATGGCTCATCAAACAAAATCGCATTCACATCTTCCCGTACTAAGCCACGTCCCAAACTTATCTTTTGTTTTTCAGCTGCGCCTAAATCCGACGCTTTTTTGTTTAACTCATCCGTTATATCAATCAGTTCTGCAATCTCGGCTACGCGCTTTTCTATGTAAGCTGAATCTAGCTTTCGATTTTTCAGTGGAAACGCCAAATTCTCCTTTACTGTCATCGTGTTGTAGATAACGGGGAATTGAAACACTTGCGCAATATTGCGCTTGGCCGTATCTGTTGTAGTCACATCAACATCATCAAATAACACGCGACCTTCAGAGGGCTGCAGTAGACCCGAAATAATATTCAATAAGGTAGTTTTGCCACATCCTGAGGGGCCAAGTAAGGCGTAAGCCGCTCCGTCTTCCCATACGTGATTTAAAGGTCGCAACGCATAATCAGCGTCCCTCTGCGGATTCTTCTGGTAGCTATGCGCCAAGCGTTCAAGCGTGATCTTCGCCATTTAATCGCGCTCCTTTTTCTCTGTTTGACGCGCATATTCAGCATTTGCGACCAATTGTCCTTCGGTGTTGAACACATAGATGTAGCCTGGATCCAAGTAAACATTAACCTGTGCGCCCATGGGTAAGTCATGCACACCATGTACCAAGCCTACCCATTTGGCATCTGCATGTTGTAGGTGCAGAAAGGTTTCTGAGCCCGTGATTTCCGTGATATCGAGCCGTGTTTGAAACTGAATAGCTCCTGATGACTGCCCCTGTAAGGTTAGGTGATTCGGCCGGAAACCCGCCACATATTCGCCTTCACCAAGCGATTCCAATAATTTATAGGTAGTCGAATTGATATCCAATTGGCTATCACCAATGCGAATCGTATTGTCGTGTTTAAGCAGCGACGTAAAATTCATCGGCGGATCAGAAAATGTGGTCGCCGTGACTTTATCCAACGGCCTGTGATACACACTTGGTGTCGCACCAAATTGGGTGACTCGTCCTTGGTGCAAGGTTGCAGTATTGCCCCCGAGCAATAAAGCTTCCTCGGGTTCGGTTGTTGCATATACAAAAATAGCGCCTGACTGTTCAAAAATACGTGGAATTTCTGCTCTTAACTCTTCTCTGAGTTTATAGTCTAGATTCGCCAACGGTTCATCGAGTAGCACTAAACCCGACTTCTTTACCAATGCTCTTGCCAGCGCACAGCGCTGCTGTTGTCCACCAGAAAGCTCAAGCGGAGTGCGCTGTAAAAAGGGGGTTAATTTGAGCATTTCCGCCACTGAGCGCACGGCACTGTCGATTTCTTTGTTACTGTACTTTTTAATTTTGAGAGGCGAAGCGATGTTGTCGAACACCGTAAATGAGGTATAATTGATGAATTGCTGGTACACCATGGCAACATCGCGTTTGCGCACGTGCATACCGGTGACGTTTTCACCTTGCCACATAACTGAACCTGAAGTGGGTCTCTCCAGTCCAGCCATGATCCGCATCAAACTGGTTTTACCCGAAAGTGTCGCCCCCAGCAATACGTTGAGGGACGCTTTCTCCAGCTCAATGGACGTAGGATAGATGTGCGTCTTTCCGTCTACGTCCAGTGCGACGTCTTGTAATTGTAGCGACACAGATTTGAACCTTTTTACAAAAAATTAACACTTAGCTTAGTTAAGTGCAAATACAGTTAAGTTAAGAAATCATAGACGCTTTATTGCATAGCGTAGCGCCAACCGATAACCTTATACGGTTAATTTTTGCATCTTAGGGAAGCCAATATGAAAGCTCGAAAATACCTTAAAGCGCTACTTGCAGGTTGTTTTATACTAGAGCCTGTTGATCTTTGCGGTATAAGTTTTGTTCAATCTTAGCGCTTTCTGATCGCGGCATTGCTTTGCAGGCCTAGTGGGCTAAGTCAAAAAGCAATAACAAAGAGCAGGAGGCGCTCAGGAAGAACCCTTCGGGCAG
>WKFJ01000054.1 GCA_014872785.1 Alteromonadaceae bacterium
AAACGACTTCAAAATATGCGAGGGGATTTATCTGTGCTTTTCAAAGAAAAACGCCCTAGGCCATCACGACCCAGGGCAGTTAAGATCTCAAAAACCCGAGATCCGGTCAATCGCAATGCTGCTCCACTTAAGTGAACTGCATTGCGCTTATTGCGGGCTTTTTTGTGTATATTCAGCGTGTTGTCAGATTTATTGTCGTAGTATTGCTACACAATGTGACAAGCCTCTTGTGCGATCAAGGTCTCAGACGTATTATCGCTGCCAGTAATGTAATGGCCTGTTAAACGGCCTCGAAAAGGACTCTCTGTTTGCTATACCTGCAATGGTGCCAAAATAATCAATGACTTTACCCGCCTCCTTGCTCATAGGCTTACGCTACAGTAAAAGCCGAAAAGCCAATCAGTTTATTGCGTTTATCAATATGTTTTCGATAGCGGGCATTGCGCTGGGTCTGATGGCTTTGATTATTACCACTTCTGTTATGAATGGCTTTGAATCTCAACTAAAACAGAGAATTTTAGGACTAACGCCACACTTTGTAGTTGATACCGAGCAGTTGCCCAAATCTTTGAATCTCTCAGAATTTATCAACAAGTCTAGTGCCTTTGTGGAAGCAGAGGCCGTATTACAGTCGGCTAACGGTCTCAAACCACTCTATTTACAGGGTATAGATGCAAACGACGATGCCCACGCATTGATTTCTCAAAACATGCGTGTTGGTGAGCTTTCATCATTGCAACCCAAAGGCTACAACATCGTGATTGGTAGAGCGTTGGCAGTAAACCTTGATGTGACTTTGGGGGATAAGGTACGCGTTATTCTAGCAGGCACATCGGTCTATACCCCTATG
The DNA here is from genome assembly GCA_014872785.1 of Alteromonadaceae bacterium. GTDB lineage: Bacteria > Pseudomonadota > Gammaproteobacteria > Enterobacterales > Alteromonadaceae > Planctobacterium. The sequence continues at coordinate 851 of WKFJ01000054.1, forward strand.
GGGCGTATGCCGGCACAGCGCAAATTCACTGTTGTTGGCATTTATGATTTGGCGTCAGAGCTAGATGACAAAGTCGCTCTGGTTAATATTAATGATCTGGCTCGGCTTCAGCGCAAAAAAACGAACGAGATACGACAAACGCGATTATTCCTCAACGATCCATTTCAATTTCCGCAAGTACGAGCCAGTTTAGAGCAAGCCAAACTTGAATATTACGATTGGCGTGAACGCCAGGGCGCATTATTTGATGCGGTAAAAATGGAAAAAAACATGATGGTGGTCATGCTGTTATTAATTATTGCGGTCGCAGCGTTTAACATCGTTTCGGCACTTGTGATGGTGGTAAACGAGAAACAAGGTGACATTGCGATTTTACGAACGCAAGGCATGGCACAGCGCAACATTATGTTTGTATTTATGATTAATGGTTTACTAAACGGTGTTAAAGGCGCTGTTATTGGCGTTGCCTTGGGCTTACTTGTCACGAGCCAAATTAATCCAGTGATGAAATTTTTGAATTTGCCCATAGTGCAGTTCTTACCAGATGGGTCACTACCTATAGTGATCGATGCTTGGCAGATATCTTCAATTGTAATGCTGACGTTGCTGTTGAGTTTTATTGCGTCGCTATACCCGGCGTGGCGAGCACTTAAAATAGAGCCCGCGAACGCGCTGCGTTATGAATAATAATCGCTGTTATGGACACTGTATAAAGCAATGAACATCTTAGTCCCCCATATATTTGATAAAAACGCGGAGCAGTAATAATGGCGTTAATGATCTGTCAAAACATCTGCAAAACCTATAACGAGGGTGCAGGGGAGCTCAATGTATTAAACGATGTGAGCTTTTCTGTTAACGCAGGTGAAAAAGTCGCAATTGTTGGTAGTTCTGGTTCAGGTAAAAGTACACTTTTGCATTTGCTAGGCGCACTAGACAAACCTACGTCTGGCAAAGTGCTCTTTGAGGGTGATGATATCTACGCGTTCAATGAAAAACAGCAGGCTAAGTTTCGCAACCAACATCTGGGCTTCGTTTACCAACAACATCACTTGTTACCTGAATTCAATGCATTGGAAAATGTGGCTATGCCTTTGTTTATTGCCAAAACCAATAAGAAGCAAGCATTGCAAAAGGCCGAAGGATTACTGCAAATGGTAGGGCTTGAACAGCGAGCTGCGCATTTACCGAATGAACTTTCCGGTGGTGAGCGCCAGCGTGTGGCGATTGCTCGTGCACTGGTGAATGACCCTACGCTTGTATTGGCTGATGAACCAACCGGTAATTTGGACGATGCAGCCGGAGAAGATATTTATCAGTTGCTATTGTCTTTGCAGTTGAAATTAAAAACCAGTTTTGTGGTGGTGACTCACGATACGCGTCTTGCTGCACGTTTAGACAGAACCCTTGTACTCAAGCAAGGCAAACTACACAGCGAGGCATAATGCTTAGTTTAACGCTTGCAAAACGCTTTAGACGCAGCAAAAAACAAAGCGGGTTTACCTCCTTTATTTCGTCTTCCTCAACCATTGGCATAGGTCTCGGCTGTGCGGTACTGATAATCATGTTGTCGGTTATGAACGGGTTTGAACGAGAACTCAAAGACCGCTTATTGTCGGTTATTCCTCATGGTGAACTAACTGCGGTTGCCAGTACCGGTTTAAACGATTGGGAAGCGATTGTTGAGAGTTTTGAGCAAGAGTTCTTTGTGAAAAATGTTCAACCATTTATAAAAGCGACCGGCTTATTGCAAAAAGGCAAGCAAAGCAAGGCCGTTGAAATAAATGCGATACAAGCCTCTACCAGTGCGAATATGCATTGGGTATCCATGATAGAACCTGAAGTATGGCAGCGCTTTATTGAAAGCTCTGACGGACTTATTTTGGGAGACTCTATCGTAGATAAGCTTGAGGCCAAGGTGGGCGATAAAATTCAAGTTCTGTTGCCACAACCAAGTGATAGTGGAAAACTGGCCGCGCCGGAAACACTGTGGTTAACGCTCTCTGGTAGTATGAACCTCGGTGGTGAAGTGGATAATTTTGTTGGTTTTATGCATTTATCATTGGCAGCACAGACGCTCAAGGTGACAACTGGCGCGCAGGGTATCCAAATTAATTATCACGATCCTTATGCAGCAAGCCTGCATACGCGCGATTTAGGGTATCGCTTGCAACAATATGCCTACATGAGCGACTGGACACGTACGCAAGGGCACTTGTACCAGGATATTCAACTTGTAAGGCTTGTCGTGTACATTGCGCTGACGCTAGTAATTGCAGTAGCGTGTTTCAATATTGTGTCCTCGTTAGTGATGGCGGTAAACGAACGCAAACCCGAAATTGCCATGCTGAAAACCATGGGGGCACATTCTGGGCTAATCGTGAGTACGTTTGTGATGCAAGGTATTTTAAACGGGGTTATCGGCGTGACGGTGGGCAGCGTAGCGGGAGTGTTACTGGCACTTAATCTGACTGAGATTACCTTGTTTGTTGAATCGTTATTAGGCGTTTCTCTGTTGTCTGGCGATATTTATTTTATCGACTTTTTACCCACACAGTTGGTATGGCGTGATGTGGCGGCAACGGTAATTATTGCCTTTGTGTTATCGTTACTGGCTACACTATACCCAGCTTTTAAAGCGGCACGTATCGAGCCTGCCAAGGTTTTAGGCCACTAAGTGTTTAAATAGGGAACTGACATGCCTTTTCATATTCATATCGCAACCACCGACGAAGAATTAGATGCCTGTTACCCAGTTATGCAGGAGCTGCGGTCGCAGTACTCCTTGGATGCCTTCAAAAAACAGGTGAAGCTACAACAGCAAGCAGGCTACCAATTGGCCTATGCGCTTTATGAAGCACCTGCTAAAGACCGTGTCGATATTGATGTGAACATAGGTGCGCAAACCGACAACTCAAGCAATTCGCAAGGCAGCTCGCAAACCGCGGTTGTTGCAGTTGCCGGTTTTATCATTGGGCACAAATTAGCCTGGGGTAAACATCTATATGTAGATGATCTTGTCACCGACGCCAATAGTCGCTCAACGGGCGCAGGGCAAGCGCTTATCAACTGGCTAACCGATCACGCTGTTGCTAATGAGTGCGAACAGTTTCATTTGGACTCTGGCGTACAGCGATTCGCTGCCCACAAGTTTTACTTAAGAGAAGGCTTTCATATTGCCAGTCATCATTTTCAGCGTCAGCTAAATACCAACCACTAATTCGCAAGATTCAATAAGTAATGTCCATGCCCGAGCCAACGCCTAAAGCAGCTAACACCCAACGCAAAAGTCCTCAAGAAACTGCCAAGAAAGCTAAGCGGCACGAGGAGCTATTGCCACTGCATCGTTATGACGACGAGGGCAGGGTAAAGCCACCTGTAATCTACTACTGGGTAATCGCCTATTTGATGCGCGGAGTCATAATTGTTTTAGGTGCCAGCGGTATGGGCGTTGACACCAAAGCGGTGTTGGGCGCATTTTACTCTAGCCACACTCAGCTTTATGCACACCTATTCATTGGCATTCCCGCCATCTATAGTTTTTTTATCCTCAGCTACCGTAAACAATTCTACGATAATGAAAAAATATTTTGGCTAAGGACAGTAAAACCAACCCTAATCCTCGGTATTGTACTGGACTTCACGCTAGCAATTTTTTTAGCGATTGAATCACTTTGGTCGTTTAGTATTTTGCTCGGAGCAACATTTTTTCTCAACTCCACGTTCATATTTATTCTTACAAAATCTGAATGGATTTCTAGGAACGAACAAACCATCTAAATTGTGCTTTTAAGTACCATCAGTGAAGTTGCTTGTGCTTTTTATCGGGCAGACAACATGGACTATTTTTGCTGCACCTCAGGGTTTTCAGCTTCTCGTCTACTTTTGGACTCCACTTCGACTATTGAATAGCCTGATTGTTTTTTATCCATAAAAAGTCACGTTATTCATCCAAACGTGATTGGTTATTTGCTTTGGCTTCATACTGCTGTAGGACATAGGATAAATGTATTTACTAGTCAGCTACTTGATATCGTCTTAAATTGTGTATCATGGAATCAAACTATTTGAAGTATATTAAAATTTTATATATAAAATTAAATTGAAAATAAGCTAAGGGAATTAAATGGTAAAGATATTTATAAGCTACGCAAGGGAAGATGAAACAAATAAAAATAGTTTGATAGAGCACCTTTCTTCGCTAAAGAACAGTGGAGTAGTAAACCATTGGCATGATAGGGAGATAAACGGAGGGAGTTTGTGGGATCAAAAAATAGAAAGTGAGTTACGATCATCAAACATTGCGATTTTGCTGATAAGTTCTTCGTTCATAAGCTCTGATTATATCAAAGCTAAAGAACTCGAGATTTCCTATGAAATGGAGAAACTTGGACAACTGGTAATCATTCCAGTGATTTTGAGAGCTTGTGATTGGAAAAATTGTGAATTTTCGAGGTTCCAGGCCTACCCATCTGATGCAAAACCTGTCAAGTCTTGGGACGACACAGATGAAGCGTTCATGGATATTGTCAAAGGAATTAGAAAAGTAATCGAAGAAGATGTCAAACACCTTAATCCTATCCAACAACATTTTAAGCTAGATCATGTTGAAATTTCAGAAAACACTAAAGATTGGCTCGAAAATACAGGGGTTAAACTGACAAATAGACGAGTTGATAAAATAAATTTAAGTGATATTTATATACCAGTAGACTTAGATTTTTCAGAAGAAGAAGATGATATTTATAGTATCTATTGTTCAAGTAAAATAATAGATATGAACAAGAACTGTATACTTTTTGGCGAAGAGCAGCAAGGGAAAACAACTCTTCTGAAAAATATTTATAAGGAAAGTCTAAAGAAATCAACTCTTCCGATTTATGTTAATTTTTCTGGGCTAACATCATCAAATTTATCTGATTTAATTAAAAAAATATAAGTGAACAATATAATAATTCCGAAATTTTAATTGATAACCTTCCTGAGAAATCAATCATTCTCATCGATAATTTAGATCAGTCAAAACTTAATTCTAAACACCTTTGCCTGTTGCTAAGAAGGATAAATGATAGTTTTGAACGAGTTATAATAACATGCCACAACAACTACCATTGTTATTCTTTTGAGCTAGAAGAGCTGAGCAGTTATTCAGTAGCTAAATTTTATAACTTGGGTAATTACAAGAGAGAAGAGTTAATTAAAAAGTGGGTCTCAATTGGTGTTGAAGAAACAATATGTGACGAGGAACTTTACACTCAGTGTGATTCATTAAAACAACATTTAGATACTGTTATTAAAAAGAATATAGTCCCGTCCAGACCGATTTATGTATTGATGATTTTACAAATGTTTGAGGCGACCGCAAAACAAAATATTGAGTTAACTTCATATGGTCATTGCTATCAAAGCTTTATTTATAAGTCATTCGAAGATAATGATATTAGTTTTTCATCATATGAAGAGTTGTTGAATGTACTGACAGAACTATCTTGGGCAATGCACAAAAATAAAGGTGTACTCAATTATCATATGCTTGACTTGTTTTGTGAGTCGTATGAAGAAGAGTACATAATAAGTGACCTACGAAAAAGTATTGACATACTGTGCAACTGTTCATTGATAGAAAAAAACAAGAAGTCTATCGGTTTAAATACCCATATATTTATTACTTCTTCGTTGCTAAGAAATTAGCCGAGAAATATAGTTCAGTGGAAGATGTGAGGATTGAGTTTGAAAAGCTGGTTGAGAACTTACACAGAGAAGATTACGCAAACATATTAATATTCATAACTCACCATACTAAAGAAGTTTGGGTAATGGAAAACATTACTCAAGTCCTCAATACCTTGTTCGACAATAATGACGAAGCAAAGCTACATAAATCCGACTTTAAAAACTTAGAAGATCTTATGTTAAAGCTGTCGGATGTAGTAATTGAACAAAGAGTCATCAAAGACGAACGTGCAAAGAAAAATAAAAAGCTTGATGAAATTGACCGAAGAGCAGAACGAGCAAGAATAGTAGAGTTAGAATCTTCTCACAATCAAAAAGAGTTTAACGAACTTGAAAGAGCTAGTGATGTGGCTGAAGAAGAAATTGACGAAGACCTAATAGAATCTCTGTCGAAGGTAAATAAGACTTTTAAGTCTATCGAAATTGCAGGGCAGATTATTAGAAATCGACACAGTACATTGCACAAGTCCACCCTACAAAATTTGGCAAGGTGTGGTATAGATTCTGGTTTACGTTTCTTAGACTTCTTTATGAACCTAGTCGACGAAAGCAGAGAGTCGATGATTAATCTATTTGAAGAATCAGGTATTGATAATGGAGAGGACGAAAATTCAGCGCGAGAAAAAGCGAATAAGTTTTATGTACAAATGGTATTTAACATTGTCGGTGGAATTGTATTAAAAGTCGGTAATGCGATCGGTTCAAAAGAAGCATCAGTTATTTATGAAATGATTGAGAGAGAAGATAAACATGAGTCGGCTGCTATATCACTTATTCGTCTCAATATTGAGTTGCAATATAAAAGAAGCCTCAATATTGATGAAATAAATAAGATAGTTAAAAAATATCGAGATAATATTTTTGTGGTTAGATTAATAAAAGAATTGGTAGTTCAACATATCTACATGTTTCCGGTCAAATACCAAGATAAACAAAAACTCTCTGAGATTTTAAACCTTTCGGTTAAAGGACAAAGAAGACTTGACCAAATAAAAAGAGCGAAGCAATAGGTTTTTTTATGATTTTAGAATCCCTCAATTTGCACTACAACGAATCATTTAATAATCATCAAAAGACAATTAACAAACGCGACAAATCGTTACTAATTACTATGATTATGACATTGTTCATAATTGTTGAGATATTTGATAGTGATTTCTTTGCTTTACTGTCGAAGGCGTATATTGAAGATAAAGCTGGATTGAAAATTAATGATTACCTCGAAATATTTCCCCTGTTAGTTTGGTTGATTTTCACAGTATCGATTATTAAATATTGTCAACTTGTTTTACAGTGTGATGATCAAATAACGTATTTGAAATTAAAAGAAAAGCAGCTTAATGACTTATGTATGGTAAACAGTGATAACTCAACAATTACACCTGAATTATTCTCTCGTGAAAGTGGACATTATAAATCAACTAGTAAGTTATTTAAAAGATACTTGCGAGTGTTGTTTAGGGTGATAGTACCTATTTCTTGGATGTTAACAATAATATATTATTTATATATTAATTGGAGAGTTCTTACATTAACTTTGGATATCGAAAACATAGCGATACTGGTTTTTACGTTTCTGGCGTTAATAACAATAGTTGCTTACTGTTTAGAAATGATAACTGATTAAGTCAATGTAAAGGTTTTTGCAGCGGAATTTGGGCTGGCACCGAAAGAGTATGTAGAACAGAAAATGCAGGAAAAGAGTTAGAAAATGAACAAGGCTATGGAATAGATATAGATGGCCTGCGCTTTGCAAAAATACACGAAATCTATCGCCTGTTTGCCGCAATTCTAGTGTTAACCCAAACGGTTAGCTGTTTGGGTTATTGCTGACTGTAATACTCATACACCATTCGTAATTGTTCTTTCCAGAACTCGGTTTGCTGCTCGCGGTCGCCAATTTCACACATGAGTGTTAACTTAACGGCGTGCTCGAAAAAGTTTTGCGTAGGGATGTGCTCATTACGGCTTACCACAACGGCACTCACCATTATGCCATTGCCGCTATCAATGGTTTCGTCGAAGCTCTCATTGGCAAGTTCCATAAGCACGCGACTGCAAAATAGCCGGTCGGGTGGTGAGTCCCAGCGCATGCCGGCATCGGCGATTAAATCCGTATAAGTCGTTAGACGCTGTTCTTTGGCAGCCTCTAATACTTTGCTGCGCAAAATTTCGCGACGTTTCGTTTTTAATATCAGCAGTCGCTTAACACCGCCAGCTTCAACACCCAAAAACGTTTTGCGTTCAGGCGTTTTTAAAAACAGGGTTTTTTCCTGCAGTTCACCATCCTCAATGCGCTTGCGAATAGTAGGCATCGTGGTTTCTAGTAGACTAATAACCCCTTGCATCGGGATAAATTCACTGGAGTCTTCTGATACTTCGTCAGACATCAAATACACGCGTAAATCTTTTGTGCGATGGGCTTTTTCGAGTTTTGTCATAAACCACGCTTAATCTTAGAAGGAGTGTATAAGCATAACCGTGTTTTGTACTTAAAGTAAATTCAAATAAACCAAATAGCAATAAAGTAAAATGCAATAAAATAAAAAGCAGTAAAGTAAAAAACGTTTACTGATATTGACTTTATTGTTTGTTGTTGTCACTATCTGTGCGAGTCAAAAGGAAAATGTTGTTCAACATCACAGGAGACGACGTATGAAAACTAACCTACTTAGGATGACTAAATTAGCGATTGTTTTATTGGCCGTGGCGACCTTGGCGGGTTGCTCACTATTTGGTGAAAAAGTCACTATTCCCCCAGCAAACGTGGGTAAAGTGCTAACTAAAGATGGATTTAAAACCGATACCTATGGGCCAAGTCGCTTTCGACTAGACCCTTGCATGTTTTATTGTGATCGCTTGATCACCCTTGAAACTTCGGATCAACCGAAGGTGGAAAAGTTTGCGCTGTTTATGCCAAGAGACCAGTTAAATATGGGCTTTGATTTGCGTATGACGGTAAGCATTGATGAACGTAAAGTAGACGATATCTATAATAAAGTGCCATCTGAGCGCAGTAAAATTAGCTTCGAGCGCGTTTACATGACCTATGGCCAACCTATTATTCGCGATGTTGCACGTCAAATAATGGCTGAATACAGCATCAATGAAGTGGCCAGTTCTCGTGAGCGTTTAAGTGCCCAGTTGCAAAATGAGATAGCGAAAGCACTTGTCGATACTCCTTTGAAGTTGAAGAGGTTAGGCCTAGCTGATGTGCAGTTCCCAGAAATCATTACTAAGGCAAAAGAGCAAGCCGCCGAACGTCGTGAGCAAATAGAACGCGAAAAAGCACAGTTTGAGATCCAAAAAATTCAGCAAGAACGCGAATTGGCACAAGCCAAAATGCAACGAGCTATCGATCGTGAAAAGGCGGAAGCGACAAAAGAGGTTAACGAAATCCTGTCGAAATCGGTTACCGATAAGTACTTATCGTACCGTTCACTGGAAGTACTTGAAAAGATGGCCGCGTCTGGCAATAAGGTATTCGTCCCTGTTGAGGCACTAGGTACATTGGGTCTGCAGCAAGCCGTATTCTCAGAGCAGTTAAAGAAAACTGCTGGTAAGTAGGAGGTTGAAACGATGAACTATATTATTGAAGCGGCACCCGAGCTCTTAATATCTATTGTATTTGTAACGCTTTTGTATTTGTTAACCAAAGAAAAGCTTTCTAAAACAGCGAGGCATCGTATTTTATACGCTTATGTTGGAGGTTTAGCAGTAGCGCTGGTATTACTTTATCAGAGCGACACCAAACCAGTTAATACCTTAGACATTCAGGAAACTTTTGCGTCTACTGAAACAACGCTACCTGAGGTTAAAGACCTATCGCCGGAGACACGTTCAAGTGAGGAATCAAGTGAGCGTTTAGATAAGTTAATTGAGGAGCAAAAAGACTCGGTGTCGGTAGAAAAAGACGATACGGGTAATTAAAAATTAATTATACAATGCTGGCAGGCACTGTTTTATGCAAATTCCGCGTAATACAGTGCCTGCTTTTTTCTGTTAGGTAGATATAACGTGGGAAATCAACGCAAATAATAAATGCAATCTACGCATCATCATCTACACGGGTTCCCCATAAATCATATTCATCCGAATGTTCAATTAATACCGATACAAAGTCGCCCGGTTCCACTTCGTGATCGCCATTTAAGTAAACAACACCATCAATTTCCGGCGCATCTGCGTATGTACGGCCAATCGCGCCTTCTTCGTCTACCTCATCAATAATCACCTGCATTATCATACCCACTCGTCTGGCGAGACGTTCGGTGCTGATTTTTTGTTGGGTTAACATAAAGCGTTCGTAACGGTCTTGTTTAACCTCTTCCGAGATTTGATCTGGCAAATCGTTCGCTTTGGCGCCTTCGACTTCGGAATACTTAAAACAACCAACGCGATCCAATTGGGCTTCTTCTAAGAAATCTAATAGCTCTTGGAATTCTTCTTCCGTTTCGCCCGGGAAGCCAACAATAAAGGTTGAACGAATTACCAACTCAGGGCATATCTCGCGCCACTTTTTAATGCGCTCAAGAGTGCGTTCAGCCGCTGCCGGGCGTTTCATGAGTTTTAGTATGCGCGGGCTTGCATGTTGAAAAGGGATATCTAAATAGGGCAGTACTTTGCCTTGCGCCATTAGCGGAATCACTTTATCAACAGAAGGATAGGGGTAAACGTAATGCAAGCGTACCCACATACCCATGTGACCAAGCTGCTCGCTCAGTTCAGTCATCCCCGTTTTAAGTGGCATGCCATCCCAAAAGTCGGTTTTATGTTTCACATCAACACCATAAGCACTGGTATCTTGTGAAATAACCAACAGCTCTTTAACCCCTGCTTTTTGCAGGCGTTCGGCTTCGCTCAGTACTTCACCAATTGGACGGCTAACCAAATCGCCGCGCATCGACGGAATGATGCAGAAGGTACAGCGGTGGTTACAGCCTTCCGATATTTTTAAGTAGGCATAATGACGCGGAGTAAGCTTAACACCTTGCTCAGGAACCAAATGCTGAAACGGATTGTGCTGCGGCTGTGGCAAGTTGTCGTGCACTTGCTCAACAACTGTTTCGTAGGCGTGAGGTCCGGTGATGGCTAATACATTGGGATGCACTTCGCGAATTTCGTCTTCTTTTACACCCAAACAACCGGTCACAATTGCCTTGCCATTTTCTTTTAGGGCTTCACCAATCGTATCTAATGACTCTTGCACGGCCGAATCAATAAAACCACAGGTGTTTACAATGACCAAGTCAGCATCATTGTAGCTGGGCACTACATCGTAACCCTCTGTTCGCAGCTGGGTTAATATACGCTCTGAATCAACAAGGTTTTTCGGGCAGCCTAAACTCACAAAACCAATGCGTGGATCATCTGGTTGATGCGCCGGATCAGCTTCGGCTTGTTGATGTAGCTCTTCTATGGCTTTTTCAGGTTTTTTAAGGGTAGTGGTTTGCTTCGGGTCAAACTGTTGAACGGTCATCTGGTCACTCAAAATTTCTAACTGAATGCATTGTACCGCAAACCCAGAAAAAGCCCCATAGTTTGGCAAATGAAAAAGGCGTTGCCTTTACTGGGCAACGCCTTTTTATATTTTTTGCACAAGCGTGTGTATCACTTGTGTGAGTCTAAAACAGGATTAGTTGTCGAACATCGCGGAAATAGATTCTTCATTGCTCAAACGACGAATCGCTTCAGCCAACATTTTCGACAAACCTAACTGTTTGACTTTAGAGATTTTCTGCATGTCTTCACACAAGGGGATACTGTCTGTGACAATGATTTCATCGATTACAGAGTTTTTCAGATTACTTGGCGCATTACCCGAGAAGATTGCGTGTGTGGCATAAGCATAAACGCGTTTTGCACCATGTTGTTTGAGGGCATCTGCCGCTTTAGCTAAGGTGCCGCCAGTATCAATCATGTCATCTACAATAATACAGTCACGACCTTCAACATCACCAATAATATGCATCACTTGGGCAACGTTCGCTTTAGGGCGACGTTTATCGATGATGGCTAGATCCGAATCGTTAAGCAGTTTGGCCACAGCGCGAGCACGCACAACACCACCGATATCAGGTGATACGACAACTGGGTTATCGAATTTGCGCTTGCGCATGTCTTCCATCAATATCGGCGTACCAAAAGCGTTGTCTACCGGCACGTCGAAGAAACCTTGAATCTGCTCTGCGTGCAAGTCAATGGTCAATACGCGGTCAACACCTACGTTGGACAAAAAGTCGGCTACCACTTTCGCTGTGATTGGAACACGCGCTGAGCGCACACGGCGATCTTGACGAGCATAACCAAAATAAGGAATGACGGCGGTAATACGACCCGATGATGCACGACGTAACGCATCTATCATTACGATGAGTTCCATCAAGTTGTCGTTACACGGATTACATGTGGATTGAATAATAAATACATCAGCTCCACGAACGTTGTCATGGATTTCAACACTGATTTCACCATCGCTGAAGCGACCTACGCTTGCATGGCCTAATTTAGTGTAAAGTCTGTCGGCTACTTTTTGAGCGAGTTCTGGTGTTGCATTACCAGCAAAAAGCTTCATATCCGGCACGTTTTGTTCCTCGGGATAACAGTAGAAGCGGCTGGGGAGGGGGCAACAAGGCTGACAGCGACGTGCAGACCTTTTGAAAGAACCCTACCGTTAACCAATCGCCTCTAGCGGTTTAAAGTTAATCGGTCGGGCGTAAGTAATTTTTTGCCAGATATACATGGAAAAAACCTTTGGCCGACGCGGCGTATTTATTACTAATGAACCAATTTTAGTTCAATTACTTAGAATCTTCTGCAATTCTTTCAAAAAGGAGTGAACGATTTACTCCTTTTGCTACAAATCCATCGCAGCCTAATGGCAATTTTTGCAAAAGCTTTCTTGCTTCTATTTCATTGTCGAAAACAGCAAACAAGCATGCGCCTGTACCTGTCATTCTGGACGGCGCATATTCTAACAACCACTGTAATGTTTTTGCAATATCCCCGTGTTGTTGACAAACCAGTTCTTGGCAATCATTTTGGGTATCTTCAAAGCAATAGTTATCCCATTGAATTTCTTGTGTATTTCTGGGTAGGTCTGGGTCGGTGAACACTTCTGCAGTGGATACGTGTACATTGGGGTGTACTACTAAAAAGTATTTTTCTGGTAGGTTTATTGAAGTAAGTTGCTCTCCAACACCTGATGCGAAAGCACTATTGCCGCGAACGAACACTGGAACATCAGCGCCGAGTTTAAGGCCTAAATCTGCAAGTTCATCTACGGATAAATTGGTTTGCCACAAATGATTAAGCGCGACCAAAGTAGTCGCCGCATTCGATGAACCGCCGCCGATACCGCCACCCATCGGCAACACTTTTTCTATCGAAATTTCACAACCTAGTGTTGTCTTAGATTTTTGTTTGAGAAGGGTTGCGGCTTTGTAGATGAGGTTGTCCGTTTCAACTACGCCTTCTATGGTTGTGGCTAGTTTAATGGTGCCCGACGCATTGATGTTAAAATGCAGCGTGTCACCGTAATCTAAAAGTTGAAAACAGGTTTGTAATTGATGATAGCCATTCGCTAGACGGCCATTTATGTGCAGAAAAAGGTTAATTTTCGCAGGACTTGGCCAGTTCTTTGATTCAAATATCATGCAGTTGCCATTCACTAATACGAAGTTTTATTTTGATGTTGTCTTTTTTAATTTGTAGGCTTTTAGGCAGTTCGATGCCGCGAACTTGTTGGTAGTTTTGGTAGCTGACAAGCCAACCTTGCTCCGTTGTGAAGCGCTTAATTTGTCCGTCCTGAGACTCGACTGAACCAGGCTGTAGCTGTTTTTCGTTAGGCTTTGCTAGTAACCAATTTGGAAAGCTGGCGACAGGAATATCCCAACCAAAGACTCGCTGTATAAGCAGTTCTGCATCAATATCTCTGTAGTGTTTGTCATCGACCTCCATGCGCACAATAAGGGGCTCTTGTACCAAGTGCAAAAGAGTACCGCCAATAAGTTTCGACAATCGCGCATCGTATTGCTGCTGATCTTGTTTCCATGTTACTGTAGCACTGAATTTCTCATTGCCATCATCAAACGCGATACGTCCTTTGGCGGTCCATTTGACAAGTGGCTGGTTAGTATCCCATGAAGTAGTTGTGGTAGGAGCAACGGCACAGCCAGTTACCCATATGCAAATAAATAAAACGGCGATGTGCCTAATCATTCGTTATCTTCCTGCAACGATGAGAAAAGCAGGGAATGCTTATCCCAGCATAAAGTCGCCTAGTTTACCTTATCTAGCGGGAGTTCCAACTTTTCCCAACCTTTAAAATCACCTTCTAAATGAGCAACATTGTTAATAGCGTTACTTTGCAGCACTGATTCTGCAATTCCGGCTCGATAACCACTTTTACAGTGCACAACAATGGTTTTGTTTTCCCACCCTTTGATTTTGGCAAGATTTTCTTTTACTTGAGTGTGCGGAATGTTTATGGCACCAGGTATGTGACCCGCTGCATATTCTTTTTCTGAGCGCACATCCAATACGATGTATTGGTCTCGGTTTTTATTGACCTCTTCAGCGCTCACTAAAGGAATATCACTTAAATTAGCAATAGCGGTATTTAGTGAAAAAATAGATAAAATAAACGTGAGTAATCGTTTCATTATTAAACAACTTACATAGTTAGAACCAAACGTATTCTATTGTACACGCAATGAGGCGCAATAGATCGCTAAAATAAACCCAGCTATTTCTTTAATTGACGGCCATATTTTCGTAAAATGCCGCGCTTTTATATCTGAATAACCACCCATCACCCAGGAACAAAAATAATAATATGTCGTTTATTGCCTTTGGAATTAACCACACCACCGCTTCAGTTGAAGTGCGTGAACAAGTGGCTTTTTCTCCAGATAATATATTCGATGCATTGCAGTCTTTGTTGTCTCTCCCTGAGGTAAATGAAGGGGTGATTTTATCCACGTGTAATCGCACTGAGTTATACGTGGACTCTGAGAGCTCTGAAGCGCTGCATCTGATCCGCTGGTTAGCCAAGTTTCACGGTGTCAGTGAAAATGCGATTGAGCCGGTAACATATTGTTATAGCCACGATAAGGCCGTTCAACATGTCATGGAAGTGGCAAGCGGTTTAGATTCGTTGATTTTGGGCGAGCCTCAGATTTTGGGGCAATTGAAACAGGCTTACACAGAAGCAAAACACTGCGGTGCTGTATCAGGCAATCTAGAGAGACTGTTTCAAAATACATTTAATGCGGCTAAGCGCATTAGAACAGAAACTGAAATAGGTGCCAATGCTGTGTCTGTTGCTTTTGCGGCGGTTCAGCTTGCTCGTCACATTTTTAGCGATATTGGTAAAAGCGAGATCTTATTAATTGGTGCCGGGGAAACCATTGAACTGGTGGCCGACCATTTGAAACAGCAAGGCGCTCAGAAAATAACGGTTGCTAACCGCACTATCGCGCGCGGAGAAGAACTGGCCAATAAGCTCGGTGCGAACGTGATTACGTTGTCTCAATTGCATTATCACTTGGCTGACGCAGATATTGTTATTAGCTCAACCGCAAGTCAGTTGCCTTTGGTGGGTAAAGGCATGGTTGAAACTGCGCTAAAAGCGAGAAAGCGAAAACCTATGCTGCTAATAGACTTGGCGGTCCCACGAGATATTGAACAAGAAGTAAATTTGCTCGAAGGAGCCTATTTATATACGGTGGATAACCTTCAGGCAATTATTAAGGAAAACCTCAAGTCGCGAGAAGAAGCCGCGCAGCAAGCTAAGTTACTTATTGCAGAACATGTAGATGCATATTTAACGTGGCAACAAAGACAGCAAAATATTGATTTAGTGAAACAATTAAGACAGCAAAGTGCTGAAGAAAAAGAGCGCTTAATGTTGCGCGCGTTAAATCAAATAAAAGACGGTCAAAGTCCTGAAGAGGTTGTGCAGGAGTTGGCAAACAAGTTAACTAACAGTTTGTTGCATGCGCCAACCGCAGGCTTGAAACAGGCTGCAGAGCAAAATGACAAATCGACAATGAACCTTTTAGCGTCATTGTACGGTTTAAATGTACCTGAATAAGTGAAATAGATGAAAGAATCAGTTGTTAGAAAATTAGAAACCCTTAACGAGCGATATGAAGAAATTCAGGTAATGCTATCTGCACCTGAGATTATTGCTGACCAAGACAAATTTCGCGGTCTATCGAAAGAGTATTCGCAGCTGGAAGAGGTCGTAAAGTGTTTTTCCGCCTATCAACAAGCTGAAGAAGATATTGTTGCTGCCCAAGAAATGATGCAGGAAGACGATGCTGAAATGAAGGCGATGGCGCAAGATGAATTCAAAGTCGCGAAGCAAACAGTAGAAGATTTAGAACAAGAACTGCAAATCTTATTGTTACCAAAAGATCCGAACGATGACATGAGTTGTTTCTTGGAGATTCGTGCAGGAGCGGGTGGTGATGAAGCCGCGATATTCGCAGGCGATTTATTCAGAATGTACAGTCGTTATGCCGAAAAGAATAAGTGGCGAGTAGAGATCGTAAGTGCCAATGAAGGTGAACATGGTGGTTACAAAGAGGTTATCGCGAATGTCGTAGGCGATGCAGCGTATGGTACATTGAAGTTTGAGTCAGGTGGTCACCGCGTGCAGCGCGTACCTGAAACTGAGTCGCAAGGGCGAGTACATACGTCAGCTTGTACGGTTGCTGTATTACCTGAGATTCCTGAGTCTGAAGCGATTGAAATTAACGCTGGCGATTTGCGTGTTGATACATTTAGAGCAAGTGGAGCCGGTGGTCAGCACGTTAACAAAACAGATTCTGCTATCCGTTTAACGCACTTACCAACAGGTATCGTGGTTGAGTGTCAAGATGAGCGCTCTCAGCACAAAAACCGAGCTAAGGCTATGTCGGTATTACAGGCTCGCTTAAACCAAATCGAAGAAGAAAAGCGCGCAGCGGAAGAAGCTAGCACCAGGCGCAGTTTAGTGGGGTCAGGTGACCGTTCCGAGCGTATTCGTACGTACAACTTTCCACAAGGCAGACTAACCGATCACCGTATTAACCTTACTATCTATCGATTAGAGGAAGTTATTGAAGGAGACTTGGATGCGGTTTTAGAACCTATTAAGCAAGAGCACCAAGCTGACTTGTTAGCGTCACTTTCGGACGAGTCAGAACTGTAAAGATGCAAATTAGCGAGGCTCTTATTTGGGGCGCTCAGGCGCTTGAGGGTGGTGAGTCCCCCAAGTTAGACTGCAAGGTCTTGCTGTGTCATATTCTGGATGTTTCCACTACTTATTTGCACACCTGGCCAGATAAAGAAATAACTGCCAAACAGTTGGCGCAATTTGAACACTGCGTGGCTCGTCGTAAGTCGGGTGAACCAATCGCTTATATCACAGGTGAACGAGACTTCTGGTCGCTTACATTAAAGACTAATCCTTCTACCTTAATTCCACGTCCAGAAACCGAATTATTAGTCGAGCAAGCGATTGCATTGCCAATCGAAAACGCGCGTTGTTTAGATTTAGGAACGGGTACCGGTGCTATTGCTTTAGCAATCGCTTCAGAAAAACCTTCTTGGCGACTTGTCGCAGTAGACAGAGTCGCCGAAGCGGTAAGTTTGGCGAAACAAAATGCGGCTCTTAATAATATAAAAAATATCGAGCTATTGGTGAGCAATTGGTTTGAAGTAATTCCAGTTCAAAAGTTCGACATTATCGTTAGTAATCCTCCGTATGTTGAAAGTAACAGCCCTTATTTAAAAAAGGGTGATTTGCGCTTTGAGCCTATATCAGCTCTGGCAAGTGGTGCCGACGGTTTAGAAGATATTGAGAAGATCATCGATGACAGCGTTAGCTATTTAAATACTGACGGATGGTTAATGTTAGAACACGGGTGGCAACAAGCCGAAGCGATACAGCAATATTTACGCGAACAAAAATTTACCAATGTATCCACAGTTAAAGATCTAAATGAATTGGATCGTATTACAGTTGCCCAATTGTCAGTTGCATATCCTTAATTTTCCCGCTAACTTGATATTACGTCATAGTAAATTTTTGATTTAGGTATGTTTTTATGAGTGCAAGGTAGCGCTCAGGTTTACAAACATTACCTTGCCATTACAGGATGCAATATGTCCGACGATTTTTTATTCGCAGACGATTCAGAAGAAGAGATTGTTGAAGAGCGAAATTCTTGGAAAATCTTGGTTGTAGATGATGAACCAGAGGTTCATGCAGTTACCAAGTTAGCGTTAAGTGACTTCGTCTTTCAAGACAAAAACCTAGAGTTTTTGAGCGCGCACAGTGGTGCGGAAGCGAAGAAATTGTTTATGGAGCATGATGATATCGCGGTGGTTTTACTCGATGTTGTCATGGAAACGGACGATGCTGGTTTGAAGGTCGCAGAGTTTATTCGCAACGAAGCTCATAACCATTTTACCCGCATTATATTACGCACAGGCCAACCTGGCCAAGCTCCTGAAAAAGACGTCATCGTTAACTACGACATCAACGATTACAAATCTAAGACAGAGTTAACTGCACAGAAGCTATTCACGGTTGTCATTGCCACACTGCGTTCCTATAGAGACATCATTTCAATTGAAGAAAGCCGACAGGGGCTAGAAAAAATAATATCGGCCTCCGCAGACCTGTTTAGTATTCACTCGCTGGAAAGCTTTATCGACGGTATTATCCAACAGCTAAGCTCATTGTTGGGCGGCACTACTGATGCTGCGTATATCACAAGTGCGTTAGCCGCAGCGGAAGGTAAAAGTAAAAATGACATTAGTGAGTTTGTCGTTTTTACAGGAAAAGGCGAACAGGCTGATAAACGCGTGAGACCACTTGAAGAAGTAGTCGAGGGCGAAGTGCTTGAGTCATGTAAGAAGGCGTTACGAAGCAGAGAGGTAGTGTATTCTGATGACTATGTCGTAGCCTATTGTGAAAGTAATACTGAACCAGGTTCTCTTTTGTATTTGTCTGGTATTCCGCGCAAGTTGAATCAAAATGATAAGCACCTCATTGAAATCTTTGCCAATCACGTACAAATTGCTTTTGAAAATGTTCTTCTAACAAAAGACATCGAAGATACGCAAAAAGAAATTTTGGAGCGTATTGGTCAAGCGATGGAGTGTCAGCTAAGTGGTGGCCGTCATATTCAAAGAATGACAGTATTGTGCGAGCTACTGGCTCGAGAATATGGCTTGGCTAAAGAAGAGGTCGATGTGCTGAAATTAGCTGTACCACTTCATGACATCGGCAAGCTAAGAGTACCTGTTGAAATTCTAACCAAACCTTCAGCGCTTACTCAAGAAGAAATCGAAATCGTGCGCGAGCATGCCGATTCCGGTTACGACATGCTTAAAGATAGCCAAAAGCCAATTATAAGAACCGCAGCCTTATTAGCGCGTGAACATCACGAACACTGGGACGGTAATGGTTATCCAAGAGGTCTGAAAGGTAAAGAAATCAATATATATTCGCGTATAGCATCAGTTGCGGATGTTTATGATGCGTTGCGTGGTACGCGCTGCTACAAAGAACCTTGGACCGTCGAAAAAGTTATTGAAAAGTTTCAAAGTGAAAAAGGTAAGCAGTTCGATCCAGACTTGGTGGATGTGCTAATTCAAAACATTAACAAATTTGAAGCCATTATATTCGCCTATCCTGATTCAGTGACAGGTGGAACTGAGTAAGTCCTCAAGCAGGTGCTCAGATGTGGGCACCTTAATAATTTGTAATAAAAAAATTTATTGTTTAGTCAACAAGTTATCAAATGTGACCGTTTGGTCACTCGCTTTTAAATTCAATGACACGTAAAGTGCGCTGCAAATAACAAAAAAAGCAGGCTGCATCGTGTATACCGCAATTAAACACATTCATTTACTCGCTATTGTATTAAGCATTTCGCTTCTTATTTTTAGATTTGTGCTGACACTGAAAGGCAGTGAATTGCTGCAAAAGAAATGGCTAAAGATCACTCCTCACGTTGTTGACACTGTATTGCTTTTAAGTGCGGCAACACTATGCGTCGTGATTGCCCAATACCCCTTTGTTCACGCATGGCTGACCGAAAAACTAATTGCTGTTATCGCTTATATATTCTTAGGGTTAGTGGCACTCAAATTGGCAAAGAATAACCTTCAACGTAGTTTGGCATTTGTCGGTGCTTTAGCTATGTTGGCCATGATTGGCAAGCTAGCAGTACTGAAACAACCATTTATACTCAGTATTTAAAATGACACTTAAAGCTTTGCCGAGATTTTCCGATATTAAAACCAGATTTGGATTTTTATTGATCGGGGAAACTGCGTTGCAGGAATTAAAACACGCTATGAGTCACAATAACCTGTTGATGTCGGGATTGATTGTGGCGAAACACTTCCAAGCCGATATGAATGTGGCTAGCTCAATTGCGCAAATTGAAGACTTCATCATTCGCAGTGGAAAGCATATAGCGTCTGCATCTACACCTCAGGAAAAGCTCAATCAATTTGTCGACTTTTTCTACAAAGACCTTGCCTTCAGTGGCGATGAAAGAGATTTCTTCGCCTCTAAATACAATTTGATCAATCAGGTTATTGCCTTTCGCACCGGCATCCCAGTGTCTATGGCAATGATTTTTTGTCAGGTTGGCAATGCCATAGGGTTAAAGTTAAGCGGTGTTAATTTTCCCGGTCATTTTTTAGTGCGTTGTGAACTGGATGAAGACAAAACAGTGTTTATCGACCCGTTGAACGGTACCCGTTTAAATTGGCAACAGTTACAGCAGTTATATTCGAGTATTTTAGGTGAATCCGCGGAAGAGAGTATGCCTGTGGAAACACTAGATGCTGTTGGCGTAGAAGAAACGGTAATCAGGCTTTTACACAATTTGAAGTCTGCCTATATCAACGAAGAAAATTACCAAGATGCACTAGCGACGGTAGACCTACTAGTACAGCTATGCCCTGACGACCCATACGAAAGGCGCGATAGGGGCTTTTTACTGCATCAGCTAGAATGTCCAACCGTAGCATTGGCTGATTATGAATACTTCATAAAACACTGCCCGAAAGACCCTTCAACGCCTCTGTTGAAAATACAGTTGAAACAACTTCAACAACAGTCCGTCATTCTTCATTAAATTTCGGTTACTACGATTTTTACCGTGTTTAACGCTGCGTGTTTTGCTATTGTTGCGGCAACGATCTTTAGCATTTGTTTACTAAGGAGCAACAATGCAAAACAAACAGTCAATTTCACTTTCTGGAATTGAAATATCTAATACCGCACCCTTCGTACTCTTTGGTGGTATGAACGTACTCGAGTCGCGCGATCTTGCTATGACAATAGCAGAAACCTACAAATCGGTGACAGATAAACTGGGTATTCCTTACGTTTTTAAGGCATCTTTTGATAAAGCGAATCGCTCTTCGGTTCATTCATTCCGAGGCCCTGGTATGGAAGAGGGGTTGAGGATATTTGAAGAGATCAAAGAGCAGTTTTCTGTGCCGTTAATTACCGATGTTCATGAGCCGCACCAAGCGCAGCCAGTGGCAGAGGTTGTGGATGTCATCCAGCTCCCCGCATTTCTTGCACGACAGACTGATCTGGTTGTCGCAATGGCGAAAACTGGTGCCGTTATTAATGTGAAAAAGCCACAATTCCTAGCACCACATGAGATGCGTCATATTATCAATAAGTTCATGGAGGCCGGGAATGATAATATTATCTTGTGCGAAAGAGGCTCCTGCTTTGGCTACAATAATTTAGTCGTCGATATGTTGGGCATGGACGATATGAAAAAACAAGCGCCTGTTATCTTTGATGCTACACACGCATTGCAACGTCCTGGTGGTAGAACTGATTCTGCTGATGGAAGACGTGCACAGGCAGCTGAACTAGCGCGTTCAGGTATGGCTCTGGGAATAGCGGGATTATTTATAGAATCGCATCCAAATCCAAACGAAGCTAAGTGCGATGGTCCTTGCGCTTTGCCGTTAGATAAACTTGAAGATTATTTGCTGCAAATGAAGCAGCTAGATGACTTGGTGAAGAGTTTCGAACCGTTAAACATTGATTAGTGGTTCGGACGTCATGTGCTCCCGTTTAAACGGGAGCAATGAGTGTCAACAATATGCTTTAGGCAATGTGCGCGTTAGCGTAACTTACATGCCAGAGTTTGATTATTCACTTACTAGTTGCGGTTTGATAGTCATTGTCTCATCGTTGTATTTAGCAATGAGTAAAAACTTGCTGACATTTTGAGTAAAGTTCATTTGGTCAGCGTGTAACTTGGCCAACTTTTGTGGTTCTGGTTGTTTAATTGTCGAAATTGCGATTTCTATGCTGTTTGCAATTTCAGATTGAATTTCTTGTTTAGTAATAGTGTTATTGTCAGCAAAAACAGATGTGCTGATGAAGCTGGTAGCGATACCTGCGAGTATGATTTTCGATACGTTTTTCATTTTGATTACCTAAAGTTAAATTAATGTTAAAAATGACACAAAAGTCGCTAAAAATTTACTTGATGTTCACAAGACCTTTGCTTTTAAAGGCTTTTGCGGCGACAGTGATAATATAAAGTGTTGTGTGGTTAAGTGAAAACGAGAAAAAGTATGGTTCATGCATTAGAAAAGCTAATGTATAATTGATTGTGAATCAGACCTGAACAAAATGCCTTAAATATGAATATTCGACTTCCACCTTTGAACGCCTTAAAGGCTTTTGAAGCAGCCGCAAGGCACTTGAGCTTCACTCGAGCCGCAGAAGAACTTTTTGTGACACAAGCGGCTGTTAGTCATCAAATAAAGGGATTAGAAGATTTTCTGGGAATGAAACTTTTTCTCAGAAAAAATAGGACGTTATTGTTAACTGAGGAAGGCCAAAGTTATTACCTCGACATAAAAGAAATTTTTGAGAATTTACATGAAGCCACAAAACGGTTGCATGCTATGGGGGCAAAAGGTTCCATCACCGTGGCGCTACCTCCTAGTTTTGCCGTACAGTGGTTGGTTCCCAAGCTTTCCGATTTCGCAGCTAAACAACCTGATATAGACGTTAGGATCAAAGCCGTTGACTTTGACGACGGTTTTCTCACAGATGACGTTGACCTAGCTATCTATTATGGAAAAGGACGCTGGAGTGGTTTGTTAGCTGATAAACTCTATTCTGAGTACCTCACCCCCGTATGTTCTCCCATGTTACTGCAAAGTGATAAACCGTTGGAGGAATTAGACGATTTGAAGTATCACCAATTGCTACACGATACTTCAAGAGAGGCATGGAAGCAGTGGATACGCCACTTCAATATTTTGGGGATGAACGTTAATCAAGGACCCATTTTTAGTCACAGTATTCTCGTACTACAAGCCGCTGCGTTGGGGCAGGGAATTGCGTTAGTTGATAGTGCTCTCGCACGGCCTGAAATTGCCATGGGGCGTTTAATATGTCCCTTTGAAGGGCGCATTGTGACGCAGAAGTCTTATTTTCTCGTGTGTCGGGAGTCGCATGCCGAGCTGGGTAAGATTCAAGCGTTTAAAGATTGGCTATTAGAGCAGGTTTCGGACGACTAAATGATAGCAACATTACTTTTTGCCCATGGTGCTGGTGCTGATAAGTCCAGTGAATTTATGCAACTAACTGCAGGCTTGTTTAGAGAGCATCAAGTTGACTGTCGATTATTCAATTTTGATTATATGGATAAAGCTGCAGAACTCGGCACCCGTCGCCCCCCAGATCGAATGCCGAAATTGACTGAGCGCTTTGTCAATGAAATAGCTCATATTGACTCTACAATACCTTTATTCATAGGTGGGAAATCTATGGGAGGAAGAGTAGCAAGCATGCTTGTAGAAGAAACGGACGCACTAGGAGGAGTCTGTTTTGGTTATCCTTTTCACCCGCCAGGTAAGCCTGATAAATTGCGCACAGAGCACCTAGAAAGTCTAGGTAAACCCTTATTTATCGCGCAAGGAGACAGAGATCCATTTGGTAAGCGCGAAGAAGTTGAGAGTTACTGCTTGTCCTCTTTAGTGAACGTCTGTTTTATTGAAAACGGTGAACACAGTTTTAAGACTCGAAAATCAGACCAAAACACGACTGAGCAGAACATGCAAGCAGCGGTAAAGTCTAGCGTGGAATTTATAAAAATGGTGGTGAATAGTAAATTATGAAATTGTTTTTGGTCAGTGCCGGTGTATTAGCTGGCTTATCAGTAGTGCTAGGAGCTTTTGCCGCTCACGGTTTAAAAAACAAAATACCAGAGAACCTGCTTAACGCCTTTCAAACCGGCGTTGATTATCAGCTTTTTCACAGTCTGGCGATTATATTAATTGTTATCTTGGCAAAACAGTACCCCAATAATATGTGGGCTAGCAGCGCCGGTGCACTGTTAGCTGGTATTGTGCTATTCAGTGGCAGTCTTTACGGTTTAGCATTGACCTCCTGGAAATGGCTTGGCCCTATTACGCCAATTGGTGGTGTGGCCTTTATTGTTGGTTGGATTTTATTCGTACTTGCTGCATATAAGAGTGTAGAAATTTAATGAGCTGTATCCTGTGTTATTGTCGCCCTGGATTTGAAAACGACGCTGGACTAGAAATTCAAACGTTAGCCGCTGACTTCAATTGTTACGGTTATTTCAAAGGCAAACCTAATACAGGGTGGATTGAATTTTATGGGCAAGATACTGTAAGTCTTGCGACCGTGATCAACAAGTTACCCTTCGGAAAATTTATATTTATCAGGCAATGGTTTTTAAGCCTGGCTCATTTTGAAGAGCTAGATCCCAGTGACCGCATCAACAGTTTGAAGGAGGTCACTGACGCATTACCTTTGGGTACTGAGTTGAGAGTAGAGGCTCCAGATTCTGAAGAGGGCAAAGCGCTTTCTAAGCTCTGTCGAAAATTTACCGTCCCCTTGAGACAATATTTAAAAAAGGTGCAGCGCTACGATGAAAAGTCAAAAGCGAGTGTAAGCTTGTTCTTGTTTTTCACAAGTAGCACATCTTGTTTCTTTGGCTATGCCCCAAGTGAAAATTGCTCATCACTTGCCAATGGCATATTGCGCTTAAAACACCCTAATCAGGCACCTAGCCGCTCCACTTTAAAACTAGACGAAGCGTTTCAACTGTTTATACCTGAGCAAGAAAGAGAACAGAGGCTAGCACCTGGCCTTCACGCTGTCGATTTAGGAGCTTGCCCTGGAGGGTGGACATATCAGTTGGTTAGGCGAGGTATGTTTGTGCAGGCAGTTGATAATGGTGCGATGTCTGAAGTGGTAATGGAAACAGGACAAGTAAAACACTATCAAGAAGACGGTTTTAGTTATGAGCCGAAAAAGAAAAACGTTTATTGGTTGGTTTGTGACATGATTGAAAAACCCGATAGGGTTGCAAAGCTCATGTGCGACTGGTTGATTAAAGGTTGGTGTAAAGAAGCGATGTTCAACCTTAAATTGCCCATGAAAAAACGTTATGAATCAGTGCAAGAGTGCTTAGACATCATAAGAGAGAGTTTGCATGCGGCAAACATTAAAAAGTTTCAGTTGCGTGTAAAACAACTCTATCACGATAGAGATGAGGTTACAGTGCTACTGAGAAAGCGACCAGAACACAATTAAATATAGAGCATACATAGTTATTGTTTTTGTTTTTGGTAAAAAACAGTGGAGTAAAAATGGACGTCACTAAATATAAAGCCATTCTTTTCGATCATGACGGCACTATTGTCGATTCGGAGCAGGTACATTATGAATTGTGGTTGAGCCTAATTGGAACATTCGCAAATCAATTTACGGAAGAAATGTATGCAAATAACTGTGTTGGTGTTCCGACTGAATCTAATATTGAATATTTGTTTTCCTGTTTTGCTTTACAAGAGTCTCCTGAGTCACTTTTAGATAGAAAACGACAGGCGACAAAACGCTTTCTAGAGACCTCATATTTCCCTCTTTTGGAGGGTGTTAAAGACTTTATGCAGTTTCTACATATCAAAAATCGCAGAATGGCAGTGGTCTCTGGTTCTGAAAGATTCGCTGTTTTGCGCTCGGTATCCGGTAATAAGCTTGAACATTTCATTGAGCTTGTGGCGACAGGTGACCAGGTTGAGAATAATAAGCCAGAGCCAGATGTCTACAATAAGGCACTTTTCGATATGCAACTAGATAAATCGGAATGCTTAGCGATTGAAGACACTTTCAGTGGAGTCAGCGCCGCTCGAGCTGCGGGTATTGACTGTATCGCTATTCCAAATCCACATACCTTATCTCATGATTTTTCGGCAGCTACGTTGAAGTTGAATAATATTGTCCAGCTACATGAATTGTTTGAGCGAGCGCTTTAATAACAAGCAATGGTAAACTATAGCGACTTTTTGAAAGCCTTTAGGGTTTGTCGCATTGCTTTTATGCGTTCCCGTGAAGGTGTTTGCACCTGGTATGTAACTTGGTTAAATTGCTCGGTAAGCGTTAGAAAAAGCTCACGTTGCTGAACCGAAAGCTGCTGAGCGATCCGGGTGTAAAATGCCATTGGGGTTTCTTGTCTGGCTCTTACAATATTTTGTTTCGCTAAGTATTTTAGCGACTTCAAATAAAAGTGGAGCGGGTAGTTATTAATCTTAGGAAACCAAACGCGGTAATTAAATAAAAGAAGGAAAAGGCTGATCACAAATAAAATCGCTAAGAGCAGAAGGGCAATTCTTATCGGTTTGATTTCCCCAACTAATAGCCTAAAAAGATTTAACTGGCGTTCTTGGTCAAAGCCTAGAACCCATTTACTCCAGAAAAAATCGATATCCGCCAAAACCAATCTAATTTCGTTCAAAACCGCCGTATTTCGCCACTTCATTAGGGAAAAAGGTGAGTCTTCTAAAAATGACTCTTCATAAGCTAAGGCGCGTTCCAAGCCGTAACTGATTCGATCGGGTGCGACAAACCCTGTGGGATCTTTTCGTATCCAACCGATGCCGGGCTGCCATATCTCTACCCAGGCATGGGCGTCATATTGATAGATGCTCATATATTGCTCTTTACGCATTTCACCGCCTTGGTAACCACCAACGACTCTCGCTGGAATACCTGCAAGTCGCATAATATATGCGTAGGCACTAGAAAAATGTGCACAAAACCCTGCTTGCTTGTCGAATAAGAAAGTGTCAACAGGATCGAAAGGCATCAAATCAGGCCTTAATGTGTAACTGAAAGGTTCAGTAAAAAAGAAAGTTTCCACAGCCAAAATAAATGCTTCATTCGATCTGTGTTGCTGTCGCAGTTCGCGAACCCATGCTTTTGTTTTTGGGTTTCCTGTTTCAGGCACTTGCAAGTTCATATTGACATCAAAATAATCGGAAGCGCCCTTCAGTGGCGTATTTGGGTAAGACTGCACGCTATATTTGAACTTGGTTACTAAAGGTATTGTGCTTTGGATCTGAAAATCAGGCGACAACCATGTCCGTCTCGTTGTTGTCAGGGGAGCATCTAAAGCAAATAGAAATTGTTGATTCGTCGGCTCAATAATAACGTCGTATTTGAATTCTTTGCTGTAGTCATAGGCTGGAGACGTTTTGCGCCCCAAACGATAGTTGATTCGTTTCATTTTTTTTCTAGCTTCACTGATTCGCCAGGTTTTACCGTCAAAATCCTCAAATACTAATCCGCGCCAATAACGTTGATGGGGGGCAGGGATATTGCCAGAAAATTGCGCGCGAAACGCTAAATCACCAGATTGGCTCAGATTGGCAATATCTCCCGGCGTGATTTCCTCTGTTAAGCCAGTTTGTTTGCTTTGTGACGAAGGCATTTTCCAAAGTGGACTGAGTTGCGGTAAAACTAAAAACAGCAGCACACATATGGGCATCGCCTGTAGCGAAATCTTAATAGAAAGCCAAATTTGCTTTTGTAATGGACGGCTTGGTGAGATGTGGAATGCGACCGATGACAGTTGCAAAGTAGCAACGAAAGCAAGAAATCCGGCGTAAAAAATAGATTGTTCGAATATGAGTCCGCAGCCAATTAGAAAAAACTGTACACAAACTACGATGAAATAGTCTCGGGTGGTATGCATTTGCAGAATTTTTAATGCACATGCCATTACTAATAAATTGACCATGGCAATCATCAAGCCCGCTTGCCATGTTGTGTACGCCAAGGCAAGTGCACACAAAATAGCGAACAAGTTTATGGTGCGAACGCTCGGGTGATGGATATCAACCTTAAAAAACGGAAGTGCTTGTAGAGCCACTGAAATAACGACTAACACAAGTACCCATGTCATTACCGTCGTTAACATAGAAAACGCGAGTAACAAGAAACTGATTCCAATTAAAAGCTGAGCCTTCGCATTAGTTGCTTTCATTTTTGCTCTCCTGAATGTTTCGGGAGCAGTGCGAGTTGTGTAAGGCACAGATTCATATGTTCGTCGCCACTGCCGGGAACGATAGTGTGAGTCGGCAATGCTAAACCATATTCGACTTTTTGATGTGCTAGTTGCAGCACTAAATAGGTAAGTTGGCTTATTGCTGTTTCGTAATCAACGTCTGAAAACTGTTGGATGTCTAGCCAAACAGTGCTGCCCTTATCTTCTACATATGTTTTGCTAAGCCAGTCTCCGCCTTTGGCGACTTGTTTCCATGCAACATGCTGCATGGGCTCACCCTTTTGGTAGCTTTTTAAGCTATCAAAATCATCGCTTCCTGCAATAAGGCTGGGCACGGACTCGCTATTTTCTTCCCCTTGCAGATTTTTAGGACGCAGTGCAGTAGACACCGGGGTTGGGTAAACGATAATTTTGCTTTCAAAGTTAAGGTGTGTCCAACATCGATATAAGCCAAGCGGATAGAAATTTTCAAAAGTTAAACGAGGAAGTTCTATTTCACCACGTTCCTTGGTTGCCAGCGATATCCCGACTGGATTGGTAAAGTCATTAGGGTCCAAGGTTATTGAGGTGTCTTGTTGCCACCAACTCACATGAATATTGCCTTCTACTTGGTTGGGAATGAAATCTTGGTTATCGTTGTCGCCAATCCAAATGGGAATATTTAACTCTTCTCCTGCAAAAACTGATTTGGTTTTACCAATGTGAATTTGTAATTTGGCGAAATTAGCAAAGCTACTGAGCAGTGTTACCAGAAATATGGAGACGAGAAAAAATGACAACAACAACATCATGTTGTTTCGGTAATTAGTACCTAGAATAAAGAGAAGCCCCGACATCATTAAAAACCACCTGCCAAAGCGAGATGGGAATATAAATATGTTCGACATATCTAATTGATAGGCTCTTTGCTTAGGAATGCGCCCAGTTAACCAACGCTCCATCCTGTTAGCCCACCAATTCCTAATTGGAGCGGTAATACTCATTATTAGGCCGCTAAGGTGTCCACACGCGACAGTAACAAGTCGGAAAATACGTGAGAGGTTGCCGAATCAGAATAGGCACTGCGCAAACGGTGTTCTGCAACCGATGGCAATATTGCTTGTACATCCTCTGGTAATACGTAACTTCTACCTGCAAGTAATGCCCATGCTTTTGCTGCTAACAAAAGGCTTTTACTGGCTCTAGGGGATAATGGGTTAGGAAAGTCTTCTGATTCTCTGGTGTAAGTGACAAGCCGCAATATGTACTCAACAATGGCGCTAGAGGCGCTCACTTTTAGCACTTCTTGGTGTAGCCGGGTTTGAGCTTCCGATGATATCACGTTGTTAATAGAGTCTAAGGTGTGCTCTTCGAGTTCCATTAACATAGTTTTTTCCGATTGCCAGTCAGGGAACCCCAGTTGGATACGCATAAAAAAGCGATCTAACTGGGATTCTGGTAACGGATACGTGCCCGACTGGTGCGTTGGGTTTTGGGTTGCGATGACGAAAAACGGGTCGGGCAGGGAATAGGTCTCACCATCAATACTGACTTGTTTTTCTTCCATCGCTTCTAACAAAGCACTTTGCGTTTTTGGGCTGGCTCGATTAATTTCATCAGCCAATAAGATTTGGGAAAACACCGGACCTTGGTGAAATACAAATCGTTTTGCCTCAGAGTCAAAAATATTCACGCCTAGAATGTCGGCAGGTAGTAAATCTGAAGTGAATTGTACTCGCGAAAGTTGTAAACCAAGAGTGCTAGCAATCGCATGAGCCAGGCTGGTTTTACCCATGCCAGGTAAGTCTTCAATTAGAAGGTGTCCTCTGCATAAGAGGCAAGTTAAGGCTAATTTGACTTGGGTTTGCTTTCCCAGAACGACCTTTGATATTTCCCGTATCGCTAAATCTAAGCTTTGATCCATAATTCACAGCGTACTCATTAATTATATGTATCAGCTTAGCGGACAGTTGCTTAATGCGTCTAGGTGAAGCAGAAAATTACTTAATGTGATTTGTGAAACATTTCACAGGAAAATAGAAAGCGCGTGTGTTTGTATTGTCAAAAAAGGGAAGTGAGACTTCCCTCGAGGAATTATTTGATTAGACGGAAAGGTCTTCCAGTGTTTTACCCGATGCAAGTGCTTCACTGAACACCTTTGGCATTCTACCAATACCGGTCCAATTATGGGTTTCACCTTCTTCATCAGTGATGCTGTATTTAACCGGTCTTTTTTGCCCAGCTCTTTTTGATAATGGAGGGACATTAGCTGCTGTTAAATCCTCATAGGATATACCTGCGTCTAGCAACTGTTTTTGTATTTCGGCAATCTTGGCAAGTTTTTCCGCTTCTTGTTTCTGTTTTTCTTCTTCTTTTAATTTTCTTGTTTCAATTATATTTCTTAATTTAACAAGTACTTCTTCCAATTCTTCTAGAGTGAGGTCTTTTACCGCGCCTTGTAAACGACGACCGTGTGTTAATGTCTTTAAAAACTCATTCATTGGTGACACCCTGGCGTTATTTTTTGTATGTTTGGTATGAATTAACCAAATTTTTCAAATTAATATTCTGCTCATTATTAAAAATAAAAAATGCGGTAATTAACCGCATTTTTAGAATATATGTTTAGAAATTTAAAAAATCAATAATTACATATTTGGATAATTAGGGCCGCCAGTACCTTCCGGTGTAACCCAACGGATATTTTGCGAAGGATCTTTGATGTCGCAGGTTTTACAATGTATACAGTTTTGGCCGTTAATTTGTAATGATTTTTCACCCGAGTCACTTTCTACAATCTCGTAAACGCCGGCAGGACAATATCTTTGAGCTGGCTCATCGAATTGTTTCAGATTCACAGCAATCGGAACGTTAGTATCCTTGAGTTGTAGGTGACAAGGCTGATCCTCTTCATGGGTGGTATTCGACAAAAATACCGATGAAAGCCTATCAAAACTTAATTTACCGTCAGGTTTAGTATATTGGATTTTCGGCGAACTCTCAGCGGTCGTAAGTTGCTCGTGATCAACTGCCATATCAGTTAATTTAAAAAGCGCTTTACCACCTAAAATGTTTTGTTCGAAGGTGTTATATGCGCCGCCCCAAAATGTACCAAATTTATGAATAGCGGCTCCAAAATTTTTAGAACTGTCTAATTCTTCATACAACCAAGAGGCTTTAAACTTCTTATCTAATTGCTCAGCAACATCATTATGAGAAACATTTTCTTTACTGATATTTTCCATAATCGTTTCGGCAATTAACATCCCCGATTTCATTGCGGTGTGGTTACCTTTGATTTTGGCAAAATTTAACGTTCCAGCATTACATCCCGCTAAAAATCCACCCGGGAAAGCCATTTTAGCCATGGCATTTAATCCGCCCTTTGTCAGTGCTCGAGCACCGTAACAAACGCGCTTACCACCTTCTAAATATTGCTTGTATACAGGATGGTGTTTTAAACGTTGAAATTCTTCAAACGGGCTCAAATGTGGGTTGCTGTAATTTAAATCTACAATTAAGCCCACCAATATTTGGTTGTTTTCGGCATGATATAAATAAGCCCCACCACTGGCACCTGATAGTGGCCAGCCAGCTGAGTGTACAACTAACCCCTCTTGATGGTTCTCCGCCGGTACGTCCCAGATTTCTTTAAAACCAATGGCGTAATGTTGTGGGGTACTGTTTTGGTCGAGGTTGAATTTTTCGATTAATTCTTTGCCTAGATGACCGCGAGAGCCTTCGGCAAAAACGGTGTATTTAGCCCGAAGTTCCATACCAGGCATGAATGAATCTTTCTGTTCACCATTGATGCCAATGCCCATATCACCAGTGATAACGCCCGCTACACTGCCATCTTCATTATAAAGTACTTCCGACGCAGGAAAACCTGGAAAAATTTCAACACCCAGTTGCTCGGCTTGTTCCGCTAACCAACGACACACGTTACCCATACTGACGATGTAATTGCCTTCGTTATGCATAGTTTTTGGCGTCGTAAAACCCGGGAGCTTCACGCTTTTAGATTCATTAGTAAGGAGATATATGTCATCGCCTTTGACCGCCGTGTTCAGAGGCGCCCCTAAATCTTTGTAATTAGGGAACAACTCGGCCAGTGCTTTGGGTTCAAATACGGCTCCAGAGAGGATATGCGCACCTACTTCTGAGCCTTTTTCAACGACACAGACCATCAGTTCGGTGTCGGCTTCCTGAGCAAGTTGCATCAATCTGCAGGCGGTCGCTAGACCAGAAGGACCTGCACCCACAATGACAACGTCAAATTCCATAGATTCGCGTTCCAATGTATTTCTCCTCAAAATTAGTTTTCGGGTAAAGAGGTAATAGTGCTCTTATTCTTATGTTTGTATTGTTGCGTTATTTTAGCGACTTAGTTTAAGTAATAACCATGACCAGTTACATCAAAGTTAAAAAAATATTTATGTAATAAAGTCATATGTTTGCACTTGAATTTCCACTATACGAATAAACAATTATCTTCACAGTATTAAAATATTGTAAATTAAATGTATTGGTTTTGTCTCTTCTTAGTTGACGTTTACGTTAACAGTAAGTACATTGCCGAGTCGAAAAAGTAATGTGCCCTACATACGGTGCGGCTATAAGCACCATGAATAATATGAGGTTGTAATGAAAGTACTCGTTCCCGTGAAACGTGTTATTGACTATAACGTGAAGGTAAGAGTAAACGCTGAAAACACAGCGGTTGACTTAACCAACACTAAAATGTCAATTAATCCTTTTTGTGAAATTGCCGTTGAAGAAGCTGTTCGTCTTAAAGAAAAAGGTACCGCAACGGAAGTTGTCGTCGTATCCATCGGTGATAAAAGTTGCCAAGAGCAAATTAGAACTGCATTAGCATTAGGCGCAGATCGAGGCATTCAAATAGATACAGATGTAAATCTGGACTCATTACAAGTCGCTAAGTTACTCGCGAAGGTTGTGGAAGAAGAAGAGCCGGGTCTGGTTATTCTAGGCAAGCAGTCTATTGATTCAGACAACAACCAAACCGGTCAGATGCTTGCAGCACTTTGCGGTTTACCACAAGGCACTTTCGCATCAGAGGTAGCCATCGAGGGTGACGCTGTAAGTGTAACCCGCGAAGTTGACGGTGGCTTGCAAACCGTGAAACTTGCGTTACCCGCCATTGTAACGACTGACTTGCGTTTAAATGAACCGCGTTATGCGTCTTTACCTAACATTATGAAAGCCAAGCGCAAGCCTTTAGCTGTTAAGTCTGCTGCCGACTTTGGGGTGGCGTTAGAGTCAAAAGTTAAAGTGTTAAAAGTAACTCCGCCTGCAGAAAGACAAGGTGGCATCAAGGTCGCTGATGTGGCTGAGCTAGTAGACAAATTAAAAACAGAAGCGAAGGTGATCTAATGGCGATTCTTGTATATGCAGAGCACGATAATGCTCATTTGAAATCTGAAACATCTAAGATGATCAACGCAGCAGGCCAAATGGGTGGTGATATTCACGTTTTGGTCGCGGGTGAAAATTGCCAAGCTATTGCTGAAGACGCAGCAAAAATCGCTGGAGTACAAAAAGTAATAGTTGCTGATGCAGCTGCTTATAAAGATCAATTAGCGGAAAACATTGCTGACCTAGTTCTTGAAGTAGGTGAAGGCTATTCGCACATTTTAGCTGCGGCAACCACTACGGGTAAAAACTTCATGCCACGTGTGGCGGCTTTACTCGATGTTGCTCAAATTTCTGACATAATTGCTGTTGAATCTGGCGATACCTTTGTTCGTCCAATATATGCAGGTAACGCGATTGCGACTGTGCAAAGTGAAGATAACGTAAAGGTTATTACAGTACGTGCGAGCGCTTTTGATGCATCAGCAGAGCAAGATGCGGCTCCGGTTGAAGCGTCTGGCAGCGTTATTGAGTCTGCGAAGTCTGAATTCGTATCACAAGAGCTCACAGAATCAGAGCGTCCTGAACTGACGGCGGCTGATGTGATTATCTCTGGTGGGCGTGGTATGCAAAATGGTGATAACTTTGCGTTGTTAAACGGTATTGCAGACAAATTAGGCGCCGCAATTGGTGCCTCTCGTGCAGCAGTAGACGCTGGTTTCGTACCAAATGACATGCAGGTTGGTCAAACCGGTAAGATAGTAGCTCCTCAGTTGTATATTGCAGTCGGTATCTCCGGCGCAATACAGCATTTAGCCGGCATGAAGGACTCTAAAGTGATTGTCGCTATAAACAAAGACGAAGAAGCGCCTATCTTCCAAGTTGCCGATTATGGCTTGGTAGGTGATTTATTCGAGGTGCTTCCTGAGTTAGAATCTTCCTTATAAGAACGCCACACTAATGAAAAGGTGCCGTTTGGCACCTTTTTTTTTGAGGAAAAATAATGAAAAAAATGAAATTAATAACTATTGCCGCTATAGCAACTATGGTACTTAGTGGATGCAGCAAATTGACTCAAAAAAATTATGACTCGCTTGAAATGGGTATGACGCAAGAGCAGGTCGAGGAAATTATCGGCTCAGCAGACAACTGTTCTGAAACCCTAGGAACCCGTTCATGCCTATGGGGAAGTGAAGAGGGAACTTATGTAAAAGTTAGCTTTGTCGCTAAAAGAGCCGTCACTTTCAGCCACGAAGGCTTAAAATAAATCAGACTATTTGCAAACGAATGCATATGTTTTTTGTTTCCAATTAAATGGAAAAGGTTTAACTTATGCGGAAATTTCAAATGTGACAATTGGTAAGAGATTGATGGCGAAAACTAAAGAGCAACTATATGCAGAGTTAGCGCAAGAAGTAGAAGCAATTTTGGAAGGTGAAACTGACCTAATCGCTAACCTGGCCAACGTGAGTTCGTTGGTATGGAATAAGTTACCCGACGTAAATTGGGCTGGTTTTTACTTGCTCAAAGGCGAACAGTTAGTGCTAGGCCCCTTTCAAGGCAAGCCTGCTTGTGTGCGCATTCCAGTGGGCAGAGGTGTCTGTGGTGCTGCTGCCAAAACACTTGTTCCTCAAATCGTAGAAGACGTGCATCAGTTTGAAGGGCATATCGCATGTGATTATGCGTCTAACTCTGAAGCTGTGCTACCAATCATCGTGAATGGTGAGTTGTTGGGCGTAATGGATTTAGATAGTCCCAAGCTGGCGAGATTCGATAAAGTCGACCAAGATGGTTTACAAAAAGTCGCTGACATTTTACAGAGCGCACTCGCGTGAAAGAATTCGTAGATATCCAGGTGGCACTTGCCACCTCGGATGATATGGACATTTGGGAAGATGAAGAGGCTGAGCAAGCCGCAGAGGTACTCAATACCATCTTGCATATGCTTTATGATAGAGCAGACGTAGACATAGAAAGTGCAAAATTAGAACAGCTAATTCAACATGTTTGGGATACATGGCGAGAAGATGAGCAAATTTTGGCAATAGATGAACAAGATCTTAGTGATTGGGTTGACCATTTGCTAGCAACTTGGGATGATGCGCACATCGAATAATCTACATTACAAGTTAACTCCCCTTAATGGAAAACACGGAAAAATTCTCCAATACCAAAGAGGTCATTGCGTTCCTCAGCGAAACATTTCCCAATTGCTTCACTTTAGAAGGTGACGCAAAACCGCTCAAAATTGGTATCTTTCAAGATTTATCAGAAGCGCTTAAAGACGAAGCGCGCATTAGCAAAACATTGTTGCGTTCCTCACTTCGTCACTACACCAACAGTTGGCGTTATCTTTATGCGGTAAAAGAAGGCGCCAATCGCGTCAATCTTACCGGTGAAACTGACGCTGCGGTTGAAAAAGAGCACGAAGAACACGCTCAAAAACAGCTAAAAGAAAGCAAACAAAAATTGGCAGATCGCAAAAAAGCGCAAGAACCGAAGCCGAAAGCCGATACTGAAAAGAAAAGTTTCAAAAATAAGACAAAAAAAGATAGCCAAACTAAACTCAATGGAACTAATGTTAAGTACAAGCGATCCAATAAGCTTCCTAAACCAGAAAAATTATCTGATGAGCATCTGGTAGCGGGAACGTCAGTTACGGTTAAGGTTGGTAAAATCCCAATGCCGGCTACCATTACTGAAATCACCAAAGACGGCGTGCAAGTCGTATTGGAATCGGGTATGCAGATCAAAGTTCAAGAGAGTAACTTGAGGTTGGCCGTAAATAAAAGGTAAGGTTATATGAAATATCTAGTTCGAAGCGCTTTAAGTTTGGCGTTTGCAGTAAGTGCTGGTGTTAGTGCCATTGAGTCCACTGAGGAATTACCTGAGTTGAATCAAGAAAGACAGCACACCGTGGCTGCAAAGCGAATTTCAGACTTGTTTACCAGAGCGCATTACAAAGAAATCGAATTAGATGACGCTGTTTCTGGCAAAGTATACGAACGCTTCTTGCGTTCGTTAGACCCGTCAAAAAACATCTTCCTTGCTGCTGACGTAGAAAAGCTCAATAAATATAAAAAAGACTTCGACAACGCATTGACGAAGGGCAATATGTCAATTGCGTATGAGATGTTTTCTCTGAATTTAGAAAAACGCTTAGAGCGTTTTCAATATGCACTGTCCCTGCTACAAAGCGACTTTGACTTTGAGAAGGAAGGTGATAAGTATTATTTCGACCGTGAAGAGGCCGAGTGGGCAGCGACGGAAGCTGAGTTAAATGAACTTTGGCGTCAACGCGTCAAATACGACGCTTTGAATCTAAAACTCGCGGGTAAAGACAAGGCGAAAGCAAAAGAGCTTTTAGAGAAACGTTACAACCGCGCGATTAAACGCCTCTATCAAACCAAAAGCGAAGATGTGTTCCAAACTGTGATGAACGCCTTTGCGCGCAGCATTGAAGCTCATACCAGCTATCTCTCTCCAAGAAATGCAGAGCGTTTCCAAATGGAAATGAACTTGTCTTTTGAAGGTATTGGTGCGGTTTTACAATTAGAAGATGATTTCACCGTCATTCGCAGTATCGTCCCCGGGGGACCTGCTGATATGACGTCTAAGATTAAACCCCAAGACAAGATTATTGGTGTTGCTCAGGAAGACGAAGAATTCGTTGATGTCATTGGCTGGCGACTGGACGAAGTCGTAGAGCTTATCAAAGGACCCAAAGGCACAGAAGTCCGATTACAGATCATAAAGGCCACGTCTGATAAAACCGACCCAATGGTCGTGTCTATCGTGCGTGACAAAATTAAACTTGAAGATAGAGCTGCTCAGTCTGAAGTATATATTCCCGAGTCGGGTCCACACAAAGACAAGAAGCTAGGCGTAATCACTATTCCATCGTTTTACAACAACTTGCACCAAGACGTGAAAAAGGAACTTGCAGCACTGCAAGAGCAGAACGTCGAAGCTGTGATTGTCGATTTGCGTGGTAATGGTGGTGGTTCGCTTATGGAAGCGACCCTAGTGTCTGGGCTTTTCATAGATAAAGGTCCGATAGTTCAAGTGCGTTATAGCACCGGTAAAATCAGCGAAAACCGAGACAACGACGGAATTACTTATTACGACGGTCCACTGACCGTGTTAGTTGATAGATACAGTGCATCCGCTTCAGAGATATTCGCTGCTGCGATGCAAGATTATGGGCGAGCGCTTATTGTTGGTGAACAAACGTTTGGTAAAGGCACAGTGCAACAGCATCGTGGGCTTGGTCGCATATACGACTTCTACGACAATCCTCTTGGCTCTGTACAATTCACTATTGCGAAGTTTTACCGCATTAACGGCGGTAGTACGCAACACAAAGGTGTTATTCCAGATATCTTATTCCCTTCACCCATCGCAGCGGAAGAGTGGGGAGAGAGCCAAGAAGAAAATGCATTGCCATGGGACAGTATTAACCGGGCTAGCTACACTACATTTGGTGAAACAGACATGGCGGCAAACGTCGTCAACAAGCGCTATCAAGAACGCATTTCGAAAGATCCAGAGTTTTCTTACATCTTTAGCGATATCGAAGAATACAAAGAAAACAAAGATAGAAAATTTGTCAGCTTAGTGGAATCTGAGCGTAACGCAGAAAAGCAGGAACAGGATGAAAAGCGCTTGGCGAGAGTAAACGAACGTCTGGTTCGTATGGGTAAGGAAAAAATTGCGGATTTAGAAGATATTCCTGAAGATATGGACGAAATAGACCCCTTCCTTGACGAAGCTGTGCAAATCACATTAGACGTGGTGGACACAGGTAAGTACGCTATTATTCGATAGTAATAAGGGCTCAGCGTGCTGAGCCCTTTTCCTTATCAGCATTTGCCGTTACACTCCTACGCGAATTTGCGATTGGACGACAACAAGTCTCGCGCTCGATAAACTAAAAACTAATAACAACAAAAATCATTAGGGCATACAACAATGAACAATAGAGGTGAATTTTCCTCAAGGATCGGCTTTATTCTAGCCGCGGCAGGCTCTGCGGTGGGACTAGGTAACATTTGGGGATTCCCGAAGGAAGTTGCGAGTAATGGTGGTGCAGCTTTCGTTTTAGTCTACATTCTACTGGCTTTTGTGCTTGCTTATCCGGTATTGATGGCTGAATTGATTATTGGACGGGCGACTCGTTCCAACATGGTAGACGCGCTAGGAAAAATATCCGGAAATTCTGTTAAACGCGCTGGCAGACTTACTGGTATTTGGGGTTGTATTACCGTATCCCTAATATTGTCCTTTTATGCCATCGTAGCCGGATGGATGATAGCTTACTGTTTGCAATCCCTAGCTGGATTTGTGGGACTACAAGGTATTGCCGATTGGTTGGTTGCCTTTTCCGTACCTCGTAATTTATTGTTCTGTGGTATTTTCATCGCGTTAACCGCTGCAATTGTTGTGGGTGGTGTAAGTAACGGCATTGAAAAGTGGTCGGTACGACTCATGCCAACTTTATTCGTAATCGTTTTGATGTTAATACTTTACGTCGCTACTTTGGATGGTGCATCAGAAGGTATGGCGGCTTATCTTGTGCCTGATTTTAGTGCGGTGTTAAACCCGGATTTATTAGTTAACGCAATGGGACAAGCTTTCTTTTCAATGTCTCTAGGTGTAGGTACGATGCTGGTTTATGGCTCATACATCAGTAACAAAGAAAACCTTCCTACGATTGGTGCTTCGGTTGCTTTGGTTGATATTGGTGTCGCAGTGCTAGCCGGTTTATTGATTATCCCAGCAATGTATGTAGCACTGCACAATGGTGTTACTATTTTTGATGAAAACGGTGCATTACTCGAAGGCGGTACACTCATCTTTACTGTGCTACCTGAATTATTTAATACCATGGGGGCAATTGGTGTTTATGTTTCCTTTGCCTTTTTTGCACTCATGGTAATAGCTGCGGTGACATCATCGATTTCTATGCTAGAAGTACCGGTTGCTTATATTGTAGAAAGTAAGAATATTGGGCGTAATAAATCGGTTATTATCGTTGCTAGTACCATTTTTGCTATTAGCGCAACTGTGATATTTAATTTTGACTTATTGTTCGATTTTGTTGTTAACCTCACTACTAAATATAGTCAGCCAATACTAGGTCTGTTCCTATGTATCTTTGCCGGATGGGTATGGAAGCGCAACGAAATATTGGTGGAATTGAAAAAAGGCAGTGAGCAAGTAGAACATTCACTTTTTTGGAAAATTTGGCCTTGGTATATTAAATTCGTTTGCCCGGTAATTATCTTAATTATTGTTTATCGTTCGTTTAGTTAATGAGTCTACTCAGCAGGATCAAAAGGGAGAATAACAACTAATGACCCAGCCTCAACACAAAGAACCGTCACTCTTAGACTCGTTAATACCTATAGTGGTTTTGGTGGCCTTGTTATTTACCTCCGTAATGGTTTACGGAAGTGATTCATCATCTGGTCCTAACCAAATTGTTTTGTTACTAGGTATGGCGGTTTCCGCGATTATTGGCCTCAAGAACGGCTACACGTGGAAAGAGATAGAACAGGGCATGATAAATGGTATTTCCATTTCACTTGGAGCATTGTTAATTCTTCTTGCTGTTGGCTCACTTATTGGTACTTGGTTATTAGCTGGTACGGTGCCAACACTTATTTACTACGGACTTGAAATTCTTAATCCCGCCATTTTCTACGCCGCTACTGTGGTTATATGTGCCATTGTTGCAATGAGCATTGGCAGTAGTTGGACAACCGCTGCAACGGTTGGTGTAGCGTTGATTGGCATTGCCAAAGGGATGGGGATGTCTGAGGCGGTTACTGCGGGTGCAATTATCTCTGGCGCTTATTTTGGCGACAAGGTATCGCCTTTATCAGAAACCACAAACTTAGCGCCAGCAGTGGCTGGCACTGATTTATTTGAACATATTAAATACATGCTATGGACTACTGTTCCTAGTATTTTCTTAGCCCTGATTATCTTTGGCTTCATTGGGTTTGGCTCTGCTGACCAAGTGTCTAATGAACAGATTGCTGCGATGCAGGGTTTACTCGCTGAAGAATTTAACTTAGGTCTTCACATGTTGGTGCCGTTGTTTGTATTACTTGCCATGGCTATCAAAAAGGTACCAGCCTTTCCATCCGTTGGTATAGGCGCTTTATTGGGCGGGGTATGGGCAATTATCTTTCAACCTGAAGTTGTATCGCGCGTGGCGGAAGTTGATCAAGCCAGCATTGGACAAGCACTTACCGTTGTCTGGGTAACTTTGTATGACGGTGTCAGTTTTAATACAACCGATGCGAACTTAAACGACTTGTTGAGTGGCGGTGGTATGGCCAACATGTTAAACACTATCTGGTTAGTCATGTGTGCAATGTGTTTTGGTGCAGTATTAGAAAAAGTCGGTTTGCTCAAGCGCGCAGTAAGTGCCATCTTGAAAGGCGCCAAGTCGGCGGGTGATATGGTTACGCGGACTATTTTTACTTGCTTTGGCTCAAACTTAATTACGGCAGACCAATACATTTCCATTGTTATGCCTGGACGTATGTACAAAGAAGAATTTGAAAAACGCGGTTTGCATCAGTTGAATTTGTCTCGAAGCCTTGAAGATGGCGGTACCATTACGTCGCCACTTATTCCATGGAATACCTGCGGCGCTTACATGGCTGGGGTTCTTAAGGTACCAACGCTGGAATATGCGTGGTTCGCCTTGTTTAATCTAATTAATCCAGTTTTAGCCATTATTTATGCATTCCTAGGTATCAAGATCTTAAAACTAGATCCTCCTAAAGCATATAAACCAGAAGCACAAGCACAGTAGTTTGGAGAAGGCGTTATGAGTTTGCCGGTAGCGAAAAGGTTGGCGGACTATGCGCCGCCTCAATTTTGGATTTCTTCAGTTGAATTAACATTTGAGTTAAACCCGCAAAAGACGGTTGTAACCAGCCGCATGCAAATTGAACGCAATGGTGAGCACGAACACCCACTTGTGTTGGATGGTGAGGGGATCAGCTTAGGCTGGCTTAAGATTGATGGCGTAGCCCATGACCAGTATTTAACAGCTGAAACCTCGTTAACCATAAACAACGTACCTAACTCGTTTGAACTTAGCTTACAAAACCACTTTGACCCTTCTGCTAATACCAGTTTAGAAGGCTTGTATGTCTCTGGAGAGGCATTTTGCACGCAATGTGAGGCTGAAGGCTTTAGAAAAATCACTTATTTTCTAGATCGCCCCGATGTTATGGCTACATTCTCGGTCAGAATAGAAGCCCACAAAGCCAAATATCCCTATTTATTGAGTAATGGCAACAAAATTGCGTCCGGTGATTTGGCTAATGGTAGGCATTTTGCGCAGTGGCAAGACCCATACAACAAGCCCGCTTATTTATTTGCCTTAGTAGCGGGGGATTTTGATGTAGTCAGCGACAGTTACGTAACCCAATCTGGACGTCACGTTGATTTACAACTTTTTGTTGATAAAGGTAACGGTTATCGTGGGCAACATGCACTCGACAGTTTGAAAAAATCTATGCAATGGGATGAGCAGGTATTTGGGCTCGAATATGACCTAGATATTTATATGATTGTTGCGGTGGATTTTTTCAATATGGGAGCGATGGAAAACAAAGGTCTGAACGTATTTAACAGTAAATTCGTCCTGGCCGATCCAGCTTCGGCGACAGATGATGATTACTTTAATATCGAATCTATCATCGCTCATGAATACTTTCATAATTGGACCGGGAATCGAGTTACTTGTAGAGACTGGTTTCAATTAAGCCTTAAAGAAGGGTTAACCGTCTTTAGAGATCAGCAATTTAGTTCTGATATGTCCTCAGCCGTTGTAAATCGCATTGGTATGGTTAAAGTTATTCGCGGCCATCAATTCGCTGAAGATGCAAGTCCTATGGCGCATCCAATAAGACCTGAAGAAGTTATAGAAATGAATAATTTCTATACAGTGACGGTTTATGACAAAGGCGCAGAGGTCATAAGAATGATGCATACTCTGTTGGGGCAGGCAGGTTTTCGAAAAGGAATGGACTTATACTTCGAGCGCCATGATGGCCAAGCGGTTACGTGTGACGATTTCGTCACCGCTATGCAAGATGCCAATGACTTTGATATGTCATTGTTCAAGCGTTGGTATAGTCAATCCGGAACGCCAGAACTTATCGTCAAACAGAGCCACGACCTGAAATCGGGTGACTTTACTCTATCTCTTGAGCAGAACCACAAACCCACGGCGGATCAACAGAACAAACAAAACTTGCACATACCGGTTCGTTATGAAATTTTTCATATTGATACCAATGGTAATAAGCAAGTTGTGCAAGCTGGCGTCAAGGAACTCAAAACAGACACTGCGAGTATTCAACTGACGGGAGTAGATAAACCTGTTACAAGTGTGGTGTTAGGTGATTTTTCGGCACCTGTAAAACTGCATTTCGAGCGCTCAGATTTTGCGCTTATCGATACTATATGTCATGCTGATGATGGATTTGCTCGTTGGGATGCGTCGCAGACACTCTACGGTGATTTGGTTTGGCACTTGGCTGATAAGACTAAAACGGTGGATGAAGTTGGTGCGGTACTTAACACGATTGTTAGTTCGATTACCGAACAAAACCTCGATGATCACGCACTTACCGCAGAACTTATTACGCTACCAAGTTTTGATTCTTTGGCAGAACAACGTGATAGCTTAGATGTGGACAAATTACACTCGGCAAGATCACAAGTAGCAGTCGAATTGGCGAAGTCAATGGAATCATTTGCCTATAGTCGTTATCAAGACATTCAACTAGGTGATTATCGTTTTGCAACGGAAGATGTAGCGAAAAGAAAGCTAAAGAATCGATTACTCGCGCATTTAGTGCTTACAGGTAAGCACGATGATTTGGCAGTAAGCGCATTTTCCAATGCCAACAACATGACCGATAAGCTTGGAGCATTAAAATCCCTGCAACAGCGCCCCAATAGCGTCTTCGATGATTTGATGATGCAGTTCGAAAGTGAATGGCACAATGATGTTCTAGTGTTAGATAAGTGGTTTAGTTTACATGCAGGAGCGGAGCGAGAAGATATTCTTTCGATGCTTGATCTTCTTACGGCGCATGCAAGTTACAGTTTTGAAAACCCCAATCGGGTAAGGGCCGTGGTGGGCAGTTTTGCTTTTACCAATGTGCAGGGGTTTCATGCAATTGACGGCAGCGGTTATCAATACGTAATGGATATCATCACTAAATTGAATGAGATTAATCCTCAAGTAGCCTCTCGATTACTCACTCCATTTTTGCAGTGGAAAAAGTTTGATGCTACACGCAAGGATTCTATGCAAGCGCAATTGGTGCGTTTGGCAGACAACTCCAAACTCAGCGCTGATTTGTTTGAAAAGGTCACTAAATCTCTGTCTTCTTGAAGTTGAACT
Source organism: Alteromonadaceae bacterium (assembly GCA_014872785.1). Lineage (GTDB taxonomy): Bacteria > Pseudomonadota > Gammaproteobacteria > Enterobacterales > Alteromonadaceae > Planctobacterium. The sequence goes on from WKFJ01000054.1 coordinate 44,765, forward strand.
ATGCTTAATAGCTATTTTTTTCGATTAAATATTAGTTATTTAGAATGTGAAGCTCTATACCAACCTGGGCTCAATACGTGCTTGATCGTCTCCGAACAGGGGGCGAAAGTGCAAATACCTACCAAAAATTTACGACCTTTTGTCACTAATCAGGGGATAAAAGGTCGCTTCAGATTATTAACTGACGCAAATAACAAGCTCAAATCCTTTGAAAAAGTGGCTTAGCTAGTCTATTACTTCGATTAGAGAAATTTACACCGGTTGCCCGCTTGAGAAATACACACGGAACAAGCGGCTTTGCGTAACACATTGTTGTGTCGGAATTTTGCTTGCTTTTCAACTGGTACGATTTGTTCTTGCTTCGGCTTTAAAATGATGTAATCATTTTGTTAATACTGAGTAGTAATACTCATTTACTTACGGCACACACGTAACCAGCCTGCATAGACAGGGGAGAATAAAAACTATGATGAAAGGGCCTCGTATCTTCAAACAGTCGCCTTTAGCCATTGGAATGGTCGCTGCGTTTGCCGCGTCGGCACCAGTGCAAAGTGCAAATTGGTCATACGGTGATTTGAACATTACCTTCGATTCTAACTTTTCTTTGGGTACCAGTATCCGTACTGAAAACAGAGATTGGGGTAAAATAGGCAAAAATAACCAACCCAACCTTGATTGGTCAGGTTATAACATGCTTGGCAATTCTGTGTATTCAGGCGCGGACATTTGGGCTATCAATGCAGACTCAGGGTCTGGATCTTACTCAGCGAATGGTGATTTAGGTAACCTGAATTTCGATAGTGGTGAAGCATTTTCAACCGTGTTTAAAGGTGTCCATGAATTGGATCTAAACATGGGTGATTACGGTATTTTCATGCGCGGGATGTATTACTACGATTTCGAAGTAATGGATAACGAGCGTCCTTGGACAAATTACCTGTCTTCTCAAATCGGCTTCGACCAGCCTAACGACTTGTGTGCTGACAAGCGCGCCAAAGAAAACCTCTGCGCTGACGCGAGAATGCTAGACGCATTTGTTTATGCAGATTTTTATGTGGGTGACACGCCTATTACCGTTCGCGTTGGTGACCAGGTAATTAGTTGGGGTGAAAGTACTTTCATTACTCACGGTATTAACACTATCAACCCAGTTGACGTAGCACGCGCCAGAGCGCCAGGTGCGGAACTAAAAGAAGTGTTCATACCCGTTGGTACGGTTTTCGCCTCTGCAGGTTTGACAGATTCACTGAGCGTATCAGGTTATTATCAATATGAATGGGACAGAAGTATTCTTCCTGTTTCTGGTAGTTACTTTGCAACCAACGATTTCGCAGGTGATGGCGGTCATTTAAACAACATTCAGTTGGGCTTTACCAGTAATCCAGATATTGACCTTAACTTCATTTTGAACCAATTAAATTCAATTGGTGATGCGACGCGAGCGGGAGCTGACTCAGCAGCTATGCTTGGTGCGCTGATTTCGGCGACAACTAAGGCGGCAGTTCGCCCAGCAGGAGACGATTTTTATTACGACGCGTCTGACAGCGGTCAGTATGGTTTAAAGGCGAGTTACATAGCTGAAAGCTTGAATGATACTGAAATCAGTCTTTATCACATCAACTACCACAGCAAGCGTCCACTACTTGCAGGTATTTCGGCAAACTATACAACAACGTCTTTGATTGACGATTTAACGTTTATAGCGAGTAATCAGATTACTCAAGACAACATCACTATGATTGACGCATTACCAGCGGCAATCGCTACGTTCCCTGAAGACATCAAACTATATGGTATGAGCTTCAACACTAACGTTGGTGAAACTTCCTTAGCGGGTGAATTTTCATTCCGTCAAGATGAGCCACTGCAGATTGATGACGTAACGCTACTTTATGCTGCGTTCCCTGAGCAATTAGCGGTTGCAGGACTGCGCCCAGATTTGGCCGGTATTTCTCAATACGACGCATACATTGGTCGCGCACCTCTAGCGGGCGAGTACATCGATGGTGTCATCGAATTAGACACCATGCAGTTCCAGGCAACAGCGTCACACATATTTGGCCCTGCGCTTGGCACTGATAACCTCATCCTTCTTGGTGAAGCGGGTTTTGTACAAATCTCAGACATGCCAGACCCAAGTGTGCTTGCACTTGAAGCACCTGGTACTCATCGTTCTGTTGCATTACCACCACTTACGGACGGAAATGGTAACGTTATTTCAACTCGTGAAGGTTTGCACACTGGTTTGTCTAACGGTCAAGAAGTTGATTCACAATTCGCTACAGACAACGCATGGGGTTACCGTCTACTTGCAATCGCGGACTTCAACAACGTATACAGCGGTGTGAATCTGCGCGTGAGAAGTACTTTTGCTCACGACGTTGAAGGTACAACACCTAACCCAATGTTCTTGTTCATCGAAGATCGTAAATCTGCAAGCATGTCATTTACCTTCGATTACTTGAGCAAGATGTCGGCAACTGCCTCATACAACGCCTTCTGGGGCGGCGGTGCAGGCAATGGCTTGTCAGACAGAGACTTTTTCTCGATTAACTTCAAATATTCAATCTAGGGGAAAACTAGTATGAAAAAATTGGCCCTAGTCGCATCAGCGATAACACTGGCTTTCGGAATAAACGTCGCTCACGCAAAAGTGTCAGATGCCGAAGCTGCTAAGTTAGGCACCGAGCTTACGCCCCTAGGTGGCGAGAAAGCGGGTAATACAGATGGCTCAATTCCAGCTTGGGATGGCGGTATTACTGCTCCTCCTGCTGGTTACACGCCTGGTGACCACCATCCAGACCCGTTCACTGGTGAGAAACCATTATTTGAAATTACCAAAGCAAATTACAAAGAGTATGCGTCTTTCTTGTCTCCAGGTCAGCAGGCCTTATTCGAGAACTACGATACGTACCGTATGCCCGTATACCAAACTCACCGTACTGCTTCTAACCCAAACTGGATTTATGAAGCAGCTAAGAAAAACGCGGTTAGAGCTGAGCTGGTTGAAGGTGGTAATGGTATCAAGAACGCCGCTCAGGCAATTCCATTTCCTATCCCACAAAATGGGTTAGAAGCGATATGGAACCACTTGTTACGTTATCGCGGTCAGGGTGTTCGTCGTTTCGGTGGTCAAGCCGCTCCAACGGCAAGCGGTGATTTTACTATCATTGGTTTCGACGAAGTACTTATGATTAAGTACTCACAGTCGGACGCGACGCCAGAGTCGTTGTTCGAAGAAAACATGCTGTTTAAGTTCAAGCAAAAAGTAACTGTTCCGGCTCGACTAGCGGGTACAGCGTTGTTAGTACACGAAACCATGGATCAGGTTAAGTCGCCTCGTCAGGCGTGGACTTACAACACCGGTCAACGTCGTGTACGTCGTGCACCAAACGTGGCGTATGACGCACCAGGAACGGCAGCTGACGGCTTGAGAACCAGTGATGACCTGGATATGTTTAACGGTGCTCCAAACCGTTATAACTGGGAGCTTAAAGGCAAGCAAGAGATGTACGTGGCATACAACAACTATGCGCTTCACAGCGACCAAGTTAAATATGCAGATATCCTTCAGCCAGGGCACATCAATCCAGACTTAACACGTTTTGAAAAACACCGTGTATGGGTTGTTGAGGCGACACTGAAAGATGGTCTGCGTCACGTGTATTCTAAGCGTGTATTCTTCTTAGACGAGGATAGCTGGCAGGTACAAGTTGCAGATATGTATGACAACCGTGGTGAACTTTATCGAGTTAATATCGCTCATGGCGTAAATTATTATGAAGTTCCGGCACACTGGTCTACTCTTGATGTTAACCATGATCTAAATTCACGTCGCTATCTAGCAGTTGGTTTAGATAATGAAGAGACTATGTATGACTTCTCAGTAGAGTTGCAGGATCGTGATTTCACACCTCAGGCACTAAGAAGGGAAGGTCGCCGATAAACAATAAAACGGACGGTCGGCACTAGCCGGCCGTCATTAACCAAGAATTTGGGTTATGATGTTAAAAAAATCACTCGCCAGTTTGGCAATTCTTTCGTTAGTATCTTCACCAGTTTTTTCAGAATCATCCTCTTTCCTAGCGCCTCTTGCTAAAAAATCGCTTTTGCTAGATATCGCTAAATCAGACTCACAAATGATGGCCGTGGGAGAAAGAGGACACGTTTTATTGTCAGATGATCAAGGACAGAGCTGGGAACAGGTTTCGGTTCCTACAACCTCCACTTTGACAGCAGTAACTAGTGTTGGCGACAGCATCTGGGCAGTGGGTCATGACAGCATTATTATTGCCTCGAAAGACGCAGGCAAAACATGGCAAACACAACAGTTTTTACCTGAGTTGGAACGACCACTGATGGACGTTGCGTTCTTCGATTCAAATCACGGTATAGCAATAGGTTCCTACGGAGTATTTTTCCGCACCACAGATGGTGGCGAAAATTGGACCCGCGAATACCACACCAGCTTCTTACACCCTGATGATCAGGATTACCTAGAAGAACTTAAACAAGAAGATGAAGCTTTTTATCTCGAAGAGATGGCATCAATTTTACCCCACCTAAATCGTGTTAACTTAGACGGAGACGCGTTGCTCATTGCGGGTGAAACTGGATTGCTGGCAAAAAGCAGCGATCAAGGTAAATCCTGGGAGCGTCTAGAGTCAGGCTATATGGGCTCATTCTTTGACGTCACCCAAACGTCCAAAGGAGAAGTTCTTGCGGCGGGTTTGCGGGGTAATATCTATCGCTCAAATATCTCGCTGGATGATTGGCAAAGAGTGGATTCAGACACGACCGCCACATTCAATTCCATCGTTAAGTTAAGCGGCACAGACGAATTTCTGTTCGTCGGTAACAACGGGACGCTGCTGTGGTATTCACCGGACGGTAAGCAATTGAATCAAACGGAAGACGGCAAGAGTGTACTCAATGCGGTGATGAACAATGGTCAAATCACGGCCGTTTCTGCCGTTGGTATTAAACCGCTAAGTCGTTAATTGAATCGAGCTAGAACTGAGAGCCTGGAATTAAAATGAATAAAATTATTGATTTGCTAGAAGTCATCGTTTTTAGACAACGGATGTTGGTTATCTTGCTTTTTGGCATCGCGACTGGCTATTTGTTTATGCAAGCAACGCAGTTAAAACTGGATGCAGCATTTACTAAGAATATTCCGCTAAACCATGAATATATGGTCAATTACATGAAGCACCGCAAAGACTTTGGCGGGGCTAACAATGTCTTAGTTGCGGTTTGCGATGAGTCGGGAAATATTTATAACGAGAAGTTCTTTGTTGCGCTTAAGAACATACACGACCAGTTGTTTTTTATTCCAGGTGTTGACCGTTCCCAAGTTAAATCACTGTTTTCTCCTTCTACTCGATTTACAGAAATTGTTGAAGGTGGATTTGCAGGGGGGCCTGTAATACCTGCTGACTTCCAAGCGTCTAACCCCGCGGCTTTAAAAACAGTATCGGAAAACATTGTTAAGGCCGGCATCGTTGGTCGACAAGTGTCCGAGGACTTTTCATGTGCCATGGTTACCGCACAGTTATTAGAACTCGACCCTACGACGGGGGAAAAGCTTAATACGCTTGCTTTTGCAGGACAATTAGAAGAAGAGTTACGCGGTCAATACGAAAAAGATGGTATCACTTTGCACATTATCGGCTTTGCCAAAATGATTGGTGATGTTGCCAACGGTGCTAAAGACGTTGTGCTTTTCTTTACCATTGCCATTGCAATAACTGCATTCATGGTGTTCTTCTTTTCTAAATCTTTAATGCTGACTCTGCTACCACTACTTTGCTCCATTATTGCAGTGGTTTGGCAAATGGGCCTTTTAACCGTTATTGGTTTTGGATTGGATCCCATGTCCATATTGGTGCCGTTTTTGGTATTTGCGATAGGGGTAAGTCATGGCGTACAAATGATTAACGCTGTGGGTAAGGAAGTGGCGACTGGTGTGACGGCTAAGGTGGCTTCTCAGTCAGCGTTTAGAAAGTTATTAATACCGGGCGGGGTGGCACTTCTTTCCGACACCATTGGTTTTATGACCTTACTGGTAATAGACATCGGTATTATCAGAGAGCTTGCTATTACCGCTAGTATGGGTGTAGCAGTTATCATTTTGACTAACTTGATTCTCTTGCCTGTGATGATGTCTTATCTGAAATTCAGCGATAAGTATGTAGAAAAGGCAAAAAGCGGTAATAGCAGCGCGGATAAATATTGGAATGCAATTGCGAAGTGCTCCACCATGGGAACGGCTAAGTACATTATTGGTGCTACCGCTATCTTATTTGTGCTTGGTTGGTTCCAAGCGAAACAAATGAAAATTGGTGATCTTCATGCGGGTGCGCCGGCGCTCCATGAGACGTCGCGATACAACCAAGATACCTTCCTAATTACTGATAAATTCGAAATCACCGTTGATTACATGTCAGTGCTCATAGAAGCTGCTCCAGAGTCTTGTACTTCCTACGAAGTGATGGAAGCGATTGACAATTTCCAATGGAAAATGGCCAATGTTGATGGCGTTCAATCAGCGATAAGTCTTGCATCGGTATCTAAGGTGGTGAACGCCGGTTACAATGAGGGTAATCCGAAGTGGCAAATTATCCCTCGTAACACACAAACGTTGGTACAGGCTATTTCTCGCGTACCAACAACATCTGGATTACTAAACAGCAACTGTTCAGTGATGCCTATCATCCTTTTTATGGAAGATCACAAAGCCGAGACTATTACTCGTGTTGTTGCAGCGGTTAAAGAATATCGTGATGAGTATCAAACTGAATCTTTAACCTTTAACTTGGCTTCTGGACCCGTTGGTGTAATGGCGGCGCAAAACGAAGCCGTGGAGGCCGCTCAAGATCCAATGATGATTTACGTGTTTGGGGCGGTCATTATTCTGTGTTTGCTGAGCTTTAAATCACTGCGAGCCACCATGTCAGTGGTGATACCGCTTTATGTGGTGTCTGTCTTAGCGCAAGCGTTAATGACGTTCCTCGAGATTGGTTTAACTGTATCGACCTTGCCGGTTATTGCGCTAGGGGTAGGCATTGGTGTTGACTATGGCATATACATATTGTCTACCATGAGCCAAAAACTTAAAGACGGTGTAGCTTGTCGCGACGCGTATTTTGAAGCGCTCAAAGAACGTGGAAGTGCAGTACTGTTTACCGGGATAACACTCGCTATCGGTGTCAGTACCTGGGTATTCTCTACACTTAAATTCCAAATGGACATGGGTATCTTGCTTACGTTTATGTTTATCGTAAATATGCTGGGTGCAATTTTGGTTCTGCCAGCTATTGCGGCGTTTTTCTGGCACAAGCAGAAGTGAGATGTTAAAGAAAAGTGAAAAAATATTTATTCACTTATCACGATAGATAATGAAAAAAATGGCCTTTATGGCCATTTTTTATTTGTGCTGTACGAATAAGTATCCATGGCACTTATGCAATTTAAGAAAATATGTTTGAATTTTGGTTATATTAAGAGAAAATATCGGGAAAAATTATAATAATCTCAATGAATTGACTACGCTTTAGTTGATTCAATCCTAAGTATCCTACTTTACAAGGCGATAAAATGACGGTTAACAAGACCCCAAATTCCGTTCTTTTAGATAACGTTTATCAATTGATTAAGTCGAAAGTTGATAAACAAAACAGTGAGCTCGTCGAACAATTTGCAAGAATATTGTTCCAGAACATTCCCAAAGAAGACCTAGAAAACAGAAATGACAGCGACCTTTATGGTGCTGCACTGAGTCTTTGGAACGAATTCTTCGTATTTGATAGCGGTAAAGCATTTATTCGTGCATTTAACCCAGAGGTATCGAAGCACGGTTGGCAGTCCACTCACACCATTGTGGAAATTATTGTAAAAGATATGCCATTCCTTGTTGATTCAGTGCGTATGGCACTCAATCGACTCGGTATTACAGCCCATCTATTGTTACATGCCCCTGTATCTGTCGCTCGTGACAAAGATCACAAAGTGACTGAGTTAATGGAACCTGGCAGTTGCGCACAAAACGCTAGCAAAAATACAATTTTCCTTATTGAGGTAGATAGACAAACTAGTAAAGCTAGTCTCGATGCACTTGCCCAAGAAGTACAATCGGTAGTGGATGAAGTTTCACTTGCAGTACTTGATTGGCAAGCCATGCGCGCTCGCTTGAAAGAGGTTATTGAAAACTTTAAAAAAGCGAAGGTGCCTTGCCCTAAAGAAGAAAAAGCGCAAGCAGAGAAGTTTCTAAACTGGGTTGAAGACCACAATTTCACGTTAATGGGCTACCGCCACTATGAAGCTAAGGCTATCGAAGGTGATCACCGCTGGGTTGCGGACAATGATTCAAGCTTAGGTTTGATGAAAAAGTCGATAAGCAAAAGAGATCGTTTGTTATCCGCCTTACCTTCATCTGCGCGAGAGGAAACGTTAAGCCAAAACCCTCTTATTTTAACCAAAACCAATTCTAAATCGCGCGTACACCGCCCGGCATACATGGATTATGTGGGTATTAAAACCTTTGATAAAAATGGCAATGTAATCGCCGAAGACAGATTTATTGGGTTGTATTCAGCGTCTTTTTACAACAGTAGCGTAACTCAAGTACCGGTATTACAGGACAAGATTGAAAGGATCTGTAAAAACTCAGGGTTTGAAAAAGGTTCACATGCCTATAAGGCCATGATAAACATTTTGGAAACCTATCCTCGCGATGAGGTTTTGCAGACCTCTGAAGATGAAATGCTCAATATTGTGCTGGGTATTTTTCAAATGCAGGAAAGGGGCATTTCTAGATTGTTCGTCAGAAGAGATGTGTTTGGCCGGTTCTACTCATGCATGGTTTTTGTTCCAAGAGAGCGTTACAACACACAGTTGAGAAAAGACACCCAAGCACTTTTGAAAAAGTCTTTTGGGAGTGAAAAGAATGTTGAGTTTACGACTTACTTTTCAGAGTCTGTGTACGCCAGAACACATTACATCGCCAGAGTGACAGACAACAACGCGGAAATAGATGTGAAGGAAATAGAAAATAATATCGTTGAGCTATCTAAAAGCTGGAACGACCGTCTTGCAACAGCAATTCGCACAAGTCATGGTGAAGCTGGCGGTAAAGCGCTTGAGCACAAATATGACAGTGCATTTCCTCGTAGTTATAAAGAGGATAATTTGCCAAGTGTGGCCGTTGTTGATATCGAAAAGTTAGAACAGCTTGGCGACGATCACACATTAGATATGTTGTTCTATCGTCCGCAGGAAGAAGCTAAAGACAGTGAAGCGGTTAGGTTAAAACTGTTTCATCAAAAAGAGCCAATACACTTGTCGGCTGTATTGCCGATGTTGGAAAACTTCGGCCTTCGCGTCATTGATGAAAGTCCTTATGAAGTTAAAGCTTCTGATGGCAGCATTAATTGGATAATGGACTTTTCAATGTTGCATAAAACCATTAAGGATATGCAATTAGAAAAGGCACAAGAGCTGTTCCAAGATGCATTTTCAAAAGTGTGGTATCAAGACTTAGAAGACGATGCATTTAATCGTTTAGTACTAGGTGCTGGGCTTACAGGTCGCAAGGTCACTATCTTGCGTGCTTACGCAAAATACATGCGTCAAACAGGTAGTTCATTCAGTAATACCTATATTGCACGCACGTTAGACAGATACCCCGATATTGCTAAGCTCATCATTGAACTGTTTGAATCTCGTTTTAATCCAGATGTGAAACAGGATAAACGCGTTCAAAACAAGATCGAACGCCAGATAAAAGACAAGTTAGACATGGTTGCGAATCTAGATGACGACAGAATTATTCGTCGTTATATGGATATGATTCTTGCGACATTGAGAACTAACTTCTATCAAACCGCAGAAAACGGCAGTCCTAAGCCTTACGTGTCATTTAAGTTCTTGCCTGAGCTTATTCCTGATATGCCATTACCACTACCTAAGTTTGAAATTTTTGTATATTCACCACAGGTTGAAGGCGTGCACCTTCGCGGCGGTAAAGTCGCGCGAGGCGGTTTACGTTGGTCTGATAGACAGGAAGATTTTAGAACGGAAGTACTTGGTCTTGTAAAAGCACAGCAGGTTAAAAATACAGTAATTGTACCCGTGGGTGCGAAAGGTGGTTTTGTCTGTAAAAAACTACCTATGGATCAAGGTCGTGACGCGGTATTTAAGGCCGGACAAGAGTGTTATAAGATCTTTATTCGCAGTTTGTTAGACGTAACAGACAACATTGTGGATGGCAGCATCGTGCACCCAGAGCGCGTTGTGCGTCATGATGAAGACGACCCTTATTTAGTTGTTGCGGCTGACAAAGGCACAGCAACCTTCTCCGATATCGCCAATGGCATTTCTGATGAGTACAACTTCTGGCTGGGCGATGCATTTGCCTCGGGCGGTAGTGTTGGTTACGACCATAAAGGCATGGGAATTACAGCTCGCGGTGCATGGGAGTCGGTCAAGCGCCATTTCCGCGAAATGGGCGTAGATTGCCAAACTACGCCATTTACGTGTGTCGCTGTGGGTGACATGGCGGGTGATGTGTTTGGTAATGGTATGTTGTTATCTCGCTTTACTAGGCTTGTGTTTGCCTTTAACCATTTGCATATTTTCTTCGACCCGAGTCCTGACACCGAAAAGTCTTATGTAGAAAGAGAACGTTTGTTTGAGAATCCAAAACTCACTTGGGACGATTACAACAAGAAAATTATTTCTAAAGGCGGCGGCGTTTTCTCTCGCTCGGCTAAATCCATTACCTTATCTGAAGAGATGAAAGAGTGGTTGGGTACCGAATTAGATAGCATGACACCTAATGAATTGATTCACGCGGCACTTAAGATGCCAGTGGATCTAATCTGGAATGGTGGTATTGGTACTTACATCAAAGCGACTAAAGAAAGCCATGCTGACTGTGGCGATAGAGCTAATGACGATGTACGGGTCAACGGTAACGAAGTGCGTGCTAAAATTGTGGGCGAGGGTGGCAACCTTGGCGCTACACAGCTTGGCCGTATCGAATTCGCGGCGAATGGTGGTCGTGTTAACACCGACTTTATCGATAATGTTGGTGGAGTAGACTGTTCAGATAACGAAGTTAATATCAAGATCCTATTAAACTCACTCGTAAATAGCGGTGACCTTACGGTCAAACAGCGCAACAAGCTGCTTTACGATATGACAGATGATGTTGCAGAGTTAGTACTTCAGGATTGCTATCGTCAAACCTTGTCTATTTCTATCACTGAACAAAGTGGTGCGGGTTCGCTCAAAGAGCAAACACGCTTTATTCACGGTCTTGAAAGAGACGGTACACTTAACAGAGAACTGGAATTCATTCCGTCAGACGATGAAATCTCTGATCGTCAGGCAATGGGCAAAGGCTTCACGCGCCCAGAGCTATCAGTACTGATTTCATACAGTAAAATGGTATTGAAAGAACAGCTTAATATCCCAGAAATTACCAATAACCCGTATCACAGCAAACTGCTGATAAATGCGTTCCCTAAGGTGTTGCAAGAGAGGTTTGCAGCGAAAATGGAAGAGCACCCACTTCGCTCTGAAATCATCGCTACCAAACTAACCAACAACATGATTAACGACATGGGGCTTAACTTCTTGTGGCGTATGCAAGAAGAAACTGGCGCTACCGTGACGGAAATATCCAATGCATACGCGGTAATAAGAGGTGTTTTTAATATTGAATCCACGTGGACTGAAGTCGAAGCACTTGATAACAAGGTTGCTGCTGATGTTCAGTTGGACATGCTTGATGCCATGCGTCGCACTATGCGCCGTGGTGTTCGTTGGTATTTGCGCCATGGTAAGAAAGGACAGGCTCTACAAACTTGCATTGACAGTTACGTGCCGGCATTTAAAGACTTGTCGAAAAACTTGTCTAGTTACCTAGTACCTGACGAGTATGCAATGTTGGAAAAAGCGATTCACAAATTAACCGACAAAGGTGTGCCAAAGGATATTGCCACTAAAGTAGGTTCGTTAAGTAACTTGTTCCCATGTTTAGATCTTGCCCAAATGGTGGTTGAAGATGCAAGAGACATTCAGTTGATAGCGGGTTTGTACTTTGTACTGGGATCCAAGCTCGAATTGCATTGGTTCTTAGATCAAATTACCAAACAGTCGGTATCGAATCACTGGCAAGCTTTGGCGCGTTCTTCTTATCGTGAAGAATTGGATTGGCAACAACGCGTGCTGACAAATGTGATCTTAGACCACGATAAAGAGGGGACTGATGCTGAAGCCATACTCGATAAATGGATTGAGGAACACCAGTTCTTATTGGAACGTTGGTACCATATGATGGCAGAGTTCAAGACCAGTACTACGCATGAATTTGCCAAGTTCTCAGTGGCACTTCGCGAATTAATGTTGTTGAGTCTTAACTGTAGCTGATAACATTCGCACATTCTGTAGCCCGGCCTATGGTCGGGCTTTGTTTTTTTAGGGTCTAAATTAGGTATTTTAATGTATTGGTTAGCGCAAAAGCTTTTGATGTCACTCGACGCAGAAACCAGCCATGATTTCACAATCAACTTCTTAAAACGTTCTCAGCGAACACCTGCAAAAATGTTGTATACCCAGTGGGTGCCAGACAAACCGACGACTTTTGCTGGTTTACAACTAAAGAATCCTGTTGGGCTAGCGGCGGGTTTAGATAAAAATGGTGAGTGCATAGACGCGTTTGATGCCATGGGATTTGGTTTTATTGAAGTCGGCACGGTGACACCTAAACCGCAGCCTGGTAACGATAAACCTCGATTGTTCAGACTCAAAGACGCTCAAGCAATTATTAATCGCATGGGCTTTAATAATAAGGGCGTCGACTATCTCGTAGAGCAAGTTAAACAAGCTAACTACAAAGGGGTTTTGGGCATCAATATTGGCAAGAATAAAGTCACCCCAGAAGATAAAGCGCTAGATGATTATCTAATTTGTATGCGCAAGGTATATGAACACGCCAGTTATATTACGATTAATATTTCTTCACCTAACACGCCGGGTCTTCGCAACTTACAATCAGAAGAAGCCTTAATGCCGTTGCTTACTGGCTTAAAGGCGGAACAAGAGGTATTGCGGGATAAATTTGGGAAGCAGGTTCCTCTGTTTGTAAAAATTGCGCCTGACCTAACGGATGAAGATATTGCTTCAATGGCAGCGTGTATTCGCAAAGCAGAAATGGAAGGCGTGATTGCCACTAACACGACTATCGGGCGTGAAGGTGTCGAGGGATTGCTGCACGGTAAAGAGATGGGAGGCTTAAGTGGCAGCCCGTTGACCACTAAGAGTCAGTCGGTAACCGAAAAATTGGCTGCTGCACTAGCAGGTGAAGTACCCATTATGGGTGTTGGTGGTATAGACAGTGCTCACGCCGCGAAAGATAGAGTTTCTGCGGGTGCGGAAGTACTTCAAATATATTCTTCGTTTATCTATCAAGGGCCTCCTTTGATTAAAGAAATTGTAAAAGGATTATTGTAAAACTAATATGACCGACCGCCTTATTCCCGATGTAGATCCCAATTGGTTTTGGTATGTCGATAATGATAAAGCCTCCTTGTATGTAAATCTGGGACAGCTCGGGAAAGTGCAAACGTCGGTCACTACTAAGTTGTTGTGCGATAAGGCGTTTGAATCGAGGAATTTTTCTGTCGAAGATACTCGGCTTTATAACTTGTTTCTGGAAAAATTAGAGCGTAGCGAGTTGTGGGCAGAGCAAAACTTTGTGTTTGCTTTAATCTTTAATGCCATCGCGTGCTCGCAGTTCCACAAAGAGATAAAATCAAAAAACTGGTATTACCTTGATAATCCGTTGCCTCAGAATACTGAGTTGTTGATGCGTATAAAGAGCAAATATGCGGAAACTCAAGTGATGATACTAGCTCAAGAGAAGGCCTACGTGACGGTGGTTTTACTTAGTTCCCTCTTATTAGATGAGACTAAGACACTACCGCAATTTAGTTTGCAAAAGCTCAGTGTCGAAAAGCTTTTTGCTTTTTGATAAATATCGGTGTCGCAATGCGCAGATCCATTGAGTTTGTTTTCGGGTTTATTCTGATTTTTTTAGGACTACAGTTTTTGTGGGCGCAGGTTTTTTCGATGCAATGGAAGGTGTCACAATACCCAATATTGCAAGTGTTCAAGTTGGGTAGCGACATTTTCTATTACTTCGTTTCTGCCGCAGTATTTTGGAAAATTAGAAAGACTGTACCAAGTTGGATGCAGCCAACAGTGCTAGTTACTTTAATGATTTTTGTCGGTCTTAGTCTGTTGTCCTTGTATCGAATATTTGCATAAACAAAGCATTGTGGCATGAACTAAAGGTAACCGATAGGGAGAAAAAAATAATGAAAGTACCAATCCAAATTAGGGTTTTAATCGCCATTGTTGCTAGCCCAACGCTCATGGTGCTCGGCTTTCTGTTCTACAATTTAGTGACGTTTAATTTCGCCGATATTGCTATCAGTACAGGGATCTTCTCGTTACTCGGATGTTTCGCTTATTACATTGTCATCACAGGTAATTTGCCTTTTAAATCTTCGTCTCCTTTAGACTAGTTACCCCAAATTTCGGCCTTTCGCATAGGCATACCGTCGATAACATCAAATAAACGCTGATGACTAAACGTCGTCCGTGAATAGGTCTTTTTGACACCACCATCTAAACCGATAAGAATAAAATTAGCTTGTTGCGCTTCAACCAGTTGAGCCAACCAAGGCTTAGATATTTGATGGGGAAATTCAGAATACGTTGAATTCGCGAAAATCAACATTAGTTTTCTATCTAGATACTCGTCTATTACTTCACGTACTTCTCTCATGAAGCGTTGTTCATCTTCGATTGTTTTCAAGTCAATTACTAGGATCCTCTTTTTCCATTGATAGGATCTCAATTCATTCGATTCAACATCAAGGCTTATCAATATCAAGCTAAGCATTAGCAAGGTACAAGTAATAGGGTTAATTGACATGTTTATGGGCAAAAGTTTAGGTTGGTTATGATTACGGTTTGAGTAAATATTTAGACCAGACACGCCAATGGATAAAAAACTGATCTGCTTGCAAGTATTTGACGTTGTAACCTTTCATATAACCATTGGTGTTCTTAAACCACTGTTTGAAAAGAGCTTTATGAAACGCTTTTTACTTTACATACAACTCGCTTTCACTGTCTTGAGCCTGGCCAGTACATCCGTCAGTGCTCAGGCTGCGTTGTCTGATTCAGCTACTGGACCGCATATTGAAGTTCGACTCATCGCCGACAAAGACGGTCTGGTACCTGGCGAAGCAGTGGAAATTGGGGTGCATCTCATTCCAGAAGATGGTTGGCACACCTATTGGAAAAACCCCGGTGATTCAGGAGAGGCTCCAACCATTAATTGGACGTTTGATGCTGATTTTGAGGTTGGTGATTTAATCTGGCCGATACCACGAAAGATTCCTGTTGCGCATTTGGTTAACTATGGTTACGAATTGCCCACTGTTCTTCACACTGGTTTCATTGTACCGAAGGCACTCGAACCAGGGCGTAACATCACAATTACCGCAGATTTGTCTTGGCTTGTATGTAAAGAGGATTGCATACCAGGTTGGGCAACATTGGCCATAACACTACCTGTAGTTGAACAGGCAAGAAACACAGATAATGCCGATCTGTTTTTCAAAAATGTTCCTTTTTACGGGCAGTCCAAAGTGAGCTTTGAGATTCAAGTGGGATCAATTCTCTTTGATATCCCATTTGAAGAACTGTTCCGAAACCGAGAGCGCCCAGATCCTGAAAGAACATGGTATGTATTCCCATTTCGTGGTGATATCACTAATCATGCTGCAGAACAAAATACGGTAATAACCGACTCCTCTTTATTACACACCATTGAAACCTCCGAGTATCTCCCCGCCAAAGTTGAAGAAATAGAAATCTTAGTAAGCGACGGTGAAATTGGTGCGTATTACACCGCCAAACTCAATGTGGTTGATGCACCTACGGAACCTGAATATTCACTTTTGGTTTTGATTGCTATGGCGTTCTTAGGTGGATTAATACTGAATGTGATGCCTTGCGTACTGCCTATTTTGTCTATGAAAGCCCTCACGATAAAGAATGAAGCTGCCCCGTTGAATGTACAACTGGGTTATTTTGTCGGTGTGCTAACCAGTTTTATTGCCTTTGCGCTAATCATTATCGCGTTCAAACAAGCAGGGGCTAATTTAGGCTGGGGTTTTCATATGCAATCACCTGCTATGATCGCTTTTTTAGCTTTTCTGTTTGTTTACATTGCATTAGCTCTTTTAGACGCAGCCCCGGGCGGCAATCGACTAATGGGGATTGGAGCAAACCAAGCGGGGGGCAAAGGCTTCTCGAGTCAGTTTTTAACTGGGGTGTTGGCGGTTGTCGTTGCATCGCCTTGTACCGCGCCTTTTATGGCTACCGCAATGGGGGTGGCGCTAGTCAGTAATACGAGCACTATTTTACTGCTGTTCGGCTCCCTGGGGCTTGGTTTCGCATTACCGCTCACCTTAATTAATTTTTTACCTTTTGTAGCTCGTATCATACCAAAACCGGGCAATTGGATGATTACCTTCAGGCAGTTTTTAGTCTTTCCTATGCTGGCTACAACCGTTTGGTTGCTTTGGGTATTTGATAGCCAAAGCCATGGGGAACTTTTGATTTGGCTAATGGTAGGACTATTGGTTTTTGCGTTTTTCCTTTGGCTTGCTAGTAAGTGTCAAGGATGGACAAGGGTGATCTTCATATTGCCTAGTCTGCTGTTAATGGCTTGGACAATACATGAATTAGCCAACTATTCTTCATTGGATTATTCGCAAGCGGAGCAAAAAGAATCCAAACCCAA
This sequence comes from Alteromonadaceae bacterium, assembly GCA_014872785.1. Lineage (GTDB taxonomy): Bacteria > Pseudomonadota > Gammaproteobacteria > Enterobacterales > Alteromonadaceae > Planctobacterium. The sequence continues at coordinate 61,653 of WKFJ01000054.1, forward strand.
TGTGACACCGTACTCACCAAGTAAATTGGCATCCCTCAAGGGCAGCGACCAGATCGTTTTAGTTAACATGACTGCCGACTGGTGTATTACCTGTAAAGTGAACGAATACGTAGCTTTTGAGCAAGCTAAAGTGCAGCAATTGTTCGCCAGTGAAAATATACACTACGTAGAAGGCGACTGGACTAACAAGAATCAGGAAATTCTGGATTACCTGCAGTCTTATGGTCGCTCTGGGGTGCCGTTATATGTTTTATATGTAGGCGACAAACGGGTTGAGGTCCTACCTCAGTTGTTGACTGCCGAATCACTTGTTAACGCAATAACACAAGCTCAAGAGGAAATAGCGAATGAAAGTTAAAATGATAATGGCCAGCGCGCTACTTACGTTAACCGCATGGGCGAATGCCAATGTCAATGTCGACCAGCCGGCACCGGATTTTAAGTTAGTTAACTCTAATGGCGAATCCGTGAACTTATCTGATTATCAAGGTAAGTACGTCGTACTTGAGTGGACTAATCATTTGTGCCCGTATGTAAAAAAACACTACGGCAGTGACAATATGCAGTCTCTTCAGCGCAAATACAATGACAAAGAAGTTGTGTGGTTGTCGATTATATCCTCCGCACCTGGTAAGCAGGGCTATGTAGAAGCGGATGAGGCAAACCAGCTAACCGCGTCTAGAAACGCGGCTCCTGCGCATGTACTGTTTGATCCCGAAGGGGATGTAGGTAAGCTCTATGGCGCTAAAACAACACCCCATATGTACATTATTGATCCAGCCGGCGAGCTTAAATACAAAGGCGCAATTGATAGCATCAAATCGGCCAATCCGGCAGATATTCCAAAGGCAACCAATTATCTCGATGAAGGCATGAAAGCGTTGTTAGCGGGTGGGGAAGTAGAAGATAAATCTACAGTGCCATATGGGTGTTCGGTGAAATACAAGAGCTAACATTGCCAGTAAAAATAAACACGGGCGCCTAGTGCCTGTTTTACAAGACTTTATGGTATGATGCGCCGGTTAATTTTAATCGGCGTTTTTTGTTTTTATCCATTCATATCCGCTCAGGAATATAGTTGTCTATGCTGCACATTTTAGTGACCACCGCGTTTGGTCTTGAAGAGCTACTTGTCAAAGAGCTAACCTCAATTATCCCGGGTTGCGAAACCCAACAAAAACCAGGGCAAGTGCGCGTTGCATGTAGTTTAAAAGACGCCTACAAAATTTGTCTTTGGTCTCGCCTAGGTAATAGAGTTTTATTGCAACTTGCTCAAGGTAAGATGGCAGATGTGCAAGGCTTGTATGACATTGCCAACGAAGTAGATTGGTCCTCACATTTTCGAGTGCAAAATACCTTTGCAGTCGACTTTTTTGGTACCAATCGACAAATTAAAAACACCCAATTTGGTGCCGTAAAGGTCAAAGACGCTATTGTTGATCAGTTCTCTAAAAAGTCTGGCTTTCGCCCGAACGTTGACAAGAAAACGCCGCATGTGCGCATTCAGGCACGACTTAACCGCGATATCGTCGCTATCTATCTTGATTTATCGGGTGCGAGTTTGCATCAGCGTCATTACCGGACAGAACGCGGTGTTGCGCCTATCAGAGAAAATCTAGCTTTTGCTATGTTGATGCGCAGTGGTTGGGTCGATAACAATACTTTGCCGATTGTTGATCCTATGTGCGGCTCAGGGACTATCGCAATTGAAGCAGCATTGTACAGTCGTAATATTGCGCCAGGGCAATCAAGGAATGCTTGGGGTTTCCACAATTGGTTGGGGCACCAATCAGATGTATGGGAAGACCTGGTGTCCGAAGCGCACGCTGAACAAAAGACCGAAAACGCGCCCATTTTCGCAAGTGATGTTGACAAAAGTATGGTGCAATTGGCGAAGCAAAATGCCAAAAGGGCAGGTGTCGATAATGCCATTGTTTTCGAAAACTGCGATGCGCTGGAGTATTCGGTTGATGTCGACAAGCCTGGATTTATGGTCTCCAATACCCCCTACGGTGAAAGGCTAAGCCAGCTAACAAGTTTGATACCATTATTCCAAAAGTGGGGGCTGCAACTGAAGCAGCATTTTGCTAATTGGCAATTGGCGCTTCTAACGTCAAACAGAGACCTATTTCGGCAGTTACGTCTAGTATCTAAAAAGGCGTATAAGCTCAAAAACGCCAACTTGGATTGTGAATTGGTACTTTTTGATATGGACGCGCGTAATTGCGAAGTGCTCGAATCAGAACAAGGCCAGCACAACGATTTTGCCAATCGACTTAAAAAGAATAAGCAAAAATCTGATAAGTGGCTGAAAAAGCAGGATATCAACTGTTACCGAATTTATGATGCTGACCTACCAGAATACAATGTAGCCATCGATTGTTATGACGATTGGGTTGTTGTGCAAGAGTATGCAGCGCCAAAAGATATCCCGGAGCACAAAACTGTACGCCGTCTGCATGAAGTACTAGCAGTGCTACCTGAGGTGCTATCAGTCGATGCAGAAAAAATAGTATTAAAAGTCAGAGAAGTTAAAAAAGGCAAAAACCAATACGAAAAATTGGATCAGAGTTCCGAATTACTTCAGGTATTTGAAAATGGTGCAAAGTTTTGGGTTAACTTGCATGACTACCTCGACACTGGTTTATTTTTAGACCACAGAATAACGCGACAAAAAGTTCGTCAACTCAGTAAAGACAAGCGCGTATTAAATTTATTTGCATACACAGGTTCTGTTTCAGTTTTTGCCGCGCTGGGCGGTGCGAAAACAGTGACGACGGTTGATATGTCTAATACCTATCTAGACTGGGCAAAAAATAATTTCAAATTAAACAGTTTGCGCTATGGGTACCACTTCATTAAAGCAGATTGCACCAGCTGGTTGCAAAAACACAATGAGAAGTATGACCTTATCTTCATTGACCCACCTTCGTTCTCTAATTCTAAGAGTATGGAGGGAACGTGGGATGTACAACGCGATCATGTTCAATTGATTACTGATGCCAAACGCTGCTTAGCAAAGGGTGGTCAAATTATATTTTCAAACAACTATCGCAATTTCAAATTAGACAAATCGATAGCAGAATCGCTAGGATTACGCATTGAAAATATTTCTAAAGCCACCATTCCTGAAGACTTCAAACGCAATCAAAAAATTCATCATTGTTGGTTGTTCACCGCGGTAGAAGAATAAAAATAGTTATGTCTCAACTAATCTTGTTTTCTGGTAGGGATTGTCATTTGTGCGATGCAGCAAAAGCGTTGCTCGCCAACGTTGATTTGAGCAATTTTGACCTTTCCAGTATTGATGTTAAAGCTCAACGCGAATATTTCCATGAGTATGGTGCTCGTATTCCGGTTTTAAAACGTGTCGATTCGGAAGCTGAGCTAGCCTGGCCATTCGACCAAATGCAAATAGAAGAATTCCTAAAATGAGTATGTTGTTGCAACTCAAAGATGCCCAAATTGCCTTTGGCGCCAAGCCGCTTTTAGACAATGGCCAAATGACATTATCAACGGGGGAAAAACTCTGCTTGGTAGGGCGAAATGGTACCGGAAAGTCAACGCTGTTAAAGATTATTGCGGGAACCATTCCTTTAGACGACGGGCAGCGTATTTGTAATCAAGAGACCGTCATCTCGGTATTGCCACAAGACCCTCCAGCTTTAGCCGATGTGAAAATTTTTGATTACATTGCACAAGGCCTGCATGAGATTGGTGAGTTGTTACAGCGGTACAATCAGCTCTTGCATGACGTCGCAGACGATGCAAGTGATGACAACCTAAAGAAACTAGAACACATACAAAAGCAATTAGATACGCACAATGCCTGGCAGTTTGAACAGCGTATCCAGCAAGTGATGACTCAACTTAATCTAGACGGTGAAAAGAGTTTAGAATCTTTGTCCGGAGGTTGGCGGCGCAAAGCAGCACTAGCCAGAGCATTGGGCAGGAAACCCGATATTCTCTTGTTAGACGAGCCCACTAACCACCTCGATATCGATATGATTAAGTGGTTAGAGAAACAGGTGATGGAATTCAATGGCGCTATTGTTTTCGTTAGTCACGATCGCGCTTTTATACGCAGTGTTGCCAATCGCATTGTTGATTTAGACAGAGGACAATTGGTCAGTTATCCCGGAAATTACCAAAAGTATCTGGAAAAGAAAGCAGAAGACCTAGAAGTTCAGGCGAATCACGACGCCTTATTCGACAAAAAGCTATCGCAAGAGGAAGCCTGGATAAGACAAGGGATAAAGGCGCGTAGAACACGTAATGAAGGCAGGGTACGCGCTCTTAAGGCAATGCGTGATGAATATGCACAGCGACGCAAAGTACAGGGTAAGGTGAATATACAAACGTCGACCGGCCAGAAGTCAGGCAAAGTCGTCTTTGAAGCCCAAGGATTGCGGTTTAAATTTGAGAATAATCCTATCGTTAATAATCTTGATTTAGGGGTTATGCGGGGAGATAGGTTGGCTCTAATTGGCGCAAATGGAACCGGGAAAAGTACCCTAATTAAGCTGTTGTTGAAACAAATCGAACCGGATGCTGGCAAGGTCAAACTAGGCGCCAATATTGAGTTAGCTTACTTTGACCAACACAGAGAACAACTAGATTTAGCTAAGCCTGTAATTGACGTTGTCGCCGATGGTAAACGCGAGATTGATATAGATGGCCGCAGTCGTCATGTTATTAGCTATTTACAGGACTTCCTGTTTACGCCTGAACGCATCCAATCGCCAGTCTCTTCCTTATCTGGCGGTGAAAAAAACCGTTTATTGATGGCGAAAATCTTGGCCAAGCCGAGTAATTTGCTGATACTCGATGAACCAACCAACGACTTAGACGTTGAAACCTTGGAGCTGTTGGAAGAAACCCTTGCAAACTATAATGGCACATTGGTGCTGGTGAGTCACGATAGAGAGTTTGTCGATAATGTCGTAACCAGTAGTTTGTTTTTCAAAGGTGAAGGCGAGATAGAACAGTTTGTTGGTGGTTATCAAGAGATCGAGCAATGGTATGCTCAGCAAAAAAATACACCTAAGGCTGAAACTTCAACGACTAATCAGAGTCGAAAGCCTGCGAGTTCGGAAAATCGCACTAAAAAATTATCGTACAAGTTACAGTTGGAGTTGGACAAATTGCCAGCTACAATTGAGCGCCTCGAAAATGAGGTTGAGACGTTACAAGAAAAAATTAACGACCCCAGTTTTTATCAGCAAGACCCTGAATTTACTAAGCAGGTTTTAACGGAACTGACAGGGACGCAAGAAGAATTAGAAAATGCTTATGCCAGATGGGATGAGCTAGAAAGTTTGAAACAGGAATCGAATAGTCAATGAGACAATTGAAGCTTACTTCACTTGCTGCATTTTCAGCGGCACTTTTCAGTCAATCAGTAACTGCTGCTGTATATAACGTAACAGAAATCGACACATATCGATCTGTGGTAAGTGCCATACCTATTGCTCTTAACGAAGCGGGGGCAGTGGCTGTTACAGGTGAGTTTCCTTACAACCCCAAAATTGATCTTGAATTGATCGATTTTGAGGCGGAATTTTGGCAAGACAACTTAACTGATATTGATTCGGCGCAAAACGGTAACTTCAATGCGGATGATTTGAGTTTTATAGTGAATTATCTTCGCTCACAGGAAGCGTCCAAACTCGTGCAAAGGGTTGCGGTAGATGCAAGTTACCTTTGGGAAAACACTACTCTGAATCAAATCCACGGGTTAGATCAAGTTGATGCTACTTTTGGCGATTTCTCTGGGAGTACGGATACCTTTGTCAATAATATTAACGATTCAGGTGTTACGGTTGGACGCAGTGAAGGCGTATTTTCGAAACTCGAATATACAAATGAAGAAGGCACTGAATTGACTTATGTGGTTCAAGAATATTCAACAAGAGCGTTTGTTGACCTAAATGGAACCGTGGTCGGATTGGTCTCTGAGTCAGATTTGGGCGGTGGATTCAGTGAAGCGATGGATATCACCAATGGACTATTGGTAGCCGGATATGAGGTAATTGAACCTACTGATGTTCTACAAGAGCTTATCAATGAAAGTTGCACAGATGATGAGATCCGTGGTGATCAGCCGGTTGAAGTTTGCATTCAAACGCAGCTAGATGCGGGTATCAACTTTTCGCATCAAATACGCGGCGTAATGTGGCAATTAGACCAGTCTGGAAACGTGATTGACAAACAGCAATTTGGATTGCCATTTACGGTAGCCGAAGATGATACGTCGCTTTATAACAGTACAATCAACGCGGTTAATGAAAACGCAATCGGAGTTGGTTATGCAACTAACTTTTTTGATGATAACGAAAGTATTCCGCGTATTTATGCTGCCATTTTTGAAGGTGAAACCGTAACTAGTATTACTGATCGCTCTGAATATATTGACAGTCTTGCGAGCGACATAAACGAACAAAACATAGCGGTTGGTTATGCTTCAAAGCAAATCAATGGTTTTACTCGAACCAAGTTTTTTATTCATGACGTAACGAGTGATGTAACGACGTTCCCAGATGATTATTTTCCAGGCTCATCGAGTGTGGCCAGGGCGATCAACAACGACGGGATGGTTGTTGGTGAAGGTGAAGTTGATTCAGATTTAACTAATACTCGCAGGCGTAATGCGTTTATTTACGATATTAATAATGATTCATTTCAAAACCTTAATGACCTAATTGCCTGTAATTCTCCATATAATCTTGTGCAGGCTTATGACATTAATGACGCAGGTCAAATAATTGCGACAGCATTAATAGAACGCAACACTTTGGACATCAAGGCAGAGGAAATCGTCAATGATGACGGCACCAATGAAGCCAGTGAAATGATTGTGTCTGTTATTCTCGACCCAATCGCTGGCGGCGAAATTGAGAGCTGTGACCCGCCTGCCGAAGAAGTTCAAGAGCGCAATAGTGGTTCGATGGGCTGGGGACTTTTCGCGATAGCTGCACTTTTTGGGTTAAGACGTCGAATGCGATGAACAATCGAAAAGAGCCGCTTTAAAGCGGCTTTTTTTTCGTAAAAATAGCGAAAAATTCTGCACATTAATTTAATAAATAGCTATTTGAAGTAACGGTTGCTTGTTTTATAAGCAGGTAATAAAAACTGTAATAAATATGCAAAATTATTGTAAAGAAAAAGAGCAATAGAAAACATGAAGTTAGGGATTGTCAAACGAATTTTTACACTTTGCCTATTGAACACAATCGCAGGAAGTTCTATTAAATAGGTGTGGCCGCAACGGTTACAAATATCAATTGGACGAGGTGAAAATGAAAAGACAAAAACGTGATAAACTTTCTCGTGCCCACGCAAAGGGCTATCAAGCCGGCATCACAGGCCGCAACAAAGAAAATTGTCCATTTCAAGCTGTAGAAGCTCGCTCACAATGGCTAGGGGGTTGGAGAGCAGCAATGGAAGATAAAAGCTTGGGACTCGTTAAATAAGTTACCTTTTTTCCATTTACCACAAATTTCATGAGCAGGAAAAGAAAAGTCTCGAATGAGACTTTTCTTTTTTTGTGGCTTTTAAAAGCTCGATGTATCTTGAAATAGACCTACTTTTAAATCTTTTGCTTCATAGATAGGACGACCGTCCACTTCAACAACACCATCACCTAAGCCCATGAAAAGTTTGCGCTTTATAACGCGTTTCATGGTGATTTTGTAAGTTACTTTTTTCGCTGTCGGTAGAATCTGACCAGTGAACTTAACTTCACCAACACCCAACGCGCGACCTTTTCCAGGACCGTCGCTCCAACCTAAGAAAAAGCCTACAAGTTGCCACATCGCATCCAAACCTAGACAACCAGGCATAACCGGGTCACCTGGAAAGTGGCAATCGAAAAACCATAAGTCAGGCGTAATATCGAGTTCAGCTTCTATGTAACCTTTACCGTGTTCACCGCCATCTTCTGTGATAGATGTGATACGATCCATCATTAACATGTTAGGGGCAGGTAATTGGCTGTTGCCAGGACCAAATAACTCACCGCGTGAGCAAGCTAGTAGATCTTCTCTATCAAAATGGTTTTTTCTTTCCGACATAGGGGTAGTAGACTCTCATTAAAAAGGTCGCTAATTTAGCGAACACTTGTACGCTAAACAACTCTGAACAGTTAATTTTCATCAAAATTTAGTAATTATGTTTAAAATTGGGTAGTAAATGTCAGATTTTAAAAAGAAACTGAGTGCAAATGCGGAAAAACAAAAGCGCTTTCGCGAGAAACAAAAAGCTGACGGTAAAAAGTTAGTAAGGGGATATATTAACTTACAAGCAAGTGACTGTTACGAAGAGTTGCGCGAAAAAACGGGCTGGACTGACAGTGAACTGTTGAGCAACTCGCTTAGGATTACCTACGCTGCCTACAAAAATGGACAGATAAAACTTTTAAACCAATGGCTTACGAAAAACAATAAATGATTTGGACGATAATTTTTTGGTACTCAGCAATAATCAACATTATTGCTATTTTCTCTCGTGGATTCGACGTTGCGAATGGCACTTACCGCAATAATGGCGTGGCCTATATTTTACAAGACTTGCTCGATGTCGGTATTGCCATGTTCGGCTTAGTCGGTTTATTCGGCATGGCCTATAACGAGTCTTATTTTGATCAGCAATTGTGGCAGGGCTACTTTTTCATTGCAGTAGGGCTTACCCTTGTAGCCTATTGGACGCCAAAATACGCTGTAATGCGTCAGTTGTACGGTAATGCTCAGGTGGTCAAATCGTTGCTTGGTAACTTCGCTGTAGTACTCCCCGGATATATTGCTCATTACTACTACGCGTTTGAGCGGACTTGGTCATAAACACATATTGCCAATGTAGTTGATAAACGCTTCGGCTTCTTTTTGCTCGAAATAGCCATCTTGTTTTTTAGTTGAGCGCAGATGTTGGTAGGCAGCGACTATTAACTTCATGCGCTTTTGTTGCATCTGAGGTGTGTTGTGACGCTCTATAAAGCGCTCAGCGAGCTCAATTGCTAACTCCAGTGCTTCCATATCAACGACTTCTGCTTTGCGATACTGATAGCCTTCACCCGTTGCTAACCACTCTAGCGAACAGTTTGCATTCTGTGCTATTTGATTCGCGCGACTTAGACTAGGTTCCGAACCATTTAAATATTTGCGAATAAGTGCCTCGCTCAAATCTACCTTGCGTGCAAAGCCACTGATACTCTGACTGCCTATCAGCTCTGATAAGCGACTTGAAAATGTGTTCATTGAATTTATCTAACCTCGAACTAAAGTTCGCAATAATATACTAAAGTGTGTTTTTGAAAACTATAGTTTCATTGATAATGTCGTCAACATTGTGATCAGTTGGGGATTTTTTAAATGAAATTAGCGAATCAAGTTGCCATTGTGACAGGCGGTGCTTCAGGTATCGGTCTTGCAATAACAGAGATGCTGCTACAACAGGGCGTTAATGTGGCTATTAGCTCTAGACGGGAACAACTTATTAAACAAACTGCAACAGAATTAAATAATCGTTACGAGGCTAAGGTTATCGCTGTTGCAGGTGATGTCAGGCAAAAACAAGACATGCAAAGGTTGGTAGAAGAGACGGTTGGTGCGTTTGGTAAAGTGGATATCTTAGTTAACAACAGTGGGCTTGGTGTTTCTGATAAGGTGATTGATTGCCCAGAAGAAAATTGGGATTTAGTATTAGAAACCTGCACAAAAGGCACGTTTTTATTAAGTCAAGCGGTATTGCCCCACATGCAAAAGCAAAGATCAGGGTTTATCATTAATATCGCATCACAAGCGGCAAAAAATGGCTACGCTCAGGCGGCGCCTTATTGTGCTGCAAAGTTTGGGGTCTTGGGGTTTGGTTTGGCGCTTCAAGAAGAAGTTCGCGAGTTTGGTATTAAAGTACACAGTCTGTGTCCGGGATTAGTGCAAGTACCAGCGGTTAAATCTGAATCTGAATTCGAATCAGGTTGGTTACAGCCTGAAGATCTTGCACAGTCAGTGCTATTCTTATTATCACAGCCCAAGCGCGTTCACTTTGACAACATTGGGATGTGGGGCATGCCTGTGTAGGCATTTGCAACAAACTGAGAGTATTTATGAAACTACCCATACAAAAATACCACCCAAACAGCAGTCGACTGGCGTTAGGCTGCATGGGGTTTGGAGGCGGCTGGGACGATCAGCCATATCAGCCTGCGCATGTGCAGCAAATGGCCAGTGCCGTAGAAGCGGCACTTGATAATAATATCAACTTTTTTGACCACGCCGATATTTATACCATGGGCAAAGCCGAATCCGTATTTGGCGAGGTGTTAAAGTCGAGGCCTAGTTTGCGTCAGGATATAATTATCCAGAGCAAATGCGGTATTAAATTTGATGATGAGTTAGCGCCTGGACGTTATGACTTTTCTTATGAGTGGATCATCAATTCTGTAGACGGTATCTTGCGTCGTTTACATACCGAATGGATTGATATTCTAGTACTGCATAGACCCGATCCTTTGATGGAGGTTGATGAAATCGGTAGGGCGTTTAGTGAATTGCAATATACTGGGAAAGTGAAGCATTTTGGTGTGTCTAATATGCATGCGCATCAAATCGATTATCTACAACAGAGTTTAGATATTACCTTTATTACCAATCAAGTTGAGCTGAGTCTTAAAAACGTAGATTGGTTAAATGAAAGTGTATCTGCGGGCATGTCGTCGGGCGCAGGGCATCATTTTTCTCCTGGTTTACTTGAATACAATCGCTTGCAAGGCTGTCAAATACAGGCTTGGGGATGTTTAGCTCAGGGGCTGTATTCAGGACGTGACCTACAAGGACAGCCAGAATCCGTGCATAAAACGGCTGGATTGGTCAGTGAATATGCCGAGCAGTTTGGGGTCAGTAGAGAAGCTATCGTGCTGGCTTGGTTACTGAGACACCCGTATCAAATCCAGCCAGTCATTGGCACCACTAATCCTGAGCGTATCAACGCCTGTGCGCAAGCTGAATCGGTTAATTTAACCAGAGAGCAATGGTATAGCCTATACGTTGCATCACGCGGTGAACGCTTGCCCTAAAACGATAGCTACGTTAGGCGGAGATCACTCCGCCGTCTTTTGGTAGTGGTGATACCAATTGGCCACCACTTCGCGTTCCTCATCTGTCATACCAGTTTTGTTTAAAAACGGCATATCTCGGGTGAATACTGTTCGGTGATGGATTTTTCCCGCCCACTTTTCAATGTCTTGCCAAGTATCTAACATCACACCCATTGGCGCTGCCTTGAAAATATCGTCAGTAGGGGCTTTGGCGTGACACGACACACAGTGTTTATCGATAACGGTGGTGAGTTCTGCTTGAGTTACCGTTGGAATACTAACTGCTTCTGTTTTGGGCGTGCTTTGTTGTAGCTGTGGCCAGGAAACCCAAATGGCAATAGCTAACATTCCTGCTGCACCTGACACCAGTATTGACGGTTTAAAGACCCCGATGTGACGCAAGTTAAAAAAGTGACGAATCCAAGCTGAAACTGCTGCGATGGCCACCAAGACTAGCCAGCTTTGCGGGTGCTGATAGGTCATTGGGTAATGATTGCTAATCATGATAAAAATGATTGGCAAGGGCAGATAGTTATTGTGCACTGAACGCAATTTAGCGCCTGCACCCCAGGCAGGGTCAATAGGAGCCTTTTCAGTGACAGCTTTGACCATGAGTCGTTGTGAGGGAATGATGTTAAAAAACACATTTCCAGCCATAATGGTGCCAATTAATGCGCCTACATGAATGTAAGCGCCGCGACCACCGTATAGTTGACTGGCTAACCAGGAAGAAAAACACAAAAAGAGAACTAGAAATATCGCGAAGACTATGGGCGACTGACTAAGTTTGGAACGGCAGGCGAGTTCATAGATACCTAAACCGCCAAATATGAAGAGTAGGCCATACATGATGGCATCAATTTTCGATAACTCATTTACAGACTGATCAATCAAGTAAGCTTCAGCGCCAGCGTAATAGATCCAAAACAACAACAGCATACCGCTAAGCCAGGTTGCATAGGCTTCCCATTTAAACCAGTGTAGAGTTTTGGGAATTTCCTCTGGTCCATAGCTGTATTTAGCGACTTCGTAAAAACCCCCGCCGTGGACAGCCCATAGGTCGCCTTTGATGCCTTTGTCTTTTTTCCATTTAGGTGGTTCGCGCAAGTTGTTGTCGAGCCACACAAAGTAGAACGATGCGCCGATCCAAGCGATACCCGCGATAACGTGGAACCAGCGAATAAAAAGGGCGATCCAATCGGCTAATATCATTTTGTGTCTCCGGTTCGCGAATAAACAGGCTTACCTGCTATCCAAGTTGACGCTATGGTATTTTGTTCAGCGAGAAAACTCAGTGCAAATAGCACATCTGCAGGGTCTCTCGGCTCGTTAATGCGAAGCCTTGAGAGGTCATTAAAGTGTGGATCTAACACTGTAAAATCAGCGTAACTCCCCGTGTTAAAGTTACCCACTTCTGTTTCAACGCCTAACGCGTGTGCTGCGCCTTGGGTCATTAAATACAAGCCGTGGAGAGGATCTAAGTTAATCTTCTGCAATTGACACACTTTATAAGCTTCACCCATAGCTTTGAGCATACTGAAGCTATCGCCACCCGCAACATCGGTAGCCAACGTTGTTTGTACGCCCATCGCTTGCGCTTTATCAAATTGATACAAACCACTGCCTAGGAACAGATTAGAGCGAGGACAGAAAGCAACTATAGCGTTTTTGTCGGCCATCGTGCGCCAAGAGTCGTCATCCAAATAGATGCAATGGCCAAACACGGCTTTGTCAGTCACCATGCCATAACTATCGTAAACATTGAGATAATTTTTACTGTTTGGAAAGAGCGATTTAACCCAGGCGACTTCATCCTTATTCTCACTCAGATGAGTTTGCATATAGACATCAGGATGGGCTTGCATCAAGTCGCCAAGTTTTTGCATTTGCTGATGAGTGCTGGTAGGGGCAAATCGCGGGGTAATTGCATATTTATTACGGCCTTTTTTGTGCCACTTTGCGATGAGTTCTGCACTGTCCTCGTAGGCGGATTCAGCAGTATCTTGCAACCAATCTGGGCAATGTCTATCCATACACACCTTGCCGGTAATCATGTGCATATCTACTTCGCTAGCCAATTTGAATAGTGTTTCTGCAGAAGACTTATGCACAGTCGCATAAGCCATACAGGTGGTTGTGCCGTTTTGCCAAAGCTGGTTTAAAAAGAAATGAGCTATGGCTTCTGCATAAACCGGGTCTTCAAACTTGCGTTCTGTAGGAAAAGTATAACGATTCAGCCAATCCAGTAGCTGCTCTCCAAAACGCGCAATCATTTCGGTTTGCGGAAAGTGCAGATGAGTGTCAATGAAGCCAGGAACAATGAGCTTACCGCTGTAGTCGTGACGTTCAGCATCTGGGTATTTGTCAACTAAGGATGCGTATGTATCGAGTTTTACCACTTTGCCATTTTCAATCAGCATGCCACCGTCAACGATGTATTGGGCGTCGTTTTGCGGCGATTGAGTCGTGTTGGGAAAATGTAAAATGTTACCTTTAATTAGCGTAGCCAAGTTTCAATTGCTCCAAGGTGTTTATGCGTTAACTGCCGCGATAAGTGCTGAAGCCGTAAGGCGATATAAGCAATGGAATATGGTAATGACCATGTTGTTCTTCCATTTCAAAGTGCACATCGGCAAAAGGATAAAACTGGCTACCATGGTGCGCTTGTAAATAATCGCCAGTGTGAAAACGCAATTGATAAGTCCCTGTTACTAAGTTGATATCTGGCCACTGAGAAACTCGGCCATCAGCGTTGGTCACCAAATTAAAACCTGAACCATCTGGGCAGGTTAACGTCAACTTCATTGCTTCTGCGGGTTTACCTAACGTAGTATCGAGTACGTGACTTGAAAGTGAAGGCATAGATTTATTCCTGTTCGAGATTTTTAGCCAGTCGTAACTGGGTTATTTTATTTTGTTCAGCTGCCGCGTTAGCTATTTCAACATCTGTGTTGTTGTCTATTCGTGATAGCAATGCACTGAGCATTTCTTTGGCCGATTTACCGGTGGCAAATATGATGAATATGAAGCCGTGTTTGTTCAGATATTCCTTGTTTTTTTGTAGCAACATCTGCAGCGTGTTTTCGTCTGCAATTGCAGCACCGGATTGTTCGTGTCCCGCGGCTCCCGCCGTATTGGCAAACTTTGCTTTTAGTGTGGAAACATCACCAATCATTGGGTGACCTTCAAACGCGGCTAGAAACTGTTCTTTGTCCAAACTTCGCCATATCTCGGCAGATTGTTGTTGCATATCATCTAACGAACTGAAAGGGCGTGCAGCAACCATCTGCGATACCCATTTAGGTGCGACGCAAGCTAATTGAAACCAATCGTATGCAGTTTGGTCGTTTAGCTCGTTTAGCTGGTCAAGTGTCATGCAACGACTCCTTTTGTTTCATTTTCATCCATATCCAGAGACGTTGCTCCGTTGTTTGGTTGATTTAACATTTGTACCAATTGAGCTGAAATGGAGATAGCCACTTCTATCGGCTTTTTGCCAGGGATGCTTAATTCACCGATGGGCGAGATAAATCGTTGCAGTTGCTCTTGGGCTAAACCTTGCTGCTGCAATCGATATTTGAAGCGTTTTACTTTCGTATCAGACCCGATCATGCCCACGTAAGGCATGTCATTTCGTTTTAACGAGGCGCTAACTAGGTCAAAATCAAGTTGGTGGTTGTGCGTCATAACGATCGCCCAAGAAAGACTCGGTAAGCTTTTAACTGCGGATCTTGGGCAATCGTAAAAAGAAGGTGTAACGTTGTCGATTGAGTCTGTACTTAAGTAGGCTTCTCGAGATTCATACCACGTGATCTGTAGCGGCAATTGCGAAATAATAGGCACCAGTGCCTTCGCAACATGTCCTGCGCCAAATAGGGCTAAATGCTGGCAATGAGCATGATGAACTTCATATAAAATTTCTACTTTACCACCGCAGCACTGGGCTGTTTTTGCCGAAAGTGGGAATGACTCAAATATTGGGTTTATTTCTTTATTTATCAGGTGATTACGTGCGTTATGCGTAACCTTGTGTTCTAGGTTGCCTCCGCCAATTGTGTCGAAACAGCGGTCTCCTGTAATCACCATCTTGGTACCTGAACTACGTGGTGCAGAACCTTTATCAGAAACAATCGTTACTAATACATATTCGATGCCTTTCGCTTGGCAATAACTGATCGCTTCAAACCATCTCATCGCTGATAAGTTGTTATTCATAAACAAATCTCAGGTATTCGCTTTTTGACTTTTGGACATAGCTTGGACTGCGCGTAACACTTTTTCCGGTGTGGCTGGCGGATCTAAATCTGGGTCTATTCGATAGTCAGCAGTGCTAGATACTGCGTCTTTAAGTGCGCACCACACAGATAACGCTAGCATCAATGGTGGCTCCCCAACGGCCTTACTGTGATAAATACTATCCTCGGGATTTGCCTGCGGATACAAGGCAACATTGAATACGTTAGGCGTATCACCAATTGCGGGGATTTTGTAAGTAGCGGGGTTATTACTTAACAGTTTGCCGTTGTCGTCCCAGAGTAACTCTTCGGTCGTCATCCAGCCCATGCCTTGGATAAAGCCACCTTCGATTTGACCGATGTCAATCGCCGGGTTGAGGCTGGTACCAACGTCGTGCAATATGTCGACTCTGTCGACGCTATATTCCCCGGTTAGTGTATCAATTGTTACTTCTGATACTGAGGCGCCGTTGGCGAAATAGAAAAACGGGCGACCGTTTCCAGTGTTTCTGTCGTAATGAATTTTTGGGGTTTTATAAAATCCGGTCGTCGACAGTGATACTCGATTCATATAGGCCTGCTGTACCACTTCAGCAAATTCAATGCTTGACTCATTCGCTACCAAGCAGCCATTTTTAAATATTACGTTGTCGGGAGAAACGTTAATGGTCTGTGCCCAGAACTGGGAAAGACGGTTCTTTAAGGTGATACAGGCGTTTTGTACGGCTTTACCATTGATGTTGGTACCGCTCGAAGCCGCTGTTGGTGACGTGTTGGGGACTTTGTCGGTGCGTGTCGAGGTGACTTCTATCATTTCTGTGCCTAAACCAAACTCATGTGCAGCAATTTGCTGAATTTTGGTGTGTAGGCCTTGTCCCATCTCAGTACCGCCATGATTAACCTGAATACTGCCGTCTGTATAAATATGTACAAGTGCACCAGCCTGATTCAGGTGTTTAGCAGTAAATGAGATGCCAAATTTGACCGGGGTTAAGGCCAGTCCTTTTTTGAGAATGGGATTGCTTTGATTAAAGTGGCTTATCTGTTCACGTCGTTTCCAGTATTCACTAGATGCTTCCAATTTTTCAATTAAATCTGGAAGTACGTTATGTTCAACCTTCATGCCATATTGCGTTGTATTGCGCGTTGAGTGCTGATACAGATTACGCTTTCTTATTGTAAGAGGGTCTTCACCCAGCTCACGTGCAATGGCATCCATCATTGCTTCGGCTAATACCATGCCTTGCGGGCCGCCAAAGCCACGAAATGCGGTATGCGATACCGTATCGGTTCGGCAGCGGTAACCCGTTATATCGGCATTGGCTAGGTAATAGGCGTTATCACAATGAAACATTGCGCGGTCTACAATGGCTTCTGATAGGTCAGCAGAGTGGCCGCACAAGCCATTAATTGTTGCTTTTGTGGCGTTAATAACCCCCGAGCTATCAACACCTATCCGGAAGCTGTTTTGGAAAGGGTGTCTCTTTCCCGTTGTTTGCATGTCTTGCATGCGCGGAACACGTAATTTAACCGGCACGCGATTGCGTGAAGCGAGCAGGGCAGCAATACATGCCCATTGCGCGGCTTGCGTTTCTTTCCCACCAAAGCCTCCGCCCATGCGTCGCATATCTACCGTTACTTTGTGTAAAGGCACATTAAGTACCTCTGCAACGAGCTTTTGCACTTCACTGGGATGTTGTGACGAGGTGTAAACCAGCATGCGGTCTTCTTCTTCAGGAACGGCCATAGCCACTTGTCCTTCGAGGTACATGTGCTCTTGACCACCTATGCTGACATCGCCCTCAACGACAATATCAGAGGTTGTTATACTGTTTTCGAAATTGCCCTGACGCATGGTATGAGTTGGGCGAACAAAGTTGCTTTTTTCATGAGCTGTCGACACATCCAAGTCTGGAGATTCTTGTAACACTTCGATGTAGCCCAGCTTAGCGGCGTGCCTCGCACCTTGAGTCGACGAGGCAAGTACCGCAAAATAAGGTTGGTTGTGAAATAACACGCGCTTGTGGGCAAGTACCGGGTCACCATCAAAAACGGGGGCGATGTCTATGTGTCCAGGGACATCCGTTGCTACAAGTACATCTTTCACCCCGGTCGCGCGTTTAACCGCCTCTAACTCTATTGTTATGATCTCACCCTTAGCGACTGGGCTAAGACCTACCGCAGCGTGCATCAAATTAGCTGGCTCTGGAATGTCGTCAACATAGCGAGCTTGTCCTGTAACATGGCGCACCGCGCTTTCGTGTTTATTACTTTTGCCAACCTGACCTGACGCCAAAGTTGCTTCAGATTTTTCAATTAGCTTACGCATGCTCGACTACTCTTACTGGAATTTCAGGTTGGGTGGTTTCAATACTGAAACGTCGCCATAAATTGGCGACGATATCGTTACGGTAATTGGCACTAGCGCGAACATCTGAAATTGGCGCAAAATAATCGTGTAAAAGGGCTTCGATTTCATTAATAGTGGCGATACTCCAAGGGCGACCTACGAATTGACTTAGTTCAGGAATTGATTTTGGAATAGCCGCAACACCGCCAAAACCAGCTTTTAGCTCGGCAATGTCACCCTCTTCGAGTTTGAGGTTAAATACTGCGCATACTGCTGAAATGTCGTCTTCCATTCGCTTCGATACTTTGTAAGCGCGCAGAAAACAAGCTCTATCGGGGGAGGGAATGTCAATTCTTGCCAGCCACTCACCAGCAGCCAGTTGTGTTTGCTTATAATCAACAAAGTAATCTTCTACCGGCACACTGCGCTGATTGCTGCCATTTGTCAGTATCAATTGTGCACCTAAGGCGATCAATAGCGGGGCGCTATCACCGATAGGAGACGCATTAGCGATATTGCCACCCATTGTGGCTTGGTTGCGGATAGGCACACTAGCGAATCGATGTAACCATTCTTTAGTGTCGGGAAAATGTTTCAGTAAAAAAGGTTCTATGTCAGAAAATGTGGCTGCCGCACCGATAGTGAGGGGAGTGTCTGTTTCTGCAATTGTTTTAAGCTCTGCGAGTTCACCTAAGCTCACCAAGGTTTCTATTGGACGTAACGCTTGCGTTATCTCTAAGGCGAGGTCAGTACTGCCGGCGACAATTCGCGCTTTTGGATGCGTTTGTAAAATACTGGCGAGTTCCTGGCTGGTTCGCGGCATATGTAAGTTTTCAATGCCAGGTTTTGTCGATGCTATTGAGCACAGCTTCGCGACAGTAGCGTCGCTAACTTTGGAAAATTTGTCTGTTTTTGGCTTGTTACAGGCTTTTTTTGCGGCGTCTATAATAGGTCTATAACCCGTACATCGGCACAAATTGCCAGACAAAGCATTATCTATTTGTCCACGAGATAGCTCAGTTTCGGCGTTATCTGTTCTTTGTTGATACAAGGTAAACATTGACATCACAAAGCCGGGTGTACAAAACCCACACTGAGCACCGTGTTCATCTACCATAGCCTGTTGTACTGGATGTAAGATGGCGTTATCTTGGAGGTGTTCAACGGTAATAAGTTGCTTTCCATTTAGGGCACTTAACAAGGTGATACAACTGTTAATGGAGCGATACTGCAGCTCGTTTTCGACAACTTCTGCCAGGGTTACAGTGCAGGCTCCACAATCGCCGGATGCACAACCTTCTTTGGTACCTGTGAGTTGTCTGTGCTCCCGTAACCACTCAAGTACGGTTAAATTGCTATCCGCATTTTCGATATGAACCAGTTGTTGATCCAGCAAAAAGCTGATCATTGTAACCTCCGACTTGATAAAACCTGACCAGGTGGTCAATATATTGGGAAAGTATTAAGATGGCAATATTTAATAATAGACTTTGTTAGGATAAAGTTTTCGTTTTTTGTTACCATCAGACCAGTAGCGCGTCTCTTCACAAGAGTGGAAAAAGGATATAAATAGAACAATATGAGCAGAGTTCAAAACGAAAATAGCGAGACCAAACCCAGTATTCGCGAATCCAACCGTACCAAGATTATTGAAGCTGCGTCTAAGATTTTTGCAAGTAATGGCTACACTGGCACCACAGTACAACAAATCGCCGAACACGCCGAGCTTCCCAAGGCCAATGTCTTGTATTACTTCAAATCAAAAGAGGGAATATATGGTGCTGTGTTGTCAGAGATTTTATCGTTGTGGAACTCTTGCTTGGATGACGCAACGGTAGAAGATGAACCTAGCGAAATATTCACGCGTTACATCTTTGAGAAAATGGAATTATCACGAACTTATCCGGATGCCTCTAAAATCTTTGCTATGGAGATCATCAAGGGGATGCCTTATTTAAGTGAAGATATGAAGCACAATATGTCTGAGTGGTTTGAATCTAGAGTGGCTCTGATCAACGAATGGATTAATCTCGGTAAAATGCAAGCTGTCGATCCACAGGTATTGTTATTCCACATTTGGTCATCGACGCAGCACTATGCCGATTTTTCGGCACAAATTACTTCTCTGCGCGGTGAGGCAATGACAGTGGAAGATTATGATAAAGCCAGCAGATACCTTGCTACCAGTATTTTGGCCGGGTGTGGACTGACACCGAAATTCGATATCGTTTAATTCAATAGACTACAGCGCAATGAATGATTATCCCAGAGACCTGATAGGCTACGCGAACCAAGTTCCTCACGCGAACTGGCCCAATAACGCGAAGATTGCCATTCAATTTGTATTGAACTACGAAGAAGGTGGCGAGAATTGTGTGTTGCACGGTGATCAACAATCTGAGGTATTTCTTTCAGAAATTATAGGGGCACAAGCGTTTGACGACCGGCATATGTCGATGGAATCGCTTTATGAGTATGGCAGCAGAGCGGGTTTTTGGCGATTGCACGACTTATTTGTCGCTAAGAACATTCCTATTACTGTTTTTGCCGTAACAATGGCGCTACAACGCAATCTCGCTGCATTGGATGCAATGCTAAAAGCAAACTGGGAAATTGCCAGTCATGCTATGCGCTGGATCCATTTTCAAGATATGCCAGAAGCTGAAGAGAAGGAGATGATTGCGCAGTCGATTGACCTGCACAAACAGCTCACTGGCAATAAACCTGCTGGTTGGTACACGGGACGAACCAGCCCCAATACACTGAAACTCATTGCCGAGCGTGATGATATTTTGTATTGCGCTGATAGCTATGCCGATGACCTACCTTACTACGATTGTCATTATGAGCGTCCATTACTCATGGTGCCCTATACATTAGATACCAACGATATGCGCTTTGCGACCGCCCAGGGCTTCAATAGCGGTAGCCAATTCTTCGACTATCTAAAAGACGCGTTTGACACCTTATATGAAGAAGGTACAGACGCGCCGAAGATGTTGTCCATTGGTTTACACTGCCGAATTGTAGGTCGACCTGCCAGATTTGCGGCGTTGAAACGATTTATTGAATATGTGCAGTCGCACAGTGACGTTTGGTTTTGTACTCGAGAACAAATAGCAAGACATTGGCTGGAGCAACACCCCTGCAAATCGTTGAGTTAATTCACAAAAGGTAAACTCATTATTGTGTTTTTGTTTTGTTGATATTCTTTTAGGTATATCGACATAAAGTTCACCAGTACCTTCAGAGTCGCCTCGACATCATCAACGGTTATTGCTTCGTCAGGGTGGTGGCTTATACCTCGTTCGCAGCGCATAAACAACATGGCAATCGGGCACATGTTAGCCATCGCCATGGCGTCGTGGCCCGCACCTGAGCTCAATGTGATTGGTCTGTAGTCACTGGCAGTTACAGCTTCGGTAAGTAAATGTTGTAATTGAGGATCACACAATACAGCCTTAGCTCCGTGAGTGACCTGCCATTTAAAATCAACGTTTCTGCGAATAGCAATTTTGTTCAGTACTTGCCTCAAAATATTAACTGCGGTTTCACGACGAGCATCAATTTCTGAGCGAACATCAATAGAAAATTCGACTTTACCAGGGATAACATTCACAGCATTAGGACTGCAATGAATGCGTCCAACGGTAGCAACCACGTCAGTTTCCTGGGCAATCTCTTGAACAGCTGCGATCATTTCAGACGCCACGACTAGCGCGTCGTTTCGCATATTCATAGGCACTGTTCCTGCGTGGCCAGCGCTGCCTTTAACCGTAATTTGAAAGCGATTGGCTCCAGCGATGCCAGATACCACGCCAACAGGTAGGTCTTGCGCTTCTAAAACAGGACCTTGCTCGATATGCGTCTCAATAAAACCGAGTACTTTTTCCTGAAGTCGAGAAGCCGTGTGAATTGACTCTATATCGGAGCCAAAACGTTTAATGGCTTCTTCAAGGGATATTCCTTGCGCATCTTCGAGCGTTTTCCAGTTTTCATCCCACGTACCAGCAATAGCTCTACTGCCCAGTAGTGTCGTTCCAAAACGCGTGCCTTCTTCATCGCCAAACGCGACTATATCTAGATGAAAAGGCAGTGAGATATCCTGATCTACAAGATACTCCACCAATGAAATCGGCAACACAACACCTAAAATACCATCGTAAATGCCACCATTGGGTACGGTGTCGATATGGCTGCCCATCATCAAGGTAGGAGCATCTTCGACGTCACTTTTTAACCGTCCCCATTGATTTCCTGCACTATCTACCCAGGTATGCATACCTGTGGCCTGCATCCACTGAGCCACTTGTGCGTTAGCCATTTGGTGTTCTTTGGTTAGATAGCGTCTATCCATGCCTTCTTGGCTTTGGCTGTGTAAGGCTAGGGCATCACAGCGCGCGTAAACCCGCTGGGCATATTGGCTAAAGCTCATCTCATGCATTCGCGCGATATACCTCGTAAGCATTGTCTACGGCACTACCTGGGCTCAATTTGTGACCAGCCTGGCGAAGACAGGTTTCCAACGATTGCAAAGTGGTCAATACAGCGTCTTTACGCGCGTTGTAACCCATCGTGCCAATACGCCATATTTTTCCGTGCAATGGGCCAAAGCTAGTGCCAATTTCAATGTTGAAATCTTCTAGCATCTGTTGGCGGATCTGATCACCGTTCACGCCATCAGGGATATACACACCCACAACATTGGTCATTTTGTGCTGCAAGTCGCCAAAAGGTGTAAGGTTCAACCCTTGTACACCAGCAAGCATGGCATCGCCGTGCAACTGATGACGAGCGATGCTGTTATCAATGCCTTCTTCGAGTAGGTTAATTGCACATTCTCTTGCGCAGTAAAGCATAGAGGTCGCTTCAGTATGATGGTTCAGACGTTCATCGCCCCAATAATCTAGTATCATTGGGATGTCGAAATAATTAGAACGAATTCGACTGCCTTGCCCCTCGCTGTGATGAGCGGCTTTTATTCCTGCCTCTACATGATGGCGCTTCCTTACGGTTTCGACATAACGTTCACTCAATGTGATAGGCGCGCTACCTGACGGGCCGCCTAAGCATTTTTGTAGACCCACCGATACGGCATCCAGTTGCCATTTGTCGGTTTCAAAAGGATTACCGCCGATTGAAGCGGTCGCATCGGAATAAAACAACACATCGTATTTTTGACAGATTTCTCCCATATGCTCCAAAGGCTGTAGCATGGTGGTCGAGGTGTCACCTTGCACCATAGCCAGCACTTTAGGGCGTATCTTGGCAACAGCTTGTTCTACTTGCTCTGGTTGAAATACCTGTCCCCATTCCACTTCAATAGTGTGGACTTCTGCGCCAGCTCGCTGTGCGATTTCTTTTAACAAATGACCGAATCGTCCGAAAATGGGAACCAGTACCTTGTCTCCGGGTTCGATACAAGATACTAATACTGCTTCAATGCCTGCTCTGGAAGTACCGTCAATTAACAGCGTTGACTGGTTTTTTGTTTTAAAGACATCACGGTATAAGGCCATAACTTGGTTCATATAACCTGTCATCACAGGATCATATTGCCCAATTAGCTGTGTGGACATGGCGGACAATACGCGCGGATAGCAATTAATAGGCCCTGGTCCCATTAATAATCTCGGAGGAGGATTTAACCTTTCTGCCTGCATTAAAAATCTCCTAATACGCTAAAAACAACTGCGCAAACATACGCAAACTGGTGATAATAAGAACGACGGCGAAGACTTTCTTTAACATGGTAGCATCTAATCTAGCTGCTAACTTGGCGCCAACAGGGGCAAACAATACAGTTAAAGGCACGATACAGATTAGCGCTGCAACGTTGACTAGACCGTACGTCATCGCGGGGGCATCAGCAGGCGTTTGGCCAACAATTAACATTGTTAACGCTCCTGGCAATGAAATAATCAGTCCTATCGCCGCTGCCGTTCCTACCGCTTTATGAGCGGGGTAGTTGCATGCTGTCAATATCGGTACCGACAATGTACCGCCACCAATCCCTACCATGGAACTGAAGAAACCAATACCGCTGCCAATACCTGCTTGACCGGCTGAACCTGGAAGACTTTTATACAGCGTGGATTTATTAGTTCTAAACAACATGTTGAGTGCCGATAAACTCGCAATAACGGCAAATAACAACGTAAACCATTTACCCTCTACACGAGTCACCAAATAACTACCCGCGAGCACTCCTAACAAAATAAAGGGCGCCCAACGCTTGAGTAAGATGAAATCCACATTACCTTTGCCATTGTGGGCTTTAATGGAGCTCAAGGAGGTAGGAATAATAGTCGCTAGGGAGGTTGCGGTTGCAATCACCATTGCCGATGAGGCACTGACACCAAAACTTTGGAATAAAAAGTACAGTACCGGGACGATGACGATACCACCACCAACCCCCAGTAATCCTGCCAAAAGACCGGCAAAGACCCCCGACGCCATTAGGGCAAGAATGGTTGGCATGTTTGTTGTGATAAGTTCTAACATGATTATCCTTTAATATGATATTGCTTTGCCGTCACTTCGAGGATCGGTAGCGACTTGTAACGGGGCGTCTGGCATTAAACTAATTGCCCCAGCGTGACCCATCATTTCGGCGTTTGCTGGAACCTGAACAATATCATGGCCAAGTGACATTAAGTGCTGGGTTACATCGGACGTCATAGATGATTCTATTTTTAGGTTGTGACTCACGTCGCCCCAGGTTCTTCCTAACAACCAACGGGGATGTGCTACTGCGTCAGGCAAATTGAAACCTTGATAGAGATAGCGGCTTAGCATCATTGCTTGAGTTTGCGGTTGTCCTTCGCCCCCCATAGTGCCATAAACTATGCGGCGTCCATCGTTTAGTTCTGCATAGGCTGGGTTTAATGTATGAAACGGTTTCAAACCGGGCTTCAATCTATGATGGTTGTCCTCTAGTGAAAATGAGGTGCCTCGATTATTCCACACTATTCCGGTATCTGGACAGACAATGCCGCTGCCAAATTCCCAATATAGACTTTGAATGTAGCTGACCATGCGACCTTTACTGTCACAGGCACCCATCCAAATGGTGTCGCCGTGTTTGGCATCGTGCGGCCAATTCAGTGCGTTATTCAAGTCAATGTTTGCCGCCATCTCATCAAGCATGGCATCGATAAGAAAATCGCTGAGTGGTCTTTTAAGTCTAGAAGGATCCGTTAGATATTGATTCCTAACGATAAAAGCTTGCTTAGTCGCTTCAATTAACAAATGGCTATGCTCGGCTTCGCTCATACTGGCGCTTTGCAGTCTGTCGTAAAGCGCTAAAATTATCAGCGACGCAATACCTTGGGTCGGTGCCGGTAAATTGTAAAGTTGACCTTTTGAAAAACTCACAGTAAGAGGCGAGACCATCTGCGCACTGTATTGTTCAAAATCGTGCAACCCTACAGGCGAGCCCGCAGCTGCGAGTGTTGTTGCAAGCGTTGCTGCAATATCTCCTCGATAGAATTGATTGAGCCCATGATTGGCCAAGTAATCTAGTGTATCTGCAAGCTTAGGTAGTGTAAGCACATTACCTTTTTGCAGTACCTGATTGTTCGTGCGAAATTGGGCAAAGTTACTGAAATTGGCAAAGTCTGCAAAGGTTTTTTCTGAAGCATCTTGTAGCGATTGAGTTACTTTGAATCCAGTTGATGCTTGTTCAATCGCACGATTAAACAAAGCTGACAAAGGCATGTTGGTTTGCCATGCCGAAGAATAGGCTAGTGCCTGCTGCCAACCAGAAACTGCCCCCGCCATGGTTAAGGCAGCTTTGCCACCTCGAGACGGGATAGTGGTTTCGCCAGTGTAAAACTGTGCAGTAGCCCCAGCAGCTGCAGTACCTGACGCGTCAATTGCCACGGGAGTTTTGCCTGGTTCACTTATCAACCAAAAACCGTCTCCTCCTAATCCGTTCATGTGCGGATAGACAACGGCAATACTTGCGGCAGCTGCTACCATGGCTTCTATTGCAGTACCACCGTTTTCTAGTATCTCAGCACCCGCTTCAGCAGCCGAAAAGTGCGGCGCAGTAAATCCAATCACAATAATTCTCCTATGATTTTTGCAGCAGCGCTTAAAAGTGCCAATTCAGAATTCTTCCTACCAATTAACGACACGCCGCAAGGTGCAAGTGGTGATACTGGTAAAGGGATATGCAGTTGGGGTAATCCTGCTAAACCTGCAAGTGATGTGAAGCCCATTAGTTTTGAGCGGTATTCATTCAATGCATCACCCGATAAACTAGTCAATGGAGCCGCACCGGGAGTAGTCGGAATAACCAAAATATCTTGCTTCGCAAAAATGTTCTCCAGTGTGCTGACTATTCCTTTTCGGTTGTTTTCAGCCTGTTCTTTTTCACTTTCAGAAATAGTTTTACACCAATCGAAACGAGCCTGAATGTCGGGGGCGAAAACGGGCGAGTGTTGTAGGATCCAATCTCCATGGGTTTGCCAAATAGCATAGCCTTGAAGCACTCTAAAGGCTTCGCTGGCTTCTTTGCAAAATTCAAAATCCATGGTTGCAGCGGTATGCTCCAGTGGTGACAGTGTTTGCCACATTGCGACCTTGTGTTCACACAAATCGATTAATGAAGTGGCAATAGACAACCGGACATCATTGCGTACAGGAACAATGCCTTGCTCAGGAAACATGATTTTTGCAACTTTAAAAAGGGTTTTTAGATCCCGAGTAATCCAGCCTACGGTGTCAAAACAGGGTGCCAACGGCACGGTATTGTCCATTGCAACTTGGTTGTGGGTAGGGCGCAAACCCCATAAGTTGTTATAACTTGCTGGAACTCTGATAGAGCCACCGGTGTCGGTCCCTAGACCAATCTCTGCTAAGTTCATTGCAACGGCAATTGCCGAACCACTTGAGGAACCGCCGGGGAGTCGATCTGGTGCGGAGGGGTTTTTCAGTGTACCAAAATGGACGTTTTGGCCATTTAGGCTGTAGGCTAGCTCATCTGTATGGGTTTTACCCACGAATACTGCCGATTCATTCATTAATTTTGTTACCGCTGAGGCAGTGTTTTGGGCTTCTGTGTGGGTTGCCGCCCACGTAGGATTACCTGCATTTGTCGGAAGCCCTTGAACATGAAATAAATCTTTGACCGCTAAACGCATTCCCTCAAGTTGCCCCTTGCTTGAGCTTTTGAAGTGAACGTTTGTTACGAAAGGATCAGTTATTTGCATCATGTTTAAAGTATTAAGCGATAAAAGACTACTCGTTAGTTAGTAAAGAATTTAGCGCAACACGTCAGTGAATTAAACGATTCGTCTATTGATTAAGTCGAATGCAGAGTGAAAATACAGAGATTCACAGAACCAAAAAGAGCGCGAAACAAACCCGAGGAAGTGTCATTTGCAACGCGCTTGTGCAAATGTGTTGCCAGTTCAATATAGCATGAAACAAATGTTTCACAAGATTTATTTGACCATGTGGTCAAGAAAAAGATATTTAAAGATCTTCTAGTTCGCCAAGTTGTTCGTAACTCTCCGAAATCGATAAGCTTCTTTGTTGCGCTTCGTGTTCCATTTGTTGATAAATAGCGTGGCAAAGCATCGATAACATGCTCATTGGAGCTGCATAGCTATCCATTGCTTATTCTTCGCCTAAAGAGCACACCAGTAGGTGTTTTACGCTATCGCGGTATATCTGACCCGATCGATCTGTGAGCAAAATAATATTGTTTTTATTGAGTTGTTTGAGTATGTGCCGAAATACCCTCGGTCGGCGTCTAAACCCTATGACTATAACGACTTCATTTTCAACAATACCTTGCATTTCCTCACTGACAGTTTGCCCTGGTTGCGGCAATAGTCGCACCCTATCTCTGAGTTGCAGAAGTTGTCTCTGCAGGTGCATGGCTAAAGGGTAACTGTTTCGATAGCCTACAATACTGATGCGTTGAGCGTCGCGAATTTCATTCGCTATATCATTGATGTTATTGCGCTTAAGAACTTCCCAAGCTTGTTTTATTCTTTGGTACTCACCCTCGAGAAACGCTTCGTCGTTCGCATTGGCGAGAACAGGGTGGCCTTTTTCTCGAAGTTCTTGTTTAACTTCTTGATGATTGTTATAACCCAACTGTCTGAATAAACGACTAACCGTCGCCTTTGATGTGTTACAGGCACTGGCAATGTCAGAGACCGAGAAGGTTAAAAGGTGTAGGGGGTTTTGCTGAAGATAACCAGCTACTTCTCTTGCGGCAGGTGGTAACTCAGTAAATTGTGATTCAATGCGTTTAATAAACGGTTGGTAGTTGCTCAAAATAACCTTGGCGCTAGCGTAATCATGGCGTTTTCTGGGGCTACTTTTAACATATCCAGCATTGGAATTCTAACTCTGTTAAGCCTCTGGTGAGGAAGTTGATGAATCGAAAAAAGAAAATTGTGGTGCTCACAGGGGCGGGAATATCTGCTGAATCAGGCTTAAAGACATTTAGAGACAGCAATGGTTTGTGGGAAAATCACAGAGTTGAAGACGTGGCGACCCCGGAGGCATTTGCTCGCGACCCAGACCTTGTATATAGGTTTTACAACTTGCGCCGTGCCCAGCTAGCAGAAGTTAATCCCAATCCAGCACATGACGCATTAGTGACTTTAGAGAACCACTTTCAAGATGATTTTTTGTTAGTCACGCAGAACGTAGACGATTTACACGAAAGAGCAGGGAGTAAAAGGGTCTTGCATATGCACGGTGAACTCAAAAGTGCCAAGTGCAGCAAAACACACAAAGCAGTGAGGTGGGAAGAAGACTTAACTGCGATGAATTTATGTGATTGTTGTGCCCTGCAAAATGAGATGCGCCCAGATATTGTCTGGTTTGGCGAAATGCCGTACTTTATGGACGAAATTTATCAGGCACTATTTCAAGCAGACGTTTTTATAGCAATTGGTACATCAGGGATTGTTTACCCGGCAGCAGGGTTCGTCGCTGAGGCGAATAGCAGCAACACCCACACCGTGGAAATTAATCTGGAACCAAGTTCGGTTCAAAGCCAATTTGATGAACAACATTATGGAAAAGCAGGGCAAGTACTGCCTGACTATGTAGCATCTTTAATAGGAGAGTAAATTTGGAATTTATCGCGCTTTACTGGGTGGAGTTTTTGACTATTGCGTCGGTTCATTTATTGGCGGTAGCAAGTCCCGGTCCTGATTTTGCGGTTGTGCTGAAACACAGTATAAGCTTTGGTAGAAGAGCGGGTATCTTAACCGCAATCGGCGTCGGAATTGGTATCCTTGTTCATGTGGCATATTCTCTATTGGGGATTGGGATATTAATTCAAACCACGCCTTGGTTATTTGACTTGTTTCGTTATGCCGCTGCTGGTTATTTAATCTATATAGGTATTAGTGCGCTTCGCAGTCAACCGAGTGAACAGCAAGATATCGCTGTTGATACAGCGAGCTTAATCTCAGATAAAAAAGCGTTTTGGGTGGGATTTTTAACAAATGGCTTAAATCCAAAAGCGACGTTGTTTTTCCTTTCTTTGTTCGCCGTTATTGTGTCTACGCAAACCCCCAATGGGGTAAAGGCGTTTTATGGTGTGTACTTAGCCATAGCTACAGGTGCTTGGTTCTGTTTCTTAGCTTACGTTTTAAGTTCAGCAAAGGTACGTGGTTTTATCGGCAAAAATGGACATTGGTTCGACCGATTAATGGGAGCGGTGTTAATTGGACTTGCGGTTAAATTATTATCATCGGGTTTACCTGGGCAATAATATAAAAAAGGCTCCTACAACGTAGGAGCCAAAGCACGTCCAGGATGACGTATTTTACGGGAATGTTTACAGGTTTACGTCAATGTCTCCAACGCCAACCTCGATATCAATTAGGTATTCACCTTCACCTCGCCAATAAAGGCTTTCACTGACCATTGCGCGTTCGCGATCAACTTGTTTAAAACCACTTAAATCGGCACCGCCAACACCTGATTCCAAACTTATTTTGCGATAATTGTCGTCGGTAAGTTCTACGTCAACTTCGCCGACACCAACGTCAACCATTACATCTCGTTCGACATTTTCGAGCTCAACTTGACCGACACCCAGTTCAACACGAATGTTGGCGCTTTTCGGAAGTTTTACACGCCATTCTTGTTGTGATTCATCTACATCTACTTCAAGGCGCACTTTTTTGCCAGAGATGTCTTTTTCAAGCTCTGCATCTTCGATATCATCACCACCGAACCACCCATCATTCTTCTCTTTTACAACGATATCGATGACGACTTGATCAGAGTCATGGGTTTCTATTTCAACGCTGCCTACCGGAACATCGATATGAATAATACTGTCTTTTTCTACGTCAAATTTATCGTCAAGATAAATGCGTTCTTTGCCATAAGCGTGGCCAACACAAAGTGCTAATGCGGATAATAAAAGAAGCGGCTTTTTCATATTTTTTCCTGAAGTATGAATTGTTGGTTTTTGTTGTAAATTGTAACGCAAACATGATGCCAACAAAAATAATGTTATAATACAATCACTTAAGATTTCTTTGTATTAAGTTTAAGTCTTCGACTTAGTCAAATTAACCAACTTTTGACTAAATTCTTACTGAATTGAGTAAACGAGAGAAATCAAAAGCGATAATTTTCGTTATAATAGTCGCGCAAGTATGATGAAAGGTTTAAATCATTGATAAAAAATAATCAGCAACTGAATGAAACAAAGTTGCAAAAGGCGTTAGATGGGCACTACGACTTTGACGTTAAGCGCGTCATTGAAGAAGGTTGGGCACTAACCAAGACCAGTAAAGGGGCAATTTTACAAGGTGTCGCGATTGTCCTGATTATATTTTTATGTGTCACCTTAGTTGCCCATAATTACGCGACAAACAAAGGCTTAAATATAGAATCCCCAGATATTCAATTAGCGATGAATATAGCGCTTTTGATCCTAGTTGCCCCTTTTGCCGCTGCGCTTTTGATGATGGGGATAAATACGAGTGTGGGAAAACACAATACGGGGAAAAACGTTTTCGAGTTTGTCTCTCGAACCCTTATCTTAACCGCGACTTCGGTTATTACTGCGGCCATAGTGCAAATAGGGTTAATTCTTTTTATATTGCCTTGCCTTTATCTGGTGATCGCAACGGGCTTCGCGATTCCACTGGTACTAGAGAAAGGTTACTACCCGACAAGAGCAGTGATGATGTCGATTAGAATAGTGAATCATCAATGGCTTAAGTTCGTGCAGTTATATTTATTTTTCTTTTTGATCATGTTCACTGTGATTTTTACATTTGGACTTTCTCTCATTTGGATTGCGCCATTTTACTATAATGTTAAAGGTATTCTTTATCGTGATATTGTTGTCCTTCATTCCGAAGACACTGCTGAGGTTATTGAAGCTGACAGTGATAGCGACGGAAGCTTTCACGCTTAAGAGGCAATAAATGCATAAATCATTGCGCTATAGATTATGGACAGGCGGTGTAGTCGCCATTGGGGTGTTCTCTTTTCTTTACCCATTTGTCGTACCACCTCCTGGAGAAGAGGTTTTACACAAGCCTGTGCATGATACAGTTAATAATATTCCTGACTTCTCGCAACACGTATCTGTAGTAGACAAGAAAAAAGCGTTTTTCAACTACATCAAACCGGAAGTGGAAAAACAGAATCAAAAAATCCTCGAACAGCGCAGTTTTGTGCTTGCGTTCCAAGAGCGTTTTCGTTCGCAACCGTCGGCGCCTAATACGACGATAGATACCATTGAGTTAGGGCGTTTTAAGGTTATTGCAAAGGAATATGATGTTGAGGTTTCTGAGCTCAATGAAGCTGCGTTTGATACGCTGTTGCAAAGAGTCGATGTTATTCCGATTGAGCTAGTCTTGGTGCAGGCTGCAAATGAATCTGCTTGGGGCACATCGCGGTTTGCAAGATTGGGTTTTAATTTTTTTGGCATGTGGTGCTACAAGAAAGGGTGTGGTTTTGTGCCCCTAAGAAGAAGCGCAGATATGAAGCATGAAGTAGCAAAGTACACGAGTTTAGAAGAAGGCGTGGCGAAATATTTGAATACCCTTAATCGTCACTATGCTTATGCTGACTTGAGGTACATTCGTTCGGTACTAAGGGAAACCCAGCAACCCATAACGGGTGAAGCATTGGCTGAAGGTTTGCTACATTACTCTGAGCGCGGCCAGGCTTATGTTGAGGAATTGCAATCAATGATACGAGTTAACAGGAAGTTCATGTGAAATATGTCATTTTAATTTTAAGTGTATTCATCATTCATGGAGCTAACGCGGAACACTCCTTAAAGCTTGAATACTCAAGTTTTTATAGCCACCTAAAAAAATTAGATAAAGAAGAGCTCAGCAATCTAGAGTTTGCGTTTGGTTTTGCAAACGTGCATACCAAGTCACTATGCGACATTCACAAAGCCACGATTGTTACTGACAAGAAAAATATTGATGTATCAGTGGATGCCGAAAATCGTTTTACGCTGCCGACTGAAAAAGCGTTGAAGCTCGCCCATGCGCAAGTGCACCTGGAACTAGAGCAGGCACCAAACCAATGTGATTTATCGGTATTACTGCAAGTAAAGCCGGCTTTGTTTGAATCAGGGGTAAACTTAGAAAAACTCAAAAGCTACGACGAGAGCTTTATTGCTTTTTTCGACAAGATGGGCGGATTATTTTCGTTTATGATGCCTAAACCAAAGGGCATCAGGTTGGTTCTCGAGTCTAGCTCAAAGATGCCTGCTTCCATGCAACAATATACCTCATCAACGGGGGAAATGTTGCTTGAACACGATGTGATAGGGCGCTTACCAAACGACGTACTATCACAACTAAAGGTATCTAGAATTACCGCCTTTATGCAAAATTAAACGTTTATTTGTAGTGACTCTTACCTGATCTGACACACGTTTATAAACGTGTAGACTCGGTCAGGCGTGCGAGTACAACCATAAAACGAACTATCAGAATTTGTTAAGGTGGCAGGCAAGTCCTCTTCCAAAGCGGTCATTCAGTAAACAATATTAATCAGGCAGCTTCAGCGACATTGCTGCCTCGCCGGTGAAGCGTCGGTAGTTCTTCCAAAACAGACGTTTACACCATCGTTATCATCGCTTTTTATCGGAATAATAGACATTAAATTTTTTGGAACTGCGAGATTCTCAACGCTGTATGAAAATACAGTTATAAGTAGATTTAACGAAATTTAGCCAAAAAGTTCTCACTTTCACGCATGTTAATTCTCACTTTCTCCAAACTAAAAAATGTAAGCGTCTGATTTATAGGGCTTTA
Source organism: Alteromonadaceae bacterium (assembly GCA_014872785.1). Taxonomy (GTDB): domain Bacteria; phylum Pseudomonadota; class Gammaproteobacteria; order Enterobacterales; family Alteromonadaceae; genus Planctobacterium. The sequence continues at coordinate 94,614 of WKFJ01000054.1, forward strand.
TTTTTGGTGCGATTTACATAACGAGGTCTCGTTAAAACCGGATTCTCACTTTCCACAAATAGCGTAGGGTAAGATAATCTAGCAAGAGGGCTTAAGTTGTTGCTACTATTGAAAACATTAATAAACTTACTCGAATTCAAGAATGGTTAGTTTTGGACATACACGGAATTCGCAGTAATAACACTGTTAGAGCTTAATTCAAGATTGAGAATATGGAAGAGTTGCTTACAAACTTAGTGCAAACAGCAGGAATTGGTGGGTTATCCTTGGGTGTTTATTTTGTTTAAAAAAGTCAACCTCCCAACAGGTACAAGAAAGCATATAACTTTGTTTATGTGGCTCGTTTGGAGTTTCTGTGTATTTGGGATAGCAGCATATCTCATTGGAGAATATATAAACAAAAATGAGGAATTGAGCAATCTGATAAATGTGGACTCAGGTATTACTAATCCGAAATCCTACGATATCAATCTTCAATGTAGTAGCTCGGCCCCTGGAGAGGGATCATCACTGGCAGAATTGTTTGAGTATGCTGAGAGCAACGAGGGAGAAATAGTTCAAGCCTCGATCACGACTAGAGACTGTGATTGTCCAAACCAAAACACTAATAATAATCCAGTTTATGATCTCCAAGCTTACTGCGATAGAAATCCTCATTGGTGGGGGGCAAAGCTTGATTTAAACTGCGTGCATAGCCTGAATCTAGTAGAGAACAGCCATGCTGGTCTTGCGTCTTTTTGTTTTCCAAAACAGGAAAGCTTGCCTCTTATAAGAGGATATAAACGCAGCATTACTGCTGTTGAAGAGCATATATCAGGTAAATTTATTGTCTACTTCGAGTGGGGCTTAGGCGCTCCACATGTTCAATTGGTGGTTCCTAAAACCTGAGCTCTAACAATGCAAATCCAGCCGCCCCCTTCAGTCGCTAACGCTCCTTACGGCTCGGCTGATTTGCGACGTTAGCTAATTCCGATCCACCATTACAACCGAAGAAGTAAACGTCCGCTTTATAGATATTGCGGACGCAGAAAATCCTTATTTTTGGCTATATCGCCCGTCGGGTATCTTAACAATGCCGCCGGTCAGATGTGTTTAAAGCGTAAAATGAAAAGTGTCAGGTGTAGATCTAACTAATCCAGTTATTTTAACTCTATTACCTGCACCTGAGCTGTGTCTTGTTGTGCGTCAGGGCTATCGAAAGATGGCGTGTCGAACGCAATATCGCCGTCTGCAACGGGTTTATCGGTTGTTCGAATATTCACAAAATCATACAGGTTAGGGTCGGCCAGATGAGACGGTGCAACGTTCTGAATAGAACGCGCCATGTTTTCAACACGTCCAGGGAAGCGCTTTTGCCAATCTTGCAGCATCATTTTGATCGCTTTGCGTTGCAAGTTTTCTTGTGAGCCGCAAAGATTACAAGGAATAATAGGGAACGCCATTTGCTCTGAGTACGCGGTAATGTCTTTTTCGGTCGCATATGCTAGCGGTCTGATAACGATATGTTCACCATTATCACTTACCAGTTTGGGCGGCATACTTTTCAGTTTTCCACCGTGGAACATGTTTAGAAAAAGGGTTTCGAGCATGTCATCTCTATGGTGACCTAGCGCGATTTTAGTTGCGCCGAGTTCCTTAGCGGTTCTATATAAAATACCGCGACGCAATCGTGAACACAGGGAACAGGTTGTCTTACCTTCAGGAATTTTGTCTTTGACAATCGAATAGGTGTCTTCTTCTACAATGCGATAGTCAATGCCTAACGCTTGTAAATACTCAGGTAAAACGTGCTCCGGAAAACCGGGCTGTTTTTGATCTAGGTTGACAGCGATTATATCAAAATGAATGGGCGCTATTTTTCTCAAAAACATTAAGATATCTAGCATGGTATAGCTGTCTTTACCACCTGAAAGGCAAACCATCACCTTGTCGCCATCTTCAATCATATTAAAGTCAGCTATAGCTTTACCTACGCAGCGACGCAGTCGCTTTTGCAGTTTGTTAAAGCTGTATCGCTGTTTTGATTGAGAAGTCGCCGTACTCATAGTGTTGTTTGCTATTTAACCATTTATTTGAGAGGCGCGGATTATAAAGCAAAAGGCGGCTTTTACAAAATTAACGCCGCCTTTTGTATCATTTAACGCTGAATAGGGGAGACAAAGTTTTCCGGTTTTAATGCAAGCACGTCGCAGTCAAGCATATCAATGATATGTTCAGCAGTGTTACCAATTAGCGCGGCTGAGATGCCTTGGCGTCCTACCGTACCTATTATTACTAATTCTGCGTCTAAATCCTTAGCAACGACAGGAATAACATCCTCTGGCAAGCCTTCTTTTACATGGCAGTTTTCAGGTGCAATTTGTTTTTCCGTTGCGAGTTTTTCAACACACTGTTCGTGATAGGTTTTAACTGATTCGTTGTAACTTTGTGGATCGAACTCTGGGATTTCAATCGCGATGTTTACTGGGGTGCCAGGAAACGAGTTGACTATGTGCACGTTTGACTTCAGCAAGCTAGCCATTTCATGACATTGATCAATGATTCGATTGTTCAGACTTTGATGGTCTGCATCTTCGGTACCGGCATTGACGCATCCGAGGATCTGTCCGTTTTCAGGCCAGTCATGCTCTTTTACTAACAAAACACTAACGGGAGCTTTTCTCAATAAATGCCAATCAGTAGGGGTGAAAATCACCGATTTTAACGTGTCATGTTTGGCTGTACCTTTAACAATTAGGTCGTATCCGCCCTCGATAGTTTCTAAGATAATGCTCTCGTAGGGACGATTGTGCCAAACTACTTTTATTTCGAGCGGAATTTCTGATGAGTCAGAATTTAATACTTCTGATAACCAATCGATGCGATCATCAACCATAGCCTGGCGCATTGTTTCGCGCTCTTCTACCGACAACATTGTGGTCATGTCATAGGAAAAGTCATAAATACTCAGAAATGCTGTCACGCTTGCGCCAGATTTTTGAGCTATTTCCATAGCTCTGGCGAGCGACTTTTGATTTTCTTCAGCAGGGTCTATAACTGCGAGGATTTTATTGAACGAAGCCATACATCTCTCCAAACTGATTACACATCTTTAATAAGTGTAGTCTATGCTCACGCTGGCGAGATGTTTTTGAGCTGGATCAAATGTTCTGTAGGTTAGCTTTTAACTCGCGGCACAGGCAGGGCTAAAGGTTTTACTTTTTGCTTCAATTGCCGCGCCGTCAAGAATTTTAATTGACTTACCTTCAGCTTCAATCAATCCTTCTTTACTGAATTTAGAAAACAATCGGCTCACTGTTTCAACGGTTAAACCGAGGTAGTTACCAATATCAGAGCGCGGCATCGTTAGTCTAAACTCCAACTTAGAAAACCCACGAGATGAAAAACGCAGTGAGAGTGAGTGAATAAAATAGGCTATGCGCTCCTCAGCAGTACGTTGATTAAGCAACATAAACATCTGCTGGTCTTCTTTGATTTCTGCACTCATTAAACGCAAAATTTGATGGCGTAACGCGGGGACGGAGTCTGATAAGTCGTCAAGTGTTGAGTAGGGTATTTCACAAACCATTGAAGTTTCCATCGCCTGTGCAACGGTAGGGTGCACCTTTTCACCCAAGGCATCAAAGCCAATGATCTCACCCGGCAAATGAAATGCTGTAATTTGCTCTTCGCCATCTGAATTGATGGAGTATGATTTGAAGCTACCGCTGCGAACTGCGTACAGAGACTGCAGTTTGTCACCCGCTTGGAATAGGCGTTGAGCTTTCTGGTAGGGCTGTTTGCGTTTGATAATTTGGTCTAACTTATCAAGCTCTTTACCATTTAAGTTAAACGGTAAACACAATTGGCTGAAACTACAGTTTTGACAATTTAAGGGGTAATGAGCTTGGGCAACCATAAAAATTTATCTATCAACTAACGACCTTGTTACTGGTCATATTAGCTTAAAGTGCATGCGAAATGCTATAGATAGCGAATAACAAAATTAGCAATGCAATTAGCTGTTTTGTCTGGTTTTTTTGTAATACTGCTTTGACCTGGTTAGCGCTGAATGCGACCAAAAGCGTTGATGGTAGTGTACCTAACCCAAAAAATAGCATTTGCAACGCACCGTTAGTACTGTTGCCTGCCGCAACACTCCAGGTCTGAGCAGAGTATACCAAGCCACAGGGCAGCCAACCCCAGATAATGCCATAGGGTATAGCGTGAACGGGGCTTTTAAAGGGTATAAATCGTTTTCCTAGCGGAGATAAGCGTTGCCAGAATTTAGCCCCCCATTTTTCTAAATGGCTTAACACTTTCCACCAACCGGATATGTATCCTGCTAGTGCAACGAGAAATAATCCACTGATAAGGTTTAACCAGCGAATTCCATCTCCAGTTAAATGTGTGAAAATACTTCCAAGATAACCGGCAAGCGCACCAGCGAGGGTATAACTGGCTATTCGGCCAACATTATAACTTAGCGCGTAGGGCAAAATAGGGCGTTGTTTAGGAATAGCAAAGGTCAAGCCGGAGATAACGCCACCACACATGGCAACACAATGAACGCTACCGGCGAGTCCAATTAAAAAGGCGGTGGCTAAATCAATCGTCACGTTTGTGGTTTTTTACGCGTTTTTCAGGAGAGATATCGTCGTCAAATAGGATACTGTGACCGTGACGTTCCAAGTCTTTGAACTGGTCATTTTTTACCGCCCAAAAGAAGATACCAATCGCGATTGCGACGATTAATATCGCAAGGGGTATCAATACGTAAATAATATTCATAGTTTTCTAATTTTTAATTAATCGAGTTGAGTTGTAGGTAACGATTATAGAACTCAAAGACATCCCGATTACTGCTACCCAAGGTGCAAGCCATCCTGATACTGCAAAAGGTAACACGAGTAGATTGTATCCAACAGCCCAACCAATATTTTGTTTTACCGTTTTTATTGTGTCTTTTGAAACGCTGAATAAGTCTTTAAGCTTCTCTATTTTTGACGCAACCATGACAACATCAGCAGATGCTTGAGCAAAGTCAGAGGCGCCTGTTACTGCCACTGACACATTAGCTGAAGCCATCACTGGGCCGTCATTTACGCCGTCACCAACCATCATAACTGAGTGCTGCTCTTGCAAATTACGCATAGTTGTAAGCTTCTCGTTAGGTGATTGCTGTGCAAAGAAGCTCTTTATGCCAAGGGCATTAGCCGTTTGTGTGACTTTTGCGAGGTGATCACCACTAAGTAATACAGACTCTTTATCTAATGACGCTAATAAATCAAATGCACCGGGTTTGATTTCATCAACTAGGGTGAAGCCCGCTAGAATGCTTACTTTCGAAGGTTCTTTAGTCATTGTTGAATACGTAGCCAAATAAACGTCGTCAGTAACAGATATAGAGTTTAAATTAGTCGCTCCTTCAGGCAGTTTACCAATGAAGTAACGTGTCCCTTGAATGGTACCTGTTATACCAGTACCGACGGTAACTTCCACCTCTTCAGCTTTTAAAATCGTTGGCTGTTTAAATGCTTTTGCGATGGGGTGCTCACTATTGTTCTCAAGTGCCGCTGCCAATTCCAAGATTTTATTGTCGCTAAACTCACTGTAATTATTTAAGCCTGAGAGTTGAGGTGAGCCTATCGTCAGGGTGCCGGTTTTATCAAATACGACTCTGTCTATATTGTTGATTTGCTCAAGAGCGTCGGCTTTTTTAATTAAAAATCCCAGTTTGTTTATTTGTGCCATTGCACAGCTAAATGCAGTAGGCGTCGCGAGTCCAAGTGCGCAAGGGCAGGTTGCCACCAACACTGAAACCGTTATCCAAAGTGCTTCGCTTGGCGCGTTAATACTCCAAAAAATATATGTGCACAGGGAGATCAATAAAACCACGGATACGAAATAACTGGAAAACTTGTCGGTCGTTAAGGCTATTTTGGGCTTACTGCTAAGTGCCAGCTCTTGTAACTTTACAATGCGGTTAATAGTCGAATCTTTTAAAGAGTTAGACGCCCTTACCACGGTTGGATTCGCCACGTTGATACTTCCGCCAATCACGGCACTGCCCTCTGGCTTTGCGACGGGCAGCGATTCTCCGGTGATGATGGCTTCGTTAGCTTCGGTAGAACCATTGACTATTTCGCCATCAACAGGGAACTGCTCACCAGTGAGCACCTGATGCAGTTGACCCGGCTTTAAAATCTTTGCTGGAACTTCGGTTGTAACCTGTTCATCACTTATCAAGCGCGCTTTAACGGGTACTACGTTGATCAGGTTGTTACTTATCTCGAGAGCCTTTTCTCTGCCTTTGTGCTCAAACAGTCTGCCAATTAACAACAAAAAAATGAACATACATATGGACTCAAAAAATACTTCACCTTGGCCATCGAAGGTTGCCCACGCGCTGCCGGTAAAAGTAGTGAGTATTGCAATAGAAATAGGAAGATCCATATTCAGCTGCTTTGCTGCCAATCCATTTAACGCACTTGAGATAAAAACGGATCCTGAATAGATAACCACAGGTGTGGTCAGTACTAAACTAACCCAGTGTAAAAATTGTTTGGTTTCTTCGTCTAAATTACCAAACACACCGAAATACAATGCGAAAGCCAGCATCATAACCTGCATTGTCATAATGCCCGCTAGACCTAGCTTTTTAAGAAACCTTTTATGTTCTGATTGGAAAATCTGTTCGTGTTTGTCTGGGCTGAATGGCAGTGCTTTATAGCCAATGGTCTCTATTGTGCTGAGAATACTACTTAAAGGGAGTACCTCAGCATTCCATTTAATGGTTGCTCGGTGAGCCGATACATTTACACCGACCTGGGCAATGGCTTGGTGTTTTATCAGCTGTTTTTCAATCAACCAACCACAAGCCGGGCAGTTAATACCTTCTATGGTTAATTGGATTTCTGAGAGCTTATCGTCTTTGCTAACAAAGTCTTCCTGCAATTCAGGCGAGTCGTACAACGCGAATGCGTTGCGCAGTTGTTCCGGCACTAAGTCTGACTTTTCTGCAACCTCAGTACGATAAGTGTAATAATCTTGAAGACCATTCTCGACGATGGCGTCTGCAACCGATAAACAACCTGGACAACAGAATTCCCGCTCTTCACCGAGTAGGTGTTGCGTGTGACCTTTTTCTTCGACCGGAGTATTACAGTGAAAACAATGTTCAGATTCTATGTGCAGCATTAGGGCGCAAGTGTAATAGTGCCACTATAGGGAAGACCGATGGTTTGACGGATTTTCCACGTTTCGTCTATGTCGCTTAAGGTCAATCGCCATCGACCTTCAAGACTCCGGGTTGGGTAACCCACATATTGACCTCTGGCATTTCTAGTCAACATTACTACATAGTCTTTTTCTTTGAGGGTATTGTGAAAAAAAACTAATCTTAGTGCAGTAGCATCTTTGGGTGCAGAACTTTGAAAGCGCAGTGAAACGGTTTCCTCTGAGACTTCTAATAAGCCAACGTAACCCAAATCTCGTGCGAGGTGGATTTTACTGAGGTCTTGGTTGATCCCTTTGCCTTCCTTGTAATAGTCATCTGATACCAGAGAATCTTCACCTGTTGTAGCTAGGTAAACGATTAGCACGCCCATTGCCATAGAGGCGGCGGGCACTGCAATAAGAAACCAAGGCCAAAACTGTTTATACCATTTCTGTTGCATTTTATTACTTCTAAGGAAATCAAAAAAAAGCCTCGGGGTAAACCGAGGCTATCTTGGAGCAAGTCGCGCTTATTTGTGCGACAAGCTGTATACGTACGCTGAAACCACGTGGATCTTTTCTTCGCCTAAACGTTCGTCAAACGCTGGCATAACGCCGTTTCTTCCATAGTTTAGCGTTTCAGTCACTGCGCGTTTACTGCCGCCATATAGCCAAATGATATCTGTGAGGTTCGGGGCACCGAGTTGCTGATTACCTTTGCCATCTTGACCGTGGCATGCCGCACACATTGCGAAACGAGCTTGGCCTTTATCAGCGAGTTGTTGATTCACCGAGCGTCCACTTAAGCTAAGCGTATACTCAACAACCTCTTCAATGCCTTTTTCGCCCATAGCATCTAGCCAACCTGGCATCTGGCCTTGACGACCTAGGTGTAGTGTTTCTTTAATCTTTTCAAAAGAACCACCGTATAACCAATCATCGTCGGTCAGGTTAGGGAAGCCTGTAGCACCACGAGCATCGGAGCCGTGACACATTGAACAGTTTTGCAAAAACAGTCTTTGGCCAACCTTCAAAGCTTCTTCGTCTTGCAACAGCTCTTCGATAGGTTTCGCTGCGATAGCGGCGAACACAGGATCAAATTTTTCCGCCGCAAATTCTAGTTCGCGGTCATATTGAACAATTTCACCATTCTCACGGGCGGCTGCCATCGCCGCTTTAGACTCCGCCAATGAGCGGATATCCTGATGCGAACTCTTCCAGCCTAAAATGCCAGGAAAGTTACCGAGTCCGGGGTATAACAAGAAGTACAGTAATGCCCAAACCAAAACCATGTAAAACATGTAGGTCCACCACTTAGGCAGGCCGTTATTGATCTCGATGATGCCATCAAACTCGTGATGCATGTCATCGCCTTCTTCAACACCTGTTTTGTTGGCTAAACACCAACGCAATAGAAAATAACAACCAACTAATGAACCTAATGAAATAACACTGATCCAAATGCTCCAAAAGCTACTCATTGACTGAAGACTCCTGATTTTTGTTCTTTACGGGTTGCTTAGGTTCATCGTCGAATACTAAATTCGCCGCTTCTTCAAATCCTGCTTTGCGGTTTTTGCTAAATGCCCAAAGCACAACTCCAATGAATGATACAAACACCACTACGGTGAAAATGCTGCCGATCGTACCGTAGTCCATTATTTTAACGCCGTTCCTAATACTTGTAGGTAAGCGATCAAAGCTTCCATTTCGGTCTTGCCTTGAACCGCCGCTTTAGCACCAGCGATATCTTCATCTGTGTAAGGCACACCGAATCCACGGAACACTTCCATTTTCTTGGCTGTTAACTCACCGTCTAAGGTGTTTTCAGCAAGCCAAGGAAATCCAGGCATGTTTGATTCTGGCACTACGTCACGAGGATTCATCATATGGGCGAAATGCCAATCGTCGCTGTAACGACCACCAACTCGAGCAAGATCCGGACCGGTACGCTTAGAACCCCATAAAAACGGGTGTTCCCAAACAGATTCACCGGCAACTGAGTAATGACCATAGCGTTCTGTCTCTGAGCGAAATGGTCTGATCATTTGACTATGACATCCCACACAGCCTTCGCGAATGTAAATATCGCGACCTTCTAACTGAAGCGCAGTGTATGGCTTAAGCCCGTCTACCGGTTTCATAGTCTGCTGTTGATACATAAGTGGCATGATTTCCACCATGGCACCAAAGCTGATTGCGATGAGTACGAATACAGCAAGTAGGCCAGCATTCTTTTCTACAATTTCATGTACGTTTTTCATGCTCGCTCCTTATGCTGGTTGCGCTTGCGCGTTGTTTTCATCAGCCGCTGAATCTGCGGTTGATTCTTTCATCGTGATAGTTTTGTACACGTTGTAGGCCATAATCACCATACCAACAACTACGAACACACCACCTACGAAGCGCATGAAATAATAAGGCATAGACGCTTCTAAACTCTCAACGAAGCTGTAGGTTAGGGTGCCATCGGCATTTACTGCGCGCCACATCAAACCTTGCATTACTCCAGATATCCACATAGCGACGATGTAAATAACTACGCCTATGGTTGCTAACCAGAAATGTACGTTAACTAGCTTGATGCTATACATGCTTTGCTTGTTAAACAGCACTGGGATTAGGTGATAGATACTGCCGATAGACACCATGGCTACCCAACCTAATGCACCTGAATGTACGTGACCAATGGTCCAGTCAGTGTAATGAGACAATGCGTTTACTGTCTTAATCGCCATCATTGGGCCTTCGAATGTCGACATGCCATAAAATGAAAGCGATACGATTAAGAAGCGAAGAATTGGGTCAGAGCGCAGCTTATGCCATGCGCCTGATAGGGTCATAATTCCGTTAATCATGCCGCCCCAAGACGGTACGAATAATACGACTGACATCACCATGCCTACCGACTGCGTCCAGTCTGGAAGCGCTGTGTAGTGAAGGTGGTGGGGACCTGCCCAGATATATAAAGATACAAGCGCCCAAAAGTGGATGACCGATAAACGGTAAGAATAAACTGGACGCTCTGCTTGTTTAGGTACGAAGTAATACATCATGCCCAAGAAGCCAGCCGTTAAGAAGAAACCAACAGCGTTGTGTCCGTACCACCATTGCATCATCGCATCGACAGCACCGCCGTAAATAGAATATGACTTAGTGAGTGAAACGGGCACAGCTAAACTGTTACCGATGTGTAGGACGGCAACCGTCACAATAAACGCACCAAAGAACCAGTTAGCAACATATATATGCGATACGCGACGGATGATCATGGTGCCAAAGAAGTTGATAAGGTAAGCGACCCACACCAGCGTAATTAAGATATCAATCGGCCACTCTAGCTCTGCGTACTCTTTACCACCTGTTATACCAAATGGTAGCGTTGCTACGGCTCCGACAATAACAGCTTGCCATCCCCAGAAGGTAAAATTGGCGAGCTTATCACTAAATAATCTCACCTGTGAGGTCCTTTGAACCACGTAGTAAGATGTGGCAAATAAGGAACAACCGCCGAAGGCGAAGATGACCGCATTTGTGTGAAGTGGACGTAAACGCGAGAACGTAAGCCACGGTGTATCAAAGTTAAGGGCAGGCCAGATTAACTGAGCTGCGAGTAGTACGCCGACGCCCATGCCGACTATACCCCATATAACCGCCATAATGGCGAACTTGCGAACTATGTCGTAATTATATTCTGGGTGTGTTTGAGTAGCTTCACTCATCGTTTACCATCTTCCACTAGTGTTATGTGTTTCGAGCAAGACTTGCAGTTATTCCACGCTTAACAATAGTTAACAATTTTGGTTTCCTCAACCTAGTGTAATTATTAATCTAAATGTCTGTTTGGTGGCTAAAAACGGGGTGATAATAATGTTTTTGTTTTAAAAAAGATAGTTAATACAAACACCTATTGATCTCGATCAAAAAAATAATAAGCTATTGCTAAATCCCTGATAATTAAATGTTAAATTTCTGTTGCAAAAACCTATTACCCTCGTTTTTTTAGTCGTTTTTTTGCTCGCTTTAAGCTGGCTGGCAAAAATGCATTTGACGACACCTAATAGCAATATTTCAGAGTCGCAAAACCACAGTTCGATAAGCATTAGTTTTTCCCATGAGCCCGCTCGTATTGAAGAAATGATGCAGGTTAAAATTAGCTATCTCGGCAACAAAATTGTTGAGGAAGTATGGGTTGAGGGCATTAATATGTACAAGGGTCGAATACCAGTCGCTGCTGTTGAAGCCGATGATATCTGGCTCGGTGAGTTTTTTTTGGGAAGTTGCAGCGAGCCCAAGATGCAATGGCAACTCGTTGTTAAATTGCGAAGTGAGGCAGGGGGCTTAACAACGATAAAGCACCCATTTTTCAGTGCAATGTGAACTATAAAAAAAGCCAGCGATGTCGCTGGCTTCTGTTGGTCGTTTCGAATCTGCTACATTTGGCTCTGTAGATAGTTTTGTAGTCCCACCTTTTTAATCAGTCCGAGCTGCTGCTCTAGCCAGTAGGCGTGATCCATCTCAGTGTCGTCAATCAAGGTTTGCAACATGTTTTTGGTAACATAGTCTTTCTCTTGCTCGCAAAGCGCCATGGTATCTTTAAGTAGCGAGTCGTTGAGGTATTCTATTTTGAGGTCGTTTTCCAACATCGACGGCACGTCATGACCTATCAAAAGTGGGTCTCTTTTAGAAAGGTCTGGTGTCCCTTCTAAAAACAAAATACGTTGAATGAGTAAAGAGGCATGTCCTTTTTCGTCATCGAACTCATGATCTATGCGAGCAAATAACTTGTTCAGCCCCCAATCTTCATACATTCGGGAGTGAATGAAATATTGATCCATTGCAGTCAGTTCGTTAGCTAGCAAGCGGTTTAACGCATCAATAATATTTTGGTTGCCTTTCATTAGTCATCTCCAAAAATCTGAGCTTGTAGGTATTTTTCGATACCCATTTTATCAATCTGGTACTGTTGGGTTTCCAACCAATCTACGTGGTCTTCTTCTTTTTCAAGAATCTCAGTCAACAAATCTCGACTGACGAAGTCTTTTTGTTGTTCGCATTCTGCAATGGCATTGCGAAGTGTTGGAAGTTGTTGATGTTGAAAATCAAGGTCGCATTGCAGCATTTCTTCAGCGTGTTCTCCGATATTGAGTTTGCCGAGGTTTTGCAAATTTGGCAGACCTTCTAAGAATAAAATGCGTTCCATCAATTTGTCTGCTTGCTTCATGTCCAAAATGGATTTTTTATAGCAAGCCTCATTTAGCTCAGAGAAGCCCCAGTTTTTATACATTCGTGCATGTAAAAAATACTGATTAATTGAAGTGAGCTCACCAGTTAACACTTCATTTAATAATACGAGGATCTTTTTTTCAGTTTTCATTACTGTCTCGCAGGTTGTAACGTTGCATCGATTATAGGCGTTAAATCTGTCAAAATAAAGAAAAACCCTTATATAACAATGGGATAGGAAATGATAATGGTTATTGTTTCCTCCTTGTTTCTCAACACTCAATCTGCCTTTTGGTAAAATACTAGGCAATAGAAGGACTTATGGTTACACTGCCGATACACCAGAAGTAGTAATTATTATGTTTAAAAAAATCCTTATCGTCGTTTTTTTAGTGGGAATCGGTTACGCACTTGCTGTGTTTGTGCCAATGCCTGCGGATTGGGCGGGGGATATGAAACAACCATTTCAAGCCGATGGTGTGATAGGTGATTCTTTCATCGGCGAATATGTAGGTGTGCTACCCGGTGGTGAGTCCCCGGAGGTAGAAGCTGTTCCAGAAGACACAACACAATATGCTCGGCAGTCTGACTTACTGGTAATGCCCCAGGAAACAACTCCCACTTATACCATAATGTTTGGCCAATTCCCTGATGATGTTACAGGGGCTAATTGGTTGGAAAAAATGGGCTTTGATGCTGAACCAGCACATTACGTACCCTATAAAGATCCGTTAGATAACAAATCGGTGTTGGCTCTTGTCGGACAGTTTGCTGATGAAGCTGAAGCGCAGGCTAAATTAACTGCATGGGAATCCACTTATGATATGAGTCTTTTAATTGTAAAATTTCCGGTATTTCCAGACCCTGAGGCTGAAGCGAAAGCACAACAAGACGCCGAGTTAAAAGCACAACAAGAGCAAAACGCCCAAGCCATGGCTGCGGCCTTCAAAGAAGTGTTAGAGCAACAGCAATCAGCGACTGATACGCCTAATAACAGTGATACCGGAACTGACTAAAGTTTACAGCATCCCTTTTAATCTGTGTTGTGTTTGCCAACCCGCATCGCCTAAGGACTTCACAAAGTATACTTTTAACGAAGCCTGTCCTTGAGAACCAAAATAAACAATTTTACTCGCTTCACCTCGGTTTTTAGTAACGTACCAACGCTCGTCGCCATAAGCCATGCCGCGGCTTGGCATTAACATCGCACATAAATCTGCTTTGCCCTTTACAGGGGTAATATGTGCAATGATATTCGCCTCATTTATGTTGTAGGTTTGAAAAACGCGTGCCAAATATCCCACCTGTTAATTAAGTGTTTGCAATTGAAAGATTTTCGGACTATCGTCGAAGTGTCGGTTAAACAATTTATCAGTGAGCAGTGCGATCCTCCATTGGGCTCGTACTCGTGCTGTCGAGTAAATTAAATATGAGTTTTGGTGGTAGTCGGTTAGGCCAAAACCCAGTTAAGTTAATTGGGATAAACGCGCCATTCCAACCAGCGTTACAATTTGGTCGTGAACACAGCGCAGATAATGATCCTCGTGCGAGAGCTGCGAGTGCTTGGGGCGGTTCATCATTTTCGGGGCGTAGCCAAGACAATGGTGCCATCACAGAGCCTCTTCCAACTCGCCAACAAACTGAGATGAGTCACCAATTATCGCCTCAGATGCAGAATATGCTACGCGGTGGCATAAAGCCTTTGGCCAATCAAGGTCGACAACAAGCTGCAAACTCGCCGATTGAGCTTCACTCAGTACATTTAGGTGCTGCAATTGGCGGGTCTCAAAAACGTCAATCCACTGTGTCTGCTTGTGCCACAGGGTCGGGTCACATGACGCTACGCAAGGTGTCTGGAGACTATAACTATCAAGTGTGATTGCGAAACTTGTCACACTTCATCTCCTGAATACTTTTCGAACACCTGTTCACCTAAATCCTTTATCATATAAAAATAGGTTTGGTTATCGATAAACCCTTCGATTTCAGATGTCACTGTAAACCCGCGATTTAGGTAGAATTGATAATTATGTAGGGTGCTGGTTTCGATCACTATTGCCCGTGCTCCCATTTCGATGGTTAGCTTTTGTGCCAGTTGCAGTAGTTTGTCGCCCAGGCCTTGGCTGCGAAACTCTGGCTCTACCCAAAATGAAAACAGTGATGCGGTATTCCAACGACGGTGTAAGATCAACCCACCAATCAGCGTTTCATTGGCTCCCCAAGCGTTAACAAACCCTTCGTATTCAACGACATATTGCCCAAGCTTATCCGCCTCGAGTTCGGCTATTTTAGCTTCAAGGGGATGTTCTCTTCTTCCTAGTGGCTTGTAACCCATATCAAGCAACAGCTGACCTTGACGACCAGCATTAAACACCTCTTGATATTGTCCGTGAACTTCAACTGAGCTCTGAGAATCACTACTCACCATGGCTGGGTATCTTTACTGTTTGCGCTGTTGTTTAGGGTCTAACTCAAGTCCCATTATCTCAAATATGTTTAACTGGCCTTGATATTGAATAAACAGCTCCTGGTACAACTCGGCTGTATTCATTTGTCCCCATTCAATTGCTTTATAAATTAAATGAGGCACCGGACTATGTGGGTCATCATGCGATATGTATTCTGCCGCTTCCGCTAATTGTGCATAGGCATCGGTTCTATTGCGAATTGGTCCGCCATGGCCACCACCTGAACCTGCGGCAGCACTGTGAAGTGCGTCTTCTTCGTATTCTTCCTCATCATCGACAGGAGCTGCTTCTAAGCCACCTCGGTGTTTTACATGACTGTACAAAGTCTCATAAATCTCTTCGAGCAATGAACGCATACCGTGCAATGACGGAGAATACTGGCCACAGAGGTCATCTAAGAGTTGAGTGAAGTCGTCAATCGCAATGATTGCCAACTGTAAATCTTCGAAAAGATTTTTATAAAACTCGATGGGGGTGGCAATAATTGCGCTTACAATAGTTTGGGTCTGCAGGATATCTTCCGGATTTAAATCCTTTTTTGCATCAGGCGGAAGCTGCTCATATTGCGTTGCCAACTCCCAATCTGCCCAACTGTAAAGAATATCTCCACGGGCAATCGTGACAGGAAGTTGTTTTACTACCGGTTGTAACTTCTCGTTTAACCAAACGATCAAATTGGTTCTGTACTCAATATCGCCATCTTCAACCTCTGGGTACATCGAATCCCAAAATTGCACGCATAGCTGATGAATAAAGTGAATGCAGGGGCCGATGGCTGGAAAGCCTTTTTTATTGATTTGGGCTTCAAGTAACCAAATCGCTAGCTGTAAATCTTTACTCTTTTCAGAAATGGCTTGCAGGGCAATGTTGGTAACTTCGTCCCAATCGGCCATGTTGAGATCGTGTTCCCATTGCCCCATAGGTAATGACGGGTCATCAGCACTACGCGCCGCCTTAATTGCGGAATACACGCCATTGTGCTTGAGGTTGGTTCCACTGGGAGCGTCTGATTCTATTTGATTCATCAAACTCTCGATGGGTACCCCTAGCATACTGTTAAAACGGTCTTGTAATAATTCAGCGTATTGTACTGACATGGTTATTGACCTCCGTTAATCACTTCCGGTGCGTATTCCGGAAATTCACTTGGAATCGTTAACGGAATTTTTTGTTTAGTATCCGTATCGATTCCATAAACTGTAACTCTGGCGAAAGCACGCATCACATTTGGTTGTGGTGGCTGACTCTGGCCATTCTTCGCAAGCACATTAGCTTCAAATTTTAAAAGTTTCGACTCTGCAACCAGTGACTCTGTATCAATTTCAGAGGCGGAGTAATCCTGAATGAACCTCAACAGTCCCCAAATGTCTTCTATGCGATACTGCATTTGGTCGTTGAGATTGCGCGTACCATTAATGGGGAACCCTTGATAAGGAGACTGCTGTGCCCAATCTAAGGTTAAATCAACAGTGTCGCTCGGCGTCCAAAAGACAGGGGTAGGAGTACCTGGGAAATTCACTTGATACTCACCGGTAGTAAGCGTCCAACTAGCTAAATGTTGAGTAAAGGCACTTAGCTCTTGCATTACATTGAATTCAAATTCAACTTCAAGTCCTGACGAGTCTTTACCAGAGGCAAGCAAAATATTTTCAAAGAGCAGTGCAGCTTTATCCAGCTCACGCACAAAGCCTCTTGCAGCTTCGTAGGAATTATCTTTCCAAGCCAAAATCGCCATACGTT
Organism: Alteromonadaceae bacterium; assembly: GCA_014872785.1. Lineage (GTDB taxonomy): Bacteria > Pseudomonadota > Gammaproteobacteria > Enterobacterales > Alteromonadaceae > Planctobacterium. Next base: position 111,245 of record WKFJ01000054.1, read on the forward strand.
GAGCAAGCCCGTTAGCCAACGGTTTGTATTGGGTTAGGAAGTCACGCATGACTTTAGGTGACACGTTGCGCACACCTGCACTTTTGCTAAATGGGGCTTTATCAGCCAATAAATCGGTAAATAGCTTACTAATTTGAGCGTATTCTTTCTTAATTTGGTCAGCCTTGTAACTATTACAGTGGCTAATGGCTCGCTCAACAATTTGTCTATGACTCAAGGAAAAGACATCACTGCCACCTGGTTTGACTAATTCAGAGGTCGTACTAAAACAGTTACTTTGATTCACCGTGGCGAGCTCATTAGCCATGAACTGTCCTATTTGCTCAAGGCTGTTACTTGGGTCTTTATTTTGATGTTTGTTGATTTCAATGAGTGTGTTTTGCCATTTTCCAAAGAGAGAATAATTAATGTATTTACCTTTGGTGTTTAGCAAAAATACAACCAGTGGTTCAGCGTATTCTAATGCAAGGGCAATTGAACGTTCACTTTGCGCTGACAGGTAATCCTGCAATTGACCATCACCGCTAATTCCAAAGAGTACTGTGTTGTATTGGTGTGCGCTCCACTTGGGTTTCTCCAGCGGTGTAAAAATACGGTTGTCGCGATAGAGCTTATCTACTTTTTGTAACAGCTTATAGGCGTGGTCTTGGCTTAGCTTTTTGAGCCATGCTTCACTTTCTTCAAATTCTAATTTTTGGAAGGTGAGTATTAACGCCAAAATAGAATCCATCGACTTTCTGAAGTTACCCACTGCGGCCGCTAAATAGGCCTCTTGCTGGCTGATGGGACGTAACGATTGTGGTCTAAATCCGGGAAGTTCTTCCACCATTGCGGAAGTAATGATGCGATTCATTGAAAATTGCAATTGCTTAAGCGCCACTCCCTGTGCCAAATATTGCTGCGAGTTATCGACAGGGCGGTTAGGCAAACGTAAATCGACATAGTGTGTTTGAGCAAACTCTTTATATTCTTCGAACAACCCTAATGCTTGATTTAACTTTTCGGTTGACCAGAAAAAATCTCTATCGGTTTGAATGTAATCAGACTCTCCAGAATCCTCCATGTAGGAAAGAGACATCGTTGTGCTTATGGCATCAAACATAGAAATTGCGCTTTCGGTCAAAATCATGGGATAGCTGGTTTTGCTATACAAATCCGTGACCAAGGTTTGATTGTCATTTTCCATTGTTTGGGTGATGTGGGCTAAGCAACGCTCTTGGAAATCGTCTTCAAAACTATCCTCATAGCCAAAATAGGTACGAATTACTTTTAACGAATCTTGAATACGGGTGCACTCATTGGTTTCTGTATGGGAGTTTAACCAGTAATTTTTGAGATGGTCATTCCAGCGATTAAAGTCTTTTAACGAGTCAGCAAATTCAGGAATAGAGTTGTACCAGGTAACCACTGATGGCAAGCTGTTCAACTCTTCGCCTATCCGGAAAAACTCTTTAGGCGCCGCGACTTCACGAGCGATAATTTCAATTTCATTGTTAGCTAATTGCTTAATTTGATTCCAACGCCCAGGACTCTTGATGTCTTGGATTTTACAAAATGGGTTGTTTTTCACTTTATTGGCATGATTGGAGATCGCGCGCAAATAAAGTGATGAACGCTCATAAAAACTCGGTGGTAGCTTTTCATTATATAAATAGGCTACCAAGTCGGTGAAGCGCTGCTCAACTTCTTCAATAGTGAAGCGATCTTCGGTGATAAGCTCTTCCAGCTCTTTTTCTTTTAATAAATCAAGTGCTAATAAATCCAGTTTGTCGGAAAAGTCCACCGCGTCTCTTTGGTCTGAAAAAGACAAAATCTGGCTCAATATCTTGTTTTGCATACGACACTGAAACGCTGGGAACACAATGCCGTCGAAGATTTCTTCGGAAAAGTAACGCTCAACTTCATCGTTAAAAGGGTTGTGCCAAGACAACGGCATACTCAAGTAATTAATAGCACCAGCGTCGATGTGGCTTATGTGATTGAGCACGCGATTAACATCTTCAAGCCCTGCGGTAGCTTGAATCTGTGGTTGGTTTTCAATTGCTGATACTAAGCTTTCGGTTTGCTCTTCTAGATGCACGGTGTCAAACGCCAACAAGCCGGCCAATAAGCCAATAGTTGCAATAGAGGTGTATTGGTATGCGCGCAAGCGTGAATTGCTCGAAAGAAGCTTGTTTTGAGGCGGAAAGGCGAGCGAGTGTTCCGCGAATATTTTTTGTTCGAATAAGTCTTGAATGAATAGCTGTTGTGGCGCTTGTCCGTTTCCTTGCGCAAGTGCACCAGTAAAGTATAGACCGCGAAACATCAACGGGTTTTGTAACGCCGCACTGCCAAATAACTCGTTGCAGACAATGCCTATACGCTGTTCAAGTGAAGCCAGACTATTGGCTAATAGCAGCGCTTCGCTTGGCTTGTCTTTTTGCGGGTGACGGTCGCTGTTGATAATGGCTAACTGGGCACTGCGCAAAGAGCCTACTAGCAAATCAATTGCTTCGGAAATCCATGATGTTTGGTAAGCCTGAGAGTCATTATAAGGATTGGCCCAACCGAATTGATGATGGCGAAACTTACGTAAGTGTTCCTGCGACCAAAAAGTGTTGAAGCCTTGTAATTTCTCCGCTTCGGTAATGATGACGTAGACCGGTAGAATGAAACCTACACGTTGTTGGGTAGACCAAATCTTTTTGTATACTTCAGTAGACCAATTTTCCAACTCAAGTGTGTCGCTCTCTTGTAAAAGCGACACCGGAAGGGTGACAACAATACCATCAAGTGGCCTTTCTGGACGGAATTGCTTGAGCTCAGTAACTACTTGATGCACATTTTCATGGTGCACTACGCAACCTTGTTGGAACAAATACCAGGTATTAGTTTGTTCACCTTCAGAGCGGTCGATTAAGCGCTGTTCTTTTTTACCTAATACAGCTTCTAGTTCACGTAATATTGCACTATCGTTAGATTGTTCACCACCGCTTATCATCAAGTATGTGGGCAGTTTGTAGCGTTTTTCATGGCCACCAGATAGCAGCTGCACGGCATTGACCAAACCGCCCATAACATTGACTTTGGGTTTGGCAACAACCGCTTTGTTCTCTTTTAACTTTTCTGTTTTCTTCCACAGTTTAGTGATGTCATCACGTGAAAAACTGATTCTGTTGAATCCACGAGGAAGGAAAGGGATCTTGATATTGATTTTCTTACCACTGGCAATAACCAGTACTACAATCAATAATATTGCAATAATTAATAGCCAAACCAGACCGAAGTCCTCTGCCATCGGTCCCAACTTATTAAACATCTTTTTCAATTCATTAATGTTCATAAGTCTGGCTAATTCCTTGTCACAATTTGTTCAGTCGCTTCTTCCAATTCTTCGTCTAATTCCATGGTTAATGCGGCCCACAGACCGGTGCTGACCACTAGGTATATGAAGAAAGCGATAAGTGTTACTCTGTGCCAGCGCGAAATAGGTGCCAATCGACCTGGCTGGTCATTGTTGCGATTGTGGAGGTAGGGTTGTGAAATTAGATGTTTTTGACCGAGATCTATTGCATCGAGCTCTGAAATTTCAGTCAGCGCATTTCTGATAAACTCTAGTTTGCCCGGGTTATTAAACAACCTGCCTCTAAACCCTTGCCAGAACACGCAAAGATACACATAGGCTAGCTGTTTCATAGTAGGGGACATTTGTTGCCCCTTATTGTCAGAGTCAATTAAGTCCTCAACTCGTTGAATCAATTTATGTCCGGCGTTACGACTGGAAAATAAGGTTTTTTCTAACAGCAAGTGCAACCATTCATTTTGATGGGGCCAGCGAACCATGCGCAGTAATTGGTCGTCAATGAGGGCAACAATAGCGTATTGAGCTTGCACATAGACAATGTATTGGCCAGAAGAGGCAATTGTTTTAACGCGTTCATGTTGTGAGTTGAGGAAGCTCAGTAATTGTCTGTGCACGTGGCGAGGCACATCTGTAACCTCCACACCCTCCGAATTAACAATGCGTTGTTCGTCATCAAAGTGACGTTCAACATCGGTTTTCAGCGCACACCAAAACGACATGCTTTCTTCAAATGCTTGAAGAATTAGCTGTCCGTGTTTGATTGTGCTTGGTGAAACGCTCATTAACGTCGCCTCACTTACTTACCGATGTTTTGTGCATTATTTACTCGTTTTCCTTGGAACAAACCAGTTTACGACGGCAGGTGCATGCTCCGTTAAAGAAGCGTCAGAACCCGCAATAATTAGGCGCTGTTTTGCAGCCACAAACTCTCTGTCTACTTTGACCTCAAAGAATATTTCATCGTCTCCTTCAAGGAGTTTCAATGACTTGAATTCTTTCACTTTTTCACGCTCTGCGCCGAGCGTTCTAGAGAGCAATAACAACTCCCAGTTGTTTTCTGTGGCGATCATGGCGTTTTCTAACCATTCTGCAAGTTTCTCTCGACTTGAACCTTGTGCCAGTTTACAGGATAAATTGAACACGCCATTTTCTGGCAGGAACTCAACCGGCGTTGAAAATTCATTGTCTTCATTTACATCAAATGGAATACAAGTGAAGTCAAGTCTTATGCTATCTGCGATATCGCGAATGAATTCCAACACCATGGTAAAGGTGGTGTCTAAGTCATTGTGACGATACTCGGTAAACGCTGGAGGCAGTAGATCCGGGTGGATAATCGCCATTTGTCCAGCCATACCCAAAAGAGCCATATATAGCTGTTGCGGATGCACGCAGTCACTATTAAGTAGTACTTCTACAGTGGGAAGGCTCGAGGTTAAATAGTGAATACGGCGCTTTTGAAAACTACTAACGACGCTGCTTTGCCCTTGAGTATCGGTGAAAAAGTTACGAAGACCCGTCGCTTTGGTGCGCAGTTCTGATACTAACGACTCAACGTCTTTACCTAGCGTGACCTGCAGTGGCGCGTGGGTTTTGTTCACCTGCAATACAGGCGGCGTATACTTTAAGACTTGGAAACTGCCATCATAGGTTTTTTCCATCTTGAGGATTGGAAAACTACTATAGTTTGGCGATAGCTGATTATCCACTAGTAACAACATGCGAGGGCGCAATCTTACCAAGTCAATTTGGTTTTGCATGTCATTTTGGTCAATGACCTTACCCACGTTGATACTGTCGTAACGCTTTAATTCACTGTCTACGTCACTGGCGCATCCGTCACTTAGTACTGGAACCGCTAAATGCACAAAGAATGGCTTTTGCGGCTGAATATCCTGTATTTTCGACAGTTCTAAGCTCAGCTCTTGCGCGCCTTCCAACTCTTGTTTTTTCTGGAAATCTAACGCGTATTTAGTAATGGTGCCATCGGGCATAACGGCATGTACTTTATTAACAATAAGTTTGTCGTAAGTAATAGCGTCCTGGTCGATATCCAGCTCGGTTACGCCCCAATAAAATGGGCTAACTCGTTGCAACTGGTGGAACATTGTTTGTTCCAAATAGATATTATTTTGTTGGAAGTGCTGCGGTGACAGCAGCATGCCTTCAAACCATTGAACCGGATCTGGAGTGGGGGTTAGTGACTTCATTATTCGGTATCTCCTTCCGCTTCACCGCCAGGGGCTTGTCCTAGCATCGTCATTTGCCCGGCATCGAAAATTAGCCAAGGCGTTGCAACCTCAGATAATACTGCTTTCGCGTTTGGGTTGGTAGGGAAAAAAGCAAATGCGAATACGGCTTTTGCCTGGCCATGTCGCTCGGGTAGTTGCGTCATAATCTCACTGTAACCAGGAACAATCTCTCTGTGTACAATATCCATATTCATACCATAGCTGGCTTTGTAACCACTTCTTTCGTTAAACCATTGCTGTGCACTAACGCTAGTCAGCAGGGTAGTAAGATTTTCATCATAGGCAAATACAATATCAACGGACACTGCGTGCTTTAATGCGGTGCTCGGGTTTACTTTTAAGCCAATAGATTTTACTGCATTGTCGGTGTGCCATGGATTGACGGTGGCTACACTGGTTTCTATCGCCGAACTAATCGTTGAGCAGCCCGAAACAAATACGCTCAGTATCAATGCAACAGCGAATAAGTGATGACGGTTTGCACTTATCATGAGAGCACCATTACTTTTACTTGACTGGGCGACAAATTAATTCCAGGCACGTTTGAAATGAAGCCATTTTGTAATGACATATCTAAAAAGCGGGTGCTTGGCATACACTGGAAAAACGTCCGAAAGCTGCCCAAACAGTTCATTTTTTTTCCCATGAATTGATTAGACACAATACCACCCAAGGGTATAGATACTTCGTTACCGTTGCTCAACATAGTTTGAGTGAGCAGATTATGTGCCGGCATTGCACTAATGAAGTGGTTAGTGATATTGGGAATTGCCAGCGTTGAAAAGGCAAAGTTAGGCAAGGGGATAGGGATCGGACCAATAGGCGTGATGATCTTACACACATCAAGTATGCCTAATGAGAGTGCTGGAAATTGTGTTTTACAAAACATTCCGGTCAGCCCATGTTAATTCGGTCTGCATCCATTTTTAAATCTTTAGATGCGGTGATAAGTTGTTGCTCGCCGTGGCTTTTTAACAGTTTTTTAGCTTCAAAATCAATATGTTCTGATTTGTTTAGGTATTGATTACTCAATTGTATTAACGAACCCTGCACACTTTGTAGCATTGATTGTGCGTAGTGATTTATTTTTCCCACTGCCGCGTTAAAATTGATTTCTTGCAAAACATTCATTTGTAGCTTTTGCGCAACATTAAAAACCATGTTTTTTGCGTTAATTACCAAACCCTGATGGTTCGGAACAGACAACTTGCGAATACCAGGAGCCTGCTTGTCCTTTTGTTGCAATACCATAGTGATAAAGGCTTGCTGCTGTTGCTGCCAATACAGTACTTGGTCACCCATTTGAGGCTCGATTAAGCAGCCAGTAGCGCGCAGCGCAACGACATTGTTATTTAACACGTATTCTTCCCCGCGCACTTCGATAATTTCTGATTGGTGCATACAAATCTGAAATGTTTCAGTAAAGGTAGAATGATGTTCAACGTTAATACCCATTTTTATGCTGCAGCCTCCACTTCAAGTCGCAAGGGATCAGTTTTACGTACTGTTTTGGTTTTACACTTGTGCCAGTTGCTATCGGAATCTTGAATGCCATGCCAATTACTGTGGTCAAATTCACATTGCTTAAAATCGCATTCATTCCAAATAGAATTAGCCATATCGGATAGGGCAAAAGAGACCGTTTCAAAGGTACTTTTGTCATAGCTTGCCTCTACCCACTGGGTCTGCTCGCAGTTAGTGCGCTGCAGCGAGAGTTCAGTACCTTTTGATTCGGTGAAATTAGCTTGCAGTAAATCGCAATCAGAAAATATCGATTTTGAAAACGTCGCTTTAATGAAGAGAGCCTGTGGCAGCTGACAGTCAGAAAATGTGGTGTCACTGAATTCACAGCCGATAAACCCATTCGCGGTCAAGGTTGCGTTGGTAAAGAGACAGTGTTCGAATTTACTGTCGTTAAAAGAGCAGTAAGCCCACTTAACCTCATTGAATTGTTGCTCAGTAAACTCACATTTTAACAACATGCCTTTTTCGAAACTGCAATCAATGATGTCCACAACTGAAAAATCGAGTTCATTCATTGCAAAATTATTGAGCTCTGATCTATCGAAACTCAGTGAAACTACTTCACAAGTTAACAGCGCCGTATCAAGCCATTCTCCGTCTGAAAACGCAAAACTATCAATATGGGAATTGCTCAGAACACATCGTTGAACTCGGCATTTTTCAAAGCTCACCGAGGTTAACGATGATTCATTGAATCCCATTTGTAAAAGCATACCGTTGCTAAAAGTCACTGTGTTCATGTTTGAACGGTGCACAGAGCCCGTGGTTAGATTGCATTGCTCGAAATTGCAGTTCTCGAAAGTGCACTCAATAAAATTAACATTGTTGAACGAACACTGGTTAAAAACCATGTCCTTAAATAGCACTTGCTGGAATGTCGCATCTACGAGCTCAAGGTTATCGAACGCTACGTCTGTCACGTCACTCTGTTCTATCAATCTATTTAATCGTGCTTTTCTAAGCAGCGTGTCGATCGGCATCTTGCCACCTCCGTAATGCTAGAGGAGCAACGTTGGTCGCATCAATTTAGTTAGACTGATGCACATACGCTAAAACTGCGTCGGCTTGATAAAAATTGCTGTCATTAAGTTTACAGCGCAATAGCTGAGTCTGTCGGAGCAATGAACCGTAAAAAGTACTGTGTTGTAGCTTACAATCGTGTAGTCGTGACTCAGACATTACACACTGAATAAAGCGAGCTGATAATAAATTACTACCGTGAAAATCAGAATCGCCTAAGTCACACATGGTAAATTGCGCCGACGTTGCTTGCAGATGTTCTGCTGATACACGACGCAGACCGCATTGCTCGGCAACACAGCTGGAAAAATTGGCCGATGTCATCAGTGTTTCCCCCGAAAACTGACAACGCTCAAGTTTGGTTTCTGTAAAGTTTGCAACCGATAGGTTGCTGTCTAAGAATGCGCTGCGCGTCAATTGCGAACCACTAAAGCGTGTAAACCTAAAATCAACGTTGAAACTGACGAACATTTCCCCGTGACAACCAACAAAATCATTATCGCTCATGTTGCTGTTATTAATGCAAAGCGTTGTAATATTTGCGCCATTAAAAACGCTTTTTACTATGCTAGCCTCGGAAATAATCGCCGTTTTAAAAATCGCAGAGTTGAAATCGCAATTTCTCAAATTTGTTTTAACGAATAAGGCTTTTTGTAAATCACATTGAGCAAAGTTATTGCCATAGCCAATGACACTTGAAAAGTTAGCATCCTTCAACTGAGCTGACGTAAATGTACTGTTGGTTATTAGTGCTCCTAAAAGAGCTGCTTCACAGAGGTTGGCATTTTTAAAACTGGTGTTGTTAAACGTACAGTTCTCAAAGTTACAACCGGTTAAATCGATACCGTCCAAAACTAAGTCTGACAAATCCGCGCCAGCCCAGTTGCGATGGTGTAATGATTCTTGGTTCTCTAAAGCGTTGATAAATATAGCGCGCCTTGCTTGTGCTTCGTCGGTATTAGGTTTGTCAGACAATGGCTCTGAGGCAAGTTGTTGCGCCTTAAATTGATTTTCTTGAATTAACTTAAGTTGTTCTTCGTCAATCTCCAAAGCCTCATTTTTAGCCATTTCTTGCATGGAAATGATTTGCTCGGTGACATCATCTTTAGTTTGTAATTCTGCCAGTTTCTCTGGATCCGCAGACTTCATCGTCTTTTCAGCCATGGCTTGAGCCTCTTCAAGCTCCTTTTCCATTTCTTTGCGTTGTTTCTCAGCCTCTTCTTTTTGTTTCTTGACATCGTCCATCAATTTTTTGCCGTCGAAGTCACCGCGCTCAATGGCTTTTTGTGCGACAACAACGTTTGGCTCTGGCATGTCAGGTTGTTCAAAACCTTGAGGGATTTCACCGTTGTTTTGTTCCTTCACATCCTCCAAAAACTGCTCTTTGTGTTCTTCTTGCAAAGCTTTTTTCTGAGCGATTTCGTCTTGAATTTCTTGTTCTTCCGCCCGCAATTGTTCAGCAGATTTGGCTGGCGAAAGCTGACTTTCATTAAACATGGCCTCAGCCGCTGTTTCAGGATCTAAACGCAATGCCAACATCTTTTGGTAATATTCCAACGTACGTGGTTCATCCTTTAGATGTTCAAAGGCAAGCAAATGAGCGTCGACATCAAGTGAATCCAGCTGCTCAACCTCAATCTGACCGTGGAAAATGCATGCCCCTACAGAGATGTCGGGGAATAACCACAAGGTATCTAAGTTAAGTTCGATTTCTCTAAACCCATGATGCTTACTTTGAATAAACGATCTTGCTTTTACGCCAGGAAGCTGCCCTGAAAATTTGGCGAATTAGGCACTAAATTGGTTAGTTTATATTGCTCATCTCCAACCAAGTATTGCTTTAGCCATTGGTCTGGTCGCGCTTGTTGAAAATAATGGAAGTCCATATCTGGCGCCAGGTTAGGGAAGTGTTCCTCCTGCCAATTTTGCGATTTAAAGTCTCCGTAATATTGAGTCCTTAAGTCGTTTGTAAGCGGTAAACAACCAAAACCTTCGCTGGGGTAATTGCTGTTCATGCTCTTAAACGGTTTATCAAAAACCTCGATATTAGGTGCTTTTAGCGGCGTTTTCTTTTTATCAGCGTAAACACCACAACCTAGCGGATTGTTCTGATAGCCTTGGCCACCATAACTGTTTTCATCGTTAAGTTTAACGGATTCAATGGCGCTAGCGTCGGTTAAACTATAGCCAAAAAATCCTTTCTTAAACTCTCGATTACCCTGAATCGTGATTTGTTTGTGCTGATTTGAAATCTCGATTTTAGCTTCAAACGGGTCTTCACCTTCACCATTAGGGTGGTATGCCGTCCCCATTAACAGAAACTCTGCTTTTGGTTTAGGCATTACCAAATCAAGAAGCTGGTTTTGCAGTTCTTCTTGAATAATTGGCCACTGTAGAAATTCCTCAGGGATGGGGGCTGATTCGTCGGTTTCTAAACCAACACCCGGTACCTTCATGTCGAAAAATACTACAGGAGCCGACACAAACCAGTGTTTGTGATTAAAGCTGTAAGATTTTTGCAGACAACCTAAGCGTCTAGGTTTAATGAGCTTCATCTTACACCTCTACATTACCAACTTGATACTGCTTAGCATTTGCAGATCAAGTGGGTCTATGTTGATGTTGACGCCAGCGGGGCCAATATTGATATTGGTGCTATTGCCGTGGATGTTAATGCTGGTAGAACTGCCATTCAAACTAATGTTGGTAGAACTACCTGTGAGGCTGATACTGGTACTGCTGCCGGTTAAATTAATACCAGTAGACGAGCCGGTGAGGCTTATCCCTGAACTTGAACCAGTCAGAGATAAGTTGCTTGAAGAACCTGTTAGGCCGAGACTGCTGGATGCGCCGGTTAAACTTAATCCAGAAGAAACACCCGTAAGGGACAAGCTGCTAGATGAGCCGGTTAAACTCAAATTTGTACTAGAGCCTGTCAATGACAAGCCAGATTGTGATCCGGTAAGTGATAAGCTGCTCGAAGAACCAGTGAGGTTCATGCTGGAGCTGACACCCACTAAGCCCATATTGGCAGAGACGCCGGTTATTGAAACGCCAGTTGAGAGTCCCGTAATACTTGTTCCAACTGACATTCCGGTTAGCGATAAGCTGTTAGATGACCCAGTCATTGAGAAGCTGTTACTCATGCCAACTTCGCTGTGGCTATTGCTCATGCCAACAGTACTTTTACTGTTGCTGGTGTCTATTTCTGAAACGCTTACGGAACCACCGGTTTGCTTTGATTCGCTGTAGGTTCCGCCAATTTGTTTGGAGTAACTAGTGCTCTTGCCAACATGTTTATTCTTGCTGTAAGAGTCTCCATACATTGCCGAGTCGCTGTAGCTAACATAGGACATTTTGTTACTTGGATCGGCGTTTTGATCAGGTCCTTTGCCGGTTCGTGAAACGTTGTGGCTTCGCTCAGTCACACTGTAACCAAAAGAGCTACTTTCGCTGTAACTCACACTGTTGTAGTTGTTGCTGCCGCGCTGTTTCTCTACGATGTTTTTGGCTTTGGTGAGAGGTGTTTTTACATTAGAACCAAAACTAATGCTGGTACTGTCACCATAGCTAGTACTGTAGTTGTTGCCTACGTTAGTACTGCAAGTAAAGTCATCAGGCATGATGCACTTGTTACCCTTGTTCTGCATGATTTGCTGAACTTCCGGAATTTCATTGGCATCACTGGAGCGCGAGATAGTAACGAATGCGCCCGTTTCTGGAATTGTCTGCATACTTTCAGACAGTTTTACCCAATGGATGGTGTTATCGGGATCATCAATAAAGGTGACGTGAATGCCTCGGCAACTGTATTTTTGTTCGCCTTGGTCATCGTATTGGAAATCTTTTTTGTCGTAGCTAAAGCCATCTTTTTCCAGATATTTAGCTGACGTACCCTCGTAATCGGTGGCACCTGAATTGTCTACCACAAGTGCGAGAATACTGCCTTGGTTCTCTTGCGGAGGTGAAAATGGCGAGGCGAGACCATTGGCATCTACTGCTTGAAATTGATTGCTGTAATCACCGGCAGCACTAGCGTTGTGCTGGACTGATGTCACTACAAATTCTTCGCCGTCGATAGTGGGGCAAATGGGAACTGAATACTCATCGCCTTTACCATCGCGTTCTTTTACTAAAAACTTGTGACCCGCTTTTAGTTCGGGACACGACGATGAACCTGAGAACTCAAAGCGCGATGCCAGCAAGCGGTTCATTGTGTTATTCGTTAAATGATTAATTTCAGTTTCGCTTGCACCGTATTGCACAACATGCAGAAATTCCATATTCATTTTTTCTGCAGCGTTTGCTTGGTTCATGAATACGGGGGTCGCCTTAGCTGTATTTTGTGATTCCCACGTTGCTTCTTTCTGGGCTAATACGGTTTTAATACCTGCCGCTGTAAGGTTTTGCTTATATGAGAACTGCGTAATATAGTCGTCGCGTTCCAAAGTTTGTTGCTTGGTGTAGCTTAAATACAGTGGCTTTATATCGTGCGTTTCTTTTGACTTACTGTTCTTTTTGTATTTGTAACTGCAAATCGGTTTGTAATGTGGTTGGTCAGTGATGATCATGGTGTGCTTCTCATCACTGTGTTCAAAGTAATAGAACAAGTCGACCTTATTCATTAATCGGTGAATAAAATCGAAGTCAGTTTCACCTGCCTGCAACCAGTCTTGTTTACGGTAATTTGCTAAGCCACAGACAATTTTATTAGGCTGTTTTTCCAATTCCTTCTTGTTAAAGTCAATGTTGTTTTCGCTCAGAATTTCCATTATGACTTCGATAATGGTCATTTGTGAAAACAGACGATAGTTATTCTGCAGCTGTAATTTGAACAAAGCGGGCTTTAAATTCGCCGTATAGACGCCGCGCTCCGCAAGCGAAAAATTGGTGATAATCCCGTTGAAATAAATGACTGGACGGTGTTCCGGATAATCACTTTCATAGATATCTTTGTAGGTTTCAGGAAGACCTAGTCTGATGCAAGCCTTAGCCCCTAGGATTTTTTTGAAGTCCAGTTTCTCAGTCGTTTTGCCGCCTTCTTTGAGCTTCTTACCGTACGGGCCTTGTTGGTAGTCTCCCCAGGGTTTGTCCAGTCCACTGGAGAAAAACGCATTTGCACGTAGTGTTAGATTGAAATCGAACATCTGAGACAGCTGCTCTTGGCCGCTGAAATTTTGCAAACGCAATGTCTGGTCATCGATGCGAGTACCATCGTCTAACTCAATGTAAAAGTCTAAGCCACAACGCGGGGCAGGTGGGGTATCTGGATGATTAGTACCTGGGTAGTCGGTATAGTTAATTTTTTCCGCTAGTATTTCTGCGTTGGTGCCTGAGTTAAATTTCATGCTGCGTTACTCCAATATCGAGTTTTCAACGCAGGTTTTATTTTAAACTTAGGTAAGTTAAGCGTTTTATGTAGCGCAGACGTTGCTTTCATCCAACTAGATTGGCCTAGGTGCATGCTAGATGTCGAATGCATTTTAGATTCAGGAATGTTTTCCCAATCTAAAATCAGTTGCACGTCAATGTCGTATTTTCCGTCGGTTAGAAAAGCCACAATAGACTTAAACACATCGTGGTGCGTGCCTCTGGGCATAATTTCACGACACTGTTCAATGTTCTTCAATTTTAGTGTCAAACCAATTGCCGCTTGGTTGTCCCAGTGTTTCTTACCAAGTCCAATACCTGAGCCCAGCACGGCATCTTGCGAACCGATTTTGGTTTGTAGTCGTTCTGGTGATTCTCTCCATGCGCCTTTACAGCTGTCGATTTCTACCTCGCAATCAAACATGGTTTCGATGATCAGTTTGAGTGATGAGTAGTTTTGACGATTGCCCACCAATAAAGCCGCAAACGTCATTAGCTTTTCAGCGGTGATCGGCAGACGCTCGAACAGTTCGGTGGTTTTTAAACCAGTTGCAGACTCTAAGAACTTATAAAGAATGCTGTCTCCCGCAGCTTGGTTGAACAGCATGGGATCGAGTTCTTTTTTAATGTCGTAGAGTAGGTGTACTAAGCGATTATTGAATAAGTCTACGAAGCGACTGGGGCCAAAATTGCCTTTACTGCGCTCGTGAAATAGCATGTCAGCATATACGTCTGGAAGCGGTCCTTGTTGACCTGCTAAGCCATAGCCGTTGACCTTGACCAAGGCCTCGTCTTTTTGAACTTTAACGTCACCGACAAAGTTGGGTAAAAAAGCCTGCTCATGGGTTGCTTTAAATCGAATCCTTCTATCGTGGTTTTCGTCGCGTACAGAGCTCTCAAGCATTCTAACCGCTTGATAAAAGTTGATTTCTTCTGCGTACTTTTGCAGTAAATCTAAACTAGAGACTTGTTGCCGCTCAGAGGTTTCCACTGATATACCTTTTTATTACCTACAAAGAGTTCTAATCGAACAAACGCATTCACATGTGCGAATAGCGCGAGGAATTTATTTAATACCGCACCAAACAAAATGGTGCTGCTACCGTCAAATTTGCGATCGTAAAGCGTGAGTTGAAAGTTGACGCCGTGGTAATAACCACGCCAACCGCCGTTTTTAACTGGGAATAGGTCGTCTTTGGCCGTGAAATTTTCAATGCTTTCAATTTGACGCTGATTTACGTTGTTTTCCTTACCAGCATACAAGCCTAAAATCGAGGTTAAGGTGTCTTGCGCCAATTTGGGGTCGGTAAGTGATACGTAATACAAAGAGAGGTGAGACAATACCTTCCACAGCTGCTCATGATTGGCTTTTTGACCTCGGTAACGAGTAGGACGCGTTAATAGTTTTGCCTGCTTTATAGGAGAACTGCCAATCACATTGAACGCTTGACCAATATTGAACAACTCACTCCAGGTGCGATTGCAACAGTAGGTATTAGCAAATACTGTTTCGCCTAGTGGGCAGTCGCGAATAAACTTTTCACTAAATAGTGACAACCAAGTTTCTGTACCAGGAGTTTGTTTTTTATGGCTTGCTTCGGTTTGTGCTTGCCAACGAAAATCAGAATCTTTTAAGTCTTTTCGGATAAGTGAAAAGTACGGCTGTAGCTCTCTCGATTCGCCACGGCGATTCATGGCATGCACTGAATTTACGCGGTAAATTTCAAAACTTTCGTAGTTTTCGCGACTGGGAAACAACTTATAACGGTAATTCTTATGCGTTAGCGGTACAGGCTCAGTGGTTTTCTGAAACAGATTAACCACAGGCATGCAGTTGAGTTTTAATGCTTGGTTGTGAAGTCTGATGCTTTTGGGAAAACTGCAATCAAAAATTAGCATGACTCGCAGTGATTCTTGAAACTGCACTTCTTGCATGCCATCAAGTTCGAAGAAAAGAAACTTCTCTGGAAAGCTAAAGTAGTCAAAAAGCAGTGAAAAGCCGAGTTCCTGCTGCTTACATACCGGTAAAGTGCGCTCATTGTCGTCGAAGCCGCAAAACTTAAGATCTTCTTTTTTAAGGGTTGCTACTCGCTCATTATTCTTATCAAAAACGACAGCGCCTAAAAAGTTCTGAGCTAAAATGTCATAGAATCCATACTGACAATGTTCGTCAAGGTTGATGTAAAAACGCATAGGGCGGTTTAGCATCAGTCCATCGGCTGCACCTTGTGGTGATGATTTTATCTTGATATCAAGAATAGACTGCCCATTAACGTAAGTGTTACGAATATAATCGTGTTGGTTAATAGGGTACTTTGCTACCGAATCTACTTTTAATGGCCACAGCGTAGTTGGGTGGCAAGAGGAAAAGCGACAGTGCTTTAATTTTGCAGCTGTTTCTGTTTTGCCGGTCACCTTGATGGGTTCAAACTGGCGTAAACCGGAAAATTCATAGCCATTGGTAAAATCTGCAGAGCCACCATCGACATCGCATTCCATAATTGCCATTGATGGTGTGGATGAAACCAGCTGCGGATAAAGTTGTTGCAATAGCATGGCCGGTAACTGTTTGGTTTCCGATTCCATGTTTTGGCGCAGACGGCCAGTCATCCACGAGAAAGATTGCAACAGTAGTTCGATATGAGGGTCGCGTGACTTGCCTTCGTTAAGCGCAAGCTCATCGGCGATACTTGGATAATCACGTGCGAACTCGAGCGCATCGCTGCGCAGTTCAGCCAATTCAGACTTAAAATAGTCTGTTAATTGTTCCCTAACGTGATTCATGTTTTAGCTCCGGCTCTTATGGGAAACTCGCGAAAGTACCCATTTTCATTGTTAGTTGGCCGCTCTGCATCGGCGACATGTAACCACTTATCAAGTCGTGGTAAATGTGTGACTGAATTCCTCTCTTACGTCTGCAATCCTGATTTCTCCAGTTACGGCGACTGAAGCAGGAGACAGACTGTTTTTCTTGTCAACCAACTGAACTTTGGGATTGATAATGCGGGGTTCATAGTTTTTAACCATGTCTAATACCTGCTGCATTAAGGTGGTGCTATCACCGTAATTGGCAGCATAGTCAACCGGATTATCAATACCGAAGTTCAGTATCGTTTTATCGTCGCTGTAGCCTTTTCGAATGCCGTCGAAATAGGCGCGACCCGATACTAAACGCTGTAGCTCCTCTTTGATCGCGTTGCGCAGCAGGTACAGCTGAGCATGAGTTTCCTCAGGCAAAGCCACATCTGGCTGACACAGGCGATCAAAGAGAAAGCGACGCATTACATAGGTCCTCTATTACGCGCCACACTCCAGCTGTACACAAAGCTACCTGTGATCTGAGCTTGACTGTCTTGATGCGACGTCGTCCACTCAATATCAGTGAAGTTAAGTGTAATTTGTTCCGTTGCCATATCATTCGGGTGAGATTGTGCTTCTACAGAACTGATCATGCAGTTGTACAATTTCACGGTCATGATGTTACCGATGATGCTATTACCGTCTCCATCCATATTCGCGTTGCGACATAGGAAGATTTGAGTCGGGTCTGTACCATCATCAATTGGCGCCGCTGATAAACAGTATTTGTAAAGCAGTGGAGATGTCTTATCCAAATACTTAACAGCAGTAATATCATTTAGGTTCGGACGACCTGAAGTACGGGCTGCATTACTCACATCTGTGGTCATCTGCTGCTTCATACCAAAGTGCATTGAAACCAATTCAATACAACCAGACAGATCATCACCGGCATCAACCAACTCACCGTCGATTAAGCTAGCACCTGCCAGGTCTTCCAATCCTGGTTTTAACAATACTAAATCCATAACGAATTCCTCTTAACTAATTATCAGGATGGAAGATCGGCTACCAACCTAATGGAGGTAGTAAGTTCTTCTAACTGAAAATGTGGTTTCAAAAATACAGTTGCTCTGTAAGCGCCAGGCTTTCCTGGGACGTCAGTCACTGAAATTTTTGCTTCACGTAATGGATACTTTGCTTTGATGTGCTGAGGTGGTGTGTCATCCAGTAGCACATATTGAGCTATCCACGTATTGAGGTAAGCTTCAACTGCTTGGCGAGTCATAAAGCTACCGATCTTCTCGCGCATGATTACTTTAATGTAATGAGCAAAGCGAGATGCCGACAATACATAAGGAAGCATCGACGATACGCGGGCGTTAGCCGTTGCTGAATCAGTCAAATACATCTTAGGCTTGTTGGTACTTTGACCACCGAAGAATGCCGCTTTGTTGGTACCTTTACAGTGACAGATAGCCATAAAGCCTAGGTCATTTAGCTCTTTCTCTCGACGGTCGGTAATGGCAACTTGCGTCGGACAGTTGAGTTCAATATCACCAGATTCTGTTTCGAAAGTGTAAGCCGGTAGTCCTTCAACTAAACCACCACCTTCTACACCGCGGATAGCTGCAGTCCAGCCATGCAATGAGAATGCGTTAGTGATACGTTGACCAAGCACATAAGCTGGGTTACCCCAAAGGATCTTAGTGGCGTCAACTTGTTTACTCGTTTTCTCGACTTCATTACCATCAGCATCGGACTCAACCAAAGTGACTGCAACGTCCTCATCGAAGTAGATACCATCAACCGGGTTGTTTTCGTGATGATACGGCAAGCGCATCATTACTTTGGGTAATGTAAGTGTCACATAGCGGGAATCTTCGCTTTCGCGGAAAGCACGCCACTGAATAAGTTCAGCACTTTCAAAGATTTTGCTAAGGTCACGAGGCTTGTACAGGTTACCAAAGTCATCCATATCGAATAGTTTGGCATATGCAGAAGCAATAAATGGTGCGTGTGCCGCAGCAGCAACACCTGCTAACATTTCTAAGAACTTCAGATCACGTGCAGTACGACCGAATTGGAAGTCGCCAAGTAACACGCTGTACGGTTCGCCACCGAAAGTACCATACTCTTCTTCATAAATGATTTTGAATAGGGCGCTTTGGTCAAACTCAACCGCTTTGTCCAAGTCTTTGAACAAGTCGTCGTAAGAAACGTTCAACAGTTTGATTTTCAACTTGTTGTTAGTTTCTGAGTTCATAACTAAGAAGTGCAAGCCTCTCCATGAACCTTCTAACGCTTGTAAGTCATCGTGATGCATGATCAAATTCAATTGCGCACTGATGGTTTCATCTTTTTGAGCAATTCGCGTTGTGATCATCCCGCCATGGTTATATTCGGGGTTGTCACCAGTCGGCAACAAGTCGTCCAATACCATGATTTGTTCAACAAACTCAGCAATCAATTCGACTGCATATGGCTTTTGTACATCTTCGAGGATCATTTGACCTTCAGATAGCATGGCCGCAATGTCCTTACCGTCTTCCAGTTCAGCTGCATAAGCTTCTAATACTGCTGCATCATATGCTGCTGCATCAATTTTGCCTGCTGCGCGATCTTCTCGAGCTGTAGTGACAGCGTCTTTTGCACCCGCGACAGCAGCTTTTAACGCGTCAGAGCGTTCGGCATCACTTAAAACTGCTGATAGCAAACCTGCCAGTGCGTCGTTGCCGTCTAACTTCGCCATGAAGTCACGCAAACGACTGCGCTCGAGGTATAAGGTGTTAAGAGCTGGAACCCTAGTGACGACAGTGACGGGGTCAAAGTCTTCGATGTGCATGAAAGGAACGTTTACCATCAACTCACCAGAACCACCTGGTAGTTTATTCGGTACACTGAACTTCACGCGAGGTTCTACAGATTCTAATACTTTGTTAAAGTTATCTCGGTCAATCTGAACCATCTTACGGTCACGCAATGGTGGTAAGACTTTGTCAGATTTCGCAGATAAAGGAGCTATCACACCTACAATAAAGGGGATTTCCTTCTTCTCTAACGCGCCGCCCGTTTCTACGTCGTAGGTAATTTGTACCCTAGGTGGGCGAACCCTGCTTAGTTTATGTTGTATGCTATTCGACATTCGACTAGCCTCCGTTGATAAAAATTAAGCGTTGTGATTCGTGATTACTAATGAAGTGCCTCTCGAACATAGATAACGCGACCTCCATAGACCCTTTTGTGCAGTTCACCTTCCTGAACGAGCATTTCCAGAGCTTCGAGAACAAGATCCCTTGCATTGTTCAGACTTTGTTTGGTGATCCACCAACTCGCAATACCTTCGACTGTATCACCGGCATGCGGGTTGCCTTGGAAATACTCCTTTATGTCTTTGGCAATGCTTTCTACTTTGACTGGTTGTGATGCCATTTTATTAATCCACTTGTTTGTTGAAATTGGACGAGTCCACCCATCTTAAGCGCATCATTCGTGCCAACTTTATAAATCTCGTAACTCGTTGAAATATATGGGTTATTTATTTATGATCTTTTATGAATTAGGGGCGTTTTGCCCTATCAAATTTTAACCATTTCAGGCAAAGCTAGATGTAGTAAGTGGTAGCATTGGATTGAGGTGATTTTGCCCTGTGTGGTCAATTAGCCCTGCACATCTAAACAGGTAAAAGTACGCAAAATAATCGAATATAGAAATACAGTTGCACGATTGTGTGGGCTGTCGAAAAGATAGGTGTAAAAACACTATGTGGTTTAGAAATACTGAGGGAATAATTGCTATTAAAACCCTACAAATTAGTTGAGTGGGGCTAGAAGCACATATGCTAGGAATTCGTTAGATTGAGAACAGAAGTTTTTTGTAGGGTTTGAGTTTATTATTGAAGCCGATTAAAAATGACCGCGCTTACGCTACGGCGACGCGAAATTAGCTTTAGCATAATTTGCGTACAAAAAAAACGTGTTATTACACGGCTTCTTTATAGGCTATTAGTTGAATTGCTTACTGGGCAAACTGACGCCTTTCTAAGCCGTGCTTTTCCATGAGACGGCAAAAGGAGCGTCGTTCTTTCTTAGCAATGCGCGCAGCCTTAGAGATATTACCACGGGTTTTAACAAGAATACGGGTAAGGTAATCTCGCTCAAATTGACAGATAAGTTCGTCTTTGGCCGCCTGGAATCCATCAAACATGTCAATTTCATCACTAACACGCCCAATTATGTCGGAATCATTATTGGGTGTGCCGGTGAGCAATGACGTGTCTTCTATTACATAGCCGTCAGACAAAAAGAAGGCTCGTTTTACAAAGTTATCTAATTCTCGAACATTACCTTCCCATTCATAAGCTTGCATCGCCGAAATCATATCTTGTGAGAAGACTTTAATTTTACCGCCATGCTCCAGAGTCAGGGTTGAAAGGAAGTGCTGTGCGAGTAACTGTATATCTTCACCGCGCTTGTTAAGAGGCGGCAACGCTATTTGTAAAACATCTAATCGATACATCAAATCTTCTCGGAAGTCTTTTGACTTGATTAGTTGCTTCATGTCGGTATTACTAGCGGCTATTATCCGCACGTCGACTTTAGAAAATTCGTGTCCACCCACAGGGCGCACTTCATTGTCCTGTAAATAACGAAGCAGAGCGACTTGCGCTTTGGGTGATAAACTATCTACCTCGTCTAGAAATACTGTACCGTTGTTGGCCAGTTGTAATAAACCTACCTTTGCCTTGTTGGCACCTGTAAATGCGCCTTTTTCGTGACCAAAGAGTTCGCTTAATATGAGTTCGTCAGTAAAGGCACCACAGTTAATTGGAATAAAAGGTTCATTTTTGCGATCGCTCATGTAGTGAATAGAACGCGCTGTTAACTCTTTACCGGTACCGGTATTACCTTTAATAAATACGTTGGTATCAGCCGCCGACACCTTTTTTATCAGCCGTACCGCTTTTAAGAAAGAGGGCGAACGACCATAGAAGTTTAGTTGTAAGAAAGCGTCATCCAATTCCGCAGGATAAAAGTGCTGTCTCTGTAGTATGCGCTGCTCTGCAAAATGAATGTTTTGTAATAACTGCGTCGCCCCCAATTGCCAGAAAAGGGTGCAGTCACTCAGATGCGGCGGCAATATGCTTGGGCGTTCATCGGTGACTAGATATAGGATCTGTTCATTAGTTGCGTGATAGCGTCTTATTTCTAACGACGAAATACGCTCAACAGTAGGTACCACCACTAACCATATAATTGGGTAGTGGGACTCTACTGGTTCATGGTCAATAGTATCGTGTGGTCGAATCTTGATTTGACCCGAGCCTAATAATTCCGCTATCGAATAACTTACGTATTCGTCAGCGAAACTGACCAATCTTATCTGTGTGTCCCTAAGAATCATATTAAGTATGACTTATGTTTTTTATGAACAAATATAAGTAGATGATTTATTAGGGGTTTGCAACATTTTGTAATTAATAAATTTACCCTTTTTTAAAATTTCGGTTACGCGTAACCGAATGTGTGTTTAACTCTTTCACTAAGTGCACATTTCGGTAAAAGGTATAGAAATAAGTACCTAATTTTTATCAAGTTTCTGATAAATTTTGAGTACCTCTTCAGGCTCTGCTCGTTGTGTATAATCTTCTTCGACATACATATATTTAACTGTTCGGTTTTGGTCAATGACAAACGTCGCAGGTATTGGCAAAGAGTAGCGCTCATCGCATGTTCGCTTGTGAAGGTCGATATCCCATTTCAGCAATACATCTTTCATATCTGCATCTAATGTATGAACTAAGCCAAGTGCGCTAGCTAGCTGTAAATTCTGGTCTATCAACAAAGGGAAGCGCATGGCGTTATCTTGTTTTGTTGCTAGCGCGTATTCTGCTATCTCTGGCGTAATTGCAATAATATTAAAGTGTTGAAATGAAGCTTCATAGTACTGCTGCCAGGCTTGTATTTCTAACATGCAGTAGGGACACCATCCGCCACGAATGAAGGTGATGACTAAAGGATGCTCATTGAGAAGTGTCTCACTGCTGACCAGTTGACCTTTAGCATTGGGTAACTGAAACTCGGGAAATTTATGCTCAAGTTGAACGCATCTATCTCCAATACATTGCTGTTGCAACAGAGAAATGCTTCGGTTAATAGTTTCTAGTAGTTCTGTGGGCGTGTTGGCGTCAAATGTACTTTTGAAGTGTTTGAGTTTGTCTGCAAGTGAACCCATTCGCGCGCCTGAAAAGATCTTGGTCTTTCAGTTATAGTACAAACCTCCGAGGTTGCAATGTAAAAGCCAAGGGAGTAGCGAAGTCGGATTTTAGTTCGAAGTCTTTTTCTTTATAGAAGATAACTCTTTGAGTAATTCATTTTCACGAATCCTCAATGCACCTAGTTCAAAAGTGATTTCGGACGCTCTATCTTGAAATTGCTGAAAGTTGCCAGCTTGCTGCTGTGGGAGGTCGCTCGCTAAATCGTCGGCGAGCTGTATGGAACCTTTGGGTTTTTCGGCGGTGAGTTCTGGCTCGTCAAAATTAAGTTTACTCTTCGCTTTGGTGTCCATTTGTTGTAGCTTTTCGCCGAAACGGTCTAAAGCGGGGCGGTTTACATTGAGCCCTAACTCAACGCACTCTTTATGCGTCATCTCGTAGTTAGAATAATCGTACTTGCGAATGATCTTTTTGACCATTTCAACTTTTTCTACTTGTAATTTTTTGTTGAACATAATGTTGACTGTCGCGTTCTGTCGCCGTTGGCTACACCTGATCAATAACTCTTTTATCGACCACTACAAAGGTTTTTGTAGCATACTTCCTATACAAAACAAGTAAGAAAGACGCCTCAATTCACTAATATTTAACATTTCTAGTCAAAAAACAACCATTTTGTCTAAATATGCATTAAAAAGTTCATGTTCTGGTTGTTAATTTATACGTACAGTTACATTTATTTTAAAACCCGGTCATTTCTACAAATCCATCACCTCGATGACTTCCGGTAAATGCAACAGCGCCTTCGTAATAGGAAACTGAAAAGTAATTTGTTTGGTCTTGTTTTCTCGGAATCACGTGAAGATTAATACTATGTTCCACAATTGAAATATCCCACGCGGTGGGATAGCGCTGAGAAGGTTTGGTATGTGCCTGAACAGCAAGACTATTAACATCAAGCACAATGGGAGGCTGATTACGGTGCATCAGCGTACCAACCCAGTTATCATCTAATTCACTATTTTTTAATGTGAATAACATTAACTTAGTATCTTCTGATAGGTGCAGCGAGAACCACTTCCATCCGTAATAGTCATCAGATAGGAATTCTGAAGACCATTCATGGTCAAACCATCCTTTTCCAGTTACATTGTGTTCGATTCCACCAAGTGTTACCTGACCAGTCACCTGCAAAAAGGGATGGCTGTAATAATAGGAAGCAAGCTCGGTCCCCGGCGCTTTTTGTGAATAACCATTGTTGCCATGTAAAACTTGTTTGGCGCTATGCCGTAACTTGAGGTTAAAGCCAGATTCAGTATCTATAGAAGCCCCTACAGACGTTGGAAAGTCGGCGCCACTACCAGCTAAATACCAGTCATCGATAAAAAGTTTATTGTCACCTTGTGCAAAACCCGCATTGCCTACACCATTTCGAGCGAATTTTTCTTTTTGAAAGGTCTCTTGGTCTGTATTAACAACAGCATGCGCCATGTAAATCTGGTTTCCGGACCAACTATGATCCTTGGTGACCGATTGGGATTTTATTCTAAATAGTGTCCACTGTAGCCAAATGGGTGATGCATCTTCTGCTTGTAGATTCGCAGTAAAATACCACCATTCAATACCGTAATTTGGATGTTCTGCGTGGTCTCGGGGAAACGTGAGTGTTTTTTCAGGGGTTACTTTGGCTCCATCAACAGATAGTAGTTTGGAAAATTGACTGGTTTGTATTTGCTTTTTGTCACTACAAGCTGCGCTTGTTAAAACAAAAAAGATAATGAAGGTAAGTATTGAATATTTCATGACAACGCCAGTCTTTCGGAAATAGATGACCGGTTACGATATACAAGGGTGATTAGTAGAGCGAGGGAACATGCCAAGACGCTATAAATGTATAGGGTGACAATCTGGGATGGGGATACTAGTAGAGGGTAAGACCATTGAAAGGAATCCAAATTAACTCGATATATGAGTAGCCAGCTCAGCGCTAATGCAAACGGCACGGCGAATATAAAAATAATGCTTATTTGAACTAAATACTGTGCGAGGTTAAGCACCATTTGCTGCAGTGAAACGATTCCAAAGGAATAGAGTAGAGTGTGCTGAGCGCGGTTGTACCGCTCCATTAATATGACAGAAATGAGCAAAGAAAAAAGAGCTACCAATAATGTGATGCTATTGAGACCGCCAGTGAATAAAAAGGTACGGTCAAAGGTAGTAATAGTTATATCTCGTATTTGTTGACTGGAGAAGTAGCTGGTTTGCTCTAAAGAGTCTAATGTATTTTCGACCGCGTCTTGTGTTTTGGGATCAACACCATTAAGAGTTAAAGCAAACCGGTTTACGCCTACTGAGGGAAGGTTAAGCGAGACAAAATTAGCATCTGGCCAATGTACTTGAGAATAGACATTACCGTAATCAATATAAATACCAGCAACCACAACATTAACCCCAGCCAATTTAATATACTCTCCAACCGACAAATTGTGCCTACGAGACATCTGTTGATTGATATATATCTTCTCTACACTTGTTGGTGGTTTTATAACGGCCGTAAATTGCAAAGGAAGCACTTGATATGCTGCATTTTCAAAACTAATGACTTCGGTTAATTGTTGTTTATAAAACAGTGTGGTCTTGTGTCGTTGGTATACTGCTAATTGCGGTTCAAATTTACTCAATTCTTTTAGTAGTCTTACGGGGGCAGGAGATGCGACATACAAATCCGCATTGAATTGTTGTTCTATCCAGGTACCTGTAGCCGTTCTAAAGCTATCAACCATAGTATTCATACCAACATTCGCGGTAATAGCGATAAAAAATGCGCAAAAAGCGATGGCAGAGCCACCAAGCACTCGCTGGGCATCGAAAAAGAAAAAACGTGCAATAGGGAAGCGCTGAGGTATCGTTTTAGCAATGATGCGATTTATCAGGGTGAGCAACCACGTCATAAGATGACAGCCGAATAACAGCAGGCCTGCAATAATCACATATTGCCAAAGAATACTTGTTATTGGGAGCGAAAAACTTAACAACACGAAAATACCGATAATGCTTGAATGCTGCACATTACGTCTAAGGTTAGATGTCGTTTTATGTTGTTTAGGGTTAAGCGACATCATCTTTAGGCTAAGCACCAGCGCAAAGGCCACACCGCTGACCCCAGCCAGCAAACTGAAGCCAATGAAATTCCCCATTTCTATTGATGAAACTGACAAATAGAATAAGTTTGTAAACGTTTTTGATGTAAAAGGATGCAAAGCTTGGGCGCCAAATACACCAATAACATAACCAACGAGGCCGCCGATAAGGCCAAGTGTGACGATTTCCAGTGTTTGCAGATAAATAAGGCGGTGTTTTGAAATGCCAAGTTGATAAAAAATATTAATGTTTTTTAGTCGTTGAACTAGCAGCAAGTTAACGCTGTTGGAAATTACGAAAATAGCTACAATGAACATCAATAACGCCATTGCCAAGGTGTTGTTTTTAAAGCTGTTAGAAAGATTCGTATTAGGTATTTGATTTGGCACTATTGTCAGCTTAAGCGCTGCAAGCGCTTGCCGCTGTTCTATGGTTAACTCATTAAAAAGCCACAAATGACTCAATGACGTTGCTTCTGACAGTGTTGTTGCAATATTAATGTCTGCGTATAAATGAATTGGTTCGGACTTCTCATGCTGCGCTAGATTGTCTTGCCCATTACTTAAAACGTTTACTCTTAACTTTGCGCCGGAAGTACCGGTCAGTAAGACAGGGGCGGAATACTTCTCTGCGATGGTGGGACTGGCAAAAACCACTAAACCAGAAGCAGTTGAACTGGGCTCATTCAAATTTAGTTTGCGCTCTTGTGCCAAGGGAAAGGCAAAAAAGTCTATGCCAGTTAATTGGGCTTGGTTGTCATCGGGCAATGTAATCGCAACTGATTTGGTCGGGACAGCTTCAATACCCGCTTTTCGAACTGAGACGTATTGGGCTTTAGTTACATCACCACTTTCACCTTTGATCATGTAATGAACTTGGCTGCTAAAGGGAACCTGCTGTGCCTGAAGAGTATTGTTAGCCGTTTCATTAACGAGCAGCACGCTGACTAGCCCCGCACATCCTATAATCAAGGATAGAAAGATAAGCGCGACTTTTCGCCAGTCCTTAAGGTAGCTTTTGATGATGTAATTAAAATACGGCATCAAATAGACGGCCGTTTTCAAGGCGCATGACGCGTTGGGTTTGTGCGGCAAGTTGTTCGCTGTGTGTTACCAAAACGAGTGCTGTATTTAGGGATTCGCAGCATTCAATTAACAATTTGGCGACGGCATCGCTGTTAGTTTTATCGAGATTGCCAGTAGGTTCGTCAGCTAGCAGCAAGTCAGGTTTATGCGCTAGCGCTCGGGCAATGGCGACGCGTTGCTGTTCACCGCCGGAAAGCTGTTGGACAGAACGCGTCAATAAGCTGCCAATATTAAGGGTCTCTACCAACTTCTCAATATAGGCTTTATCTACGTTCTTATTTAATTGCGCGCAGAACGAGATATTATCAGAGACTGAGATACAATCGATCAAATTGAAGTCTTGAAAAACAACCGCAGCGTGTGATTTTCGATAGGCGTTTTGTACCTTGCTCGAGCCGCCAGATATATCTTCACCTCGGAAACGAATGCCGCCTGCATCGGGAACATCAAGAGTTGCGATGAGTTTTAATAGCGTAGACTTACCAGAACCAGAAGGGCCGATAATCGCCATACTGTTTGATGCTTCTAACGAAAAACTCACGCCATCAAGGATCTTCCGTTCAGTGTTACCGTCATGAACTGATTTGCTCAAGTTGTCGACTACCAACATATTAAGTGGTCTCAGCGGTGTAACTTTAAGTCTGCCCAAACTAAACGATGATCCGAACTGCTAGGCTGATTTTCTTGTTTACTGACCAAATGATGCAAAGGATCCGTAGAATCGGGCCAAAAAACGCCTGACCCAGTTAATGTCCAGCCATTTTTAGATGGGATGACATAATCTGCCCGCATTTTCCATACGGCGGTGTGATATTGAGATAGGTCTTTATTTCCTGCATTTTCAGCGCCGCCCAAGCTTGAGGGAGCCACGGTATTTTGCTGGGAATCATCTAGACCTGGCATCACCTTTTCATGGTTGAGTAATTGTTGTATTGCCCGTCCAGTTGCCGGGCTAAAAGCATCACCCTGTGCAACTGACGCATTCAAATCACCAAGCACTACAAAAGGACTTTTTCCTACATCTTTAGACACAGGATTGCCCTTGTCGTCGCGTAGCCATGAAAGTTGGTTGTTTTCGATAAGCGCCGTAATCAGGCGGATTTCATCGTGGTTGCGCTTGCCATTTCTATCTTCTTTGCCGTCGAATACTGGCGGTGTAGGGTGAGCAATAATTAAATCGATGCGCCTGCCTTCAATATCTACAGGGACAACCGCGTGAGTTTTAGAAGATAGTCTAAGTTCTTTCCAGACTTCGTCACTGTAATAGTTTACGCCCTCTATTCGCGGCGCATTGGCATTGGGAAGCTTATGCCATTTAAAACGCTGAAAACTTTGTATGTTCTCTAGTTGCAGGGGAAATTTAGACAATACCGCCATGCAATACTGACCAAGATAACGGCCAAAACCATAATGTGATGGAGCATTACCAGATTCCATAGGAAAGGCTAGGCCAGTATTACAATCAGGTTGGTAGCGATAAGGATAGCTAATAGCGCTGGCGTCTTGAATCGGTTTATTCAGGTATTTTTGTTGAAATAAGTCTAAGGTATTGCCTTTATCTGCACCGTCGATTTCATTCAATAACAAAATATCAGGTCGTATGTGCTGAATAATGCGAGCGACCTTTTTGGCCTGAATATTGTTTCCAGACTGCAATTGTTGATAGACATCACCTGATTGTTTACCGTCGCTCAAAGCCACATTGAATGTGGCAATACGGATAGTTTGGTTAGATTCAGAAGCAAAAAGAGAAGACATAAACAACAAGCACAACAGTGGGATACAACGCACAACAATGATTACCGTAGTTGAATTTTTTGCTAACGCTAACACATTCAACCCATTAACGTTAGCACCACCCATTTTAATTTATTATTTGTCTTGTATAGATTCTGCTCATTCAACAAATCATGCACAATAATCTGACATAAACTATTTGTTCAAAGTTCCCGGTCGTATACCTTGTAGCCTAGGTCGACTAAGCAGTTACGAAGCACTCTAGATTGCACTTCAGTCGCTTTTACTGACTCTTCAGCGGCGCCTGATATACCAAAAAATAAAGCTCCAACGAGTGCACCGCCAACAGCACCTTCAAATCCGTCTTCAAAGGCTCCACTAATGGCTCCCACACCGGCACCAACCGCAGCGCCATTTTGTGCGCCTACACTAGCCGCCTCAGATTTATCTACTTGTTCAGCGTAGTTTCCGCAATAGGCTAAATCACGTTCGTATTGTTGATGTGATACACCAGTCATGTCCACCACTGGAGCTTGATTATAGGCGCATGCTGTAGCGCTTAGTGCGATAACACCTGCTAACATTAATTTATTCACTTTGTTCTCCTGACCGCGTTTGAAATTCGTTAGCAACATTAATGCTGGATAGGTGAATGGCGACTTAACCTTCACTTAACTATTGCTATTGCATTTGAAAAGCCACAGGATGCATTGAAACGCTACGCAATTTATGAGGAGTTTAGATTTGCTAGTTGAACTTACCCCGATGGAATGTCGAGTCATTGGTGTACTTTTAGAAAAAGAAGAAACTACACCGGATCAGTACCCGTTATCGTTAAATGGTCTCACAACAGGCTGTAATCAAAAAAGTAACCGTGAACCGGTTGTTAATCTTTCTGAGACTGAAGTACAGAGTATTCTCGATGACTTACAAGAAAAGCGGCAAGTCGCAGAGGTGCAGCACGGCAGTAGAGTGGCTAAATATCAACACAGATTCTGCAATACCCAATTCGGTAGTTTGCAATTAAGTGCGCAGCAAAAGGCTATTGTATGTGTTTTGTTGTTGCGTGGCCCCCAAACTCCTGGAGAGCTTCGAACGCGAAGCGCAAGATTCGCTGAATTTGCAAACGTCACTGAGGTGGAAAAATGTCTTGAAGATATGGCAGAACTCAACGGCGAACAATTAGTGCAAAAATTACCACGCGAACCAGGAAGACGCGAAAACAGGTTTGCCCACTGCTTTAGTGGCGAAGTTGAGCTCGATATCAGTGCCACTGAGAATCAGTCTAGTGCGCA
Source organism: Alteromonadaceae bacterium (assembly GCA_014872785.1). Taxonomy (GTDB): domain Bacteria; phylum Pseudomonadota; class Gammaproteobacteria; order Enterobacterales; family Alteromonadaceae; genus Planctobacterium. The sequence goes on from WKFJ01000054.1 coordinate 141,025, forward strand.
ACACGAAAGTGCAGATATACAGGCAATATTGCAACGTCTTACGCTTCTTGAGCAGGAAGTTGCCTCGCTAAAACACAAACTAGGTGAAGATTAGTCGGAATAAACGCAGTTATACCCGAAACACCTCAAGATGATCGACTTCAGCGAGTGAATAAAAGGATTTAGGCAGGGCAAATTGTTGAAGGCATGGTTAGTTCACGTCAATACAATTTAACGCAGCATAAATCCTTTAAGGCCTCGCCCTTCGGGAGCTTCACAGCGCTTCCATTACTGCGTTACAATTGCTTGAAAGGTAACCGCATTCCTTCTCAAGTGAGCCTTGTACTGAAAGCGTTGTGAGCTCTGAAGCAAGCATCTTGAGGTGTTTCGGGTATAAAGGGAGAGGGCGCTATTTGCCCTCAACCGTCTTGAATGTCGAACCACAGTTTTTTGTTATTTAGCGGCGTTTCTCTGGATAAACTCGGGTTAGAAATTCTAAAAACTCTTCGGTTTTGAATATTGGTTCGTTCTATTGCATCCTGAATTGCAGCATTGTTTAAAAAATACTTCGTCGTAACTGCCGTCATCAATCGCTTTGAGTAGTCCGCGTTCCAGAGTATCTGCCAAAGCTTGGTTTTGTTTGCTCGTAAAAAAATACAAGGGCATCGGGTACACTAACATCAAGTCTGACTCTATCGTTAGATTGAGCTCAGGGCGACTAGCGACTTCATCCCAAGGTTCGTGAACCGCGCGTGGGAAGTAATCGAAGCGCTCTCCATCTAACATGTGAAATAGGTTGGGGTACTTCACCGGTTTTACCACTGGAATACCTGCATTCTCCAGAATCGGAGTGTCACCCCAATAACGCCCTTGGCCGGCAGACAGTGCGAGCAGATCTTGAAGGGTATTGACTTGGCTAAACTTCGCTTGTTCACCATTTCGAATAATAAAAATGCGATGCCCCAATAGCCCTTTAAATAAAGGCACTCTAATAGGTATAAAATCTTCTTCGAGATCAGGGCGTGTTCCCACCCACATAATAGAAATCTGTCCATCATTAACCATGCCTCGAAGTCTTTCTTGATTCACGTTTTCATGGTGTTGAGTTAAGCGATATTTATTTTCCGCGTCGTAGGAAAAAGCTAAATTCAGTAAATCTAATGGTAGTTGTTCGCGTGCCCCTTCAGGAACAAAATTCGTTTTTATTTCTATCTCTGCACCTATTACCTGCCTAGCAATCGCAAGAGTTAGAAAAAGTGTGGCTAAACGGAGTAGAAATTGACGAGACATAATTTTATTCAAGGTAAATTAACAAAATATTTACAAAGAAATGTACTGCGACTTCCCCGGAACTAGAAGCAAAATATTTGAATTAAGGGTAAATATAACGACCATTTTTCAATGAATACGTATGCACCTAAAGTCGGTTTTTGAATAGGGTTAATTTTGCTTTATTTGATCCGATAGGATAGGTGTTGCATATTTCTTTGCGAATAAAGAAATAAATGTTTGCTATAATGCCCAACATAACAACAATATTAGAATCTCCATGAGTCAGACTTCTGGAAAATTACAGCTATCTTTAAACGTGACTGAGCGCATCCTGGTAATAGAGGCATCTAGTCCGTTTGACAGTAATTTTGCTGAAGAGTATCAACGTCAATTAATCCCATTACGCAACGCGCTTGTAGACAAAGCCTGGGCCAGTATGGCGGTCATTAGCGGTGACAACGTAATTTTAGCGCCCGAAATAAGACAGTTTTTGGTTGCCGCTATCAGCCAAGCAAGAAACTTGGGCTTGTGTGCTACCTGCCTAATTCTGCCCGAGAATTGTTCAGAGGAAGCGAAGGTGTTTTGGCACCAACTTTACGAAGAAGCCGGTGTTGAGTATCAACTGGTAAGCAATCGCGATGATGCATTTGTCTGGCTCACACTTCGCTTGTCAAAAGTACTTTAGTCATATTTAACAGTTACTTATCTAGTCGCCCCAATAAATATATTTCGTTACAGGCCTTATAAGGTCGCTTTACCTGCCACTAAAAAACAACATTAGTCGATAGCTTTTGCAGGCTTAGTTATTTTGTGCTTTTATTATGGTATCGATATTAAGGATGAGTATTTGATTGGTAGTATTATTTGCCTTAATCGCCGCTAAATATGCCCATGAAGGAAGCATGAATGAAGACATACGAGCCTGCCGCTGTTCCACTTGATAATGAATCACTTGATCCGGATTTAGAAAGTATTATCGAAAAAATTGCCTATGCTGTACACGAACGGTGGGCGCAAGGGCGTTTGGATGACGGATGGAAATACGGCGAGACTCGCGACGATACCAAAAAAGAACATCCATGCTTAATTCCTTACGACGATCTATCAGAACAAGAAAGAGACTATGACCGAAATACGGCAAGAACGACAATTAAGCTGTTACAACATTTTGGCTATGTTATTCAAAAACGAGCGTAAGCAATCTTGCTTGTTTTTGAAATAAATGGGTCTTGTCAAATGAGAAAAAACTAGAATGGCTAAAATTGACGATACCGTCGACTCTTTCGCGCTAAAATATGCAATTCCTGCAGACTTGGTAGAGCGCATTTGTGACAGCTTCAGCGGTGGCTGCAAGTTCATGCACATCTCTTATTATTTCGTTCGCAAAGGCGAAGATTTACTTGCGCTAGATATCCTGCACCTTGGTAAAGGACACTATAAAAGCATCCTAGAGTCTCGCGATGCTGACGAAATAGCGCAGTTGGAATATGACATTCATGGCAACATCGATGAACTAACGATTGAAGAGGGTAAGATTTACCAGAGGCTTGGCTTCTTTCAAGAAGCTATGGTCAGTTTCGATAAAGTTCATGACAAATATCAAACTGATATTGAATACATGGGATTGCGAGCCAGCCTGTATAAAAGCATGGCGTTTGCGGCCAATTCCGAAGAAGAAAAATTGAGTCTTCTTACCCAGTCGCAAGAGCTTTATTATCGAGTGTACCGCAACAATAAAGAGCAATACTGGCACGGAATTAACACAGTATTGGTGAATTTCGTAAAAGGAGATATGCCCTGGTGCCGCAATGTCTTGCATGATTTAGACAAAGAAATTGCAAGTCGTATGCAAAATGGTGAGCGAGATTATTGGCTGACGGCAACGTACGCTGAGGTAAAGGTGTACTGGTTTTTGCTAACGGACGAGATGGATTATCTGGATGCTGCAACAGAACTGTACGCTGAAGCGCAATTAATCGATAACGACATTAGTAAAATCCGTTCATCCATAAAAAACATAAATTTGTTGTTGGAAACCACCAATCAAAATACGCTGTTGAGCCATTATTCGGCGCTTTGGTTCCCCAAGATAAACGTTATTTTGCTGCCGGGTAGAATGACACAAGATGAAACAGCACAGTTCAAAGCAAAAGTAGAAAAACTCAACTTACCTGATGTGCCGAAACACATTAATATCATTGCGGTTCCATCAAAGTCAAATCGAGACTTATTAAGTCAGATGGGGTCCCAATTAGATCACGTTGATTGGTTGTATCTGTCTAATGAAGATTTCAATACACTCGAAGCCGATGTAGGCAAGGTGAAAATAAACAGCCGAGACGACGATAAATTTTGGTTTTTAAGTGGTCGACAATTAGCGACCAACCAAACGGTAATTGATTATTGGTCTGATTGTTTCACCGGATTACAAAAACTGATTGTGAGGCAGTTTACCCATTATGATGTGACAACATTCGGTCGTTGGATCCCACATGAATGCGAAACTTTTACTGAAGAGTTCCCTACATTGAGCCCTGCCAGAGTGCAAAATGAATCGGTAAATGGACATTTGAAAAGCTTCCTAATGGGAGATTTGAGTGGCTACAGCAAATACGATGATTTTCAGGTGAAAACCTTCGCCCAAAAGGTGTTCGGCGGCATTAGCAAGATCGCAGATAAGTACGGATCATTGATCCAGCGCGATGGTTGGGGAGACGCCTTTTATTTTGTTTTTGACGATCAAAAAGAATGTCTTGATTGTGCTATGGAAATAAAAGATTTAATCAGTCAATGGCAACGTGAAGATATTCATGAACAGTGGAAATTACCAGCGGCCATTTCAATGCGCATAGCAGTGGATACTGCGCCGCTGACCCAGATTACCGATTTTATTGAAGGGAAAACAGGATATACCGGCACTTTCGTCAGTCGAGTTGCACGAATGGAACCCATTACCCCAATAGGCGCGGTATATTGTGGCATAGGCTGCGCATTGAAAGCGTTAGAAAATGATTTCACCGGCATCAACTTCAATTATATGGGAATTAACTCACTACCCAAAAAGTATGGCGTTGAGCACGTGTTTAAAGTGGATTTAGTGGCTGCGTAGCGGGCTCACAATAGAAGAAGTATCTTGAAAAAGTTAAAAGTTTTCATCTCATCACCTAATGACGTTGAAATAGAGCGTCAAGTTTGCATGCAAGTCATCCATCGCGTTGGCCTGCAATTTCGAGATCGAGTTGAGCTTGTTCCCGTAATGTGGGAACGCGAGCCTTTGTTAGCAAGTGGTCATTTTCAAGAGTCTTTGGATCCGCGCGATTCTGACATCATGGTATGTATATTGTGGTCACGAATGGGCTCGCCGTTGCCACCGGAGTTTGTCGAAGATGGCATTGAAGAAGGAATTACGGGAACCGGTTGGGAGTTCAAAGTTGCGGTTGAATCCCATGATGAATCAGGGACCCCCGAAATATTGGTGTACCGAAAAACTGCACCGCTAACTACGCAGATAATTTCGGGTTCAGAAGAACATTTAAAAGCCATTTCTGACCAGCAAGAAGTTAACCGTTTTTTCAGTGATAACTTTCACAATGACGACGAAAACAAAACCTTTAAGCGAGCCTATTTTCAATTTGATGAAATTGAACAGTTTGAGTTAAAGCTTGAAGAACATCTTTATTCACTGGTGAAAGCTAAACTCACTAGTGAGTTATCCGCAGGGCAAGACGGTCAGCATATTACTTGGTTTCAAGGATCCCCATATCGAGGCCTATGCGCTTTTGAATTAGAACATAAAGATGTCTTTTTCGGCCGCACCAAACCAATTGGCGACATAGTTACCTATTTCAAACAAAGCAATGAGAAAGGTTTACCTTTCCTTATGTTACTGGGCATGAGCGGTAGTGGTAAATCGTCATTGATGAATGCGGGTTTATTGCCGCTTTACTTATCTCCTAGGGTTATTGATTACGACGTAGGGCATGTTGAATTGATACGTATCCAACCTGGCAAGATAGACTGTAGAAATGGTTTCTTGAGGGGGTTTTGCCAAGCGATTGTTGACTCTGTTCCTGAATTTGTTGATGCGGAACTGGATGGTGAAGTATTCCTTGAACACTTGTCACTGTCACCCAAGAGTTTCGCTCTTACGGTAAACCAGGCTATTAAAGGCATCCGTGAAAAGAAAACATTACACGCGAATGTTAAAGCCAAGTTTTTGTTAGTCATTGATCAAACAGAAGAACTCTACACCACAGATGAAATAAGCCTCGAAGATCAATCGAAGTTTTGGGAACTGGTATATAACCTGATTCAAAGTGGCGGCTTTTGGTGTATTGGTACCATGCGCACCGATTTTGTCGGTATGGCATCTGGTAGTAAGTTGATAGAATTGATGCGAGGTGAAGGTCAATACACTTTGCAGCCTTTCAAAGATTCTGAGCTCGAACAGATCATGGTGCAGCCAGCAAAGGCTGCCGGTTTACATTTCGAAAAAAACGAACAAGGTGTCAGCCTAGCTTCGGTTATTCGAGATGATTGTCGCGGACAACCAGGTGTTTTACCGTTGTTAGAGTTTTGTTTGGATGAACTCTATAAGTTACGCGACGAGAACAAGAATGCATTAACCTTTGCGGCCTATCATGAGGAACTTGGCGGGTTAATCGGCGCTATTGCGCGCAAAGCGGACTCGGTACTAGAGCATTTTAATCAGGAGTTTGATGCCGATTCGGTTCTGCCCAACGTGTTGAACAATTTAATTGCGTTTAACCCTGACAACTCTGAAGCTCAGGCAAGTGCAAAATATGCGGACTTAGACAGCTTTCCTGTCGGCACCAAAGAACGTCGTTTGGTAGAATCGCTTGTTGAAGAGCGCTTGCTTATTCAAACTGAAGGTAAAGTTCGTGTTGCCCATGAAGCCATTATCAGTCACTGGCGTCGTGTACAGCAATGGCTGGCAATTGATATCGAATTTCAACTCTGGAAGGCGCGCACGCAGCGCGAAGCTGTGCAGTGGATTGCTGACAATAAATTAGCAGAACGACTATTGCCAAGCGGTAAGCCGTTGACTGATGCAGTCACTTGGATCAACTCTCGCCGCCATAATATTGAAGAAGAAATTGTCGCTTATATTGAAGCTTCTCAGCGTCGGGAATCCAGGCGCAAACGCCTTGTTTCTTGGGGCGCCGGTGCGCTGGTATTAGTAATAAGTTTGTTTGCTACTTATTCGTTTTGGCAATACAACGTCGCAAGTGAGCAACGCAATATAGCACTTATTAATCAATCTCAGTTCTTAGCAGAATTAGTGCGGCAAAAAAACGCAGAAACCCAATATGACACATCGCTATTACTGGGTCTTAATGGTTTGCCCGGTGAATACGGTGGAGAACGTCCCTGGATTGATGAATTGGCGGTGCAAGTAGGAATTGCCAAGATATACAACCATAAAAAAATGGTGCTGCCACTTGAATCGCTTGTAAATGATGCGTGTATCAGTACCAAAGGTGATTTAATTGCCGGGGTGAGTGCTAATGGTAAAGCGACTATTTGGTCTGCTCAAACGGGCGAGAATCTGAAGGAGTTCTACCACACTAGTGCCTTATCAAAAATCAACTTTGCAAAAGACGACAAAGCGCTTTTTCTCGCCTCTGTCGATGGCACGATATTCAAATGGGATTTGTTATCGGGAAAAACTCTATTTACCGTTAATAATGACACACAAGTTTTGGATTTAGCGCTAAGTGAAGACGGAAAATGGCTAGTGGCAGGTCTGAGAGGAAACTACGCTTCAGTAATAGACGCAAATACAGGTGAAGTCGCATTAAAAGTTAGTCACGATGATGTGATCCACAAAACAGCCATCTCACGAGATAATAGATTTATCGCAACTGCTTCTAGTGATGGCACCGGAAAAATATGGGAAAGAGCAACAGGTGAACTAGTTCATACCGTCGATTTTGAACGAAGAGTTGAGACGGTTCAGTTTCACCCCAATGGTCAATTGGTCGCCTTTGGCTCTTATGATAGTAAGGCGGTTCTTATAGATGCATTTACCGGCCGGTCGTTATTTGACGTTAAAATAAACGGTAAAGTTTGGAATATCAGTTTTAGTGCCCAAGGCGATAAGATGGCAGTAAGTGGGGAGCAGGGGACGATATACACCTACAGCGTACCAGATGGAGAATTGATAAGCGAAAAGCAACATCAGGATTCTGTCTACAGCATAGAGTTCGATGTTACTGGTAATGAACTAATTTCAGCATCTAGAGATAACTCGGTGATTCGATGGGACATCCTCAACGGGCATAAACTACAGGTAATGTCGCATTTAGACGATGTTTTGTTTGCCAAATACTTGCCCAACAGCGAAATGATTGTGGCGGGTGGCTATGATGGTGAAGTAACAGTGTGGGAAAAAGGCTCAGATAGTAAAGTACTCGAATCTCATCACGAAGCCTCTGGCACCTGGGCCGAAACGAGTTATGATGGTAAGTATTTATCAGCTGTGTATTACGATGGTGAAATAAAGCTTTGGGACGTCAGCGAAAAAAGAGAGCTTTGGAACAATAGACATTCAAGAAGAGCTTATTTCACAACGTTTTCACCTGATCAAAAGTATGTTTTAAGCGCGTCTGCAGATGGTTATGTTAACGAATGGGGTGTTGAGAATGGCGAACTGCATCGCATGTATAAACACCCGGCAACTGTCAGGCACGCCAGTTACTCTGCAAATGGCAAATACCTTGTCACCGGGAGTTACGATAACAAAGTCCGTCTATGGGATAGAGAAAGTGGCAGAGTTATTTATGAGTACTCCCATCAAAACTGGGTAACGACAACTGATTTTCATGAGAATGACGACCTATTTCTATCTGCATCATACGACGGCACTATCGGAATTCACTCGATAACGGGAGAACTCAAACATTTATTTGAACATGGTCTGGAAATTTACGATGCGTCTTTCGATGAGTCTCAGGATGCGGTTTATTCAGGCTCTTCAGATGCCAGGTTGGTTAAATGGAGTTTGGTCTCAGGTGAATTGGAACAGGTTTTTCAGCACAAAGATGGTGTATGGCGTTTTTCTTTTGCCAATCAAAACCCTTGGGTAGTGAGTGCAAGCTGGGATGACACCGCCATAGTTTGGGATAAAAACACCGGTGAACAACTCTTCAGATTCGAAGCGGATGACGATTTTATAAGCGCTCATTTTAGCGAAAATGATGAATTTTTGTTAACCGCATCTCAAGGTAAATCCATTAGATTGTGGGGCGTTAAAGAAGAGATTTTATTCCAGGAGTTTACCCATGAAGAAGGGGTTTCTTTCAGCGCATTCTCAACTGATTTTAAACATGTACTTACCGCTGGCGACGATGGCAAAGTTAATATGTGGAAAATTAATGATGGCTTATTTGAACTCAAGGCACTAACGTCACAGAGCAATAGAGGCACTAAACGTTCTGCATTTACAGACTCGATTTATGACAATCTCCCGGTCAACCGCCGCTGCTTGAGCGACAAAGAGCGTAAGATGAACTTTTTACCCGAACATACCCCTTCTGACATTGCTAAAAAGTCTTGTTAAATCATATACTTGAATTATTAGTCGGTGCATTTGCTAGTCCGTGAAATAAACATTGTTTTTTCTCAAATATATATGGCAATTATCATTTTTAATAACTACGTTTAAATATGAAGCGGTAAAATAATATTTCTTAAAAATGGAGAAAGAAAATGTCTACATCAGAAAAATTGCCTGGGTTTGAACTAAATTATCACGATGAATTTGCAGCCAATGATTCGTCGCTTATTCCAAGAGCAGACCGAACCGTTTGTGCAAAAATTCAAGCAACCATGATTTACCCCAACAACAAAACTTGTAAAGTCGATTTTGATTTTGACCATGATAAAGGGGATAGCCGTTTGGCGGTCATGGCGATGGATGATTGGGGCGCTGAGCTTATCGCCGATGCTTACAGATACCGTTATGGCGAAAAAGCCGCGCAAGACTTGTTGGCGCATTGGCATAAACGCTACCCTGAAACGGGAAGAAAAGCCGGCTTTTTGTTTTTGCGAAAGCCCGAGTAATTTATGAAAACAGGAACAGTTTCGAATGAAAAACCAGATGCGATAACTGCATGTGGGCGCAAGGGTTGCGACAATGACGAGTTAAAGGAAGAACCGCAGGTAATTACCGCCTGTGGACGCAAAGGCTGTGACAACGATGAGTTAAAAGAACAGCCACAGGTAATTACGGCTTGTGGGCGCAAAGGCTGTGACAACGATGAGTTGAAAGAGCAACCGCAGGTAATTACGGCTTGTGGGCGCAAAGGCTGTGACAACGATGAGTTAAAAGAACAGCCGCAAGTCATTACGGCTTGTGGGCGCAAAGGTTGTGACAATGACGAGTTAAAAGAGCAACCGCAGGTAATTACGGCTTGTGGGCGCAAAGGCTGTGACAATGACGAGTTAAAAGAGCAACCGCAGGTAATTACGGCTTGTGGGCGCAAAGGCTGTGACAACGATGAGTTGAAAGAACAGCCGCAAGTTATCACCGCCTGTGGGCGCAAAGGCTGCGACAATGATGAGTTGAAAGAACAACCGCAGGTTATTACGGCTTGTGGCCGCAAGGGCTGTGACAATGATGAATTGAAAGAACAGCCGCAGGTAATTACGGCTTGTGGGCGCAAAGGCTGCGACAATGAAGTAATGGCAAAAAAAAGAGCAGTTAAAACCGCATAATGAATAATTCGTTTTTAAGAGAACCGGGCATCGCCCAGTTTTTTTATGCCGTAACAGAACGAGATTAAATCCCCATCGTGAGAACTGCTTCACAGGCTTTTAGTTAAAGCGATTTTATTAGGTATTAAGACTGTTAACTAGTTCTCCATTTACATACCTGCGCCTTACATATTTGTAATCTCAGAGTAAGCTTTGCGTTAAGTCCTTTATGGATAATTGACACAAAACGACGAGAGAGCAACCATGACTATTAGCCGTACCATTTCAAATAAAACCCAGGTTATTTTCCACCTTGCTTTTATGATGTTGCTTACTGCAAGTGTTGCAGTGGCAGGTGAATCGCAAGAGAACCAAGACGAAACAAGCTATTTTGAAACTTGTTTAGCGCCTGTTGAGTCAAAATTCGAATTGAGCGAGATCAATAAAACAGTGGTTGAAGACGAACTTAGCGCGTTGTTGTTTTCTGACGACCCAATGTTAAGAGCTGCTGCTAAGTCATTGCTAGTTGGATTGTCCGTTGAAAAAACAGCAACTAATGAGGTGGTATCGTTATAAGTTAATCTAGGATTCTGCCACCTCGAGATTTTAAAAAACGTACCATCTCTTGTTGTTTATGCGTGGTGGCAAGTCTTAATGTTGTACTGCCTTTTTTTGTGACAGCGTTTACATTCGCCTCTTTTCTCAATAGTACCTTTGCTACGTCAACGTGACCTTTAAAAGCAGCCCAGTGTAGTGGCGTTGCACCTTCACTATTTTTACTGTGTACAGAAACCCCTTGGTTAATCAGTCTATACCCGAAACACCTCAAGATGCTCGACTTCAGCGAGTGAATAAAAGGATTTAGGCAAGGCAAATTGTTGAAGGCATGGTTATTTCACGTCAATACA
>WKFJ01000055.1 GCA_014872785.1 Alteromonadaceae bacterium
AGTGATCGCTGCTGTCAAAGTAGTTTTACCGTGGTCAACGTGGCCGATTGTACCTACGTTTACGTGCGGTTTCGTACGTTCAAACTTTTCTTTTGCCATGACTCTTTTCCCATGCAAAGCAATGTTAATAAAAAATACATTTCGGGGAGAAGTGACAAGAAAGAATGGTGCTGATAGGCAGATTTGAACTGCCGACCTCACCCTTACCAAGGGTGCGCTCTACCAACTGAGCTATATCAGCACTGGAGCGGGCAGCGGGAATCGAACCCGCATCATCAGCTTGGAAGGCTGAGGTAATAGCCATTATACGATGCCCGCGAATCCTGTCTGTTTCTAGCTTCCTAGAAATCACCTCATCCGAAAAAGTTTGCCCAAGTACCGATATAGGTTCAACTTAGACCACGCAAACGGAAGCCTGCGTAACAGGGTGGGTATTTCAGGATTTTTCCTGAGAAACCCAAAATGGAAGCAAGCGCTTCCATCTGACTTAAGCCGGGGCTCAAGTCGAGAATTTGGTGGAGGGGGCTGGATTCGAACCAGCGAAGGTAGAACCGTCAGATTTACAGTCTGATCCCTTTGGCCGCTCGGGAACCCCTCCAAGATTGATGGTGCCGGCTGCCGGAGTCGAACTGGCGACCTACTGATTACAAGTCAGTTGCTCTACCAACTGAGCTAAGCCGGCACTGCATCAAGTGGGTGCGCATTCTAGAGTAATGTTTGCAATCGCGCAATAGGTATTTTTCAAAAAAATGCTATATTTTTTCTGACTGGCTATTTTAGAAGCAATTCGCTGTAAATGTCGGCGTTATAAACGACTTTGGAAGCGATTTAAGCCCACGAAAACCAATTTTGGGTGAAAAATTATGTTTGGGTATTTTTCGAGATTAATAAATTTTGCCCCGCCCCCCGTCAAAAAAATCGAAATTTTTTCGTTTTTTTCAGAAAAATGCTTGATGGCACTTTCAACGACACTGTGAATCGCGGCTAAACATCCTTGGTTTACACATGCTTCTGTCGACGTTCCGATCTCTAATTGCTCTGGAAATTGAGTATCAGCAAACACATTACTGGTATTTTGAATAAGCGAATCTTTCATTAAGCTAAAACCAGGCGCGATCCATCCGCCTAAATGTTGGTCAGCTTCCAAAAAGTCGACAGTTATCGCAGTACCTATATCTATAATAATACTAGGTGCTGCTGATAGCTGTGCCGCACCTAAAACAGCCACCCAACGATCAACACCCAAGGTAGTATAATTCTCATAAGCGCAGCGAATGCCAAACGCTTCAGGCTCTGTTTTTACTTCTAGTAAGTTAATTCCATTATTGGCACAGTATTCATCGAGCAACTGCTGGTTATTTGACTTAGCTACATTCGCGAAAATAATGCTCTTCGCCTCGGGTTGAGTAGTGAGGAATTCAGTTAGTGACTCGAATACGACAATTTCGCCAATATCTCCGTCACTACGATGGGAGTAGGTGACCTTTAGATTGGTGTTGCCTATATCTAACAGTAAAACACTATTGGCCTCTAACACTCACCTCTCCCCCAAAGAATCTTTTAATCTCAGTGCCAGAACTATCTTTAATTTCCAGCAATAAGGCGCCAGAGTCATCGATGCCTTGATTAATACCTAATACTTTCTGTTCACCTGTGCTTACGGCGATTTCGGCTCCAGAGAAATGGTCCAGTTCCATCCATCTAGATTTGAATGGCAATAATCCCTCGGCGGTAAACTGTGCCAATACTTCTCTATAAGCACCAATGACCTCAGCTGCAATGCGATTTCTGTCGATACTTTCATTAGTATGACTCGCGATATCGGTAAAAGGCTGGTCTATCTCTTTAATATCTTCAGGTAATTGAATATTGATACCAACACCAATGACAGCTCCACAACTATTATCTGGCATGGATTCGGCCTCAATCAAGATTCCCGCTAACTTAGTACCGTGCAGATAGACGTCATTTGGCCATTTCAGTGACAGGCCACTAACACCAATCTTTTCAAGTGCATTTACAGTGGCGACTCCGATAACCAGGCTAAGCCCAGATAAGGCTTGGAAACCTGATTCAAAACGCCAAAACATTGATAGGTAAAGGCTAGCACCAAACGGGGAAACCCAGGTTCGACCTTGTCTTCCGCGTCCAGCGGTTTGTGCTTCAGCTAAACAAACTTCTCCATTTTCTAACTCAGCAATTTTTCCCTTTAAATACGTATTAGTTGAATCTATGACATTGAGTACTTCGATATTGCCCTTATGCGAGGCGTTCATTAACTCTTTAAGGCTAGTCGAAGATAGTAAATTCAATTCGTAGTTGAGTTTGTAACCCTTGCCCGTGACACTAAATATATCCAAACCCAATGTTTGTAGTGCCTTTACGTGTTTAGCCACTGCCGCTCTAGAAATTCCTAACTTATCACCCAGCATTTCTCCGGAATGAAAACCACCGTTGATAAGCTCATGTAAGATTTGCGTGCGATTATCAAATTCGCTCAAAGCGTTATCTCTCCATCTTTGCCAATCAATCTAACTTCATTTTGTAGTTTAATATCGAATTTTTCCAAAACCTTTGTTTGAATATTTCTCGCAAAATCTAGTAGTGCTGCGCCATTACCATCTCCACGATTTACAAGCACTAGCGGCTGCTTCTCGAAAGCACCGATACCGTCCTTTGAGTGTCCCTTAAAACCACATTGCTCGATAAGAAAAGCCGCAGGCACTTTCAGGTTATCATCACCTACTGGGTACGCAGGTAAATCATGGAATTCCCGTTTGAGTAACTGATACTGTTTTTTACTCACTACTGGATTTTTAAAAAAGCTTCCCGCATTACCTATAACCTTAGGATCAGGTAACTTGCTCTGTCTTATTTCAATGACGCGGTTTAAAACCTCATTAGGAGTGCACGATTGTCCAAGCTCATCAAGGCCTTTATAACTTGTATTAGGCTGCCAAATTTTAGAAAGCGTTAATCCGACAGAAGTAATCAACAAAGCTTCGTTGCCTTTGTGTTTAAAAATGCTATCGCGATAACCAAACAAGCACTCTTGTTTATTGATTCTATGCAGCTTATGGTTTGTTAGATCGTAAAATTCTACGAAGTCACAGACATCAGAAAATTCAACTCCGTAAGCGCCAATATTTTGCACAGGAGCAGCACCGACAGTACCGGGAATAAGCGCCAAGTTTTCTACCCCTGGCATTCCCTGCTTAACCAGTAAATCGACTAATACATGCCAATTGTGTCCTGCATCTACCTTAACCTGAAAAGTAGAATCAGTTTCAACAATGGAAAGTGAGGACGAACGAAATCTAACAACAGTCCCTTCAAAATCACTAGTAAAAGCGATATTAGTGCCTTCGCCCAATATCAGCATATTGCTATCGTATTTTGGAAGTGTAGAAAGTTGCGAAGTATTGCCAACTTCATAAATCTCTTTGCAATGCGCGTTAAAATTAAAGCTATTTAACGTTTTCAGGCTATGCAATGTTTTAGTTCCTTAGGTTCTATTGATTAGGATTGTACGTGCTAAGGATCTCAGAACAAACAACTCATAAAAAAAATTTGAATAATTTCAAACTTTTCTAAAAGCCCCGTCGACTTAACGGGTAATTAATAAAATTAAGTAGGTCAGTCATGTTTCAATCAAGTAATTTTAAAGTCATTTTTTCCACAGTGATGAGCAGTGCTTCCCTAGCCACTGTTTTAGTAACTCAAACAGTCACAGCGACACCGAATAGTTCTGACAACCAAGATTTAACTTTGTTAGCCTACAAAGATTGTAATCTTGTATTAAGCCATAAATTAAGTGACGAACAGAGCAAGCTTTACACGGAACTGCGCAATCAAGAGTTTCTTATCGAAAAACTCGAAGCACCTTTAGAAGAGTTTGATATGCGAACTGAATCTCTCTCAGAACAAATTGAAGAACTTACCTCACAAGCCATCATAGAAACAGAAGGTTCAATATTTATCGATAAAGCTCTGTTAGAAGAGACCGAACTTTTGGCAGGTGAATTAGAAGACCTTGTAGATCAATACCAACCCGACATAGATAGAATGACGTCGCAAGCGGACGAAATAGCCGATGCCGCCGAAGCTTTTACAGACTCAATTGAGCCAATTACAGAAGGTATAGATTACGATAGCGTGTCGATTAGAGACTTGAATAAAGAAAAGCAGTGGGATACTTGCTACAGTTATAAATAGAGACAAACGTGGAAAGTTAGAAACAAAAAACCGGGCTAAGCCCGGTTTTTTTAATTACTCTTCAGAAGCTGCTTCTTCAGCGACTTCTTCAACTTCTGCTTCTGGGCGGTCAACCAACTCAACAAAAGCCATTGGGGCATTGTCACCAGTACGGAAACCACACTTCAAAATACGAGTGTAGCCACCAGGGCGCTCGGTGTAACGAGGACCTAGTTCGTTGAACAATTTACCCACAACCTCTTGATCACGAGTTCTTGCAAAAGCTAGACGACGGTTTGCAACGCTGTCTTGCTTAGCAAGAGTGATTAGAGGCTCAATTACGCGACGCAGCTCTTTCGCTTTAGGCACAGTAGTTTTGATTACTTCGTGCTTAACCAATGAGCTTGCCATGTTGCGAAACATAG
This sequence comes from Alteromonadaceae bacterium, assembly GCA_014872785.1. Taxonomy (GTDB): domain Bacteria; phylum Pseudomonadota; class Gammaproteobacteria; order Enterobacterales; family Alteromonadaceae; genus Planctobacterium. The sequence continues at coordinate 4,620 of WKFJ01000055.1, forward strand.
CTTGGCGATGGCTGCTGTTGCGATTTAACTGACGACCACTCTTACGATGGCGCATAACTTCACCTTTTCTATTTTAATCAGAAATTTGCCTGATTAATCCTTCTCGGCGATGCTTTCAGGCGGCCAATTTTCAAGGCGCATACCCAAAGACAACCCACGAGAGGCCAACACATCTTTAATTTCAGTGAGTGATTTCTTACCAAGGTTTGGCGTTTTCAATAACTCAACTTCAGTGCGTTGTACCAGGTCACCAATGTACTGAATTGCTTCCGCTTTCAAGCAGTTCGCAGAACGTACGGTTAATTCCAGATCATCAACTGGACGCAGAAGAATAGGATCGAACTCTGGTTTCTCTTCTTTTTCTTCTGGCTCTGACATATCGCGAAGGTCAACAAACGCCTCTAATTGCTCAGCTAGAATAGTAGCTGCGCGGCGAATGGCTTCTTCTGGGTCGATAGTGCCATTAGTTTCCATGTCAATAACAAGTTTATCCAAGTCTGTGCGTTGTTCAACACGAGCAGACTCAACGTTGTACGAGATGCGATCTACAGGACTGTAGGAAGCGTCAACTAACAGACGACCGATTGGTCGATCATCATCCTCAGAGGAACGACGAGTTGAAGCTGGAACGTAACCACGTCCAGTCTCAACTTTGATGCGCATGCTAATTTCTGCGTCACCAGTAAGATTACAAATCACATGGTCTGGATTTGAAATTTCTACATCACCGTCGTGCTGAATTTCACCAGCTAGAACTGGACCTGCACCTGATTTAACCAAAGTCAACGTAGCTTCAGTCTTACCTTCCAGCTTAACTGCAAGGCCTTTCAAATTAAGAAGAATCTCCATGACATCTTCTTGTACACCTTCTTTGGTGCTGTACTCATGCAATACACCGTCGATTTCAACTTCAGTGACTGCATTACCAGGCATTGAAGACAACAAGATACGACGTAGTGCATTACCAAGAGTATGACCAAAACCACGCTCCAAAGGCTCAAGAGTTACTTTGGCACGAGTGTTAGTTGAATTTTCAATCTCTACTAACCTTGGTCTAAGGAATTCAGTTACAGAACCCGACATTATATCCTCTCTTTAACTTTTCAACTTTACTTACTGTAAAGTTCGACGATCAGTTGTTCGTTGATTTCAGCAGATAAATCACTACGCTCAGGAATACGCTTGAACGTACCTTCCATCGCCTTAGTATCTACTTCAATCCAAGTAGGTTTTTCACGTTGCTCTGACAACTCAAGTGCCGCAGCAATACGCGCTTGTTTTTTCGCTTTTTCACGAACAGAAACAACATCATCAGCAGCAACATTGAAAGAAGGAATGTTAACCACAACGCCGTTTACCATAATTGCTTTGTGGCTAACAAGCTGACGCGCTTCTGCACGAGTGCTTGCAAAACCCATACGGTAAACAACGTTATCTAGACGCTGTTCTAAAAGTTGCAACAGGTTTTCACCAGTGTTGCCTTTACGACGAGCTGCTTCACCGTAGTAATTACGGAACTGCTTCTCTAATACGCCGTACATACGACGTACTTTTTGTTTTTCACGCAACTGAACACCGTAGTCAGAAAGACGGCCACGACGGGCACCATGCTGACCAGGAGCTGTTTCAATATTACATTTTGAATCAATTGCACGAACACCGCTTTTCAGGAACAAATCAGTTCCTTCACGACGGCTTAATTTGAGTTTAGGACCCAAGTATCTTGCCATGATATTTCTCCAACAATCCGTCGATTAAACGCGACGTTTTTTCGGTGGACGACAACCGTTGTGAGGAATAGGCGTCACATCAGTAATATTAGTAATGCGGTAACCAGCTGCGTTTAACGCACGGATCGCAGATTCGCGACCTGGACCGGGACCTTTTACAAATACTTCTAAGTTTTTCAAACCGTATTCCTGAGCAGCAACGCCAGCTCTTTCTGCAGCAACCTGTGCCGCAAATGGTGTAGATTTACGTGAACCACGGAAACCAGAACCACCAGACGTTGCCCAAGATAACGCGTTACCTTGGCGGTCAGTAATAGTCACAATAGTATTGTTGAAAGACGCATGGATGTGCGCCATACCATCAGCAACTTGACGTTTTACGCGCTTACGCGTACGAGTAGGTGCTTTCGCCATATCTAATTCCCCCGCTTACTTCTTAATTGGTTTACGAGGACCTTTACGGGTACGCGCATTAGTTTTAGTGCGCTGACCACGTAGAGGTAGACTACGACGGTGGCGGATGCCACGGAAGCAACCTAGGTCCATCAAACGTTTGATATTCATTTGAACTTCACGACGTAAGTCACCCTCAACAGAGAACTTAGCTACACCGTCACGAAGTTTATCCAATTCTTCTTCAGATAATTCTTTAATTTTTGTACTTTCCGGAATTCCCGCTTCTGCACAGATTAGCTTTGCACGAGTTGAACCTACGCCGTAGATCGATCTCAAAGCAACCACAGTATGCTTGTGTTCCGGAATGTTAATGCCAGCTATACGGGCCATTAACAGCACTCCTCTATGTTTGTCGCCAGATAAAAAGCCCGTAAGGATACTTATCCGGCCTATATTTTGCAATAAATTTCTGACTTTTTTAAGTCAGAATCCGATTAACCTTGTCGCTGCTTGTGCTTAGGTTCCACACAAATCACGCGCACAACGCCGTTGCGCTTGATGATTTTGCAGTTACGACAAATTTTCTTTACGGATGCACGAACTTTCATTTCATCACTCCGTTAGCGCTAATTAGCGGCCGTAGCCTTTCAAATTAGCTTTTTTCAGCACAGAATCATATTGATGAGACATCAAATGAGTTTGTACTTGCGCCATGAAATCCATGATTACCACTACGATAATCAACAAAGATGTACCACCAAAATAGAACTGTACGTTCCAGGCAATCATCATGAATTCAGGCACTAGACAGATAAAGGTAATATAAAGTGCGCCTGCTAGCGTTAAGCGAGTCATCACTTTGTCAATGTACTTTGAGGTTTGCTCACCTGGACGAATACCAGGAACAAACGCACCAGAATTCTTCAGGTTATCCGCTGTTTCGCGAGGGTTGAACACCAACGCGGTATAGAAGAAACAGAAGAAGATGATAGCTGCTGCATATAACATGACATACAACGGCTGTCCTGGAGACAACATTAAAGATACATCCTGCAACCATGAGAATGACTCGTTTTGACCGAACCATGTCGCAATGGAACCAGGGAATAACAAAATACTCGAAGCGAAGATAGGTGGGATTACACCAGCCATATTCACTTTAAGTGGTAAGTGAGTGCTCTGCGCAGCAAAAACCTTACGACCTTGTTGGCGCTTCGCATAGTTAACGACGATACGACGCTGACCACGCTCAACGAATACAACGAAGTAAGTTACTCCGATTACAATCACACCAATGAAAATCATCAATAAGGTATGAATATCCCCTGTGCGAGCTTGTTCGAAGGTTTGCCCCAATGCTGTAGGCAAACCAGCAACAATACCTGCAAAGATAAGGATAGAAATACCGTTACCGATACCTCGCTCAGTGATTTGCTCACCTAACCACATTAAGAACATGGTACCAGTGACCAAACTCACTACAGCTGTAAAGTAAAATCCAAAACCAGGATTTATGACCAAACCTGTAACCAAGTTGGGCAATCCAAAGGCAATACTAGTTGCTTGCACGATAGAAAGTACTAGCGTGAAGTAACGGGTGTATTGACTTATCTTACGACGCCCTGCTTCGCCTTCCTTTTTAAGTTCCATCATCGGCGGATGTACAACTGTTAACAGCTGTATGATGATCGATGCTGAAATGTAAGGCATGATGCCTAGCGCAAGAATCGACGCACGCTCAAGTGCACCACCGGAGAACATGTTAAACATTTCTACGATCGTGCCCTTTTGTTGTTCAATCAACTGAGCAAGTACGGCGGAATCAATGCCAGGAATCGGGATGTATGAACCTAGTCTAAATACGATTATTGCGCCTAATACGAACAATAAACGTGACTTGAGCTCACCCAATCCACCCTTTGCTGAATCCAGTCCAGGTTTTGCCATTTAGGTTATTCCTCTACTTTACCACCGGCAGCTTCTATTGCTTCTAGAGCACCTTTAGAAACCCTTAACCCCTTAACAGTTACTGCACGAGTAACTTCGCCGCTCTTGATAACTTTAACGAACTGCATATCTTTCTTAACAAGACCAGCAGCTTTTAAAGTTTCTAGAGTAACCGTATCGCCTTCTACTTTAGCGATTTCGCCAAGTGTAACTTGGTCAGTAACCAAAGAAACACGTGAAGTGAAACCGAACTTAGGTAGACGACGTTGGATTGGCATTTGTCCGCCTTCGAAACCAGGCTTAACGCTACCGCCAGAACGAGACTTTTGTCCCTTGTGACCACGTCCACCTGTTTTACCAAGACCAGAACCGATACCACGACCTACTCTTTTTGCAGATTTTTTTGCTCCTGGTGCAGGAGCGATAGTATTCAAATACATAACTTACTCCTGAACCACTTCGACCATGTAGTAAACTTGGTTGATCATACCGCGAACAGCAGCTGTATCTTCCAATTCACGAACATGCCCGATGCGACGAAGACCAAGACCACGAAGCGTAGCTTTGTGCTTTGGTAAACGACCGATAGAGCTTTTCGTTTGTCTTACTTTAATTGTTTCAGCCATGACCCATTACCCCATAATATCTTCTACAGACAAGCCACGCTTTGCAGCGACTTGAGCTGGAGAGTTCATGTCAGTCAACGCTTTGATCGTTGCACGAACAACGTTGATTGGGTTAGTTGAACCGTAACACTTAGAAAGTACGTTTTGTACGCCAGCTACTTCAAGAACTGCACGCATTGCACCACCAGCGATGATACCTGTACCTTCAGATGCAGGCTGCATATAAACTTTAGAGCCTGAGTGACGACCCTTGATAGGGTGCTGTAACGTGTGACCGTTAAGATCTACCGTAACCAAGTTACGACGTGCTTTTTCCATTGCTTTTTGAATAGCAGCTGGAACTTCACGCGCTTTACCGTAACCAAAGCCAACGCGACCTGCACCATCACCTACCACAGTCAATGCTGTGAAAGAGAAGATGCGACCACCTTTAACTACTTTAGCTACACGGTTTACGGCAATTAGCTTCTCTAACAGTTCACCGCCTTGTTGAACTTCTACTTTAGCCATATTTAACTCCTAGAACTGAAGACCAGCTTCGCGTGCTGCTTCAGCTAATGCTTTAACACGACCGTGATATTTGAAGCCACTGCGATCGAAAGCTACTTCTTTGATACCTTTTTCGATAGCGCGTTCTGCGATAGTTTTACCTACAACAGTCGCCGCATCGACGTTACCAGTAGACTTAAGATCTTTACGAACATCAGCTTCAACAGTAGAGGCAGCTGCCAATACTTCTGAACCCGTAGGGGCAATAAGCTGTGCGTAAATGTGACGTGGTGTACGGTGAATCACTAAACGGTGAGCACCTAATTCACGAATCTTAAAACGAGCGCGAGCAGCGCGACGTAAACGAGATGTTTTCTTATCCATCGTATCTGCTCCTTACTTCTTCTTAGCTTCTTTACGACGTACAACTTCATCAGAGTAACGAACACCTTTGCCTTTGTAAGGCTCTGGTGGACGGTAACCACGGATGTTAGCTGCAACTTGTCCTAACAACTGCTTGTCAGCGCATTTCACGACGATTTCAGTTTGGCTAGGAGTCTCAACAGAAACGCCTTCAGGCATTTCATAAACAACAGGGTGAGAGAAACCAAGAGTTAGGTTTAGCTTCTTACCTTGCGCTTGCGCACGGTAACCAACACCATTTAGCTCTAATTTCTTCTCGAAACCTACAGATACACCGTGAACCATGTTGTTCAACAACGCACGAACTGTACCAGCTTGCGCCCAAGCGTCAGCGAAACCTTCACGAGGAAGTGCTTTAAGCTCGTTCTCTACTAATACAACTTCAACTGCTTCGTTAAAAACGCGGGTCATAGTGCCATTTTTACCTTTAACTGTTACTTCTTGGCCGTTGATAGAAACTTCAACACCAGATTGAACAGCTACGGGGGCTTTTGCTACACGAGACATTGATAATCCTCCGTTATGCTACATAACCGATGATCTCACCGCCCATGCCTGCGTTACGCGCAGCACGGTCAGTCATCACACCTTTAGACGTAGACACAATGGCAATACCCAATCCACCCAATACTTTTGGCAACTCATCTTTCTTTTTGTAGATTCGTAGACCTGGGCGGCTGGCGCGTTCGACAGTGTCGATAACGCTCTTGCCTTCGAAATATTTCAAAGCAACTTCTAAAGTCGGCTTAGTACCTTCTTCAACTTTGAAACCTTCAATGTAACCTTCAGCTTCTAAAACTTTAGCGATTGCTACACGCAACTTAGAAGATGGCATTGCAACGGCAACTTTCTGCGCCATTTGACCATTTCTAATACGTGTGAACATATCCGCGATAGGATCTTGCATACTCATATTTGCTACTCCTTACCAGCTGGCTTTTTTCAGGCCAGGGACTTCACCACGCATAGCTGCTTCACGCAACTTATTACGGCTCAGACCGAACTTACGAATAAAACCATGAGGACGGCCAGTAATACGACAACGGTTTTGTTGACGTGTACGAGCAGAATCTCTCGGTAATTGTTGTAGCTTAAGTACTGCATCCCAACGCTCTTCATCAGACGAGTTTGGGCTCTTGATGATAGCTTTAAGTTCAGCACGCTTAGTTGCGTATTTGGCTACTAACTTTGCACGCTTTACTTCGCGTGCCTTCATTGATTCTTTTGCCATAACCCTACACCTTATTTACGGAACGGGAAGTTGAATGCAGATAACAATGCTTTGCCTTCCTCGTTTGTGTTAGCTGAAGTGGTGATTACGATATCCATACCACGAACCTTATCTACCTTATCGAAATCGATTTCAGGGAAGATAATTTGTTCTTTGATACCCATGCTGTAGTTACCGCGGCCGTCAAAAGACTTTGGATTTAAACCACGGAAGTCACGGATACGAGGAATCGCAATTGAAACTAAACGTTCAAAGAAATCCCACATACGCTCACCACGTAGAGTTACTTTGCAACCAATAGGGTAGCCTTCACGGATTTTAAACCCTGCTACAGATTTACGAGCTTTAGTTACTACTGGCTTTTGACCAGCAATTAACGTCATATCGTTAGAAGCGTTTTCGATAACCTTCTTATCTGTCAGAGCTTCACCTAAACCCATGTTTAGAGTGATTTTTTCTATCCGAGGGACTTGCATGACGCTCTTGTAACCAAACTCTTTAGCGAGTTGTGGTACGACTGATTCTTTGTAAAAATCATGCAGTTTCGCCATCGTACTTCTCCAAATAATTAAATCTGTTCACCGTTAGATTTGAAGACACGAACTTTTTTGCCTTCTTCTACACGGAAACCTACACGATCTGCTTTTCCACTTTGTGGATTAACGATCGCAACGTTTGATATATGAATAGATGCTTCTTTCTCAATGATGCCACCAGGAATTTGTGCCTGTGGGTTAGGCTTCTGATGCTTTTTCACTAAGTTAACACCTTCGACGAATACACGGTCTTTATCAGTAACGACATTCAAGACTTTGCCTTGTTTGCCCTTATCTTTACCAGCTAAAGCGACGACTTCATCATCACGACGAATTTTTCTTGCCATAATCGTGACTCCTTATAGTACCTCTGGGGCCAGTGAAACAATCTTCATGTTATCTGCACGAAGTTCACGGGTAACCGGTCCAAAGATACGCGTACCAATTGGTTGTTTGCTTGCATTAAGCAATACTGCTGCGTTGTTATCAAAACGGATCAAAGAACCATCTGGACGACGAACGCCTTTCTTAGTACGCACCACCACCGCATTAAGCACGTCACCTTTCTTCACCTTACCGCGAGGAATTGCTTCCTTAACAGTAACTTTGATGATGTCACCGATGTGTGCATAACGGCGATGCGAGCCACCTATAACCTTAATACACTGAACCCTGCGAGCGCCGGAATTGTCCGCCACATCCAGGTTAGTTTGCATTTGGATCATCTTAGTGCTCCGCTATTATGTAAAGACTCTCCCGAGTCGTTTCTTTCGTAAAAAACCGTCTGAAAAAGACAGTTTTTCTCATACCCCCGTAAAAAGGGCGCGCAATAGTAACAGAAAACATTCTGGTGCGACACCTTAATTTCAAAAAAAGTTTGAATTTTATACAGTGAGGTGAGTAACTTAATGAGGCAAATTACTTATAATTCAATAAGTAAAATGAAAAAACCCACTAAAAAGTGGGTTTTTATTCAAAACTGCAGGCTAACACCCGATTACAGAATTAATGATTGCCCCGCCGCTAAGGTAAAGGTGTCGCCCAACTGCACCTCAACGTCACCTAATCTGTCGTTGTACTCGCCTTTTATCTCACCAGGTACAGTAAAAGTCGCCTCTTGTGCCGTATTAAGGTTCACAAGCACTACTCGACTGGTGCTATCTGTGATGTATTGCACTGCCCACACGTCTAGATTGTCCACCGGGTAGTAACGTATTTCATTCGGGAACTGTAATGCCGCATCATTGTTGCGAATAGACGCCAGCTTTTTGTAGTGATTAAGCAACGAGTCCGGATCTGCTGCTTGCACATCAACCGATGCCTTGCCAGATGCTCGCTGTGACTGCCAATAGCCAGACCACCATGGTTGGTGATTTTCAACCCAAGGGAACCATTTGCCTTGGTCTAACCAAAACTCTCCCGTGTTATTAAAACCAGCCGCATCATTGTCTTCCCACTGCATGATGGCTCGACGGTATTGGTCATCGCCCGTTGTGTACTGTGACAAGCCAATTTCTTCACCGTAATAAAGATAAAGTGTACCCGGTGTTGTAAATAGCAAGGTGGCAGCCGATTTTGCTTTCGCCCAATCTCCGCCCAAAGTATGCATGATTCGGTTTTGATCGTGATTAGTCAGGAATGGCGAGAAGAACAACATTGGTGCATTATCGACGCGACTTTTTAAGTTCGCCCAAAGCGCCGCTCGCGTATTGTCAGTCTTACCTTCATCAACGGTACCAAAGTCAGCGGTGCGTACGCCGCCATTATTCAAAATACCCGAAACAACATAACCGAAGTCAAAATCAAAGGCAGAATCCAAGCCTTTACCGTCGTCGTAATACTTGCCAATCGTCGGCATATCAGACCAAGCCTCGGCTACTAGCATGGCATCTGGCTTGATAGACTTAACGTGCTGAGTGAATTGGGTCCAATAGGCAATGGTACCATCGGTATCAGCTTGATCGGCATCGTTCCAATCTTCAGTTACATCCTCTATTGCGTAGCGAACTGCGTCCAATCGGAAACCATCAACGCCTTTTTCCAACCAGAATGTTGCCATCTTATTCATTTCTTCAACAACTTTCGGGTTTTCTAAATTCACATCAGGTTGGGTTGAAGCGAACGCACCGTAATAGTATTCCTGACGTGTCTCATTCCAGTGCCAGACCGCTTCTGATTGGTCTTCGTGATCAGACCAGGCTTTACCCCAGTGCTTCGGCATCTCTTTACGCCAAATGAAATAGTCTTCAAAACCCGGTTCTCTGGCAGCAGACTTCTTGAACCACTCGTGACCATCTGAAATGTGGTTAATCACCAAATCTAAAATGACTTTAATATTCTTTTGTTTGGCCGCAGCCATGAACTCTTCAAAGTCTTCCATGGTGCCGTAATCACTTTCTACTTCGTAAAGCTCTTGAAAGTCGTATCCATGATAAGAAGGCGCTTCAAAAATGGGGGTAAGCCAAATACCGTTTACACCAAGGTCGGTTAGGTAATCGAGTTTTGCGGTCATACCATCAAAGTCACCGCTGCCGTCTCCATCAGCATCATAAAATGAGCGCGGCCAAATCTCATAGAAGATGGCATTTTTCCACCACTGAGAGGTATCTTCTTGCACCTTTATGCTCTCATAGCCAACATAGACTGGCTTTTCTGCAACGGTTTCGGTTTGCGTTTCAGGCTGCTTAGAACAACCGTTAAGTGCCATCGCGACTGCGCCGGCCAACAGTATAGAAGATAGTTTTTTCATTTTGCTCATTCTCTTTTTAAAATCGGTAACCACACTCGAGTACTTCATTGAAGCGTAGCGGAAAATCAGTATAGAGACGAGAAATCAAATAGTCAGCGTTCTTTGTTATGAAAACGTATGCATAAGGTTAAAGAGACGTAAAAATGCAAAATTAGTCACAAAAAAGGCCTCCGAAGAGGCCAACACAGCAAGGTCGGCTTTGTGGAACCGACGCTTTGGAGGACTCTTACTGCAATAATCTTGCGCGGTAACCCGTGCCGACATCTACATCGGCTTCGACGGTAATCATCAGTACATCATCACTGGTGAAGTCCAACACTTCGGAACGATACAGCAATGTGTCAGTACCCAAGTTATCCTCATACACCACGACTATGGAGTAATAGTCATTGGGCAAGGTAATCGAACGGGCGTCGGCATAATCCAGACTCGTGGTTTTATAGTCAGCGGTTTCAATCGTTTCGTCATCCCGAACAAAATAAATGTCTACTTCAGCAAACTCAGGTAATAAGTTAGCAATATTCACTTCGTGTTCGAAAGTCTGTGGCAGTGTGCTGTCGGTAACCTCAATGGAGGTAAGCGATTGGTTTTCATCTTCAAAGATCAGTATTGTCTTACTCGCCCCCTGATTAAGGGTAAGTAAACGATTGTTAAATCCCGCGCTCACATCAGAGTTATCTTGCGCTGTTATCTGGTAGTCGCCAAAAGTAACGGTAGTAAAATCCGACAATTCTCCACCAGATACCGTTTGCTCATATGACTCAGTGGAATCGGCAGTTAAGGTTATGTCTAACTCTCTATCCTCACTTAATGCGCTGTAGACGCGGAATTGTGATGTTGCCTCGACATCCTGATTCGCCGTTATATTGGTACTGTTAAGAATGACGTCGATAACCAAATTACTGTCGTTGGCGCCGGTGGTGTTGCGCACAACAAGGACATAGTCGGTCGAAAAGTCAAACCCAATGGCCTGACTCTCAAAAATAACTTCCTGTTCACCTGGGTTTGTTAGGTATAAAACATAGTCCCCTTCGTCCCATGCAAACGCATCGTCAACTGCATTCCAATATTGTCCCTGCTGAAAATCCAGATAATTGAGATTCAAAACAAAATTAGCTTCAGAAAACGGCGCTCCTTCTTCAGATATGTAGAGGTCAAAACTAGAGCCGTCGTTTAATGATGACAGTGCATATAGATAGAATTGGTCTTCCAACTCAGAACGCTCGAACTGAAACTCGGAGATATCAGGGTCATCAAAGTCCCCCGTCATCATAAGCAAGGTCTTATACCCATTACGCAAGTTAAGCTCTAATTCCGAAACGGTTGTTTCCGTGCCATCAGCATCTTCCCACAATAAACTAAACTCTCCATTACCTGAGTCTAAGGTAAATAGTGACGTTGCATCGCCATAGCTACTCGCACCCAAAAAATCACTGTCTAAATAGAGCTCCGTCGAGGGACTGTTAGATGAACCGTTATAAAATTGAATATACGCTTCCGAGTAGCTGGTATCACTGCTATCGGAGCCGCCGCCACATGCAGCTAAAAGTGAAGCGCCTGCGATAAACGCGGCATGTCTAAAAAGTCGAGTTTTCAACATCAACAAAATCCCATTAAATCAGTTTATAAAATTACGGTTAATGGGCGAGAAGACTTTCGGTTGACACTAAGGTTCACGGCTTTACCTTATCTTTGCACTCTTTACACTGAAACTGACGCTTGTGTCTTGTTCATTAAAGGGATGTAACAATTGTGTTTGCAGATAATAACTGCGAAAATTCGCGTTAGTCGCTACACTTAAGTAATTCGGGTAGCTCCTTTTGCATTAATTCGTGAACTAGATTGATATGAACAGGCGTATTTTTATTGCATCCACAGCCGGCGTTGGCATCCTAGCGGCCTTGGGGACGGCGAGTTGGTGTGTAATACCAGAAAATGCAGATGACCTTAGTATCGCTTCACTGGTCAATCGACTCAAAGCGATGCAAAAGCAAGACATTGTATTTGCCTCGTCTTGGACGAGCTTTCAATGTTTCAATCACATGGCACAAAGCGTCGAATACTCAATGACAGGCTACCCTGAACACAAATCTGACTTGTTCAAAACTGTCGTAGGGACTGCTGCTTTCACGGCCTTTTCCAACAAGGGTTATATGAAACACAATTTGGAAGAGGCCATTCCAGGCGCACCTGAATTAATTGTTCAAGGTGACACCAAAGAATCCATACAGCGTCTAATTGATGCACTCGTAACTTTTGAAAACTTTTCTGGTGAGCTGGCTCCGCATTTTGCCTATGGTGGGCTGACCAAAGCTGAATACGCGCTGGCACATGTGTTACACGCCAACGACCACTTCACTCAACTGGTGTAATTCACCTTTTCACCTTCTGTTACTAAATTATCAGTACCTCATGCTCAGTTAGCGCTATCATTGATAGTTGCAATAATAACAACGAAGGAACACGTCTATGAAAACCGCTCTTATTCCAATAGCGGCGGCAGTATTGCTAAGTGGTTGCTCACTTACGCAAAATAACCTGGATAACGGAGCTACATCAGCTCAAAAGACAGCGTCTGCCAACATTCTTACAGCCGGAATCGATCCCAATCTATCTGCAGAGGCGATTGCTCAATTGTGCGAAAGCATTGTTAGTAAAGCCAATAATGATTTTGCAGCATTGGAGACGAGTACGGGCACAGCAACCTTAGAAAATGTCGCTGGTACTTTTGACAACATCATTGATGACATGATGCCAATTCGCCACATGTGGTATATGCGCTCAGTACATCCAGATGAAAGTATCCGCAATGCCGCGACTGAATGCACCCAAAAGCAATCAGACTTCTCCACCCAGGTAGGTCTATCAAAGGGCTATTACGAACGTGTTGCCGCAATTGACACCAATTCGTTACCAGAATTAGAAAAATACATGATTGAGGAAAGTTTGGCTGGTTTTCGCCGTGCAGGTGTAGATAAAGATGAAGCAACGCGCGAAAAGATTCGTGCGATGCAGCAAGAAATCACCAAAATCGGTAATGAGTTCAACAAGAATATCCGCGAGGATGTTCGCTACGTAGAAACCTCCATAGAACACCTAGATGGTCTGCCTCAGGATTACTTAGACAAGCACCCTGCCGATGAAAATGGTGTCATCACCATTTCGACAGACTACCCAGATTACGGGCCAGTAATGACATATTCTCATAGCGATGAATTACGCCATAAACTGCGTGTTGCGGCTCGCTCAAGAGGCTATCCACAGAACGAAAAGCTCCTGAAAAGCTTAATCGAAAAACGTCATGCCTTAGCGAATCTACTCGGGTTCCCAAATCATGCATCTTTGTCCATGGATGACAAAATGATTGGCACACCAGAAAATGCTCAGGCTTTCTTAACCAAGGTGGGCGAAGCATTAAAACAGCCAGTTGAAAAGGAGTTGAATGTTCTACTCACTCGCCTGCAAGAGATTAATCCAGATGCCAGCGAAGTTAACGTCTGGCAAGCCACTTATCTCACCAATCTAATCAGACAAGAAGACTATGCATTGGACTCCAAAGAAGTTCGTGAATATTTCCAATACGAAAAAGTGCGAGACGGTATTTTAGGTCTCACGGAGGATCTGTTTGGTGTTGAAATTAAGCCTTGGGAAACAGCGACTTGGCATGAAGATGTTGAATCATACGAGATCTGGGAGAATGGAAAACTGCTTGGTCGTTTCTACATGGACAACCACCCAAGAGAGAATAAATATAAACACGCCGCTCACTGGACACTTCGTTCTGGGGTGAAAAATAAGCAAATACCGCTATCCGGTCTTGCTCAAAACTTCCCGAAAGGTTTAATGGAACACGGTCAAGTAGAAACCTTCTTACACGAATTTGGTCACCTTATTCACAACATGTTCTCGGGTACTCAGAAATGGTACGCCATTACGGGAATGAGCATGGAACGCGACTTCGTAGAAGCGCCATCGCAAATGTTGGAAGAGTGGATCTGGGATTATGACACCATTAAAACTTTTGCGGTTAATCAGGAAGGTGAAACCATCCCGGAGGAGTTAGTTGCCAAAATGAATCGCGCTCGTGATTTTGGCTTAGCAACTAATACTGCCACACAAATCTTCTACGCTAATTTGTCGCTGAATTATTATAGTCGTGACCCATCTACCTTCGAATTGACTCCTTTGATGATGGAAATGCAAGAGAAATTTGCACCTTACCCGTATGTGGAAGGCACTCATTTCTATGCAAACTTTGGGCACCTGAACGGTTATAGCTCAAACTATTATACCTACCAATGGTCATTGGCCATTGCCACGGATATGTTTTCTCGCTTCGAAAAAGAAGGAATGCGTAATAAGGACACTGCGAAAGCTTATCGAGACTTAGTTCTTGGTGCGGCAGGTAGCAAACCAGCGAGCAAATTTGTCGCAGAGTTCTTAGGAAGAGAGCTCAACCCTGATGCCTATATCAAAAAGCTACAATCGCTTTAAGATAGGCAGCTGATGCAATATTAAAGGGGCTAATTCAGCCCCTTTTGTCTTATTGAAATTGATTTTTTCCGTCTATCACTGACAAGTTTTAAGTAGCGCTTCATAAACAACAGCGAAGTCATTTCCCATACTCACATAGCCGGCGCTGTTGTAGTGCCAAGCATCCTTGGGGTGATATCCGTAGTTGTCAGATTGTGTCATATAAGCAGCACAAACATCTTGTTCAACAAACATCTGCTGCGCGAGTTGCACACGCTTGATGAATGGCATGATATCTTCTTCGCCCATTTGTGAATCGGTAATTTTGCCCAATACAACTGGCACATCATCTTTTCGCAGTGCAGCTCGTAATAAGCCCATTAAACGAGATAGGTTTGCTAGATAGGCATTAGCAGAAGCTTCACTGGTATGTGCATCGGCCTCGCCTTGCATCCAGATAATACCCGCGGGCGTTAATGTATCGTCGGTGCCATCACCGTCGATGTCAGACACAGCATAGGCGTTATTGATGGCGTTGAGGGCGAAATCGTATTGATTTTTACCAGCGCCTTCGCGAAAGTCAGGCGACCAGTTTCCATAGCCAGTTTTTAAATGTAAACCTGTACCGCCCACTGCATATTTAATAATTGCGACTTTCTTTCCTGGAAACTGTTTCGAAATCGCGGTAGCAAAACTTAGCTCTGCACCGAAGCGGTTTGAATAGTTATTTGTCGCACCATCAGAGCTAAAGCCTGTGCCATGACCTGGTCTTAATTTAGCCCAGACACCGACACCACCTCCGGGTTGATTGGCAAATACGCCATTGCCGTGAAAAATCATCACATCTTGCTGTGTATTTAGTTGTTCAGGTAATTCACTCACGTATCCATAACCATCCATATTCGACTGACCTCCCAAATAAAAGGTGAGGAATTCATCCGCTGCTGCGATTTGAGTCAAACAGGTCAACAGTAGGCAAGACAATCTTAATGATCTCATGAGCAGATCCTAGTTAAATATACTGGGTAACAAAAAATACCAATGTAAATTAAATACTTTAAACTGTGCAATGAAATTAACAGAATGAAGCAGACACAAACAACTTGAATACGAATGCAGAATCACTGAGCCGTTGACGCCTCGATAGTGTCTAATGTGCTGCTCTTGCATTGACTAGGTCTTTCGCCTCTTGACGCAGCCATTGTTCAAACGCTTTTACTTTAGGGAAATTAAAATGGTGCTCTGGCGCAACCAAATAATATGAATCTTTGCACTGATGGGCATAGTCAAACAAGCGAACTAACTGACCATTCTTAAGATAGTCCTCCACAAATGAACGCCTAATTAAGCTTATTCCTTGCCCCGCTAAAACGGCTCCCACCAACGCAGGGGTGGCATCGCGAATTTCAATGACGTTGGAAAACTTTTCAAACGATAAGTTAAACCTAGGTAAAAAGTCATCCCAAGCGTCATTCGTGTCATTATAATTTTCGGTAATAACAGGATGTGTATACAAATCCTCGGGTTGCATACCTGGCTTTATCAAACTCGGATGTGCCACCATATAAACCTTGTCAGAAAACAAATGACGACTTTCTAAATTTTCATAACTGCCTTTACCATAGCGAATAGCTAAGTCCAGATTAAAGTTGTCAAAATCGACCACAAAAGGGTCAGGTATCATCTTTACCTGCATCTCGGGAAAGGCTGCCCGAAACAAATGGAGTCTGGGGATAAGCCAAAATGTGGCAATAGACGGCAGTACCGTCATTTTCAACACATTGGGATGAAAGTCTTCTTCGAGTTGAGATACACCGGTTTGCAGTTCACGAAATGCTCTTTGCACGTAGGGCAATAAGTTTCGACCTTGTGCCGTTAAACTAATTTCTCGATTCTTGCGGATGAAGAGTTTGCAGCCCAATTGAGTTTCGAGCGTTTTTATATGTTGACTAATAGCCGCCTGTGTAACGAATAGCTCTTCAGACGCATGCTTGAAGCTCAAGTGTTCTGCGGCAGATTTAAAATATTTCAACGCGCCCAGCGGAGGCAGCTTTTTCATTCGACACTCAATTAAGTTTTTCTTAAGTCAAAGTTAGCATAGATCGTTTGTGAAAAAATTGCACGCTAACTAGTCTGTAACTCCACTTATATGGAGGTGATTGATATGAAACTGAAAATATTAAGACTTGTTACAGGTGCACTTCTAAGCGTAATTAACATTGGTCATGCATTAGCAAACGTTAATCACAACTTAACTGACTCTAGCGGTTATCCCTATCGGGATTTGGTACAAAGGTTTGATGAAGTCAAAATCAGATACTCTGACGCGAACGAACTTAATCGAATCAACTGCTCAGTTGAGGTAAAACTGCAAGGTCAAGGCTTCACTGCATCGACACAAACGGCAAGAGCGAAGGATTTCGATTCCACTCCACTAAAAACCTGTATCAGCAGAGGCGAAGCTATCGAGCTACTAGCAAAAACGTTCTAACTCGAATCGGTGGGCGCTAACGCGCCTGCTTTCGCCATGCACCAGGGGCGATACCAATACTCTTGCGAAAGCGCTGTGAAAAACTCCCTGCATCTTGGTAACCAACGGTATTCGCTATTTGCTCCAAGCCAAGCCTAGTGTGCTTCAATAGCTCACAAGCGTGTTGCAGTCTCAGCTCCAACAGATATTGCATGGGGCTCTTGCCCATTACTTGCTGACATATTCTAAATAGATGAGGTTCAGATATGTGCAATTCTGAAGCGATCATTTCTGTTGTCCACGGCAGGTGCAGCTGTCCCTGCAACTCATTGAAGAACATCTGCAATTTGGCGCCATGATGCGTGCTTTGTTGCACGCTGTTAAGCGCTTCATCAATGTAGAATTTAAGGATTGCCAATAATTCAGATTCTTTTTTACTTTCAGTACCGGCATAAACGGCGTGATGTTTACTGAGCAGGGAAAGAGTCGACTTAATAAGTTCACACGAGTGGCATTGATATACGCCTAGTGCAATTTTGCGCAACTGTCTCCACATCAAAGCATCCTTCAATAAAAACCAGCAGGTGTGCCACTCAAATGAAGCCAGCTCGTAATAAAAACACGAACCTGCAGGTAACAACGTCATGGTATCTGGCTCAATTGCAATTTCACCAGCATCGTATTTGAGAGTTCCAGCCCCTTGGGTGGTGAATAACAAATGATGGTAAACCGGTTTGTATCTACCTATTTGATACTCCGTATGTAGCTCAGAGATTCCTGCCAACTCGATATCTTGTGCACCATAACCAGAAAATTCCGAGACGCAAATAAACTGTTCCCGACAATCGTTATGAATTTTTTGGTGGTCTTGGTCAATTTTCATAATGATAGTTTTAAACCATTTTTGGATATTATCTAACATAGCAAAAAAAGCCTTTGCATATAAAGTAGCGGCCAGTAAACCTTAACCGCACTGTTGCTTTTTTAACCGCTTTTGGGTTGGGTTGAAAGAAACCTTGAAAATAGACAGCAACAGTTTTTATCTGGGATTCATCATCATGCATATGCTGCACAAACTCAGACACAACAAAACCGCAAGAGAGTGCTTTGCACTCACTTGGCCTGTTTCCTTGCAGGCAGTATTGGCCGCCTCCTTAGGTATGATCGACATCATGATGATTGGTCATTTAGGTGAAGAGGCTGTCGCTGCAATGGCACTTGCCGGACGGATACAGTTTGTATTGCTTATCGTGGGCGCCGCCTTTGGTACAGCAGCAAGTATTCTTGTGGCTCAGTATTCCGGCGCAGGACAACAAAATAAACTGCCGGGAATATTGGCACAAATAATCGTCTTAGGCATGATCATCGTGCTTCCTCTGCTATTGGCCACACAAATCTACTCTGGACAAATTATTCAGTTGGGCAGCTACGATCCTCGGGTAATTCAACTGTCCAAAGAATACCTCTACATTATTTTGCCATCATTAGTTCCGCTACTGCTGTATCAAATTTTAGAAGGAGCGTTACGCGGCCTAAGACAAGTGAAATTACCTATGGTGTTAGGCACTGTAGCTATGCTACTCAACATCTTGTTTAACTGGATATTTATCTACGGACAACTTGGTATTGAGCCTATGGGTGTTGAAGGTGCGGCTCTTGCGACTATGCTGACACGGTTGTTGTTAATTGGCTTGTTGTTGGCATTTTTATTAGTAGTCAGACATGAGTGTCTACCTAGCAAACAACATCTTTCGCTGAAGGAAACGCCTCTTGCATGGCGAAAGTTGTTGGTGATCGTCATTCCAACCGCCGTGAATTTCAGCATTTGGGCAACAGGAACTTTTGCCTATCAACTGATATTCGGCATGCTGGGTACCTCTGCGCTGGCAGCAATGGGAATGATAGCCCCCATTGAAGGCACCTTGATCTCACTGTTTATTGGTGTAGCCAATGCCGCTACCGTAATCATCGGACGCGAACTCGGTCAAAGTGACTTTGAGTCTGCGTATCGGTATGCCTGGAACTTTGCCAAGGGAATATCCTTCTGTTCATTTTGTGTCGGCGTAGGATTATTGCTGCTTGATGATTGGTTGCTTTCACCCTACACCATCGAAAGTTCCGATACCTATGAATCAGCTAAAGTGCTGATTTGGATAAGCGCCTTTGGACTGTGTATCAAAAACGCCAACATGATGTTTTCCAATGGAATTTTACGAACCGGTGGTGACACTCAGAATTGTTTGATTATCGATGTCACCGGAATGTGGTTAATCGGTATTCCAGCGCCATTTTTATTGGCATCTATGGGTGCGCCCCTTTATTTGGTATTTGTCTGTGCCTACTTGGAAGAGATTGTAAAAATGGGATTATTTATCAGACGAATTCTAAGCAAACTGTGGATGCGTAACCTTACGCATGAAGAGCATCAGACCATTTCGGTCTGATGCATTGACGCTTTTCCGTCTTCTTATTGGCCAGTAATCAACTGGCCAGCAACATAGGTACTATCAACCGAAACTTGCCACAATAGCGCCGGGTCAATTGCAAAAGGATCGGAGTCTATCAAAATGAAATCCGCCTGCTTGCCAACTTCTAGGTTCCCAATCAACTGCTCTTGATGCGCCGAAAAGGCCGCATCGGTGGTAACCATGGCAAAGGCTTGCGTCATATCAACAGATTCGTTCGCATACCAACCACCTTCCGGTTGGTTAGCTCGGTCTTGACGTGTAACCGCTGCGTGTAATCCAAAAAATGGCTCGGCAGGTTCCACAGGAAAATCTGAACCACCAGCAATGACCACGCCTTTTTTCAATAGTGTCTGCCAAGCGTAGGCGCCTTTGATACGTTTAGAGCCCACTCTATCTTCGGCCATGTTTTTATCACTTGTTGCATGAGTGGGTTGCATGGAAGCCACTACTTCTAATTCCACAAACCTGTCAAACTCTCCCACTCGTACGACCTGAGCATGCTCTATACGATGACGCAACTTTTGAGTGCCGGTTGTTTCTATGTAGTTTGCAAAGCTATCTAAAGCCAAGGTATTTGCTTTATCCCCAATAGCATGGGTGTTCACTTGAAAGCCTGCTTGCATCGCTTTTTTGGTCAACGCGTTGAGTTTATCTCGAGTATGTAACAACAGTCCAAAATGTCCTGGCTTATCAGAGTAGGCTTCATGTAAGGCAGCCCCTCGACTCCCTAAGGCACCGTCAGCAGAAATTTTAACGCTGCGAATATGCAACATGCCGTCAGCAGGCAAATAGAAGCTGGCTTTGAGCATTTTCTCATAGTTTGGGTCGGTGACATCTAACATTGCATACACGCGGATTGGCATACGTCCTTCTTCGTGCAATGCGCGATAGGCGCGATATGTCAGGTAGTCTATTCCAGCATCGTGCACCGAGGTAAGCCCCAGGGTAGCAAGCTTATTGAGACTCAAAACCAAGGTGTCTTTAACTTGTTCAATATCAGGCTTAGGGATCAGTTTAAACACCATATCCATAGCGTTATCGACTAAAATACCGGTAGGATTACCGTTTTCATCTTTAACAATTTCGCCACCCGCAGGCGATTCTGTACTTTTGTCGATACCGGCCATGGCCAGTACTTTGCTGTTCACCCACAAGGCATGTCCATCGACTCTATCCAATACGATGGGTTTATCTTTTGATATGCTATCCAGGTCATTAGCGGTCGGAAATGCTCGAGACGGCCATAGCTCCTGGTTCCAACCGCGCCCAAGAATCCATTTTTGCTCAGGGTGATCCGCGTAAAACTTGGCGATTTGAGCTTTGGCATCTTTTAGCGATGCTATTCCCATCAAATTGACTCTACTCAGGGTCAAACCATAGCCATAAACGTGCCCATGGGCATCGATTAGACCTGGAAGCAGAGTTTTCCCCTTAGCATCAATGACGATTGAGTAACGATCGGTATTGGGACGCGACTGGTATAGGCCTGTGACTTGGTCATTGTCAAAAGACAATGCCGAGAATGTCTGTAGCTCACCAGCAACTAAGTGGTAGCCCTTCACATTGGTTACCAAGGTTTCCGCGCCACTAAAAAAGCTCACTATCACAGTGGCAAATGCAATCAGGATTTTTCTCATTTTTATTGATTCCATGTTTGTTCCTGTTTCCAAACTACCACATACGGGTAATTTCACACACCTAATTAATTGATTTAGCAAACACTCATAGGCTCAATAAATTGATTAAGATCAAATAAAGTTCACAACGGAAATAAGCTCTTTTTAAAAGTTGCTCTAGATCAAAAGAAGTCATAGAAGAACAGGAATAATGGCGCCATTGATTACGGAGAAACACATGAACAAAAAACACTTACTAGGCGCAGCTTTACTATTTTCGCTAGCTGCAAGCACAATTACTACCCACGCACACGAAGCGGGAGATTGGATCTTTCGCGGAGGTCTAACTAACGTCGCCCCCAACGATGATAGTAGCAACGTATTTGTCGCAGGTGCTGACTTAGGTGTAGGCGTGAGTGTAGGTAACAACACTCAATTAGGTATCAATGCCGCCTACATGCTCACTAATAATTGGGCAATAGAACTGCTGGCTGCGACCCCATTTAGTCACGACATCACACTAAATACAGTGGGTGCACTGGGTGAAACCAAACCCCTACCACCCACAATCAGTGCAAACTATTACTTTGGCAGCAGCGACAGCAAGCTCAAGCCATATGTGGGATTTGGCTTGAACTACACGACATTCTTCAGTGAAGAATTCACTTCAGCTAATAAAGATGCTGGATTTAGCAAATTGAGTTTAGACGACTCATTTGGATTGGCTCTACAAATTGGTGCTGATTACCAAATCAACGAACAGTGGCATGTGAATGTGTCTGCCAGACGCATCGATATCAGTACTGATGCGAGTTTCGACTTGAACGGCGCACAAGGCAAGGTATCCGTTGATATCGATCCAAGTGTATACACGTTTTCACTCGGATACTCTTTCTAAACCTCGTTCTCATTTGTTGTGTAGAAGCAAAAGTGGCGCCGTTGGCGCCCTTTTTTTAATTTAAGAACCGTCAATCAAATCGCCTATGCCACCGAGCACACTGCCTTCACCTTGACGACTGCCACCGGCGCTGGGTGCATGTTGGATAATTCGGTCTGCCAAGCGGCTAAATGGAAGCGATTGTAACCAAACTGTACCGTGCCCCCGTAATGTAGCGAGAAATAGCCCTTCACCGCCAAAGAACATACTGCGAAGCCCTTTCACCATTTGAATGTCGTAATCAATACCACCACTAAATCCAACAATACAGCCCGTATCGACCCGCAGGGTTTCACCATTGAGTTGCTTTTCTACAACCGTACCACCAGCATGGATAAAAGCCATGCCGTCACCTTGTAATCTCTCAAGAATAAAACCCTCTCCTCCAAAGAATCCTGCCCCGAGTTTTTTGTTAAAGGCAATGTCAATTTTGGTGCCCAGAGCGGCGCACAAAAATGAGTCTTTTTGGCAGGTAATCTCATGGCCAATTTTTGCCATATCAACGGGAATAACTGTCCCCGGAAAAGGTGATGCGAATGATACGCGCTTTTTGCCGTACCCTTGGTTGGTAAAGTGAGTCATAAACAATGACTCTCCGGTAATCATGCGTTTGCCTGC
The DNA here is from genome assembly GCA_014872785.1 of Alteromonadaceae bacterium. Taxonomy (GTDB): domain Bacteria; phylum Pseudomonadota; class Gammaproteobacteria; order Enterobacterales; family Alteromonadaceae; genus Planctobacterium. Next base: position 27,329 of record WKFJ01000055.1, read on the forward strand.
ACTAAAGAGTTTGCCCATGAAACCTTGTTCTGGATCAGAGCCATCGCCCATTTTGCTCTCAAACTCAATTCCGTCTTCCATATAGTTCATGGCACCCGCTTCTGCAATAACGGTCTCTTGAGGATCAAGCTCTACCTCAACCATCTGCATGGATGAGCCAAGAATTTCATAGTCTATTTCATGACAATTCATATTGGATTCCTTTAACACTTTCTGTCGACTACAGAGTATGGCGCATCACGGGATTTTGAAAAGTGGGAATCGCGTATGGAAACAAAATGTTGCAACACGACCACTAAAGAATTAGTGATAGGCATGCCTTATTATCGATGGCTGACTATCGCGATCTTACTGCCATCAGGGCTTATCGCTAAACGAGTAATGTTATCTGGGTACAGCTCACTGTCATATTGCACAGCAAGCCACTTCGAATTCTTATCAGTTACATTTTTAAAAAGTAATCGATCTTGCTCAGCAGAAATAACATAGTTACTTCCAAACCAAGTGTAATCTTGGCTTTCACCAGGCAACATTCCTATCGCGCTAATTGCTTGGCTGGGGAAGTCTATTTTGCGCATTTCATGTTTACCTTTCACAACACGGGTGTAAGAGATAGCCTTTGACGCCGGGATCCGTTGCAAACAGCGTCCTATATCTTTATCAAGAACCTTAGTAGATTCATTACCCAATTCGGTGACTTCCAATCGATGCGGTTCTCCTAACACAAACATAGCAATACTCTTTTCTAACCACACATGATAGCCCACCGGCTTAATGGTTTCGAACACCAGGTTAAAATGGCCTTTACTGTCGTATTGCCATAGTCGTTGTGTCCCGTCCTGCTCCACTCGTATCATGGAATAGGTATCCTTAATAAATGGGACAGGTGTCGGTGAATATTCGCTCTCTTTTGTTTCGAATAGCGGCTTCGCTTCCCCATGCTGCCATTGCCAAATATCCGCATTGCCATCGACAATCTTGGTGAACAATAATTGGGAATTACTTATGAAATTTGGCTGGTTTTCGTAATGTGGTGAGTTGGCGATGACGACAGGATTTGATATGGAAAGACGGGCTTGTTCATTTACTTCCTTCCAAGCAAGGTCATACATCAAAATATCGTAATTGGGCAATGTCCCTTGCGCCAAAAGCCCAAAAGAAACACTTAATCCCAAACAACAGTTCCCTAGTTTAGATGTTAATGGCATCACCCAACCTCACTATTTGATTCAACATTTTCAACATACGCGTTGGAACATGCTACAAGATAAAGAGGTGTGCAAGCCAGCAGAACTAAGTTGCTTTGGGATCCTTTAGTGCCAATGTCACGTAAAGACTACGCACCAAAACTAAACAACGATAAATTTAATGCAACACTCGTTTTCAGAAGAAGACCACTCCAGAATTATCGAAATGGCGTGGGAAGATAGAACACCATTTGAGGCGATTGAACGTCTCTACGGCATTGGCGAACCCCAAGTTATCAAACTAATGCGCAGTTCACTGGCGCCAAAGACTTTCAAGAACTGGCGACAGCGAGTGTCGTCGCGTAAAACGAAACATCAAAAGCTGAGACCTGAGAGCATTGAGCGGGGTTTCTGCCCCACTCAATATAAATACCGTAGTAAGTAGACGTGAGCTAAAAGTCCCATTACGTATTAGCGAGTGAGCTTCTGTTTTAACTCGCGTTTACCAAAGTAATAGCCTTGTAAGAAGTCAGCGGCCAATTCTTGTAAACACGCTGCTTCTGCTTGTGTTTCAATACCTTCCGCAATCACTTTTATACCGTTTTCCTTAGCGCTAGCGACTAGGTGTTTCACTAACTTTTGCTGCGAACTAGATACGTCAATATTCCTAATCAGCTCCATGTCAAATTTCATGTAATCGGGCATCAGGCTGTTTAGTAGGTTTAAACCGGACCAGCCCGCGCCAACATCGTCGAGCGCCACTTCAACCCCTGCATTGCGATAAAACGATAAAATGCCCTTTAAATGCGATACGCTTTTGGCCTTATGGGTTTCGGTCACTTCAAACACCACATCACTGTTTTTAAGTCCAGCAGCTTCAATTGCCGCGGCAGTCGAGCGCAGGCAATAGGCAGGGTCATAGATACTCGCAGGATCAAAGTTAACAAAAATTTTTGTCCCCATCTTTGCCACAGCAGCGTGTTCAATAGCGGAACGTCTCGCCGTAAGATCAAGGGAAAACAGTAAATCTGAGTGTCCCGCTACACCAAATACATAACTCGGTGGAATGATGTCACCGGTTTTATCACGAATCCTAAACAGTGCCTCGTGGGCAAAGATTTGTTTTGGATGCTTTGCTGAGTCGCGAATATCGACGATGGGTTGAAACCAGGTTTCGTAATTATGTTCGCGAACTGATTCTACTATCCAAAGGCTCTTGTAGCGGTTGATAAACACATCAGCACTAATCAAACGGCCAACAGCTTCTAGGTCTAACTCGGTGCTGCCATCAGTAGTGGTAACTTTGGTATTGAAGCGCTCTGGCCCGTGGAACTCGGCAAATATACCCATTAAAAAAAGCTCGATGTCATGTTGAGCTACCGCAACCGACACGCAATGGCTATTGTGTTTATCGAGCGAAAAATTCAAGGAATCACAAAGCTTTGCTAGCTTTGCTGAGGTTTCTAAGGTTGGACAAAATAGAAAAAACGCGTTGTATCGAAGAAGTAGCCTTTAATCTCTTCACAATCTGCACACCACATAATTAAACTCCTCTTTTACAGCTGAAGTACAATTCGCGGATGTGCAATTTTTGGACGATTAAAATTTTGTAATGTTGACGTTGAAATTATGATATTTCGGATTAACTCACGGCGCGTTGACGCACGATTTCATATAAGCATACACCTGTAGCAACAGACACATTGAGGCTAGAAACCGAGCCTGCCATTGGCAGTTTAATCAGCTCATCACATACCTCACGAGTCAACCGGCGCATGCCCTTGCCCTCCGCACCCATCACTAACGCCATAGGTCCGGCTAGTCGGCATTCGTAAATCAACTGTTCGGCTTCACCTGCCGTGCCAATGATCCAAACCCCAGCTTCTTGCAGGTCTCTTAGGGTTCGGGCCAGGTTAGTTACCTGTACAAGAGGAACCGTTTCTGCTGCACCACAAGCCACCTTTCGAGCGGTGGGAGTAAGGTTCGCTGATTTATCTTTCGGTACAACCAAGGCATGCACTCCTGCAGCGTCGGCTGTGCGCAGGCACGCACCAAGATTATGAGGGTCAGTTACACCGTCTAATATCAATAAAAAGGGCTGTTCTTGTTGCGCAACTATCTCAAACAAGTCCTTCTCATCATAACCTTTGCCAGGTTTCGCTTTTGCCACAATCCCCTGATGTTGTTCGCCTCTGACCTTATCGTCTAGGACTTTCCTTTGGCAAAACTGAATTGAAATACCAAACTTTCTAGCCTGGTTAATAATGGCACGTAACTTGTCGTCATCACGTCCTTTGAGTACGAACAGTTCGATAATGCGCTCCGGTTCTCGTGCCATTACAGCTTCAAGAGCATGCATTCCATACAACCATTCTTGCTGTGCCATTAATTACCCCTTATTTCTTTTTACTACGACGACTTGCGGTCGACTTTTTACCTGGCTTGGTTTTCTTATTTGTTTCTCTGGGTTTGCGCGACTTAGTGGTTCGTTCACCTTTGGCGTCACCCTCGCGTTTCACCTTAATTCTCGATGCCTTTGCTGCACGCCTCGACTTTCTCGATGGCAACGGCATATCGAGGATGAAATCTATTTTACGATCTTCCAAGCTCACTGACACCACTTTTACCGTCAGCGGGTCACCTAACCTGAATACCACCCCGGTGCTCTCACCGATAAGATATTGACTGGTTTCGTCAAACTGATAGTAGTCATTCGTCAGGCTGGTAATATGCACCAGGCCGTCGATATGAAATTCGCTCAGGCGAACAAAGAATCCAAAATTGGTAACAGACGCGATAACACCTTCAAAACTGTCGCCGACGTGTGCTTGCATAAATTCGCACTTTAACCAATCGGCCACGTCCCGAGTGGCATCATCGGCACGTCTTTCGGTCATTGAGCACTGCTCACCCAATGCCCCGACTTCATCTTCGTTGTAGAGCTTTCCGCCAGTTTTACTCTTTTGGCCTTTTTTCTTGTCTAAGATACCTTTTATCACCCTGTGAACAACAAGGTCAGGGTAGCGACGAATCGGTGAGGTAAAGTGAGCGTAGGCCTCAAGTGCCAATCCAAAATGACCAACGTTGTCTGGGTCATAAACCGCCTGCTGCATCGAGCGCAATAACATGGTTTGAATCAATTCTTGATCCGGACGTCCTTGAATTTTCTTTACGATTTCGCTGAAGTCACGTGGCGTCGCATTGTCTCGTATCTTGTGGGAGATCCCAACTTCGCTAAGGTAAGAGATAAAACTTTTTAAGCGTTCTTCGTTCGGCTCACCGTGAATCCGGTACAGCCCTTCGGCTTTATTGGTGCCTAAAAAGTCAGCGGCTGCAACGTTAGCCAATATCATGCATTCTTCAATCATTTTGTGAGCATCGTTGCGCACCACGGGAACAATATGATCTATTTTGCGCTGTGCATTAAATACGAATTTGGTTTCTGAGGTTTCAAACTCAATCGCGCCTCGTTCGGCGCGTGATTTCTTAAGCGTTTTATACAAATTGTGTAAGTTACGCAGGTGATCTACCTGAGCTTCATAGCGTTGAAATAGCTCCGGGTCACCTTCTAATATCGCCCAAACCTTCGTATAGGTAAGGCGAGCATGAGAATTCATGACAGCTTCGTAAAATTGATACTCTTCTAATTTACCCGATGCAGAAATTGTCATTTCACACACCATACACAAACGGTCTACATTGGGATTCAAAGAACAAAGGCCGTTAGACAACTTCTCCGGCAACATAGGTATCACTTGCTCAGGGAAATAAACAGAATTACCGCGATTTTGCGCTTCATCGTCCAGGGGCTTATTCGGCCTTACATAATAGCTCACATCAGCAATAGCTACCCATAGCTGCCATCCGCCTGATTCCAGAGGCTCGCAAAAGACTGCGTCATCAAAATCTCTGGCATCTTCACCGTCAATGGTAACAAGCGGCAATTGCCGTAAGTCGATACGTCCTTCTTTGGCACTGTCGGTGACTGTATCGGCTAACTTACTGACGTCATTGAGCACATTGGCAGGCCAGCTGTGCGGAATATCAAAATTGCGCAATGCCATTTCGATTTCCATGCCAGGAGCCATATGCTCACCAAGTACTTCGATCACTTTTCCAATCGGATTGACACGCTTCCTAGGGCGTTGGGTCATTTGTGCCACAACCACATGACCTTGAGTAGCCCCATTGATATGTTCAGGCGGTACCACTATTTCGAAATTCAATCGATTGTCATCAGGGATGACAATACCCACGCCGCTTTCCATAAAAAAGCGTCCCACAATAGGCTCATCTCTGGGTGCGATGACCTCAATGTTCTTGGCTTCAATTCGGCCACGCGGATCTTTGCGCCCGGTAACAGCCGAAACCTTATCGCCATGCAAAAGAAACTGCATTTGCCCAGAGGATATGTACAAATCTCTTTCACCATCTTCGCGCTTTAGGAAGCCGAATCCATCACGGTGACCAATGACAGAACCAGTTACATGGGAAATGACCTCGCCAATTTCATAGCGTTTTTGTCGATTAAAGATAACTTGACCTTCTCTCTCCATCGCACGTAAACGGCGCTGTATTGCGATACGGCTAGTTTCGTCTTTCGCATCAACTTGTTGGCAAACTTCGAGGAAAGAAAGCGGTTTTGCAGCACTTTCGAGCAATTGCAGAATAAACTCTCTACTCGCCACCGGCTGTTCGTATTTTTCTTTTTCGCGCGCGTAAAATGGATCGTCAGTCATATAGTTCGACGGAGCAAACCGACTCCTTGGTCTAATGTTGTAATAAGTATACCGAGTGTGCTTAAGATTGCTTAAGTATTTTGAGTAAATACCTAAAAGGTGGGCAATGAAAAAACCCGTCAGCACGACGGGTTTTGCAAATAGTGATGATTAACTGTCAAGCGGCCTTCGAGCGCGTCGAACAATTTTCGGGTGCATTAACTCTTCAAGTCCCGACATGCAATTAGCGATTTGCTGATGCTGTTCTTCGTCACCAGTCACAGCGTTGTACAACCAGTGATAAGTATCTTCATAGTCGTAAGGACTGCCGTGACCTTCTATAAACAGTTCCGCCAGTTGAATTTGTGCCTTTAAATTGCCCAGCGAACCGGCCTCTCGCAAGTAGATAATGCCTCGTTCAACGTCTTTTTGCACTAAACGGCCGGCCGCATAATAACGTCCTAGTTGCTCCATTGCAGGTGCTAAGCCCTGCATTGCAGCATCTTCCATAAAGGCGACTCCGCGATCGGGTTCTGCTTCAACGCATACGCCCCAAGCGAGCATGTCACCCCACAAAAACCGATAGGCCGGAATTTTTAGCACCTGGGCTCTTGCCTCGATATCTTGCACTAACTGGCAGTCGTCTAGAACCACTCTACTCAAATGTTCATTTCGATTAATCAGCCTCAACAATTCGTCCTGCGAATAGATCTGTACTGCTTTGATTTCAGACTGCGCAAAGCTCATCTGACTAAAGCCTAAAAAACTGATTAACAATGCTAATTTGCGAAACATATTCATTTACCTAACGCGTACAACAATCATAATTATATTTGGTTTGTATTGCCTTATCGGCGAAAACGAAAATTGGTAAAGCATTTTTTCACGCTCCCTAATTTCTAGAGCCTGTTTATCTTTGCGATATTATTTTGCAGCAGCTTGTTTGGTATTTGTACAAGGCAGAGTCTTTGTAGTGTAGTTGCTCTACATAAAAAGGCGATAACGCAGTAGAAATACCAAACAAGCGCTGCCCGAAGG
>WKFJ01000056.1 GCA_014872785.1 Alteromonadaceae bacterium
AACAACAGCAACTCATAAAATAACTGTATATTTAATCAGTATAATGAAGTATATTTAATAGTCAATACGCTTGTTGCATATTGACTAAAATGAATCATAACATATCTTCGTCACGGTTAGTTTTTGTAGGTTAATGCTTCCATAAGGCAGCGCTGGCGCTACTCAATCAATGATGTAGCCTAACAAATGACTCGGTGAATATGTTGGTCTAGGGGGGTGAAAAAACAGGTGTCTAAGCTTAATTATTCAGGCGTTCAGGCGAAGTGATTTCTCAACTTCAGTCTCCAAATAAGCTTTAATGTTCTTTTTAAATTTACAATGGATTTGGTCAACAGTAGCAGAGCCCAACACTTTTTGTGCGCAAAAACCATAATCTGTAGTGAACAGTCTTACAGTGATCCCCGCAGCGTTTAATAACACAATTTGTTGATCGTTTAATTCTTTGAGCGTACGGGAAACAGAACGCGCACGGTAGACTCGTTGTCGGCTTGGTGGAGTGAGAAATGTTTCGGAAATCGGCATACGAAATATTAAACCTCGAATCATTTTTAGTATCAATTTATCGTAATCGTATGATTATAATTTATCTGAAGTGGTGATGCGTGTCACAACCACAACTTATAAACACGTTCATTCTTTTCGCTGCGTAAAGCGCGGCATCCCGTATTTATCCACTAAGGCTTTTATGAAATCAGTGCCTTTTAGGTTGTGATCGTCCAAGCATGCTGATGGGCGCTGGTCAGTGATGAGATAGTGAGCAATGATGGTGTTGGCTTTAATACGGTGGGTCTCATTAAGCACACCGAGGGAGGAAAGCCTAAAACTACTCTCGCCTTCTAAGCTCATTAGTAAGGTAGCCATAATATTGGATTGCTCGTCAGCGTGCTCTAATGCGTATTGAATAAAATCTAGAATAAAATTCTTTATTTGGACATCTACCATGTTGGGCAACGTTTTCCTGCGTGATGACTAATTAGTGGTGCACTGTTGAGTCAGTTCTCATCGTAATTATGAGCCACAGACATCATTCTCAGTAAGGAAGACATTGAGTCAAGCACACCAAGCACAAGTTGCACATTTGAATCTTTTGTTTATTATTGACGTCGTGCCCGGCTACTAAGGGTGGCAGAACGAGAAAGACGAAAATCTCTATTCTGTCTCGGTTTATATGAACTTAAAACTTGTTGCAACGCAGCAAAACTGAGGAACCGAACAAAATGATTTTACGACCTGAAACTGTAACACGTCTACCTGAGCCTATTGTGTCACTTCTACCTGAACCTGTGACACTTCGACCTGCGATTTCTGCAAATTTCATAACCGAAATTGATATTGATAATTTAAGCTCGAATAAAAAAAGTGAGCTTTGTTTCACAACCGCTGAAATCAGCGATATTGAGTACATCAACTCACTCTTGCGATTGAATGCGGTTGAGAATATGCACAAAGCGTGCGTAAAGTGTCTGGAGGATTTTGTAAACAAAAACTTGGGCAACCTGGATATTACTCCAAATTTTTCGTACGGCAGTTTAGAAACAGAAGAGCCTAAATTCCAGATAGAGGGCGCGATTCGTCAATCTCTTTTGAGCAGAAAAAACCTTCTTCAAAGTTATGTGGATGGTGAGGGGTATTTTTCGAGCGGAATGTTTTCTCTTTTGCAGGAATCTTTAGAGTTAAAGATTACTGCTCAATTGAAAGAAATGGGACGGGGTGACAAGATAGTTACACTTGAATCGGTGAAACCAACGGCGATTAGCTTATATGGTGACAGTGATGCGAGGTCACAACCGGAATATTATATTTCGGGTCTCGCCAACACCCGTTCAATGTTGATAAAAAATGCTGCGATTCACGCTAAGCAAAAAGGATATGATTTTGATTATCCGAACTCGCTAAAAAACGCAGAAAACCTGTTCGACGCAATCCTCCAGTAGGTACGTACCATAACAACGGTGTCACCGTTGCTTTCTTGATTAAAGCCTTACCACTGAGGTAAGGCTTTTCTCTCAATAACGATTCTCGTGTCATCAATGATTAATATGCGTTTCGCTGTTTTAACAAGCGTATGCAATCGCTTCGAGCGTCTCTTAGTTTTTTGGTACCAAAGCCAAGTGAACGATTAATACGGATATGCCGCTCAATGCGCGCTAACTGCTTTTTAATGGCACTGGTACGATTACTTCGTCTTATCAATTTGGTCTCCCTATATTCTTAAAAATGGTTAGGAAACTACTTATAACATCGAAGCTGAAAGCCACCGCTAGATGGGATCTCTCCCCTTAGACATTGAGGTCGATTTGAAGTGCTGTCAATTACTCACCCACCACCTCTTATACAGGACAAATGGCAGATTATCTGAAGCGGTGGTAAACGAAAATAGAGGCAAAAGACTGGCGCTAATCATCGTGTCATGTATCAATTCACCAAGGCAACACTTATCTAATGGAGCGAAGCAAGCGGGGCAGGCGAAATGACTAAGCACGTAGCCAGTTTGGCGGGTACGAGAAGTCGTATAATAGGCGATATCTGGCCTTGAGGGTAAGTAGTCAGCTAACCACTTTATGACAGCATCATCATTGGTGTCTTTCTCGGTTATTTGCAAGCCAGATTCGCTTGTGATTTGTAGGGTGGTTGGCACATTAAATAAGTGTTCGCAATGATGGCAACGATGATTCACGCCTTTGACTGACACAGAGGCTTCACTACACCCTATGCCGTAGAACAACTTCGACTCAAATAAAGCCTGAAGAAAGTCCATTATTGGGATGTTGTTAAATTGGGGCATGCGAATGCCGTCATCGGTTACCGAGAATGCAAAGGCAGGGAAAGCAGCCGTGTACTCCAAAGGGTTTGGAAATACTGAATCGTCATAAAGCCACATAGCTCTTACGCCAGATGTTTGATATTGACCATGACGCCGAGAAAACGTTGTAGTTGATTGATAAGAGCATTGGATTTCCACGACAAAAGGTTTAGCGTTATTGTTGCAATAGACATCGGCCACCCATCTATCCCCATTTAATGCGGTGCCAGCTTTTTCCAGTTCCATTGCAAAGCCACACTTTTTCCCTATATCTGCGACCAATAATTTCAACTCCATATGTAGAAGTGACTCAGGAGCAGAGCTACACTCTTTAATCACGTTTTTATGCGCAAAAAAATGCAGCCCCTTTTTTGAGGTTTTGGCAATGGCGGCTTCGCCGCAACACTTCATTGTCAATGTTAAAGAGTGATTGTGTTTAAGTGCTTGCCATTGAGCGCTGTTAATTTCAGAAGCACATATTTGATCACCGTTGATTAATGCTGTTAATGGCATAGATGTTAAATCTCCGATGATGGGTTGAATTCGTCAATCCATCGAGCATAAACGTGGCGTATCATTCCCCAATCTGAGTGACCCATGACCCGCGCTAACTTACTGGGATCCATTCCTTTGGTAAGCATCATCGAGGCAAATGTGTGGCGACATTGGTATTGTGGACGGTAACGGATCTTCAACTGTTTTAACGTTGGTTCCCAAACGTGCCGTCGAAGTCCGTCAGCGGTGAATTCTGCGCCAGTGTTTGGATTGATAAAGCAGCGATAATCGGATGTGAATTCCGAGGCAAACAACTGCTCCAATGCCAATGCTGGGGCGGGCAATAACGGGATAGTTCTTAAGCTTGCCGCTGTTTTAGGCTGTGTCTCTTTGCCTGCAACAAAATTAACACGAATAAAAATCCTATTGTTTTTTATGTCAACATCTTGCCGCCTCAATGCTATCAGCTCACCAGGCCTGCATCCCGTATAAAAAGCAAGGGTGTAGTACCAGTTATAAGGCGAGGGGAGGGCTTTTAACACCTTTTCGATTTCAGTGGGGGTAAATGGATCTGGTTCTTTTCGGGTTTGCTTAAATCTACGAACGCGATCCATAACATTGGTCGCAACTACGCCGTCGAAAAACGCTTCTTTGAAAATGAGTGTCAGGATAAGACGGTACTCGTTCAACGTTTTTCCCGAGAGCGATTGCGTTGAAGCCCAATCACTAAAATCGGTATTTTTGAACTTAGTGATTTGCATTTTTCCAAAGGCGCTAGCAAGTTTGCCATTATATTTTTTTCGATAACCGATTTCTGTAGATTTTGACCAGTTTACTTGATTGCGCTTAAACCATAATGTCGCATAGTCATCGATTGTAAATTGTGGCGTTTTTGCAGCAAAAAACCGCTTTAAAATTTTGCTGTTTGGTAATCTACTGGCAAGCTCTTGGTCTTCGGTTCTCATAATAAAAGAAATAAGAATACATTCTTCTTCCAGCCTTTTTCTGAAGGTTTCTGAATGTGGGCTTAGTACGCGCTCTTGATAGCGTTTACGGTGATGGTAAACAGAGACGATGTAACCGTTTTCTATCGGCTTGACTGGCATTTGAAATCCCGAAAACATTAGATCTTGGCTGAGTAAAAAGCGTGGGCTTGGTGAATACCCACGCTTTGTAGGGGGAAATCTCAGTGAGATAGGAACTACAAATCAACTCTCAGCCGAAGGGCAACAGGGAGGTAAGGCGCACCCCGGTCTGTATAGTTGAAGAACTTAACCGTTAAAAGCCTACCTACTAATTTCTCAAGGCCATCTAAATAAAACTGATGTCTTTCTACCATTGTCCCCGGCGCAGTGCAGTTAAAGCATTCTCCATCCGCTGTTGTGAGTTTAAACACGGGACGTTGAAACGTGTCAGTGCCTTTGATATCTGGTTTGCCAAGCTCGAAGCCTATGATCTTAAATTCCGCATCTTGGAAGTCTTTGCGCTTTAGTAATCCACTAGAACGCTTACCTCTCTCATAGGAAAAATGAGGCAATCGGACCATTGTTCCCTCATAGCCTTGACTTAAATGTTTGGCATGTAGTTGGTCAAGCTGGTCGGTTGACGATACAAATGTCGTGTCGGTTAACACTACCGCGGAAGTTGAGGCCGTTATCTGCTGTAGGCGGACCAACCGCTCGCCATAAGGTTCATCGGTAACGATATCGTAGAGATGGTAAACAAGGTTGTTAGAGCCTTGTTTTGGCTTTTTAACTAAGCTAGATATTTGTTGTAAGGGCAAACCGTGAATATAGATTTCGCCATCTAGGGTCGTGCCATCCCATTTGCCAGTCATAAACAAATCAGTCAGTTCGTTCTTTATGTGTTGTATGTCAACCGGCTTCCCTGTTCGCGAATACAACACCACTTCGTCATCAATGATTGTCGCAAGTAACCGATGCCCGTCGAATTTTGGTTGGACGTAAGCAGGAAGCGACCAGTTTTTAACTTTGTCAGCGGGTTTGGCCAGCATTGGTTGCACTGTGCCTAGCGCGTTTGTCACCTCTGCGTCTGCGTTCGGCATATGCTTGACGTAGCCTTTATCCAATTGCTTGGAAACCTTGGACTTTGCTTCGGCCACTGCTTGCTCACATGGAGTGGTTTCGTTTGCTTTTCCTATGTTCTTGCCCATTTTTACGATAGTCTTCGAGATATTGGGCTTACCGCCGAGCACTTTGGTGGATTGACGATTGATTGTGGCGCTGCCGTCATCGTTGCCGACTACAGTAATTAAATAGTCACCGATTTGACCAGTTGAGTGTTTTTTGAATAGACGCTGTGTGTATAAAAGTGGCTGCATATAGTAAGTACCTCTGGCTTAGTTACATGGTTACTGTAATACGAAGTGTGATCGGCGCGACTAAATGGTGTCTCACTTCCCATTAAGTCGAGCTGATAAGAAGGAAATATATTTTCGATATTTTTGAGCCTGCGCCATTTCTGGGTGATGTTTAAGCCGGTTTAAAGCGCAATAATCGTATCGAAAATGCACACCTTGATGGCAATGCTCAATAGATAATTTCTTCCGGTAGGTAGCTCTGGATATGATGAGTAAAAGGATATCCGGGCAGTCAATGGTTACTCCCTCGTTACGCGCAAATTGGAAACATGTTGGGTCGATAAAGCCGTATTGACTTTGGGCACCCCTACCTATCTTGATGAGCAGTGACACGTGGCCGAATAATGCATTGCTGATTGGTACTGAGTCACAGGTCACTTCTTCGTTTGCCAAGATCGTAATGTACCTGGCGCCATAGGTTTGTTTTAACCTTTCAATCTCACAAGCGCTGGTTTTCTCTTGGATAAACTGTTGTTTTTCGTTTGCGGCCAATAGCCTGAAATAACCTTCCGTAGCAACGTGCACGCTCCCTTGCCACAAGGTAGCTTCAACTCCTTGTGTTTCAAGAAAGTATTTCAGAATAACACTTGTCGCCAGGCAACGTTCATTCGTAAAAAACCCAGACTGTTGAATTTCCTTGTGTAACCAATTACATAGGCGGTGAATGTTGTTTAGATCCAAAGCGACCTCGATTGTTTGAGTTGTTGAACTCAACATACCGCAATTGGCGGGTGGCGCTACCAGCGGGAAAAAGTCGTCTAGGCAATGGTGTTTACGGGAGTCTAGGAAACCTCTTAAGGCCGAAGTGCTGGTATTGTCCTTTTGATTTTACGTTCACACAGCAAGGACAAATTACCTATGAAATTTTCAACGTTCCGTCATGCCAAGTTGCTAGTCGCCGCTTCCGTCGTCGCCATTACGTCAGGTTGTGCATCCCATGCAAAAATTGACAAGTTTGCGCTTGAGACAATCAACTCACCGGCGTATCACGGCAAATCCATCAATCACGAAGTGCTTTATTCGCAAATAGAACCTGGATTTTTAAATAGCGCACATCAGCAAGAGTTAACCCCATTGAAGGACGCGACATTGTCGATGGCGGCATCGAATGTAATGGATAATTTTGAATCCAAACTAGCCAAAGGAAAGCCACTTAATACGACTATTGTCACAAAAGGTGGCGATTTATTGCTTCGAACGACGGTCATCGCCAATGATAAGAAAGGGCCTGCCTTTGGCGAGCATCAACTGGCTGAATCGTTAGCAAAAAATGTATTAACATTTGGTTTGGCAGGGTCTGACTATGATGTTGTCGCAGACTTTTCAATTCGCTACGAACTTTATTTCGACAATGCCTTGGTACACGATAAGCGATTTGTGATCAACGAAAGAGTGGATCACACGTCGGGTAATTTCGAGTTTAACCGTTATAGCAATCTCAATGATGCAGCCGCAGCGCTCATGGACAAACATGTGTCAATGACGCTAAATACATTTTACAAAGAAGCCGCAGAAAAACTGCCTACAACATTGGCTTTGAACTAAAAGTCATATGAACGCTATTCCTCATCTTAATGCTTGGGTGAGGACTAGCGTATCAGTGTGATACCCAAGGCTTTGTAAAACTCAAAATCATCCTCTGATAAGTCTAGAACAAGCGCTAAATAGTCGTTTTCCACCGACCAGAGTTTTTTGTCATACAGTGCAAACTGGCGCAAATCTATCTGATACCCGCCAGCAACTTTGGCGCTGATATAGCGTTTGCCCAATGTTTTCTTGGCACCGCAGCGATGGTTGCCGTCACTGACGTCGTAAATTCTATTTTTCCCAACCTGAAGATACACCAGTGATACTGGCTCTACACGTTTTTGTTCTCGATACAATCCTAGACAGCGATCAAGTCGATAAGGCGCCCAAACCTCATAAGCAATTTTACTGATCAAGACAGGAATGGGACGATTGTGTTGTTGAGATTGCCAATTCTCTGGTGTACTCAGTTGTAAAAGCCGGCTCGCCGTCTTTTTATCTGCCTGCATCAAGGTGCAAAGTGAGTTAATTGGCATTTTCTCTTCTTGTCGCCAAGCTAACTACATTACGTTTGTTTTTTGGGGTAGTGGCAAGTGAAGAGATAAATTCACGTGGTAAATTTGTTTCGGGTACGAACCAGGGAATTCCATCCTTGACGATGGCGTAAACTTTGTCTTGGTCTTGTTGAACAAATGCCGCGAGGCGATGTTGGGGTGGACCATAATTCCATTTATCGTTAAAGCCGTAACGCTCACGATAGGCACAGGCCGCTTGAAATATCGACAACTTGCCATTGAGTGTGCGTGCCAGACTGAGCTCTAATATACCGCCCCACTGGTGCATTTCTATTTTATCGCCCCACTGAACGTTCACCCACTCGATAGCTTCGTGCTCGTAAAGCTCTCTGGTGCCATAATTGTGCCGCAGTAAAAATTGCATAATCAAAATCCTTTTAAAACATAAGTGGCGTGTGAGTTAACGTTGGGTCATGTCCCACGATGTTGTAATCATGGTACGCATCGACTCGCGCTGACGCCGGATAGTATACTCCCGAATCGTTAAGTTCACGATTGGTGGTTTGCAGTATACCATTTTTTACTGCTGTGCCGGTGACAGTAAGTGGTGCGGTTTCGCTGATCAGCGTACCCGGAAAAACAAAGCGATTGGTATAGGCAGGTTGCAAACTAAACAGTGTGTCGATGTCTCGCACCAGCCTGCCTTTTGTCACACCATAGCGGTAAGTCTGTGTCCATTTTTCTGGGTGGCCTTTTTCTGGCACGATGAATCTGCATCCTTCATTGTCAGACATTGGCAGCAAAAACTTGTATAAGAAGCGCATACGTTTTTTCAATGGCCAATCAAACATGACTTGGTCGTGGCAATAGCCAGCGTCAGTAACATAGAGATTTTGGCCATCAAAGAAACCTTCAAACAACGCGCCTCGAAAACCGTCAAGGCGAGATAACGTTTGCAAAAAGACGCGACTGCGGCCTGTTATTAGGTTTTCTCCCTGTAGCGGTGAGCCAGCATCGTGACTGTCGATTATTCTGCAATCGCCATCGGCGGTAACAAGTGCATAAACGTGTAGCCCCGCCGGAATAGCTTGATGGCACAGGTGTTCACTTTGTAAGTGGTGTTTGGCGAAAAATGTCTGCCCTTTTTCATGTTCGATGCGGTGAGACAAAAAGACGTTGTCCAATATATCAACACGAGGCGCACTGAATTCGTCGATGACATCGAATCCTTCTTGCTCCTCAATGGTGAGGATTTCGTCCATTTTATCTTTTGCAAATAAACGATCCTCGTACGTTCCCACATCTGGCACAAAGGACGCGCAAAATTGGTTTAATCGTTGCCCAATGCGCATCACACCCACAAAATATTGATTGTCTGCGGACTGGCGGATCACCACGCGGGATAGTCGAGGTGCAAAATTCCCTTCTTTGAATAGCTCCACATACTCAATAATATCGGGCGTCATATAAGGGCGGAATTGCTCCCGCGCGTCCCGTAACTGTCTATCCCGCTTTAACACTTAGCCAAATTCCTCGTCTTCATTTTCACTGTAAGCATACAATGGGGCGTTGACTGCGCTAGCTGCTGGTTCGCGTGCGATTGGTGTTTCATTGGATGAGACCACTTCAAGCGACGGGCGCGTCAGTGCTTTTTGAGATTTACGTTCCAACGCATTGAACTTAAATGTTTTGGTTGCCACCACTTTGCCAAATCGGTTGTAAAACTTATTGTCCGTGATGGCATTATGGTCGTATCGTTCGACATGCCAGTTTTTTAGCTGCTCCAAAATGCCCACTTGGTTTTCACCAAGCGCAGGCTCTAGCGATAGAAATACGCTCTCGTCCATCAGTCGGCGGTATAACGCCACAAGGTAAACATCACGCCACTGGTTATCATCAAATGGATTGATGCCACCAAAAAACGTATCGATGTGAGTGGTTTTGACGGCGTTTAATTCATCTTCATTCAGTAAGACTGAAAATGCCAAATCACCTTCGATACTGCCGTTTAGATAAGCAAGCGTAATTGCTGCATCATTGTCTGTTAGCGGTGAGTGCTGCACATGACGGTCACTTCCTTGCGTCTCAAAAACATCCCCTTTTCTAACAAAGTGCTGCTCGCTGAGCGTCACTGCTTTTTTCGCAGTGATCACCATGCGATAAAAATCGGCGCTGATATGTGCGATTGCCTCAAATTGTAGGGCATCTGGACTCAGTACGGGCAAAATAGACACATAGTTAAAAAACTGCTTAGCGGTCAGTGGAATGGTGTTGAACAGGCGCGTTAGTTCATCAGTAATGACTTTTTCATTCACGTCTTGTAGTGTGATAAAACCGCCTTCGTAGATACCTTTTTTCGCCAGTTGCACCGCCAGCCATTGATTAATGCTTTTGTGATGGTTGACGCCAAACTGTTGTGTGAGCATTGAAATAACCGAATGCATTGTAAGTTGCTCCTTATGCGTTAGCGCTTTGTTGTAACTCGGTTTCTAAAATAGCCGCTAGATTGGGTGATACGTTCACTGTGTTTGTAGTGTTGTTTTCTTCTCCTTCTAACGTCATTGTGTCATTGCGAGAAAATAGGTGTTGATACTCTCGAAATGCCATTCTAAACGTCACAATTCGTAAGCAGCGGTCACGCCACGCGGTGTTGTATAGGCTGTCAGTAGGTTGGCCACCGAAATCGGCGATCATCTTTAGGTTCATTTCCACCACGGCCATCAGTTCTTCAGCGCTGACTTTGTAACAGATGACAGAGCCATCTTTTAAAGTGAACACAGTAAAGCCGCACACAATATTAGTGTTTTGATTGCGACCGTTACTGGCAAAGCTAGGGCGCATTTCAGAGCCCAGCCATGTAAACGAATCTGACTCATAGACGATTTGAGTGCTATGGATACGAATATCTGGGCAAGCGGCGACCAATCGATGCATACCGCGATAACGCAAAATACTC
Source organism: Alteromonadaceae bacterium (assembly GCA_014872785.1). Taxonomy (GTDB): domain Bacteria; phylum Pseudomonadota; class Gammaproteobacteria; order Enterobacterales; family Alteromonadaceae; genus Planctobacterium. Next base: position 10,677 of record WKFJ01000056.1, read on the forward strand.
GCCACCGCGGGACGCTTATCTTCAGTTAGATACCCTTTGAGTAAAATTTCCTTCGCATTGGGGTCGAAATTCAATCCATCATTGGCAATGCTTAAAACGCGTTTTCGCAATTCATCAGAAGGGGCACAACTGACATGCACAGAACCATCTGTGGTCTCTTCTGCCAACATATTAAATAGGTGGTTGTACTGCTCTTCTGCTTTATGCTCTTTAAATCCATTGTTGAGATAAGCGGCAATAAATGTCGTCTTGAAGTGTGTATCTCGATAAAGCTCTACAAGTCGTTCACGATTAATCATGTCTGTTGTCTCTTGGTTGTGTCGATACGTAAACAATACGCCAGTGCGCTTATCGCGTAACTAAACGGTTAAATCGACTAATGTCAGACTTTGACAATGAAGTAAACCGCGCTGAAAGCCCTAAAAATAAAGGGGGTGACGATTTATTGCGGTAAGAATAATCGGTGGTGTTTTGCCGATTACCATTAAGTGGCGCGGATGTGAAAATGCGGTGTAATGGACTTATCGCAACCACGGAGAACCTGCAATGGCATTGGCATTAGCTACCGAAACAACGAGCACACCCATATTTTCAAATTGGGTCGAGCGGGCGCTTCCTGCATATGACAGTGAAGGAAAACCACGATTTTTTGAGGATGATGGTGAAACACTGATTGAAGGTATTTATCTGGACATGCCAAACGATGTATACCACGCGTTGCCTGCATTATCGTCTTCGAAGTTAAAGACATTCTTGGTATCACCGGCGCACTATTATCGCTCGTATCTTTCTGCAATAACGCGCAAGCGCACAAATGAACAAAAAAACACATTGGATGCCGGAACGCATTCACACACTCTGATACTGGAGCCGCAAGGCTATTACCAAACCTTTTCTAGAGATGTAGTCAAAAGCGATTTTCCTGACGCGTACTCGTCTGATGTATCCATCAAAGAAGCATTAAAAGAGTACTTGGAATCTGAGGCAAACGCAGAATATGAGGCGCAGCTGGCGGCCTATAAAAAAGGCGATAGCACCACCCAACCGAAGAAAAAAAGAGTGACGGTGCCATCGGATATCAACAAAGTGATGGATATGTTATTAACGTATGAGCCTTCGGCGACATTCTTTCGAGTGCTACTCGAGGAGCATCGCAACAAGCAAGGTGCAAAAGGCACGCGAATCTACGAAGGCGAGGAGGTGGTGACTTATGGCGGAAAAATCCCTGTTGATGCGGTCGTGTGGGAAGATGCTCACCGCGTAGCCAAAACGACGCGTGACCATGATGAGGCGGACGCCTATTTTCAGTATGGCTTGCCAGAAGTGGCAATGATTGCACGTTGTCCACGCACTGGCATGATGCTTAAAGTGAAATTTGACTGGCTGCGTTTTGACGATGAAGCGGTGGACATGAAAACCACTCGAAGTACCAATCCGGTTAGTTTCAAACACCAAATAGAAGACCTGCACTACGATTTGCAGCAAGAATTTTATAAATATGTCGCGAGCCTTTTGGATGTTATGATTAATAATTTTACCTTTGTAGCCACTGAATACCGAGAAGCGGATATTTGTCAGCCGTTCCAGTTACCAGAGCGCATGGTGATCAAAGCCAAGCGCACGATGGTTAAAGCATTGGATGAGATGAAGCAGTGTATTGACACACAAAACTGGTATGGATGGTCAAAAGAGGATTGCACGTTTGTGTTCGAGTAATCACGCTAGACCTGCGTAATCACGGTGGTCTAGCGGCCAAATGGCAACTAACGGTTTGATATGATTTTACGACTTTACTGAGGAAGATGTTTCATGAAGAAATTGACTATCGCAGCTTTAACATTAGCAGCGCTTTTATCTGGATGTTCGTCCAGCCCCAATCAAGAATTGCTTGATAAAATCGCGGCACTTGAGGAGCAAAAACGGGAAATTCAAGAAGACCGAGAAGAGCTTGCACAAGACCGTCTTGAGGAAGAGGTGGACGAGGTCCCGGATTGGGTGTTGGAGCCACCACAACCAGATGCAACTGGTTTCTATGGTGTGGGTGTCGCTAAATCTAATCTTCTTTCACACGGTTTGAAAGCGGCACGTCTGCAGGCAAGTTTCGATTTGGCAAAGATGTACAAGCAGGAGTTATCTGGCTCTGAGCGAGCGTTTGAGCGCGGCGATGCTGAAGGTAATGTCAGTTCACAAACTACGTTTTTAATTGATAACTTGGTGCGGTCTGTTCCGGTGGTGGGTTATCAGATCATCGAGCAAAAAGTGGTACCGATGCGCGGTGTAAATAATGTCTATGTGCTGCTTAAGTTGCCGTATGAAGAGTTCAACAAAGTGTTGTTACAGGAAAAGGCCAAAACAATGGATCAAACTGTGCAAGCGGCATTTGATGACTTAGAGCGTCGACTTGATAAACGTCGTGCACAAGCGCAAGAGGACGAGCAACGTCAATTTGACCGCGAGCAAGAGGCGTTACAGCGCCGTGCGGATATCATCAATGACTCTACTGAAACCAACAAAGTAAAGACCTCGGCTAAGGCGCCAGAGTCTCCTCTTAATATTCCTATTAACGCCTTAAATAAGGGTACGATTTAAGATGATGTTACCCGGCCATCTATTAGTGGCCAGTGCGGGGGTTTTGGTCATTAAAGCCCCTTATCTTACCGGTTGGGACGCGATTGACGCGACGATGCTATTGCAGTGGAGTCTTGTTTTAGTGGGCTCGGTGTTGCCTGACATTGATCACCCCAAGAGCTTTATTGGTAGACGGTTTCCGGTCATAAGTTGGCCGCTGAGATTAATACTTGGGCACCGTGGGCAGCGTTTTAGTTTATTACCCAGAGGCCTCACGCATTCGCTGTTGGCGATTGTGGCGCTTCTTGTTTTAAATCAAAGTGTCGGTAACCCGTGGTTGAATTGGCTGATTGTCGGGTATGCACTTCACTTAGTCGGTGACTTCCTAACGCCCTCTGGAATTCCACTTTTCTGGCCGTTGGGAAGAGATATTCGCGCACCATTAGTTGCCAATACCAATTCGATGGGTGAATGGGTGTTATCTATCGGTGCATTCGCCGGTGCGGTTGTTTATGCCTTTTAGCTGAGAAGCAAAATATTGAAAAATATCAAAAAAGAGTTTCATAACCTATCTAGGGACACAGCAAAAAAATTGCTGAAACATTGTATGGCGTTTAGTCGTTAATGCTCAACAGACAAAAAAATCAGGCATTAATGCCCAATAAATATTAACAATCAGACAATAACAGGGGTTCAATTGTGAGCGAATTTTTTAAAGTTGCAGGCGTCATGGGCGCATTATTTGCGTTAAGTCTATCCATACCGGCGATGATCACCAACGTGGAACAGTCTGCTAGGATAAGTCATTTAGAAAATCAGATTTACCACCTAAGCAATCAGCAGTTTGAGTGCCCTAAGAATTTTAGATTGGAAGAGTCCCAACAGCAGCACGAAAAAGTGGTGAGATGCGTCAAAATCGAAAGAAATAAGTTGTGATAGTCAATGCCTGCAAAGTACACAGGTTTCCGTGCTGAATCTTAGAATCATTAAAAACATGCCGCCAAGCAAACTTACAGGGGGATTATCAACGCCACTTTAAAATTTGTTGGAGAATTTGAGTTGAGTTACTTAAAAAAACTGAGAAAAACAAAAACTAAACTGACACAAACACAAGTAGCAGATGAATTAGGGGTTTCTCGTGGTTCTGTGGCATTGTGGGAAAGTGGTCAAAGCAAGCCAAAACAAAACAGATGGCAAGACATAGCCATGATTTATGGGGTCACTTTAAGCAATATTCGAGATGGATTACTTGGTACCCATGAGGCGCTTTTGGAAGTACCTCCCAATGAAGATGGCGATGGATTGGAGCACGCCTTATCCGTGTCCAATTTCTATTTGGCGACAAGTAGACTCGGACAAACATTGCTAGTCGTTGCAAAAAATATCGGCGGAGCAGAAAAAGCAGCGACAAAAAAGTTAGGAACTGTTGATATTGTCGTTGAGATAAAATACATCTCGACGGGGTTGCTGGGTCTCGAACAACTTGCGTGATAACGTTCATAAGCAAGGCTCAAAGTATATGGTTTCACGCTGTTCAGCGGCAATAGCAGGTACATAGATGTGATTGGAAAGATATTATTGTGCTTTTGGGGTGTTCTATCGTTATCAATGTTTGCTTATCTTCTTACGGAAGACTTTGGGTTGGCTTTACAAGTGCCGTCTATTGTTCTTACGCTGCTGGGGTTGGCGGGAGTGATTCTTTTCTTCTTAAAAACACGACTTGATGGAGATATGGACTGAAGACGTGTAAAAATTATTGAACCGAAATCACTAGATAGCGCAATAAGCTACAATAGCATTTACGGTTAAATAAAATGTTTCTTGATTGAACTAGGGGCGTGTCTAAATATGGCGAGATTCTTTTTGTGTGTGTTCGGGTCATTGATGCTGCTTAACTTCCTGTTTAAATATTCACCGCTTAGTTGGTGGTTAATCCTGGGCATTGTGGCGGTTTACAATGGTGTGGTGTTATACATTGGTAAGCACTACGGCGAAGCAATCAGGAGACGATAATGAAACCAGTTAAGTTTTTTGCCTTTATTTTGGCGTTCTACATATTTCTTTCGCAGATCCTGCCAAGAGTTTTTGCACTTACTATTGAAAACGAAAACGCAACTGTTGTGCTACAACATTGCGGTGATGAAGACCAGTTGGATTGCCATCAGGTAGAGATTGAGGGAACTTTAAGAACCAGTCCTCTAACGTTAGAGCGCTATGTGGTAAAAAGCGACGGCTCCTCCGTATACTTTAACGAAGAAAGTATCGCTATAATCTACTACCCAGCGCCAGAGAGTTGACATTGACTGGAATTTAATTATTCACCGGTAAGAGCATCAGCCTGGTGATAACGCACTTTTTTCATTATGTAATCGTCATCATTTGTAGAGTGACGCTTTACAACTTTCAGCGTGGGGTGATGTCTCATCACAAAGCTTTCGAGTGCCTCAACCGAAAATGATAACTTATAAAATTCAATTTCATTCGGACATAGCTGACCATCATCGTTATGATGTTCATGCCAGTTTTTTGCCTCAGCTTTTTGCTGGCGACACCTAAAATCTTCAAGATTTTCGTTAGACTGAATCAAGCTGCGAGTGATTTTCTGTTGAATCGTTAGTAAATCGTCATTTCGAGCTTTTTCTCGTCGAAGGCAATATTGATAGTGCTTAATAATTTCCAGCAAACGCCCATTAAGATTAGTCTCAAAGCGCTCTTTTTTCCGTCGAGAATTGTACTGTGCATCATACATCTGGGCGATAGGCTTAAAGCTTTTGTCTTGTTCTGATATGAGCACGAGCCAATCGGTTAAATCTGTCAGTATATGCTTCTTATAACGCTGACGGTCTGTGGATGTCAGTTTTATACCAATTTCAAGTAGCGCATATTTAAGCATTTTGAGTGTTTCAGACGGTCTTTGAATGTTGTTGTCAATAATTGAAAATAACTCGTCTTTAGGTTCCTCTTCGGATCGAACTTGCGCGGTATCTTCAAGTGGTTCTTCAAGCGGTTCTTCAGGTGGTTTATCAAGTGGCTCTTCCGGCGGTATATCGGTGTCACCAGTGGTCGAAGAACGACTTGAATTGAAATGTTTTAGTAAGTTTGAAAATTTTCCTAATATCATCTTTGAAAACGCCAATTGGACTATTTGATCCTTGATAATCACGGCTATGCCTTTGCAAAAGTCTGCCGAGTAAATTAAAACCATTCGACTACGTCAGGCTTTAATTCACCCAGTAACCGCGGCAAGATTAATAACATCCCGCCTGCATACACACACCATGTTTTTTACTGTAACGGAACCCCGAAGCGCATTGCTTAGCAGCTAAAAGCTCTGTACCTGGAATTTGCCCCGTTTCCTTGATTACTAAGTCTTTTCTGTCTCTCCAAACAATTTCAGTGCTTCGGTGATTGTCATGCAATCTCACAAACGGAGATGTCGAACCTTCGCATTCCATTTTCTTAACAGTTTTACTGGCCAGCGTCTGTTCGTTATATGACGCGTAGGCTATGTTCGTAAATGTAATGGTGCTGATCGCCAGCACAGCCATAAGTTGGGTTTTAACGTGTCTTGTAAACATCAATTGCTCCTATTGCCCTTGGGGAGGCATTTGCTGATAAAAATTTTCTGGTGCGCTACCGTAATGGTCACTTTGTTGGGGGTACTGGCTGTAATCAGGGGTGTTGCCATCACTTTGCACGGAGGGTTTGCCGCCTAACATTTGCATCGAGTTGGCCACAATTTCGGTTGTGTAGCGGTCCTGCCCATTTTGGTCTTGCCACTTTCGCGTTTGAAGTTTGCCGTTTATGTATACCTGAGAGCCTTTGCGTAAGTATTGAGCGGCGATATCAGCAAGCGCTCGAAAGAGCACAATGCGGTGCCACTCGGTTTTCTCTTGAAGCTGTCCGTTTTGGTCTTTCCAGCTTTCGCTAGTGGCTACGCTGATATTCGCCACACTATGACCGTTGGGCATTTTTTTAATTTCTGGATCTTGGCCAAGATGGCCCACCAAGATGACGACATTGACGCCTTTTTGCATGAAGTTTAACTCCTCTAATGAACTGATGTTGTTGGCGAAGGTGTATTCGTCAACTTAAGTAGGGCTTTGACGTGAACGCATTGCCCTGTTGCATGAAATTCACCACACGTACATGTCTTTGTCGTGGGGTCTAAAATGGCGATTTGCGCACCACCAATCAACAATCGACCGTCTTGCAATGTCTTGACTGTGACAGGGGTGATGGTCGTAGGTGGCGCGGTTGTCGACCCATTGAAATTGGGTGCCTGCACTTGGGGTATAAGCGCGTTTTGCGGGGCACATTCGAGCTGGGTTGCACTCATCCCTTGTTTACTCAGTGCATCTGCTCGCTGGTTGTCTTCGCGTTTAACCCACTCAAATCGAATGTATTCAAAACGTGTGCTTAATTGATGCACTTGGTTGAGGAACTGTTTTAATTCCTCTTTTTGGCAACGCCAACGACCGTTAATTTGGTTAATCACTAATTGAGAATCACCTCGGCAGACAATATGGCTGATACCTTGGCTTAGCGCTAATTCCATCAATAGGATAACCGCTTGATACTCAGCTTCATTATTGGTGCCGTACTGAATAGGCTTGATAGCCCATGCCAATTCAGCTGAGTGTTCACCTAACAGCGTCGCACCTAACCCACATTTTCCGGGGTTCTCGCTGCCGCCGTCAAAGTATCCTATGTGTTGCACTGCCTACCTCTATTTTTCTTCTGCATTACTGTCATTAGACACCAGTAACGGGTTTGAGCAACTGGCTCGTTTCGCGTTCAAAGTGCATTGACTTGATGGTTTGCATTCGGACAAAAGGCGTAATCGAATCGTCGGTAAGCTTCAGCGAGAATTGCGCATTTTGGTACAGTAAAAAATATTCAAACTGTGAATCGATTTCTCTGGTCAGAAATAAAGGTGACTCTTCGGCTGCCGTCAACAACTCGCACGAGGCAATAAAGTCCACCGCCCTTTGATTCAGGCGTTGTGCCATCTCGTTATCAAGTGACAACGTATTTTGGATGACATGCAGTGTATTGGGGCCCTTGTTGTTGATGTCTTGCGTCACCACAAAATCAACCAATGACTCGACTTCAAGTCTATTTTCACACAAAGAGCCAGTGTGTACCCAGGTGCCCAATACGTGTTCAAACTGTTGCGCTTTATAAGCATCAAGCCACTGTGACGCACCCACCTTCGACGCAATATCGTCAATAGTGTCAGAGCAACCGACAAGCATCAGTCCTAAAAAAAGGGACAATAAATAATGTGGAGTTCGAGACAACGTGCTCACCAGAGTGATTTAACTTGTGACTAGTCTACGGTGCTCGTTTTGAAAAATGTTGCCGTAGGGTGGGGTAAATACCGGAGTCTACAAAGATTATTGTCTCACAGGACGCGGTAGCATAATGAAAAACAAGCACTAGGGCATTGATGTGACCAAGACAGAACATATCAAACAAACAGACCGACTATCGAATGTGCAGAAAAAGGCGAAACTGCTGCTGTCTGATACGGTTAACATTTCAGGGGCACAATCGATGGCAACCGAGTTGATGCAGGATAAATTGTATTTTAGCGAATTTTTTGGAAAGGAATCGCCTGAATTGGCATTGGCTGACAGCTTACTGCGTATCGTCAGAGCATTGCAGCGTTCCATCGTATTTAACCAAGAAGAGCCTGAGCAGACACTATCTCAGTGGCAGCAACAATCTCCCAATCGAACGCTTTGGGTGTCGGCACTAGAAAACCAATTAGCCGAATTTGCATAGAGCGAGAATAATGATTAGAACAACAGTTAAGTGGAATCCCATGCTGCCAGATATTTGTGGTGTGCCAAACAACAAACGATTCACGGGCTTATACCACCACCAAAACATTTACTATGCGGTCACTGACCAGGGCATGTCGCCAGTGAAGTTTCACAAGGCTCTGGAAGTGTTTTTAACCTACGCTAACAATGACGCGACATTTCGGTCGATGGGATTCTATGAAGGTAAGCGCGTGATTATTCTCGATCACATTATGCAAGTGGTGTACTTGGTCGACCCGGATGAAGTGGATGACATCATCGCAGGTGATGGCAATACCGAACATATGCTGGCAAAAGCACAAGATTTAGGTAATCAAGACAGCGCAAAAGCGTTTGTGGCGTTGTATTACGATCCGCACAAGAGTCAACTTACTCAAGCAAATGACAGTGACGTGACCAAGTCTAGTGCCCAATTGAATAACGTTGTTTCCCTTCGTTCCTATTCAGTAGCGTGAATATCAAACCAAGGTAGGCTGATAAACATTGAGTAAACAAGTATTGGCAGATTATGAAACTGGGGCGATTAAAATCAGCAGGTATAGAGCAGGCGTGGCAAGTGCCATTATATTGCCCGTCTGAGTATCGAGATTACCAAACTGTTGCTGTGCAATTTGACCCCCGTTTTCTGACCACAGGTGCCTATGCCGTATTCAAAGGCAAATTGGCGTCGTTACCACAGACCACATGGACCAACAAAAAACCGCGAACACAATTTATTGTCACTGACGGGCAATATGAGATCAATTTCAGTTTGTTTGGGGATGTCAGAGCGACAGTGGCAAAGTACGACGTTGGCGACGTGTTGTGCGTGTGTGGCACTATCGCACGCTTTGGCTCAAAAGTGTTCATTGACCAGGCTGAGATAGTGGATAGCGAGTTTGTTGGCAAGATCATCCCAGTATACAAAGGCATTGCCGGCAAACTTTCGCCAGATAATGCAAGAAAATCAATTTTGGGATTGCTAGACCAGACCATTCCAATGGCAGCTGATACGTTATATTCACTTATCAGTGCTCATGTCCCTGATGAACACATTCGAGCCTTCCTTCAATGTCCAACACTGACAATGGAGCAAGTGCTTGAGCAACTGCATCGCCCCAGTAACGAAGACATGGGATATCACGCGTTAGGCGTAATGACAAAAATTGCACACTTAGCAGGCGCCGAACACTTAATCGAACGCGCTAAAGCTCAAGTGGCCACGCCTGTTCCTCCCATCGAAGGCATTGAGCTTGGTAAGTTGTGTGCCAATATTCCTTTTAGCCTCACAGACGAACAATGGACGTGTGTTCACGACGCCGTTGAGAGTATTAAAAAAGGAAATCTGTTAAACGCGCTTTTGGTGGGTGATGTAGGCACAGGAAAAACCGTTGTCTATGGGCTGATCGCGGCTTATTGCGCAAGTGGGGGTCACAAAGTCGCCATCTTGTTGCCGAACCAAAATCTTGCAAGGCAAATCTTTCAGGAACTTAGCGAATACTTCTTTGACCTTGGGGTAGGGATGGTGACGGCGAATCGAAAAGATGAGCTACACGATAAACGCATCATCATTGGTACCACGGCGCTATTATTCCAAGACGTGTCAGTCAGTCTGGTTATCTGCGATGAGCAGCAAAAGTTGGCGACATCTCAACGCGAGCAATTACGCGGTGAGCATACCCATATTCTTGAAGTGAGTGCGACACCCATACCGCGCACGATGGCGTTTGCACTTTATGGCGCAGTTAAGTTGCTTCGGTTGACTCGATGTCATGCCGACAAGACTATTCACACCAATGTCTTTGACCAAAGCAATAAACGGTTAATGTTTGAGGGGATCAAGCAAACCATTGCCAGAGGTAAAAAGGTCATCATTGTGTGCCCTAAATGCCAAGGAGAACAACAGCAGCAAGGCGATTTGTTATCTGTTGACACGCTCTATTCACGTTTCATTCGATTGTACCCAGGGAAAGTGGCGTTGTGCCACTCTCAACAAGAAGACGAGGCTAATCAAGCAGCGATAGACGCGATGAAGCAAGGCAAAGCGCAAATATTGATATCCACCACAATGACTGAAATCGGCTTGACCATACCTGAAGTCGAGAGGGTGAGCGTGATCAACGCTGAGCGCTTCGGACTAACACAACTTCATCAATTAAGAGGCAGAGCAGTGCGCAAAGGAGGCGTAGGATATTGTGACTTATTTTTGCCCAACCAAGTGAAAAATCCCGATACAGCCACGCGTATGCAAATCATGGTCGATACTAGCGATGGCTTTGAGATCGCCAAAGCCGATCTTGCGTTACGCGGTACGGGTGATTTATCCCACTTAAGCAAACAACAACACGGCGCCTATGCGGCTGTCATAAAGAATATCAAAGGCTCGTTGGATGATATCGAGTTGGTAATGGAAGAAGTCGAGCACTTCGCAACGTTACCCCCGACCCAGCAAGCCAGTTAACTAGGAATTACCATGATCCACGCGACCGATGCACTGTTAATCATACTGAGAAAATGGGGGATTTTTATTGGATTGTTTGCGCTGTTATTTCAGATGCAAAAATACTATATATTCAGCCTTCAACGGATAGGTGGCAGGCCACTGATGCTGTTCCCTGCGTCATTTTCAGTGCCCGTACATGAATTATCTCATGCATTGAGTGCGATTTGTTTCGGCCACAAAATAACAGAGATTAAACTATTTACCCCTAATGGAGCCGGTACGCTAGGTTACGTCAACCACAGTTGGCGGCCAACGCTGATCTCGCCGTTTTCCAATGCAATTATTGGCATGGCACCCATTGCTGGTGGCTTGGCGGCCATTTATGGTCTGACACTGTGGTTAATGCCTGACATGCAGACGTTTATCCAGTCTATGCCTGCGGTGAGAAATGACGATGCGCTGCTGGTGGCACAGATCTATTTTGAGAATCTATACGCATTGTTTGTGGCCCATATGGGGTTGCCTATGTTTTGGTTGTGGCTGTTTTTAATGGCCAATATCGCAGTGTTTGCTGCACCTAGTTCTGTGGACTTTGAAGGCTCGGCGGTGGGGCTGACAGGGTTTTTCGGTATCTATCTGGTTGCGGTGATGTTTTCACCTGCTGATAACAGTATTCACCAAACGTTATTGGGTGTGGTCGATCCGGTGGTGCCCATTTTGATTTTAAGTGCGTTGAGTATCGGCATATTGTGTTTGTTGCTTACCGTAATCCGACTCCTTCTACGACGATAAGGACATCAAACATGTATTTTGAAAAATTTCACGAGGCTTCCAAACGCAGTTTGGCTTTTGGCGTGCTAGAAAATAATGTGATTGGGCTATGCACGGAGCGCTTTTTAGAAAATGAGAGCGTGCTTGAACGAGTATTATCTGCCATCAATGCTGAAACTTCACATCTCACGCCAGAAGAAATCAGTGCCACCAGTTTTGGTTTGCATACACGCCTGTGTCAAGCTATTGCTCTGGCAACGTCAATTCCGATCTACTTAACAATTGGTTATGTGTCCCTACAAGGGCAAAAGCTGTTCTATACCTCGGAGGAGGCGTTAAAATCCTATCTTGGAGGACGTTCTCCACAAGCATTGAATTTACATACCTGGCTGACATTACCGTCGATGGAAATTATTGATGTAACCCTTTCAACGTCAATAGGCCTGAATCAGCGTGAGCCCGAATTGTTTGGCAATATTGTGACCAAGCATCCTGATGAGTTAAGCGGAGGGCTGGCTTACCACCCTCAGCTGTTAGGTATCGATTATTTCGACAATATTGGAGCAACGTACATCATCAACTCAAAATTTGACTAATTAGGTAGAGAACTTGCGCAAATCAACCCTTAAAAAATCAAGTTATCACTTAAAATATCAGCGTATGAACTTGAGTACCTGTGCGTTTTGCATTAATTTTGATAGGTTGAATTTTTACCGAATCGTGTGGGGCGATGACCGAGGGAGCGACTGAAAATGGCAGTAGGAAGAATGCGACTGGTATTACTGACAATGGGGCTGTTGTTGTTGGCAGGGTGCCAATCAACGTCACCATCGAAAAAATCGACGACCAAGCATGTGCCTGTGGCGGTAAAACAAGCCACATCACCCACTCCAAAACCTGCGTCTAAACCAGTAAAGCCAGATATTACCTTTACGCAGGCTGCGCTTGATAAAGAACCCGTAAAAAAACTGGCAGAGTCGTTCGACACCATCAGTTTAAAGAAATTCAAGTTACAACAACACAATCTGTACAAGACTGAGCTGACCAACGCTATTTTGTTTGAAACTGATTCTGCAGAGTCTTACAGCATTGAATCAAAAGATGTCAGCGCTATTGCTGAGATATTTAACTCAGGTGAGCTTGGTAAAAACCTTTACATTGTCGGTCACACAGACAGTCGCGGCAATGAGTCTTATAACTTGCGATTATCACTTCGCCGAGCCATGAGTGTGGCAACCAAACTGGTGGAAGAAGGGGTGGATGTGTCGCGCATTAAATTGGTTCCTGCTGGCGAGTATCAACCCATCGCACCGAACAAGCGAGGCAGCTTTATCAACAACCGTCGAGTGGATATTCTGTCGGCGAACTCCAAAGCGTTGTTGTCCGCATTTATCAGAGAACAGGATTGCCGAGGCATCGATAAGGCGTGCCAGCAAGTGGAGTTGAGCGTCATTTCTTTGGAAAAAGACGATGCGCTGGGGGTGGTGATGAAATCGCAGCGCTACGACAGTGTTACAGTCGCCGCCCCAGGTAAAAGTAATCTGCGTCAGTTGAGCACTGACCTAAAAGAAAAAGGTGCAGTTGCCGTAGATGAACGCGAGCAACAACGCTCAGAAACCGTAAGAACGGGGATCGCAAAATCGATGATCCGTGACACATTTTCAATGGACGTCATTATGCGCGAACCGCTAGTGTTCAAGACCATCGTCAGAGATGTGTTGCGTTTTGACGCGAAGCATATCATCAAATAAGGAGACCGAATTGGAATTTTCGACTGAATTTGAAAAATTGATGAACGACTCGCCGCTGGATGAGGTGGGAAGGCATCACAATCAGGAGCATCTTTCGCGCTTGGTTGACGAAGAATTACGCGAGGCAAAACAAACCAATGTCATTAATACCGACAGAGATTACCGCACAATCCGCATTTCCTCTGCCGCGATGACATCCGTGACCGAACGCATGGGTCGTTGGGTAGAACGACGCAATGATTTGATTGTAAAAATGCAAGCTAAGTTTGGCAAAAACACCGCTTCAAGCGCTGATGCAAAACAGCAAGAAATCTTAAAAGACAAAGAAGAAAAATTGTCTCAGGCTCGCGAGCAGTATATGCACGATACGCACTATGCCGACATGGAATCTGCTTATAATCGAAGTAAAGACCGGTTTGAGACGATGCGCGATGAACATGGTGGTAAACCCCCTGTGAAACGCAAGACGTTGCTCTATGGTATTTCAATCATGGCCATTGGCTTTATCGAATGGTTTATCAACTTTTCCACGTTTAATGCCAAGTATCCCGAAGGTATTGCCTTTGGTGCGACGATTTTGGTGGCTTTGGCGATTGCATTTGCGTCACATTTTCACGGCGCATTGTTAAAGCAAAGAGTGGCATTGTTTGCGCCATCACGCACCAAAACACAGAAACGTCAGGAATTGTTGTATCAAGGCTTTTTTACTCTGTTACTGATATTGGCATTGGCGCTTGTGACATACAGTCGATACGACTTATTGTCTGAAACCATGTTGGCCACCACTGGGGGTGGTTTGCCTGCATTGCCCGGCAGCGAAACCGAAGAAGTATCCATCTGGGGCGAGTTATGGCCATTTGTGTTTATGAACTTAGTGGTGTGGATGCTCGGTGTGGGCATCAGCTATATGACTCATGATAGCGAACCAGATTATCAAGAAGCAGATAAGGATTATCAGCAATCGAAAAAGCGCTTTTTCAAGGTCAAGGATGGTTTGATTGCGGAGGAACGCCGGATTGATGCGGAATATGAGAAGAAGTTAGGCGCGATCAAAAATACGCAAAAGGCCACGCATGCCGAATATGCCACTATTCAGACATTACTCGAGCGATTGACTAAAAAAGAAGACTCGATGGTCAAGCAGGCGGTCAGCTATGTGAATGAAATGATCGAAAAGCACCAGATGATGCTGGTGGCGGGGTTACGTTCAAATCAATTGACTGAGACGAAAGTCGGTCCTGATCTATTGTCAGTCGATGCTTATCAGCAAAAAGTCATCACCATCAATGCTGCTTTTGTACGCACTAAGCTTAACTTTACGGAATATTAAGGGACTCAAAATGAAAAGATTACTGACATCAATGGTTGCGGCCGCTGGTCTGTTAAGCGTGACAGGCACAAGTGTGGCACAGATAATCAAAACCAACGATTTGAATCGGTATTGCGGTCAAGACGGCATTCAGCGTCAAACGGTGTTGTATCTCGACCAGGGCGTGATTGGTAAACAAGATCCTCTTTGGTACAAAGACATTGTGAATAAGCTGCGCTTTTTACCTGGTGAACGGATCAAAGTGGTGACCATCAAAGATGGTGGCTCAGAAGTTGAGCTGGCGTGGGAGAGTTGTTATCCAGGTTGGACGCCTCAAAAAGCCAAAGAAATCAAAGACTCTGAAAGCTCACTCACCTTGTTCACCGGTTCCGCGTTGGATGCTGTCAAAGATGACCAGAAGTTTTTTACCAATAACTTTCAGCGAGCGCTGGCACATCCATTGGCCGGCAGCAAATATGACGATAAGCCGCGCTTTAATCTGAACAATTTCCCGACCAAAAAATTGGTGGAAGCCCTGTACTACGATTCCAAGCGTCTTGAATACAAAGACGGTGTCAGTCGCGTGATCATGTTTTCAGATATGATTGAGAAGTCAGAGTTGGTCTCTCATTCAGCGATGTCACCGGATACGGCAGCACAGAAAACGGCTGAGCGGTTTCCGATGTTCTTACATCATGCTGACTTTTATATCTACGGCATCAATTACACGCATGGTGAATCAGAACTCAATTCCAAAATGGAACTGTTTTGGCGTGATTACCTTTTACATTCTGGTGCGAATATCGCGCATTATGGTAATCAGCTAGTTGTGCCCCGTGGCGATGAAATGTTTTCCGTGCAAAGTTACACAGGGCATGTGGTAGATGGTGACGGTAATAAGGTCATCGCAAGAATGCGATTGGGCTATTACAACACCGGTGAGTTGACGTTTAGCTTACTGACCGTAGGTGATGAGATTTTACCTATCAAGGGCTCCATTATTACATCCGGCCAGAATCTTGAACTAAACGGCACGGTCACCGCGTCGACGTTTGAGGGCTTTAGCAAAGGGGATAGAGTAAAATTAACCGGGTCTTCAAAAGAGTTGTCTGGAAAGATTGGGGCACCTGATGACAGAACGGTGGACAAGAAGGGTCAGCAATACCTGTTTGATGTGTCGTTTTCTAAAGATACGAATTTGTCACTATAGTTAGTTATATTTAGGCGCGAGTTACCCCGAAAATATGGTAGCTACGCGCCTTTTTTATCTACTGCTTCACTTGCGTTTCATGCCCGGATAGGCGCCTTTGGCATAAAAAGATTGGCACAGGTGCTTAATACACTCAAAGGCCGTTGAGCAATCCATGCCATCGAAATTCTTCACGTATTCAGCTAACGCTAACATGCCCATAAGGTGTGCCTCAACGAAAGGCACAGGGCAGGCGTTGAATTGTTTTTTAGCCGGATTGCCGACGCGAATAAAAACGTTGCTATCCTGATTTTCGATGCTGAAGTTTTTATTTTCATCACCGTGATTGGAAAATTCGCACGCAGGTAAAAATCCCAATAGTACCCCAATAACAATGGGTAATTCTGTCTTGGTAATTTGGATTTTGATCTTCTTGGTCTTCCACGCATATTCTTTGGTGCCATTCTTTAGCTTTTCTGCGGATTCCAGCGACACCGTCTTCCAGTGACCCTGCGTTTCATCGCGTGATACGCAGACGGCGGCTTGCTTGCCATGGGACTTAATCGACATATACGCTTTTTTATCTTCACCAGCGGATGCTTTGGGTGTGGAGGTGGATGCGCGTTGTGCTGGGGCGTTGTTTGCATATGGTTGATGCCCTTGTTGAGCGTGAGGCGTGTTGCGTTGCTGAGAGAGCGCTTGTGGCGATGCTGGTGCAAATGCTGGTGGTTGTGCTGGTGCTGAACCTGATTGGCTGTGAAACGCGTTTTGTGGCTGTTGTCGCTGACCATTGAGCGAGTTTGCTGGTGGGTGCGGCTGATGAAATTGAGTCATAAATCACTCCGAAAGTAAAAGATATTGGTAGTGTCTCGTACTTGTATATTCTCGCTACTAAATGGTGCCAGCAAAAATCATGGGCTAGACCGAGGTATTCACCAGACCCTAGCGACCCTTTAATTTATTGTACTCGGTTAGGATGCGCAGCATAGCAGAACTATGAGGTGCACAACGTGTTACGACAACTATGGCTAATGCTTTGTATGATGGTGGTGTCCACCCTCTCGTATGGGCAAGTGCAAGTGGAGCTGGAAACCATTAAGGCGTTCCCAGTGGCTAAACCGCTTTATTTTGATTCCGGTGAGCCCATAGCGGTCATTGATACGGGGATCATTACAGATAGTGACGGTAAGCAAGCACGCGGTCCGCACCAGTTCATATTCACATTGGCCGCTGATGCGCCTTATCCCGTAGTCATCCGGGGGCAAGTTGTGAACCCAGGTGACCAACTTGTGCTTACTGAAAACCTCTCGTTAACCGGCGGAAGTTTTCAAAGTCCGGTGTATCCGGCGGTCGATGGTGTTTCTGGTCTGTCTAACTTCACATTGGCTATCCCTGAAATATTTATCAATACATGTCCTGAAGGTTTTGAAGAGCGTCCCGAATACTGCTATCGCGTGACCTATGAAGCGCTGATTTATACGTGTCCTGCTGACATGAGCTTCAGAGAAACCACTAAAGAGTGTACCCAAGTCGAAACGGTGCCGTCGAATGCATTTTGTGAAGCACCGTACCAGTTGGTAGGCGGTCTGTGTGTCAACGAGTTCGCTGTACCGGCAACAGAAAACTGCCCCACGACGGCGGGTTGGACGAATAATGGCGCAGAATGTAGCTATTATGACGCCGCGCCCGCCACAGGATGCCCTACCGGCTATGAGCTATTTGATGGCGCTTGCTATCAAAAGACCACAGCTGAAACTGAGTGCCCTCTTAACTACACCAAACAAGGTACAACGTGCAGTATTTTTGATTCCGTTGATGTCCTTTCTTGCCCAGACGGCTATGTCGTGCAATCGGGCAACTGCGCGCAAGTTGTTGATGCGACGACCAGTTGTGATAGTGGTTATATTGATAATGGGTCGGGCTGTCAGCGTGATGAAAGTTTGGTTGTTGACGGTTGCCCATCAGGATATGACTATGAACTAGGCCAATGTTTTGCGCTGATCGATGCTGATACGTATTGTGATCCTGGCTATGTAAAAATCAACGGGCAATGCGAAAAGTTCGAAACCCAAGGGGTGGCCAGTTGCCCATCTGGCTACTTAGAAGCGTCAGGGAATTGCTATCTGATCACCCAGGGCAATACCCATTGCCCAAGTGGGTATACCAAATCTGGTACGACCTGTTCGCTGTTTCAGACCCAAGGCATCGAAGCATGCCCAAGCGGTTATTTACTGCAATCTGATTCGTGCTATCAAGTGACGGCGGGCAATACCCATTGCCCAGATGCTTACACCAAATCAGGCACGACCTGTTCAAAATATGAGTCAGAAAATGTGGTGACCTGTCCGTCAGGTTATGACATTGATAATGGCTACTGTAAAGTCGTACTAGATGCGAACAAACATTGCCCCACTAACTACACCATGTCTGGCACGACATGTTCGCTTTTTCAGACGCAAAGTGCTTCATCTTGTCCATCAGGCTATGTTATCGATTCGGGAAATTGCCATGCACTAAGTGCCGCTTATACGTCTTGCCCTAGCGGGTATTCTAAGTCTGGTACAACGTGCAGTTTGTTCCAAACCCAAAGTGCCTCGTCATGTCCATCGGGCTATTTATTGCAATCCGGCAACTGTCATCAGGTGACCAATGCCACGACCTCTTGCCCAAGCGGATATACCAAGTCTGGTACAACGTGCAGCCTATTTCAAAGCCAAGGGGCGACAGGGTGCCCTTCAGGTTATTACTACACAGGCAGCGCCTGCCAACAAGTGACCAATGCCACGACCTCTTGTCCTAGCGGATATACCAAATCTGGTACAACGTGCAGCCTATTTCAAAGCCAAGGGGCATCATCTTGTCCATCGGGCTATTTATTACAATCCGGCAACTGCCACCAAGTGGTTAACGCCACGACCTCTTGCCCAAGCGGGTATACCAAATCTGGTACAACGTGCAGCCTATTTCAAAGCCAAGGGGCGACAGGGTGCCCTTCTGGTTATTACTACACAGGTAGTGCCTGCCAACAAGTGACCAATGCCACGACCTCTTGCCCTAGCGGGTATTCCAAGTCTGGTACAACGTGCAGTCTATTTCAAAGCCAAAGTGCCTCGTCATGTCCATCGGGCTATTTATTGCAATCCGGCAACTGTCATCAGGTGACCAATGCCACGACCTCTTGCCCTAGCGGGTATGCCAAGTCTGGTACAACGTGCAGTCTATTTCAAAGCCAAGCGCCCACGGGATGCCCTTCGGGATACCTGTATTACAACAACAATTGTTATCTGATTTCTAATGCATCAACCTCTTGTCCAAGTGGGTACACCAAGTCTGGGACGACGTGCTCTAAATATGAGACCAGAAATGTCATTTCTTGTCCGTCAGGCTATGACATTGATGGTGGTTATTGTAAACGCGTCGTGAACGGCAACACCCATTGTCCTAGTGGATACAGTAAGTCTGGGACGACGTGCAGTTTATTTCAGTCCCAAGGCGTTGCGTCATGCCCAAGTGGTTATGTCAGTTATAATGGCAACTGCCATCAACGCACCGATACCACCAAAATATGTAATAGCGGGTATTCCTATGACAGCAACACTAACACTTGCCGCTATGTACAGTTTCAGAACATCCACTCGTGTGATAATGGTTACGTTAATGTCAGCGGTTCGTGTTACCCGCTCGTCACCCCAACCAGTACTTATTGTCCTAGCGGCTATTCGTGGAGTAATACCTACGGGCGATGCGAGATGTCTACGTGCCCAAGTGGTTACACTTATGACCCCAGTGAAGGTAACTGTGGCCAGTGGCGTTACGATGGCCCTGAGCAAAAGTGCCCGTCTGATTACCCTTATGAATCCAATGCCTTTCCTGACAAGTGCTATCAATTGCATCCAACACTTGGGAATTATAACAGCGTTGAGCCCGGCGATACTGCGGCATGCGGCGGCGGCGATTGGTATGCCTCAAACGGTGGGCGCTGCCTGCTGTACACCGATGAGTATAACCCGCCAATCTGTACCAGCTATGGCAGCAGTTCAAAGTACACGCAATATTCAGGATGTCGTACGTACATCAGGACATCGGGTACGGTGTATGTGGGTGAACTGATAGTTAATTGTCCGTCTGGCAGCACGCGCTACGGAGACACCTGCAGAAGTTTGAATATGTATTGGCAGGCTGGGAATTGCGCTTCTACGTATTCACTTCGAGAAAGTTCCCCGCACTGCATCAAGACAAGTACCCATACGCCTAGTTACAGCTGCTCAAGCGGGTGGACAAATGTCAGTAATTCCTATTGCCGTTACAATACCGCGACTAATACCGTTGGTAATTGCGCCAGTGGGTATACCTTAAATACTGGCAACGGTAATTGCGAAAAAACAACGACGCAGAGTGTAACGTATTCTTGTAATAGCGGATACCACACTTACCAGACATCACTGTGCCGGGCAAATAGCGCAACGACCACCGTTGGCGGTTGTGATAGCGGGTTCACCTTGAACACGTCAACAGGTTTGTGCGCACGAACATTAACGCAAACGGTCAGTTACAACTGTCCAAGCGGGACAGCAACGCATACGACTTCGACTTGCCGGGCAAACAATGAAACCCATTCGGTGGGATCGTGCGCCAGTGGTTATGCCTTAAATACCTCCAATGGCAACTGCGAACGCACGCTCACCCAAGGTGTGTCATATAATTGTGCAAGTGGCACTAGCAGCTACCAGACGACAAAATGCTTGGCCAACTCGGCCACCAATAGTGCCGGTAATTGCGCCAGTGGCTATACGCTTAATACCAGCAACGGTAATTGCGAGCGCACCTTGAGCCAAACGGTCTCCTACCATTGTCCAAGTGGGACAACGACTTACAATACCAGTCAGTGTAAAGCGACGGCGACGACCAACTCGGTTGGCTCATGCGCCAGTGGCTATACACTTAATACCAGTAACGGTGATTGCGAGCGTACCCTAACACAAGGTGTATCGTATAATTGTGCCAGCGGCTATAGTACTTATGACACCTCTCGTTGCTTGGCAAGTTCTTCTACGACCAGTGTAGGCTCATGTGCCAGCGGCTATTCGCTTAATACCAGCAACGGTAATTGCGAGCGCACCTTAACGCAAACGGTGTCTTACCATTGTCCAAGTGGGACAACGACCTACAATACTAGTCAGTGTAAAGCAACGGCCACGACCAACTCGGTTGGCTCATGTGCCAGTGGCTATACACTTAATACCAGTAACGGTGATTGCGAGCGCACCTTAACTCAGACGGTGGACTACCATTGTGCCAGTGGTACTGCCACCTACCAAACCTCGAAATGTTTGGCCAATACCGCGACCAATTCAATTGGCAATTGCGCCAGTGGTTATTCACTTAATACCAGTAACGGCAATTGTGAGCGTACCTTATCACAGTCAGTTGATTACTATTGTACGGGGGCAAATACCCTGTATGACGTGGATCAATGTAAAGCGGATTCGGCCAGCAGTAGCGTGGGGAATTGCGCCAGTGGGTATACGCTAAATACCAGTAACGGGAACTGCGAGCGCACCTTAACCCAAGGTGTTACCTACAGCTGTAACACTGGATACCATATTTTTGAGGTATCAAGTTGCCGTGCTGATGGTGCCACCACAACGGTAGGCTCGTGCACCGCAGGATTTACGTTAAATACGACCAGCGGTATCTGTGAACGGACATTAACCCAAGGTGTCACCTACTCCTGTGACAGCGGTTCAAGTACTTACCTGGTCAGTCAGTGTTTGGCTGATGCGCCCAATCTTGCCACAGGCTCTTGTCAAAGCGGGTGGTCAAGAAATGACAGTAACGGTGATTGCGAGCGCACACTGACGCAGCATGTGACCTATTCATGCGACCCGGGCAAAACCACGTATAACACCAGTCAATGCACCAATGATGTCGCGACCGATACGGTGGGTAATTGTGAATCAGGATGGTCAAGAAATGACAGTAATGGTAACTGTGAACGCACACTCGTTCTTGGCTATAACTACAGTTGCTCGGGTGACTGGAGCTTGTTTAACGTCTCGCAATGTAAAGAAAATACGTCAACAGCCAGCGTTGGCAGTTGTGAAACAGGTTTTACGTTAAATGCTACCACCGGGGTATGTGAGCGCACGTTACTTTCAGGTTATAACTACCATTGCACCACCGGTTACAGTAACTACAACACCGATGAATGTAAGGCCAATTCCGTCAGCTACACGGTGGGAGCTTGCCCCAGCGATTATGTGCTAAATCAAATTAACGGCAATTGCGAGTACTACGATGAGCGACAAGTTAACTATGTATGTGAAAGTGGTTACGTCAATGCTCAATCCGGCGAGTGTTTGGCGGTGTCGGCCTCCGCCGACATTGGCAACTGTAGCAGTGGTTATGTGTGGAATGCCTCTAATGGTCTTTGTGAAGCGATTCAAAGTCAGCCGTACGACTACAGTTGTGACCCGGTAGATGGCGCACAAAGTGTCTCGTTAACGGGCAGTGCGTGCGACGTGGTTTTTGAGGAAAATCACCAAACAGAATGTGCCCCAGGCGCAGAAAAAAGTGCAGATGGCACCTTATGCTCGACACTACACACAGTTGGCGCATCGGCGACTTGTTCGGTTGGTTTAATCTTTAATCCAGATGAGAACAACTGCGTTAAAGAGGAAATTATTCCTTTTAGCAACACCAGCGCACAATAACCAAAAATAGTCCGCTAGGGTTAGGTGTTTACTACACCCTAGCGGCACCTCTTCTTTCCTGCCAACGATAAAATTAGCGCCATTCTATTCTCATTGGGTTTGATACATGTTTAAGAAGTGGTTAAGTGGTTTGGCACTGTTCGTCACGATGGCGAGCGCTGCACAAGTGCAACTTGATCCCATCAAAGCATTCCCTATAGCAAGCGAATTGACACAAAACGATGGCACGCCTGTCACGAAGATAGACACCGGATTGATTGTGGATGCTAACGGTTTGGTCGCGCGCGGCCCTCATGAACTGGTCTTTAGATTAGCCGCCGATGCCCAGTTTCCGGTCATTCTTGACGGTAACACCATTGCGCCGGGTCAGAGCCATACAATGGTGGTGAATCTGACCGCGCTCAATCATCGTTTTTCTGCCGCTATTTATCCAGCGCAAGATGGCGTAGATGGCCACGCTGATTTCACATTGTCATTGCCACAGCTGCATATCTCAGCCTGTGAAGAAGGATTTCAAGAGCGCCAGACAGATTGCTTTCGCGTGGACTATGCGCAGTTCAATTATCACTGTCCGCCAACGATGACATTAAGTAATGAAATCGAAGGGCTTTGCCAGTTTGTGGATTCCCAGCCTGCCCAGCCGATATGCACAGGCACATTTGAGCTTGTGAATGGACGCTGCCAGGATACTTTGTATCTTGATGCGCAACCGACCTGTCCGAACATTAAGGGCTGGCAGCTTATTGAAGGGGCGTGTTTGTATGAATCTGAAAAAGATCCGCTGTCCTGCCAAGCAGGCTACACCATGCGTTTTGGCGAGTGCTATGAAATGGCCAACTCCCAACAGATTTGTCCAGAACATTATACTGAGCAACAGGGGCTATGCGTCCGTTTCGAAACCCAATCCATCGAAGCGTGTCCAGCGGGATTTGAGCTGGTAGACGATGTGTGCCGCGAGGCAATTAATGCATCGGTACATTGCCCTGAAGGTTATGTTATTGGCGAGGGGCAATGCGAGCGCACAGAAACAGTCAATATTGATACATGCCCGGCAGGATATTCACTGGTCAACAATGCCTGTTACCGTGAAATGGATGCAGGCAGCTATTGCTTGTCGGGGTACACCAAAACAGATACCCAATGCGAGCGCACTGAAACAGCAAGCATTAGTAGCTGTGGCCAAGACAGCATTTTGTTCCAAGGCCAGTGCCATGCGATCAGGCAAGTGCAAGGATTTTGCGCCGAGGGCTTCACTGAGCAATCTGGCATTTGCGAACAAGTTAATACGCAAGTTATCGAACAATGCCCAACCGGGTATACGTTGATTTCAGATGCGTGTGTGCGCGATATCGACCCAATGCAAGCCTGTCAAGCTGGTTATAGTCTGGTGTCAGGTCAATGTATTCGCATTGAATCGACGGTATTAAGCGCTTGCCAAGACGGGTTTGGGTTATCTTCAAATCAGTGTTTTGAATTGGTCGCCTCAGAAACAGGGTGCGCGCAAGGTTTTACCGAGCAAGGGCAGCAGTGCGTAAAAACAGAACGTGCTGATGTGGCCTCTTGCCCGGCAAATTATTCATTGCAATCGGGACGTTGCTATCGTCTATCTCAGGCGCAAATGGAATGTGGTGAAAATGAATCGCTCGTGGGTGGTCAGTGCATGACCTTGACCACACAATCGGTGCAATCGTGCCCTTCTGGGTATGTCATGGATTCCAACTATTGCTATCGTCGCATTGCGTCTCAGCCGTATTGCCAAGACGGCTATACCCTTGTATCAGACCGTTGTGAACGAACAGTCACCACGCAAGTGACCAGTTGTGATGCTGGGTATCTGTTTCGAGACGGTGCTTGCCATTCACTTGAGTCATTATCTAAAACTTGCTCGCCAGGCTATACGTTAGGTGAGACACAATGCACCAAGCCAGAATGGTATAGAGCTGATATCGCATGCCCCATTAATTATGAGTATGTAGACGGTTGGTGCAAAAACACCGTGGAGGTGGTCAATTTAACAGGTCAATCGGCAACGCCAAGTTGCGATGCCGGTACACTACGAATCGATAGCTACAATGCGGGTATTTACAACTTCAGTTGTGTACACCCTGTCAATAATCATCTTCTGGAGTATTCCTACCAGTGTCAAAGTGGATGGACGCTCGACCAAGCCGAGACGAACGTTTGTCGCCGCACCTTGGTGGAAAACATGACAGAGACGTGCTCTACCGGGTATCAAAAGCTGTCTGAGACACAATGTTTTGAGACGGCTAGCACGTTAACTGTAGGGCAATGTCCATCGGGTTATGCATTAAATACCGATAATGGCGTGTGCCAGCGAACTGATACCGCAAGCTTGTTATACCAATGCACGCAGGGGTATTCACTCGATACAACACCACAGTTTTGTCTTGAGGATAGTGCGACATTGTCCGTCGGTGCGTGCGCTGATGGCTTTTATCTCGAAACGACGACAGGTGTATGTGAGCAGCGAACCTATTCAACGATTGCTTATGTGTGCGATGAGCAATCTGAACTCTATTTATCTTCTCAATGCCGCGCATTGTCAGCAACGGACAATGTGGGTAATTGTTTAAGAGGGTTTGAGCTGGTGGACAATCAATGTCAGCGCGTGACCAATGCGCCGCTTGAGAGACATTGCCCAGCTAATTTTGTCCTGCAAGACGATAGTTCTTGCATGGCCACAGCAGCGACGCTTGATGCGGGCGTATGTGATGCCCCGAGTCAATTAAATACGTTGACCGGCACCTGCCAACAGACATTGTCTGACAATATTCAATATAGCTGTCTTTCAGGTTATGACCTAAGTGCTGAAAATCGCTGTGTGGCGCAACAACCCAATATGGCTATCGGTATTTGTGCACAAGGTTTCACGTTAGATCAAGGCCAGTGCACGCAAAACCTAACACAAACACTCCAATATCAATGTGCTGAAGGAGAGACGTTACAGGACATCAATCGATGCCGCGCGAACACGCCTGATAATGCGCAAGCCCAGTGTCTGAGCGGTTACGAACTCATTGCTCAAGAAGGCCAATGCCAGCGTCTTATTACCGCCCCTTACATCTACCAGTGCGCGGCGGGATTTAGCGAAATAGACGGTAATCGCTGCCGTGAAAATTTAGCGAATTTGACGGTGGGGCAATGCATCGAGGGTTATCAATTAGATCCCAGTCAGGGGCGGTGTACACAGTTGTTGACCGAAGCGATTAACTATCAATGTGAGCAGGGTTTTACGGCCTATGAAACGACACGATGCTTAGCGGATTCGCCGCGCTTAGATATCGGTGCATGCGCCAGCGGATTTCGTCTAAATAGCCAAGTAGGTCGATGCGAGCTGTCTGATGAGATGACCATTCCAATTATTTGCCCAGACCAATTTACCTACGTCGGTGACAACCAGTGCCGCAGTGATATTGCAGATAACACCCAAGCCCAGTGCGAGGCAGGGTATGAGCTACTTCAAGACCCGTTGTCGTGTTTTAAGCGTGAATACCAGGATATTGGCTTCGCGTGCGAAGAGATAGCCGCGGCCAATAGCATTACCCTCGAAGGTCAGCGCTGCCGTGTGTTTTATGACAATCCGGCGCAGATGGAGTGTAGCGAAGGGTACGAGTTAACCTCGCAAAATACCTGCCTGTTTACCCAAGAAGAGCCTGCAACAAAAAGCTGCCCTTCTGGCTACCAGGCCGGCGAAGTGAACTGCACCAGAGATGTGGTGCAACCGTTTTTAAATAATTACTAATAAGCTGTTGGAGCAACTATGAACCTTTGGCATACCAACAAATCCTTACGACACAGCGTGAAGCAAATTGCGTTGATTTCAACGTTTGCCAGCGCGACATTCGCCAGTGTGGCCAATGAAGGCGTGGTGTTTTCCGGTCAAGTGAAAACCGTCACACCTACGGTCACTATCGAGGCTGATGATGGTGCGGTGGCACATGTAAAGGATTTCTCTTTATCGGTCATCCAAGATGCATTGGAGTGCGAACTGTATACCGAAGTTTGGCAAACCCAAAACAGCTTTGCAGAAGATGAAAAACCACGGTGTTTATTTGAGTGGACAGGTTCAGTAAATGGGTTAACGGTGGATTCGTTAGCCCTTGAGGGGATCTTAAATACCGCTGATACAGCCGGATTTGAATATCAAGTATCAATCCTCGACCAAGGCCAAAAGCGCGTCATTGTAACCGATACATACGAGTTGCCAGTGGGTTCACCAGAGATATCTAATATTGTGGATATCGTGGCGAATTGGTCAAACGAGCAAGAAGCCGGATTGACGCAAGAGAACTATGATAAAAACAACCGATTGACCTCCGCATTTGTTGAAGTAGAGCCTAGACCATTTACTCAAGTGGTCACTTTTCGCGGTGCCAATTGTACGGTCGAAGCTGAACAAAATGGCTGTACGGTGACGTTTGACTCGTTAAGGCCTGGGGAAGGTGCACCGGAAAGTTTTGGGAGTTTAGTCGAGCAGATCACCGCAACTGATGAAAAGAATTATCTAGAACTACAAACCCGTAACTTTGTCATTGACTACGACTATCGTTCACCAGAAGTGGTGGATTTTGTGGTGAATGGTGTAGGTGAGATGGCGCCAATTGATTATTCAGTGGATGACCAAGACTACGTACTGCAAGAAAATAAAGCCATGCTTGTACTGAGAACGCCACACTATGACAAGCCGGGTGACTGGTGGTTTCCGGAAGTTGAAGATATTGAGCTTATTATTGATTCGACCATTGCAACTGAATATTTGGTGCAAATTAAGGGCGAGACATACGAGTACGAGGTTAACTCAGTATTGGCAAGAAGTTCATATGAAATCAATCCTTCGGGCGAGCCGACGATTATCAACGATAAAATCGTTTTCTTTTATGATGTCTCGGGCATTCCTGATGGGCGCTTTACTGCCAATATCAAAGCCAGCGACAAATACAACAACACCCGTGAAGTAGGTATTCCTTAAAATCTATTTGACCGTAACGCCCCGCAAATCATTGGGCTGTTTGATGTCATTGAGGTGGCTAATGACCGTCAAGTGGAAGTGGTATTTATGGAGGATTTCACCTTCTTGGCTGTCGGTGGTTGGGCTGATGGAAGCCGAATAAGTTCGGTGAATATTGCTGGTCGAGAGCTCAACTATGATGTTATCGAGGACAATATCGTGTCGTTGTTACCCGATGAAACGCTCGTCCCGGGCACAGAATACACTATCGAAGTGGTTGCCGAGGATGATTCAGCAAACAGTATCACACGAGAATTCAATATTATGTATTCCCCGGCGCAGTTTCGCGTGAGTGATGTGCCAGAGCAAGTCTTTGCCTATACCCACCGATTCTCAGGACGTTTGTCACAAAGTGCAGGTAAAAAATGTAGGTTTTCTACCACGCCAGAAGTGGCGATTGCCTCCTCTACTGCCTTTTACAAAGGGTGTGTGGTGACCTTCCCAACAATTCCTGAAGGGGTGACTACATCACTGCGACGCAGTTCTGTCGACTTTTATGGCAACATCAACATGGAAGGCACTATTAATGTCCCGTATGAAGTGGTGTATTACAATCGTGATGGCCTCTCAAAGTCTGTGTTTGAGGGCAGCTTTACCGTCGAGTCGTTGCCGACACCCCCTATTTCATTGACCATGTTGGATGAAAACCAAGTCCAAGAAGGCATTTATTCATTACCTTATAATGCAAAGCGGATCACTAAGTTTGAAGTGGTCGGTACCAGCGGTGAAATTAAAGTCACCACCCAAGCAGGTAGCCAGAGCAATGAAAAAACGGTGCGTGGTACCAGACGTTTTGGCATGCGCGAAATGAAAATGCGATTAGAGCGCTTGGATACTGAAGAGACCAAAGTTTGGGATATGGTGCCTTACACGGTTTCAGCGCTGCATACGAATATTCCCGATGAAGTGGCCACCGAAACGTTCAATGTATTGATTACTCCTCACAGTGGTACGCGCGCCTATTTGGATATAGAAGCGATCCCAGATGGCACTACAGAAGATGAATATGCGGTAAGTATTCGCGCGGGGATCTACAACCGTCGTGAGAAAACCTATATCTATGATGCCCAAACAATGGGGATGTGGACAGCACAGATGGGTTATACACAGCGCAGGGAGATTGTTCCATTTGGTGATATCTTCGAATTAGATGAAAACGGCGAGGCAACGACGGTCATGTCAGGCCAAGAGATGTTTGATATTAACAGTCGTTTTGTGGTGATCTTACGCAGCGTTTCTCCGGTGGAAGGGTTTGATAAAGAAATCGTCTCGCGTCCACAATTTGTCCGTGTCCTCAAAGGCGAAGCGGTAGAAGGTGATATCAACAAAAATGAAATCGTTGACCGCGTACCCTTTAGAGTGCGCGCTAAATACTCCTATGCCTCGCGTGATGACAGTCGTGTGGCGGGTGATAGAACATGGCAAGTGTCTTACGATGGTGAAAACTTTGCGGATATCCCTGAATCACAAAGTACAACTTACAGTTTTTCAGTGACTGACCCATCCACGGCATTTTACCGCTACAAAGTGGTCAACGCCTACACCGGTGCTGAAGGTTACTCCAGTATTATGAAAGTCGTGGGTTACGATGTCCCTGACCTAACGTTAGGTGGCCCTCGTACATTATTAAGAGATCAGCAAGGTGAATTCACAGTTACGGTCAATGATGAGGTCTACACCGCAGAAGATATGACATTTGAATGGTCACTTGATAATGGGGAGACCTGGAATGAAGATGCAACCAGCATCACACATCAAGCGGCGGAAAACTTCTTAGTCCAAGTCAGAGCGCGGTTAGACAATAGTGCTGATGAGGTGGGTTCACGCGCTTACGATACTGCTTCTCGTTCCGTTAAAATCATTCCGCCTGAGCCTGTGAAAATCAGAATTGATGGTGCGCGTTATGGGGAAGTTGGCTTTGCTTATGAATTGGAAGCCTCGGTGTCACATGACCGCGACTTAGTCGCGCAGGATATTGTCAGTGAATGGCGCTTACCTGATGGCACAGTGGTTGAAGATACCTCAATCAGTCATACCATCTCCGAAGAAGACGTGGTTGAAAAATATGTGACCTTCACGTTTGCCGCATGGATCCGAGACTATAAAGAAGAAACCTTACGTGAAGTCAACAAACGTGTCTTTGCTCACCATTACATCTTCCCAGAGGGGCGAATGGGGGCCGGTACGCGCGTGGCAATGGCACCGAGCACAGGTAAGGCGTGGGTGACGCGCCATGATACATCCGTGCCTGGTGTGGATTTTGATTATGAATGGCAAGTAGATGATGCTGTGACCATTCTTTCACAAAGCTCTACGCGTATGAGTTTCCAAATCAATGAACCTGGTACTCATATGATCAGCAGCATTGTCAGAGACAATCGCGGGAATGAACAACTCTACACCACGTTTGTCGAGGCGATGGAAATTGCACCGATGGAGATAACGGTTGAGTCTCAGAGCTCTAAAGAGAATATGCGTGCGCCGCTGACCATGCGATTCAAGCCGTCAATTCGTCTTAAACACCCCAACGATGGCGTGGACTATTACGAAATTGAGTACGACGGAGAAGTGAAGCAGACCACCTCAACGTACAATTATGTGGATATTAATGAAGCTGGTGTCCATGACGTTACCTTTAGGGTTTACTCTGATTTTGGTCAAATGGGCGAAGTGGTGATGCCAATTGAGGTGTTACCTAATTTACCGCCTGAATGTGCCCCTGCTGTGGAATATCGCAACGAGCGTCACTACGTCTACCATAACTGTACAGATGATAACTTAGTGAATGTGCATTACGCGTGGGAGGATGGCAGTTTTGATGATGTCGGCGAAAGTTTGTATTTCAGAAATGATAACTTCCCATCGGAAACCGTCACGATAACGGCCACTGATTTATTAGGTGAAACCACCATAACTACGGTCAGTTGGTAACAACAAAAAAGGCACGGACAATTATGGACCGTGCCTTACCTTTTTGCTGTCTGTTGTCTCTCTAATTAACAACACCTTTAGTGTGCCGCACTTCTGCTTTAGCGCGCCTATATCGTTTTTTCTCTCTAGGGTGAGGTAATTATGGTGGTCTAGCGCCGCTTTTATCTCTCGCCAACCGATACAATCTGTGCATTATTCATAGGCTCATGTATTTGGTATGAAAAGTGTTTTTACCCTGCCGCTGGTGTTATCTGTGCTCTTTTGGGGCGCGATGCTGACGTATCTTACGGATAGATTTTCTATTCTTGTGCCTGCGCAAAAAAGCGTGTGTTTAAAAGCACGATTTTTCATTGTGGATCACTATCAAACACACGTCGAAAAAGGCGATCTGGCTGTGTTCATTTACCACAAAGACGCAGGGCCTTTGTCAGTAGGAGATAAGGTCATCAAAAAAGTGGCCGCCACAGGCAACGATATTGTCCAACTTGAACAGGGAGAGCTGTCGGTGAACGGTGAGCCCGTGGCAACCAAACCCATGCAGCGAATGCTTGCAGCACTTGGTCTGTCAGATGCGCTGTTGACTCAGCACAAAATCCTGCCTAGCGATGAAATATTCGTCACTGGCGAGACTGAAAACTCATTTGACTCACGCTATTGGGGCACCATCAAATCGTCGGCAATACAAGGAGTGGGCTATGCGATTTTATAAGTGGTTGTGTATCAGCCTGTTTTGCGCGGGCGTATCTGCCAACGAACAAAAAGACGATCCATTTGAACAAGCGGCTGCGCTTGCCAAAGACAAGAATATCTCTGCATTGATGCAGTACGCGAATGCACAAAAAGCGCAAGAAGCGGCACAACTAAAGCGCATTCAAGCGAAAGCGGGCGCCTCTGCTGCGGCTTTGAACCGTCAAGCCAAAGCGCTAGTCAATTCGCAGCGACAAGGGCTAGAAAGGCAATTGCGCATGATGGAACAAAATGGCGATATGGCGCTGTATTCGCAAGAAAATGTTGCTAAGCAGGCCAGAAAATATCACAACGAAGCCCAGCTGATTGTGGATGAAGGTCAAGCGAAATTACAACAGGCGATGGTGCAACATGTTGGATTAGATGAACAGACTGCTGCGCAATTCACCGCACCGAATGTGACCACCCAAGATGCCCATTATGTCAGTGCGTTTTTTATCAGTTTTTCCATGTCTGAGGCTGACATTCAAGAGATATTGCAAGTGGCTGCCAGAACCAATGCCAGAGTGTATTTGAACGGGCTGCACAAGGATCATCGCTCAATCAATCAAACAATGGCGTTAATGCGCCAGATCGCTACCGGATTAGAAAAGCATCCTGTGGTGATGTTCAATCCTAAACTGTTCAAGCGTTTTGATGTCATTGCGGTGCCGACCATTTTGCATATGGAAGATGATAAAACCGTGTGGGCGACAGGTATCGCAAATATGGATTGGTTGCGCACCAAACATAAGCATTCAGAAGACGAAGGATACTTAGGTAACTATGGCACCGTGTATGAGGTTGATGAAATCTCCATTGTTGAGGAAATGAAGCGCCGAGCGGCGGCAATTGACTGGGATGCCAAACGAAAAGCGGCTGTGGAGCGATTTTGGAAGCATCAAGATATGGTGAAGTTGCCGGCGGCGAGCAAAGATGAAACGTGGTTTATCGATCCAACGTTTCGGGTCAGTCAAGACATCAGCAACTCACAAGGTGTGAGACTCGCCAAGGCGGGAACCGTTTCTAATGCCTTGGCTGGAGACGGCGCTGTGCCGCTGACTGCATACCTGTTTGATGCCACGGATAACCGACAATTACAGTGGTTGCACAAACGCTTACAGCAAGACCACAACATCGGCAACGTCATGATCCTTTTTTCAGAGTTAAACCGTGACAAAGGCTGGGAGCATCTGGATGCGCTGCGCGCGCACTTTGGTCGAGAGCTGTACAAAATTCCCGCTGCGATGGTCAGTAAATTCAAGATAACCGCATTGCCAGTAAAAATGACCACTGACATGCAAAACAAAGTCCTTAAATTCGAACAATATTCTATACAGGAGCACTGAGCATGAAACTTCTACCTGCACTTTTTTTTGTGGGCGCTGGCATTTGGATCTCCGTCAACAAGCCTGAGTGGGCGGCAATGGCGTATGTCTATATTGAGTTGGCCATCAACTGGGCGTTAAACGTCTTGGCACAAGCGCAAACGCAGGGTGGCTAGGCAATAAGATGAATATCAGACGCTTTCTTCATAGCATATTCTTCATCCTGGCAAGTGCCTCGATGAGCGTGCATGGCCAAACCTCAACAGAAGCCGACACGTCAGTGAATCCTGCATGCCCCGATGCCAATATACTGACCAATGTGTTTTCACAGGTCTGCTGGGATTGTTTCATTGAAAGCGTCTCCCTGCTGGGTGTCGATATCGGTAATGAGCCTGACGGTGATCACGATGGCGGACCGGTTTGTACGTGCGGTGGGGGGTTAAATATTAAAGCCGGAGTGCCCATTGGCATGTTTACCCCAACCAAAATCCAAGAAAGCACGGTGACGCCTTACTGTTCCCCCGCATTGAATATGAAGTTAGTGGATACCGAATTGGGATTAGGTACCAATGACACATCGACCACCGATACGGATGAAAGTGCCAGTGCATTTTATAACTCGCATTACTTCAGTTATCCATTGATGACGATGATGGGTATGTTGACTATGCCGGAGTGTACCGATGGCTGGCAGGATTTTGATTTGTTATATATCAGCGAAATCAGTCCAGAACATAATAACGATATGTTTTCCGCTTTGCTTAATCCGATCAGTTTATTGATGAGTTCACCGTTGGCGTTAGCGTATTGTGCGGCTGATTGTGTGATGACGACGATTAATCAGCAGCAAGAAGAGAGTTTCGGGTGTGCCGGTTGCGACGGTAGCTCGCTTTACCCCTTAACGGGAAACATTACCGGGCAAACCGATCCGGTGGCGGCCGCTTCATTGATGGCACAGCGCACACTGGCCAGTTTGCATCACAAAGGGATGGCACAAAAAACGATTGGCACCGATGCCCTCTGCTCGCCCACATGGAATTATACCATTCCCCGTTCGCAATATAAGTTTTCTATGATCTATCCGGTTCCCGAAGCTGGTGGAGAGGACTCAGATGCATGGGCGATATCAGCGCGAGAAGGGTCTGATACACAAGCAACCTTAAAAACCGCAGGCCAATCAGGTCAAGACATGGACGCTTTCAAAGGATGTTGCCACCCGATGGGGATGTCAACGGCCAGATGGTGTACCCCATATGGTGGTCGCACGCGTCCGGGCAAAGATACGGCGTATCTGTTTATGATTTGGAATTATCGCGACTGTTGCGCGACCAGTATCACACAATAAAAAATCCACTGTAGACCTCTGCTTTTACAGGGGTCTACCACAGCTTTCTCATTTAAGGCGTTGATAAGATAACGCCATGCTAATCACTTACAGTTTTACATGACCTTTTTCACCCGAGCGATCACCTATTTTTCCATGATGTGTATGGTGCTGTCTCCTAACATTATGTTTGGCATAGGCGTGATGTTGGGACTTGGCGCGTTATCTCCGGGTGATGCGTGGGCGACTGAAAAAAACACCGAGTTGCTCGATAGTTTGGTGCGCAAGTACGATCTTAACGATCCAAGTAGAAATCACCAAAGCGCAGGGTTGAGCCAAACCATTAAGGATAGGCTCGACGGTTCCAGTGTGGACATGTCGCAGATCATCACTGATGCACTTAATCGCATGGATGAAGGCACGGACTATGATTTTAGTGCATCTGCCAACACCGCGCCGGCGTCTCAAATATTACAACAACAGCGCGGCGTCGCATTATCCATTGGACAGACGCACATGGCTCCTGCCCAAGATGGCAGCGGTAATATTCAAATGCAGTATGCCACCCAAGCCACGCGTGCGTTAACGTACGATGATAATGGAAACATCGTCATCAATGTCGTCGAAGATGATGTGGATATGGTGTCTGAATTGTCGGTCGGGGATTATGCTTCTAATGAAGTATACAATGGCGAGCATGAGTTTGATGCGCCCAGTGCATACAATGATAAGGACGCAGTGCATGAGCAGGTTGCATCCATCCACAACAGCTACGTAGGTGGCACGACATCCTCGGCGCGTGCTTATCAGATGATCACAACCAACACGTCACGGGTGGTCAATACACGAGTCGATGAAAATTCGCCGTGGCTACAACCTACCAAAGATCACATTTCTCAGTTTAACAATAACGGTGGGGAGTTTTATCAGTCCTGTACCAATGTGACCGAAACTACCACACAAAATATGTACTTCCCGACGGTGACCGAACATCAATGCCAGACGTTCAACACTAGAAATGAATTTCAATGCGAAATTGAAAGAGAAGTAAGGATCCCGCTGGTGGTGCAAGGGAACAACGTGAGCAGCTGCGGTACCGGCTGCTTTGAAGTGAAGTTCCTATCACCAAATGATGGAGCGAATAACGGATGGCAAGCAACAGGGTGTGAGCGGTTTGATGTCACGAATATGGTGACCATCAATACTGATGATGGCTTTGTGTTAGAAACGGTGACAATGAGTGGCTCACTTGATGACCATATGGCGCTTTACGTGGATGGTGATATGGCGGTTTCTATCGTCGATAAACAAAAATCATATTCCATCCCATTGCCAGGCTCAAACCACCCGAGATGCGAATCAAAAACCTACAATATTCCCAATGATACAGCCTACCAAGACATTTCATGGTCGATGACCAATTTAATTGATGAACCTGGACAGCACACTTACAACATGACCGCTGGGGTGCTGGTGAAAGACAAAGGTGAGTTGAACTTAAGTGTTAAATTCCAATTTCGCGATACCGAAGGTTTGGGTTTTGGTGAGATTGTAACGCAATCGCCCGAGGGCTGTGCAGACAAGGTTACGCGACAAATTTATAACGGTCGCGGCGTGGTGCCGATGCTGGGTTCCGGATTGACTGAGGAAGACATTGATTATTCATTTTGCCGATTTGACCAATTTACGGTGTTAGATGAAGGCAGCAATGGTTATCCCGTCGAGGTCATTGACGCACTTGGTCCACTGTTTCCAGGTGATACGGGGGATAAGACGTTTCATGCCGAGCTGACTGGCTACAAATGCGACCCGCTTGGCGGTAACGATTTTTGTGTCATTGACCCGATAAGTGGCGAACTGAATTGTTTGGATTGGCAAGACTTTCGAGAGGCACCAGACCAGTGTGCCGAGTATGTGGCCAACGATAGCTGCTCTGAAGTCAGGCGCACGTGCACGCCCGGATGGGAAGATTCGGATCTGAATGAATGGAACGAGGAAGACATCTGTTTTAACGAGACCGTTGATTTTGAATGCGAGACAGGCAATACCTACTCACACGCTGTGTCGCAAACCACGAATGTATGCGAAGCAGCATTGCCGTGTAGCGGGGGGGATTGTGATATGGGCGAGACAGAACAAAACGACCGTTTCATTGATGCCGCCGTGCAAGCTAACATCATCCAAAACATGGATGCAGATGCGACATGCAATGCCACGCCAAGCGGTGATTACGAATGCGAAATATTCAAAGGACAAGTGGAATATTGCAGTTGGAGTACTGCTGGCAGCATGGGTATGGACTGCTGTGAAGAAGCTAAAGGTGTAGATATTCTTGCGTATATTTCAGCCGCCCAGGGGATCAATAAACTCCATAGCTTATCGGGTTCTGGGGTTTTGGGTCAGACCGCTGAAAACGCTGCAACAGCGGTGGATGGCGCGTTTGATTATGTAGCAAAAGGCGCGGAGTCCGCGTGGACAACACTGTCTGAGCCCATTACTTCTTCTGAGGTATACAAAGCCACAACAGACTTTTTTACCAGTACCTACGAATCCTTATTAGGAAATGCCGCAGACAAAGTCATTCAAGAGGGCGTGCAAGCGGGTGCCAATACCGCAGCTGGTGAAGCGGCGGCGCAAGGCACACTGGCCACAATACAAAATGAAGTTGCGGTGTTTTTTGCGGAAAACTTACCCGATGAACTATCCAATCTGTTGTTTGATACGGTCACAGATGAGGTCAGTGGTGAAATCACCGAAGCGGCGCTGAATGAAACCGTCAGTAACATCTTTTCGAATGTCATGCTGGCTTATCAGATTTATTCATTGGCGAAGTTGGCACTGACACTTTTGACGGCGTGTGATGAAAATGAACTGGACATGCCGGTAAAACTTGCCCAGCGACTTTGTTACAAAGTGGGGCGAAATTATTGCTCGTCCGAATTTCTCGGCGTGTGTTATCAAAAACGGCAAGATTACTGCTGTTATAACTCGATACTGGCGCGTGTGGTCATGTCACAACTTGACGAACTTTATCCTCACAAAGACTTTGGCAGTTGCCGTGGATTGGTAAACGAAGAAACAAACCTGATTGGTGATCCGCGTATCGATTTGTCTGAATGGGTAGATTTGATGCTGCAAGCGGGCATTGTTATGGACGAAGCGAATGAAGAACTATTGACTGGTAACGGTGAAATCACCGGGCAGCGCTGCGAAGAATATGAAGTCACCGATCCGGTGACATTGGAAGTGACAATGGAGACGCAATGCTTTGATATCTACGAAGGTGGGCAAATGACCAACCTTGGCGCTCGTCAAACGGTATCAGAGCGCACATTAGACAGGATGGAGCATGTGGAAGGATATGCCTCTCAAGTTAACGATGCAACGGTTGAAATGCTCAATAATCTTGACTGTTCAAAGACACCCAAACCACCGGTGTGCGACTTTGGAATTGACCCAAATGACGCAGGTGGTGACTAAGTGTTAACAGAGGAACAAGCCGGTACGATTAAAACACCGCATGAGCATAAACTGATTTGTGCGTTACCCGGCAGTGGGAAAACACATACGTTTATTCGTTTAGTTGCTGAGATATTAAAAACCCCCAAAGCCAATATTCTCATGGTGACGTTTTCCAAGGCCTCGGCGTTAGAAATGCAAAAACGTGTGCTGAGCGTCTGTGGCTCTGCTGCGGCAAAACGTGTCACAACCAAAACATTTGCATCGCTGATGCTCAACCAATTTAAACCCATCAAAGGTGACCGGCGCTTGATGATGGGACCTGAACAAATCTCGTTTTTAAAGCGTGCCTTATCAGAGATAAAACAGCGTTATACCGACATTAACAAATGGGTAGAGGTGATCGAAGAGTTAGGCCGCGACATTGATTATGAGTATCACCCTGATAATCCAGAGCATCGCGTATATGAAGCCTATTTGGCCAGAATGCGGCGCTATAAAAGGTTTGATTTGAATATGGCCGCCAAGGAACTGGTGCTAGGAATGCAAACAGGCAACGTCAAGCCGCTCAATTACACCAATATCCTATGTGATGAATTCCAAGACACGGATGACATCCAATACCAATGGTTGCGATGTCATGGCGAGCATGGCGCTAAGCTAGCGGTTGTTGGGGACGATGACCAATCCATCTACGGATTTCGCGGCTCAATGGGTTTTCGCGCCTTTACCGCGTTTCAACAAGACTTTACCGTCAAAGGCTACTACTTATCACGATGTTTTCGTTGTGCTGAGAACATTTTGAAATCCGCACAATCACTCATTGAAGAAAATGAAGGCTCTAGAGTGAAAAAGAAGATGATCGCGCACAAGGCAGGCGGTGAGGTGCGTTGCGTTGAGATCCCACGCGGGTATGAATCAGAATACACCCGCAATTTGATGATGGCCGATCTTACTGCGGCTGCCAAATCTGATAAGAATAAAAAAGAAAGTGTTGAGCATTACCGTTTTGTTGCAGAACGCATAAAACAAAGTGAGCGTACAGGATGGGCGGTACTTGCCCGTACCAACAAACAATTGGATGAAATGGAAAGTGCGTTAACCGCGCTTGGTGTCGCTACGGTGCGAATTGGTGGAAAGTCTGTCTTTGACAACGAACACGCAGTGGGGATCATGGGGCTACTCAACGGCGTAGCCAATCCCAAAAACACCAGCGCTCTCATTACTGGGCTTGGTTGGTTGGGAGAGAAAGAAGAAGTCCTACAAGATATTTTTCCGGCGGCTCAGCAATATGGATTTTCAGCGGCGATCCCTGCTATCGAGCGTCCATGGTCTGCGGCGACGCAATATTTTCAGAAAATGTCTAACTCCGCGATGGGGATTGGTGAGTCGAGCATGGATAAATTTTTCAAAGTGTTTTTCCAAGCGGTGGATTCGTTTATTCACAAGCGAAATGACGACGACAAAAAGTTGCAGTTGGTCATCTCCGAAATATGTCATGGCGTCATGCGCCGCGCAAAAGGTGGTATGTTGCAACGGCTTAGGTTGTTGGATGAAAAAGCCAGAAAAAATAAGACGCCGGATGTCAGTAATGATGGAGTGGTAGTTCTGTCGACGATGAACGGCGCCAAGGGGTTGGAATGGCCCAGCGTGTGGATTGTGGACGTGGAAACTAAAAAAGTCCCGTTCATTAAAGGCGATTTAACCTTGGAAGCGATTCAAGAGGAGCGTCGATTAGTCTATGTGGCAATGACCCGCGCGGAGGAATATCTAATGCTAAGTTATCGTGAAGCGAGAGGTTCTGAATTCTTAGATGAAATCGAACATGTAAAATTCGTGAGCTAGACACGGGTAAAAGTGTGAGTCTAGCGAGTTTGATACCGCCAAGGTTAGGGTATAGTCACTAACCAATACAGGCGAAAGCCTTTTATGTATTCGCGAAAGCGACAGTTTCTAAAGACAGTCCTTCTTTATATTGGCCAAATCGCCATTAAAGAAGCGTGAAGCTCACTTCCACTTTACGCATGACTGACTATTCGGCTGCCTGAAAATGGCGGCCGCTTTCTTATCTAGTCTCAACCACGCAACATAATATAACCGAGCCTTAACAGGTAGCGTGGTTAGTCACGATTTTCTCAACTGGTAGTTTATCTAATAATTCACCATCTCACCTCTCGCCCCTCTGTAGTGTGGCGGGTTGTACAGATGTATTAGAAGCTATCGACTCTAGCTCACGAGTATAAGTAAGCGGTTTAACTTTTCCGGTTAAATGGCGCAATACCTATGGCATTGCTAAGTCTTTCATGTGTTGTTCGATTCACTGTTTTGTGAAGAAGAGTAATCATGTTAGCCAGTCAACAATGATGTTCACTGACATCCGGTAACGAAATGCAAGACATGAGGTCCGCATTGATGATGTTACCTCAATGACACCGCTCGTATTATTAAGCGTTAACCCCGGCGAAAGCCAACTTAAACCCAATGGGTTCACACCAACCCGTTGGTCGTGATCCTGTTTTTATAATTATGGAGATCATGCAAATGACGACTTTCAACTCTAAAAAAGAAGCAACCCAACTTGCTATCAACCTAGTGACTGGTACACCCGTTTACGTCTACGACAAAAGCGTGGATTCCACCGAACTACTTGCCACCCCAATTATCTCTATTCTTTCAGATGAGGTGATTTGGCGAAAATCATCGGAAGACGCTGATTACTTCTGCATGGTCAGTGCAGTGGACATGGCTGAATGGGGGTATAACCGTACTGCCAAATATGAAGTCAATGGTGGGCATTTAAACGAAATCTGCGCTGAGTACAGTGGGGATTCTGATGTGCCATCATCTTGGGCTTTTCTTCCAGATCTCGTGCTTGCACTTGGTCTGAAAGAAAATATAGCGAACGGGGAAAGCTATCATGCTTTTTTTAGCGTTCTAGATGGGCAGCTTCTCCTAACAGAGAAGGCTATCTCCATCATTCTCGCTAATCAACTTAGCGTGGATATACCTTTAGCTAGTGATGATTTGGTTACTAACCAAATATTGCCACTAGCAGCATAGGGAATTATGTCTGGATAACCAAACTTCTTTTAAACCCAAAGGGTACATTCATCCCTTTGGGAGAGTGTCCCTTCATTTAATACCTAATGGAGGACATGAACATGTCAAAAAATAACAACACCTACACCATCGTAGGTACATTAGTCGGGTTTGACGTTGCGGCTTACCGTGATGAAAAACATCTAACCGACAAAAAGAAAGACAATTTTTTCGCAACAGTTGAAACTTCAAAAGGTCTTCGCACCATTTGGGGTATCCACTTGCAATCTGCAATTGCAGAGGCAGGCGTGCATGCTGGCGATTTTATTAAACTTTCTAAAACCGGCCAAGAGGAATTCATGGCCACTATCTTTAAAAAGGACGAAGACGGAAACCGCGTTCGCTCGCAAGAGCGCCGTTGGCGTAATGTCTTTGAAGTGGAAAAATTAGAGCGTCGTCAAAAGCGCTCTAGCAAGTCTTCTGCTAAGGCTGAAAAGCCAAAGCAAAGCACCATTGCACTGGCTCGTGAAAACGAGTTGGCCAAGCAATTTGGTGTAGGCGCACTTAGACCTAAAACGTTTGGGTCGGGTGCTATTGGTGAAGTTGTTGATGCGGATTTCGATCCGTGGCAGCAAGGGACAACCAAAACACTTCCCCCCGTGCGGATTTCATGGAGCAGGCTGATGTTGTCATTCATCGGTCTTTTCGTGTTTCTCGCGTGGTGGGGTTCTATCACGTGAGTTTGCGCTCAAATCTTAGCGTTAGTTATTAACGCTTATTTAAACCCTGATGGGATCGTTGTCCCGTCAGGGCAGTGATCTCCATCTTTAATTTGGAGATTGCTCATATGAGTATTCAAGTCATCAAAGCTGCAAAACAAGCGCAGCAAAAAACGGACAACGTTGTTGTCTTCATTAAGCAACAACAAAAACTACCTTCAAATCTTATCGAGAACGCGAAAGCGATCATTGATAAGTCATTTGCAGGCTTATGCCTAACCGATACTAATCAAGTCAATTTTATCAACAATGAAAAAGACAGGTTGGTGTCACAAGTTAAAAAAGCGGTGTCTGAGAGAAAGTCATTTCTTAACAGAACTCGCCTTATTTCTTTAGGTGGTGTTCGTTAATCAAAAGTAACGGTACTTCCGGCGAAAGCTGGAAGTGCTTTAGCTTCTAATATTAGCGGCGTTACGCGTGCTTCGCAGTTGACTGGTTACTGCCAAACGTCCTTTAAAAGGGCGCTTGGTGGTGATCAATTAACATTTTTGGAGCTTTGAATATGAATACAGCTACGCAAACTCATTTTGTCGACACTCTTGGTCGTCGCGTCTATCTAGAATCCGGTAAAGTAGTTCAGTTGAGTAATCCTGCTATTGATTGGACATTTATAGATGGCACGGTCGAGGACGAAATTAAGCAGTTTCTGACTGAGCAAGGTGTCATACGTGCTCAGGACGGATTGCAATTTGGTCTTTGGTGAGCGGCAGAGTTGCTTGCCACTGTCCTTGTTGAATCATTCAGCAGGCAGTGGCCGCAACATTTCTTCAGTACGTTTTTCCTCTTTTATTCAGAGTGTTGTCAGTGATTGATTCGTAAAGTCAGGCACTGACAATGCTTTGCATTTGTTCGATTTTTACAAATGGACGTTTTCTAAATCTATCACATCGTTTACCTGCCTTTGGGTATCCGTACTCGATGCAGGTTTAGCGCGTCCGACTCTGGTTCACGAGGATAAGTGACGGGTATTTCTTCTCGATATACCGACAGCTTGTTTTACTTCGGTAGGCAAGTTCGATAACCCCTGACGGTTATGAGGCTTTGTAGTTAACTACACAGTATCGTCAGTCTTTGACTGGAAGATGAATTGGGCAACCAGACTTCATCACATTTATAGCCAAGTGAAATATTCATAAGGCTTTTTACATTGGCGAAAGCCACATACTTAAACCCGGCAGGGGATATATCTATCCCTTGACGGGAGTGGTGTATCCAATCCTGCCTCTATTTGGGAGGCCGAATCATGGCTACATCAAAAAACACTAAAGCAACCTCTTTAAACAACGAACATGCTCGTCGTGTTCAAATCGCGGCTTACGCGAAAGAATCTGGTATGAACGAAACCCAACTTGCCCGCAAGTTCGGCGTTACCGAACACCAGGTTAAGTCTGCGTTGTCGCGAGACAAAAGGGGAACCTTGCTCAAAAAGAATGGAAAAAACATGAACCCCAACTGGTTTGGCGAAGATTGCTTTTTTCACTCTGATGACACCTACCTTTTTACCGCGCGTGAGCGTGGTGAAATGAAAGATTCCATTAGCCTTCACGGGCT
This sequence comes from Alteromonadaceae bacterium, assembly GCA_014872785.1. Taxonomy (GTDB): domain Bacteria; phylum Pseudomonadota; class Gammaproteobacteria; order Enterobacterales; family Alteromonadaceae; genus Planctobacterium. The sequence goes on from WKFJ01000056.1 coordinate 53,397, forward strand.
CATGGATCCTGATTATGACGAAGTCAATGGAGGCAACCACTTTAAGTGGGGCGAAACCCAGTGTCTTGAGTTGTGGGAAGGTATCGTCACTCTGGCCATGAAGCACATCCGAGATTGTGATGAAAGCTCAGAGGACTTCAAGGAAGCATTACTGCTTTTGAGAAGCGACGGAGCAAGGCTTTATGCCAAGGCAATGCATATTGATTTAGAAGCGGTCATTTTGGCCGCTCAAAATATCAAAAAAGGCGAAAAGCCGATGCTCGACCATTTTATGGAAAACGAGCATTCATCGCCGAGAGGCGCGATGGCTGACATTGACGTCACCAATTCAATGTTCCTAGGAGCATTTTTTGGCGGCGCTCAAGTATTCGGCATCAAAGGGTAGCGATACCAAACTAACCACGCCGCACAAGCGGCACACTTAAACCCGGAGGGTTCATGACAATGACCTTCGGGTCGTCGTGGATCTTCCTCTTTTAAAGAGAAAGAAAAATGAATGACAAAAAACTAAAAACTATTGCTGATCAAGAACCACCAGCCAACACCAATGTTACGCCTATTAGGAACGCCTTGGATTTAGGGAATTACCCTAAATTGAAGGTAAAAGCATCGGAGTTATTTCCAGATGCATTTCCTGATAAGTCGTATGACATGGACATACCCCAGTACACGCCGGGGCATGTGAATGTTATGCCAAGAAACGAGTATTACGTGCCACCTGTTGAGGTGACACAAGACTTACTCTCTTGGGTTAAACGAAAGGATAAACCTTTCTCATTTGGTTTGGTGGGGCCAACAGGTACGGGTAAAACCGAACTGCCGTACTATCTTTCATCGACACTGAATATGCCAGTGTACGTGTGCAAGATAAACGCGGCGACGATGCCGGAGGATTTGGAAGGGACGCAAGTCTTGTCTGAATCAGAAAACGGCAACGTTGTGATGACGGAAATGCCAGGTCCTGTGCTACAGGCTTACGAGAACGGCGGTCTTCTCATTATTGATGAGATAGACAAGGCCAATGAAGCCACCCAAGCGGCGTTGTACGCTATCTTGGAAGGCAAACCGTTTGCCATTGAGCGTTTTGGGCGCACGGTGCAGCAGCACCCTGACTGCATGATTGTGGTCACGTCCAATACGACAGGCTCTGGTGGTGACCCTCGCTACCATACTTCCCAAAAGCTAGACGATGCGCTTCGAGCGCGTATTGGGTGGCATGAAATGACCTTCCCCTCGCAAGAGGAAGAGGTGAATTTCCTCCGTCGACGGTTCAAGAAACTTTCTCGGCCCATCATCACCAAGATGGTGAAGCTGGCGACAAGTTTGCGCGCGTCCGTGTCAGACGACAAAAGCAATGTCCAGCTGGTGATTTCACCGAGGACATTGGCCAACTGGTGCTCTGCGGCCATGATGTATGGCAAAAGAGCGACCTTGAGAAAGTCACTGAAAGTGACCGTCTTTGGGACGATTGATGCAGGCGACGAGGAAACCCACGCAGCGGTCGAAACGGCATTGCAGGCAGTGTTTAAGGGAGAGATAGATGAATCGTTAGAAACGCTCATCAACCGATACCCTTGCAAGCCAGGTGAAGATGATAAACCGGTAAAGTAACAACCACGCCAAGCCCAAAGGCAACATCTTGGTTTGACCAAGGTGAGGCCGTGCTGGTGGAAGCGTGGTTACCGGAAGACAAAGACTATGCAGGCTTTGTCAAACCACTTGCTCAACACAATCAACCTTTTGGCTTGATTGAAAACGAAAAAATCGTTGAAACCACATCGGTGGTGCCAGACGATTTCGCCGTTGAGTACCAGTATCATCACTGCCGGTTAGACGTTGTGGATGGGAAACCATCTTTAGATGTGCTTCCTTATCGGCCAACCGAGTATCCGGAGGCAGATGTTGACGTCATGTGGTATCACCATGCCGGCGACAACAAATACTGGGCGGTATCAAAAGACGGGAAACTGTCTTTTTACAGCAATAGCAAGACCAACAATGTGTTGGTTTGCCAATCCTTAAAGGGAACTGCTAGTGCAATGTCACGCGCTAGTCAAAAAACCCAAAAGGGCTACATACAAGTGAGCTTAAACGCGCGTTTTTGCGCAACAACCCGTTCACTTAAATCCTAACCCCGAGGCGGGACATTCCGCTTCGCGGGATGTTTTTGCCTCTTTTTTTAAAAAGAGAAAAAAACAATGGAACAAAATGATTTTCTAACCCAGTTCAAGGGAAATCTAATTCTTTTCGGTGTATCTGGCAGCTGTGGCGAAGCCACAGTCAAAGGTGCACGCACCGTGGTAAACGGTGTGGAAATAGATAGCTCCCTGGTAAAGGGCACCACTATCCAGTGGTTCCCCTCAGCCGAACTTAAGTTCGTCAACAAATACTTGACCCGCGTATCACGCAAAGTCAAGGAAATCGGGCTGCTGCTCCATAAGGGCGTAGCACTTATCAGCGATGATAAGATGGAGGATTTTCGAAACTGGTTGAAAGACCAGCAAGTGGAATTCCAGGCTGAAGTCGAAGCGCTTGCGCTTCGGTTTGATGAGGTGGTCGAAGACCACGTTAAGGCCAACCCCGATGTGGCTGAACTCATAGAGGGGCACATCACCAACAAGGTCAAAGACGGTGCGCACAGCGACCCGCTCCAAGCCTTGGCCGGATGGATGGGCTCATTTCGCTTCGCAGCATTCCCTCCAATTCCCTTCATGACTTTTGAAGAGGAACAAGAGGACTTGCCGGCATTGGCCACCATGTCGCTTTGGGACGACGTGGCCATGCAAAGCAAGCTGTTGCACGACAACAGCTTCCTTGGCGAAGAAGCTTGCTCACAACGTGCTATCACGGCGGTGCGCAAGATATACACCAAGCTCGAATCCATGAGCTTTCTTCATGACGGTATTATCAACGTCGTTTCGTTCTTTGACGAAGCGTTCGACGATATGCCCAAAAAAGGGGAAGTCTCGGGAGTCAAGTTTGCTCAAGTGAAGAAGCTTTTAGCGCTTTGCTCAGAAGCTGAAACCCTCCGCAGTATTGCGGCAGGTAAGGTCGATGCGCAAACCGCACTTGGCGCGGTTGTCGAGGAAGAAACGCCAACTGGCGAAGAAAACTGGTTTGATGAAGACGATGATGTCATTACGCCGACTCCCATGAGTCAGCAACAGACACCACCTTCACAGGCCAAAAAACCCCTACCAGCATCAGAGATGCAGCCCGAATTCGTTTGGGATGATGATGATAACTGGTAATTAAACCCCGCAGGGATAACAGCATACGCCCTACGGGGTCGTGCTGTTTCCCTGTAATAACCCTGTGAGGTGGGTTCATTCAATACGCCTTCTAAACAGGGTGTATTGAGAACTCACTTCTCAATTATTTCGGAGAAACAACATGAACGCGAAAACAAAAAAATCGCTTTACGACGTCAGAGACGTCAAGACTCAATTAAGCGCCAGCGCAGGTTGGCCAGCGGTATTGAGCCATTTCGGCTTGCCCGTGACTGGGCATAAACAAAAAGACCTACAACAGGGGCCTTGCCCGTTATCAGGCAAAGGCAACACCAAGTTTCGTTTCCTTCAGGATTACGATACTACCGGTGGTGCCCACCACAATGATGAAGGCCGTTTTACCAACGGCATTGATTTATTAATGTGGTTCAAGGGCTGGGACTTTGCCGAGGCTGTTCGTGAAGTCGGGGAGTTTATCAACGCCCCTACCACTGACCTAAAAACGTTTGTTGGCAAAAGTCGGGCACCGGCGCAGCCGCGTCAGTGCTATATCGAACCACAAGAGGCGCAAAAGCGACAGGCGAGAATTGACAAGTATTTGTCTGAATCCGTGCCTATTGCTGGCACGCTTGGTGAGAAGTACCTACGCCATCGCGGTATTAAGGCAGAACTTAGCTACCTTGGGGAAAACCTGCGTTTCCACCCTGCCATGCCCTACTGGTGCAAGGCGACGGAAACCTGGTTGAGGTTCCCTACGATGCTAGGTAAGTACTACGACAAAAACGGAGAGTTTTTGACGTTACACCGCACGTTTTTGAACCCTTGCGGGACGAAAAAAGCGGAATTGCCCTTGTATGACGGAAAAAAACAGGCCACTAAAATGATACTAGCTCCACCTCGCGATATGCGTGGCGGGTACATCAAAATTGATGAACCTGTGCATATCAAAGATGGACAGCATCTTTTGGGGTTGTCTGAGGGGATAGAGAATGCCCTTACCGTAAGGGAAGGCTTTTGTGTCCCGGTGTGGGCAGGTTACTCAAGCTCTCTGTTAGAGATCATAGAGTTGCCGCCCTTCGTGACATTGGTGCCCGTGTTTGCGGATTTGGATGAGAATGGTGCTGGCGTTAAGTCAGCGAAAAAACTCAAAGCCAAATACCCGCAGCGCGACGTGGTGGTGGTACCTCCCTTTAGTGATAAGGAAGAGACCGATTGGAATGACGAATACAAGGAAAAAGGCGATGCCGCTTTTCAGGGTATTTCGTTAAACCCAAACGTGTCTAGCCAAAGGAGGGTTGCCTAATGATCACCGTTAGCCGTGGTAACTCTGTAAGCGACATCCCAGTGACAGGTACGTTACTGGAGTCGCTTGAGCGTGCAAGTGTGCCGGTCGAAACACACTGCCGCTCTGGCGTATGTGGCCTTTGTCGCATGAAACTTAAATCAGGTAACGTCGAGTATATCGAGACGCCGCTTGGTTGGGTGGAAGACGATGAAGTGTTGGTATGCTGCGCCGTTCCAACATCCCAAAAAATAGAGATAGAAGTGCTGTGATGGATAATACAGCGCCTCTTTCTCGCACATACAACGTAGAGCAGCAATGCATCCACGTTGACCTCAATGGCCTGGATAGGTGACAACCCAAAATTTCGGTGTGGTTGTCCTTATCCTGGCTGTTGCCTTTTTATTGTCAAGTAGTGACATCTCCCATTCAGTCGCACGAACCGTCAGTCGTTTTACCCTTGCTTTTAAGGGGTAAGGGTAAAACGATTTTCACATGAACTTTGTACCTATCATTTGTATGCATTCATCTTCCTTCACCGGAAGACTTGTTTGCGATAGGCGCATCGTTCGACTCTAGCTGTCGAGTAGACACGCGGGTAAGCCTTTCCGGTTTACTGACATTGGACAGTCGTTCAATTTATTTCGCGAAAGCGTTTACCACCCACTTTTGAGGATGCCGAAACATCTGATGAAGTGACCAAACACCGCTGTAATGAAACTATTTCACAGCATTGTAAACCCCGGCTGGGACATGATTTTTTCTGCTCAGGCGGGAAGTCATGGCTACCAGTCTCATATTTGGAGAACAAGCCATGCAACAGCATGAATTTAAGCAATACGCACACAACGTCATCCCGATGCTTTCAGGCGTTGGCGGTATAGGTATCAGTATTTCAGGCCAGATGGCCTATACCAATGGTGAGCGTATCAATCTTCCCATGGGAGATTATACGGACAAAAACTTCTTAGCACTGTGCAAAGGGTTGATGTTCCACGAATGTGGCCATCACCGCTATACAAGCTTTGATGAATGGAACCACGCGACCGGTAAGACACCAGCGCTTCATTCAATAGTCAATAGCTTTGAAGATCCACGGATTGAAAAAGCCACCATTGACTATTTCCCAGGTGCCGAATTTCATTTTTTTAAAATGACTGAGGTGCTTATGGAAAGAGGCTTTTGGGCGAGTCCAAAGGAGGAAAACATCATCGATGCTTTCCTCCTTTATTACCCATCTTACCAGGTTGTTGGGTATCCAATGCTCCAAGAGTATGTGGCACAGGCTGAGAACATCATGCGGCGCACGCAGGGTGATCAACTCACAGACGCCCTTATCCATGAAATGGACAAGATTGGAAAAGCGTCTAATACCCAAGACATCATCGAGATTGCCAAGGATGTTTTTGAACTGCTCAAGCAGCAGCAAGAAGACAACCAGCAGCAACCTAAGCCACAACAAGGCCAAGGAGATGATGCGGGAGAGGATGAAGATGGTTCGCAAGGACAGTCTCAGTCAGACCAGTCAGGCTCAGAAGATGGTCCGCAAGGACAGTCTCAATCTGACCAGTCAGGCTCAGAAGATGGTTCGCAAGGACAATCTCAATCCGACCAGTCTGGTGATGATGTGAGTCAAGGGCAGGGTGACATAGAGGATACGCAACCAAGCGTTAAATCTACCCCCGCCCAAGATGGTGCAAAAGCCCTGGAGGAGTTTTTAAATTCCCAAACGGTAAAGGACTTTCATCAAGATTTGATGGAGGAAATAAACCAAATGGCGCAGAAACACCAAGACTCTGATCAGAAAGGTCATGGTCTAGATCTTTCATTTGACATAATCCGCAGGGATTACGTGTCAATCCCAGGATACGTCCCAAAAGACACATCGGGTTTAGCGCGAGATTTCTACACGACCTTACATAAGGTCATGTTTGATCAAACGCGTACGATGCGTGTGCCCAAAAAGACGGGCGCTAAAATCATCCCCAATAGGCTAAGTGGCATTGCGACTGGCAATTATGCTGTTTTCCAACAGCGTTTGCGTAAGCGTGATATCACTACTGCTATATCGGTGTTGGTCGATGCGTCCGGTTCTATGGGTAGGCATAACATGTCTGAGGCGAATAAAACAGCCTTTGCATTAGCCACAGCATTTGGCCGGATGAATGTCCCTTCCCAAGTCACCTATTTTGGCTGCTGGGAAGATGACAGGCCGGGTAACTTTTTGCACTGTGCCCAGTCTTTTGGCGGCGCACTGGACAAAAAGCGTTTTGGCGTTTCCTATAACGGCAGCACTCCCACTCACGCGGGAATGCATTTAGCGGCGATGGAGATGGCTAATCGGAAAGAGCAGAACAAATTTATGTTCATCTTGACCGATGGCGACCCAGACTCTATTGCATCTGTACAGAAGATGAACGGTATATGCCAGTCACTAGGGATTAAAATAATTCCAATTGGCTTAGGTGTTAAAACCGTTCGCGGCTTTGATACAGGTGAGTTCGTCTGTGCTGAAGATTCAAGCGCGGTAAATGCCGCGTTAAAAGAAGCGATTAAGTATCGCTTATTCAACTAACCCCGAGCAGGGCTATTTACCCTGCAAGGGGTAGATGGCTTTTGCTCCTATTAAGGAGATACATCATGGTGAAACATCACTATGTCGAAGCCATTGATAAAGGCGGCATCATTTGTCGCGACACGAACGCGTGGAAAGTCAGCAGTAAACTAAAGCAATTTGGTTTGCTCGCGACAGGCCACCGCATCAGGCTAGTGGAAAAAACAGTCTCAAGACCGCTTAAGGTCGGCAACATCATCGAGAGGACACTCTGATGGTGACAAGACTGTTTTTTCTGCGTGTCTTGACGGATGTCGGGACACAAGATCGTGAAGACGTCAGGGTGTTCAGCCGAACCCAGACCAAAAAAAATGAATTTTGTTCGCTGTATTACACGAGCAAACACTTCATTAAAGTGTTCTTTGACAAAAATCACGTCTATCTGCGAAGCAAAGTTGAGCCACGCACCCGTGCGTGCTCACCCACTATCGCACTTCAACAAGAATGCGCGTAAGCGCGATGTAAACCCGAAACGGGACGCTTCCCGTTTATCGGGTAGGCGACCTTGTTTCCTGACTCGGAGAAATTCCATGAGCATGGAAATAAAACTAGGGGCAATTTGCTCCTTCATGGCCGCACTCATCGGCCTCTTAATGGCGCACTGTGTCACAACCCAGCGTACAGACCTTTTCATCTATTTGATGGTCTGTGTGGCAGGACTAACCGTGATACAGATTCTCATTACTTGCGACTTTGACACCGACGCGGTGTTAAGTCTAAAAACAACGGCTATCAAGGTGCTCTTGGTAGTTAACGTGGGGTCGTTTCTAATCGGGTTTTTACTCGGTTAACACTACACCTATAACCCTTGCGGGAATCTATTCCTGTAGGGGAGTAGGTTCCTGTGTTAATTGGAGAAAATAATCATGAAATCATTTGGGTTTTTACCACTGGTCTTTCGACTCCGCTTCCAAAACCGCTGGGCAACCATGCAGTGCAAGGAAGAGGAAAATGTGCTTGAGCATTCCGCAATTGTGGCCTATCTGGCTATGACCGCGGGCATGTTCAATGACAAGTTGAACCTCTCGTACATGGTCAATCATGCGTTGTTGCATGATTGCTCAGAGGCAATCTGCCAAGATGTAATCTCACCCGTTAAAAACGCTACGCCAGAAATGGCAGCGGCGTACGACACAATTGAGAAAAACGCCATCGAGCAGATGATAGCGTCGGCACCACCGATGCTAAGGGATAAGCTGCGCTTTTACTTCACAGGCGACAGTTCTGTTGAGTATGAAACGCAACTCGTAAAGGCGCTTGATAAGTATGCTGCTTATCTAAAAGCCAAAAGAGAAGGGACGCTCGGGAATGAAACCGAGTTTCACGATGCTTACCAAAAAGAGAAGTTACGCGTAGAGCAACTGTGCGAACAGTTTCCAGAGCTTTCCCAAATTGATTTTTATTTTTGGGAATCACTTGATCTGAGCATAGATGCATTACTTGGCCAGATAAAAGGAGTTTGAGAAATGTTCACACAAGTAAAACATCTGATGTTAGACATCAAAGACGGCAATATTTATGCGATGTTGCTTGCGGTGTGTTATCTCGCTTTGGCAGGGCTTGTATCCTTCATCGCTTGGATGGTGATTCAAGCAAGCACGGGCGCGTACGAACCGGACGAGGTTAAATTCAGTCGTGGTACGTATCAAATCGTGGAAGTCGATCCTCCGCGTTACTTCCGTATTGTTCTGATAGATAACAAAACCGGACAAGAGTTAAGTTACCGCACAAAATACTGTGTTGGTCACAAGAAGCTCGAGGTCGGTGAGTTTATCAATCTCGATGTAAAAACCAAAATATGGCACGACAAAGACATGCAAAGCGTGTCGATTGTTGATGCCAACAAGATCTTCTGTTCACTTACAGATGACCTACAAACAGCCAGTAATGGCATTTAACCCCGGCGAAAGCCTTTTAAAGGAGAACAAAAATGTTGCTAATCACAACAGAATTTCATCCTTGTGATGAAGCCTTATTGGAGCGTCTTGGAACGTTCTACAAGGTAATGGACATGGCAACTGCTGATGCCGCCGCCCTCGGTGGTACCAGTGGTAAAGCCTATGTCGATATTTGCGATGAAAAGCGCAACTATCAAATCATGGCTTACAGCCTCTTAGTTGGAGGTAAGCGCCAATGCTTCAGCAAAGAGGTACATATGCCTCATTGCACACTTACCGATGAGTTAAGCTATATTATCAATCATTGCGATTGCACGGATTTAGCTTACCGAGTAGGTGAAGTAGAAGTAGCGTTTACCAAGTCACAGCGCCGATGCGATGTGACCGGAAAAACCAAGCTAAGAGACGATGTCGTTGTCTCGTTAACACGTAAATCGGAAGTAGACCCGTTTTGGCAACTTCGCCTCAAAGACTTGGTCGATGGCGATTTACTGCGGTTCTTGGCGTTTAGGGAGGGATTCCCTGAAGCGATTCAGACGCTCAAGTACATCAAAGTTCAAGAGGCCGCCTAATGGCACCTCTTGGCCTTTTTTTCTACAAACCACTCACTTTCTTATTATCAATTCCCCACTTTTATCCCCAGACTAAGGTATTTACCAGAGTCTAGCGCCCCTATCTTCACTCTTTGCCCTTTACAATATTTTCAAATCAATTAACAAAACCCTCTTATGCTAAAAATTCACTTTGTCAGTCTTGGACAACAAGATTTATTTGGCGCAATGGCAACGCCAAAAAAAGGCGACTTCGCCAGTGAGGATGACCTGAAGCACCGTTCACAGCGACTTATCGAGCAATACTTTTGCCCGGTTTGTGGCTCACAAGATGTGAAAGGTGGTATCGAAATAAGCTACCGGAAATACCGACGCATAGAGCAAATCCGGGTTAAAGGCTTCTTTGGCGAAAAATTAGAAAATAACGTGCTAGGTGAGGTGCATCGGATAGAGAAAGTCGAGGTTCCTCAAAAAAGGATGATGATGGGCGGGAAAATTAAATGTGGCTCTTGTAAATGGCATATTGCGACAGACAATTATCCCCTGCCTTTACCTATCGACCACTTAAACCAACTTAACCAAAAACGCTCGGCTTAGGATTTCGATCATATGAATAACGTCTATCCAATTCATCCCAATACAGCTCAAAAAATACCGCCATCAAACAGTAATGAGCATAGCTATCAATTGCTTAAAGACGTTATCCCATTGTTGCTGAAATATCAGCAGCCAGCCAAGCCAATCAACTATGCATTATGGTATGCCTACCTAGAGCAAAACGACTCTGAATTGGTTACGCAGATGCAAACCCTGCTCGCCAAGCAGAAGGGTAAACTATCTGATATGCAGGTACAGGAGTTTCACGAACGATTTTTCAAACCCGAAAATCAGCAAGCCAAAGAATTTATTCAGCAGACGATGCTCACAGTATTGGCAGAAGCGAATTTAAAGGCTAACGCTCAAAAACAAACCACCCAGCAATTTACTCGACTATTGACTCGCACCCAGGATAAATTAAAAGCAGCGAAAAGCGATCCAGATAAGCTGGTGGACTACGTAGATTCGCTGTTGGTAGGCTCCGGCAAGATGGTCAATAGCACCCAAAAATATTGTGAGGCATTGACGGCTGCCCAGCAGCAAATAATTGACCTGCAAGCAAAAGTCGCTGAATTGGAATCACATGCGTTAAAAGATAGTCTCACAGGCTTGTATAACAGGCGTTACTTCAACTCAGATATTCAAACTTACGAGCAAAATAACGATTATTGTTTGATGATGGTAGATGTCGATAATTTCAAACAATTTAACGATACCTACGGTCATGTAATGGGTGATAAAGCGCTGGCACGGGTGGGGCAGGTGCTTGCTAAGCAAGTAGGTGTGCGCTGTTATCGTTATGGCGGCGAAGAATTTGCGATTCTCTGCCCGGATACCTCAGCTGAAAAAGCGCATAAACTTGCCGAGCATATTCGCGACCTGGTGAGTAAGATTAGGATGAAACGTAGCGATGCCACTATCTCAGGGGTGTTGACGGTTTCGATAGGGATAAAATACGTGGGCCACCGTCCAGAGCCGACGGAATCGGTCATCATGTTAGCAGATAAAAAGCTTTATGAAGCAAAGCGGGAAGGGAGAAACAGAGTGGTGATTTAGGATGCCGCCAGGGCAGCATCCTTTCGCAGTCAATTACTGTTGGTTAGTAAGTCGTTCTAGATAACGCTTTTTAACTCTTGTGGTTTGGAAGATAAGCTCGCAATGGTCGTAATCAAGATGGTCTGGGTTAGCACCAGAACCGCCTTCATTGCACATCTTATTAAGAGACTCCAACGCTTTAATTTCCCGTCTTAAACATTGTTCCTCTGACATATCACCGCAATCTACAGGGACTTTGTATAGAGAATCGTATTTCTCTGCCAAGGTGTCCATTTGTGCAGCGGCATTAAAAGACAGCATCAATGCGCCTACACCAACCAAAAATATTTTTTTCATAATCTCTCCTGACTCGTTGTTTATGATTGCTTAATTGCAACTAAACCCACGATACCATTGGCACTAATTGCCGCTACTTTATGGTAACAGGGATCGTCCCACGTTACACATTTAACATCATGCGCGATTACAAGGCTCAAACGCATTCATTATATAGAAAGCTAACAGCGTACCAATTGGTGCTTCTTTAAAGTCATCTTGCGTATTTTGAATAAAAATTATAAAACCGGCCAATAAATCAGCCACTGGTGTCTCGCGTCTTTCTTGCCAGCAATGAAATTGATAGGTGGCCATTGGATTATTACTTTCGGTTCGGCTTGCTTCGATAGCATTGAAACCATCCACAACGCCTGACAGGGCGCCAGAAAATACCAACTGACATTCTACGTTGTTGGGCGTACACATCTCTAAAAACATCACACCGGTCATCGGGCGCTCTTCTGCATATAGAACAGAGGTAAAAAGAAAACTAACGGCTACTAATAATTTTTTCATCGTCTTTTATTTTTGGTTGTCGGGATGATCACTATGGCTTTTTAGAATGGGATAATTCGCAAATGCCGCAATGATATACTTATCACAGGATATTGGCGATTTGGCGTAGTGCTGGTGTGTCCAACCCGATGGGAACATCAAGATAGAGCCTGCCTTGGGAGTAACGCTCACATTCTGTAGCGGGAAAACGGTCTCACCACCTTCCTCAACATCATTTAAGTACATTACAAAGGAAATGTAACGTCTTGGGAAATGAGTTAATGCGTCAGCATGTACGTCAAACTGATGGTTCTCAGCTGCGGTATATTTTGCAATGGTTAACTCGTCAAACCGAGAAGGTTTGGTTAATGGGAGCATCATAGGCACGGCTTCACAGTATGCCTCGTAACACTTAATGATCAGATCCGTAAAAAACTTTGCCATGTTCGGATCTTCTTCAATTTTAAGTGGCATTTGAAGATACTTGGTTTTGTTATCAGGTAGATACCGAGACTTATCGGTTAGTCCTGCTGTGTGACTAAAGTTTTCAAACACGCGGATAAGTGCAGCATAAACCTTTTCCTCTATTGCATCATCGAATTGAATAATGAACTGTTCGTGCTTGGTGACGCGCATAATTAGCTCCTGAAAAGAAAAAAACGGTATTGAGAGTTCAATTACCGTTTTCTATTAAACTGTCTGTAGTGTAACGAAAATCAAATTATCCGCTACTGTCAGGAATTAAGATTTTTGAAACGCTCTGTAAAGCATCTTTATAGGCTCTTGGCGGAACTTATCGAAGATATCAACGAGTCGTTCACCTCTTGCTTTTGCCTCTCCTTCACTGGCTTGCAGGCAGATCTTGTACCACTGGTCGTAATCCGCTTTGCCGATTTGCACATAGCCGTCTTCCCAACGCGTGAGCGTTGATTGGTGTACGCCAAGTTCTTTTGCCATTTTAGAGGCTTTAATGCCAGCGAGCTCACGCGTTTCCTTAAGCTCTTCACCTAAAAAGCGATACTTGCGCTCTTTCGCTTCCCGATACTTAGCATCTTTTTTTCCGTCGCTAGAATCAGCCATTGTTGTTTCCCCCGCGTTAACAATGATGAATATAACAAAACCCTCTCTTTATGTAAATCTTGTTTTTGAGAGTTTTCAGTATTTTCATTTTTTGTGAAAATCCTGTATCTATATGAAATATAACAATAAATATCCATCTTATGGCAAGGTTGGATTTCATAAACTATCACAAATGTATACCAAAGTATGAAATTTCGGAACGCAAAAGCGATAAAACGATCCTTTTATCGGCTGAAATTTAGAAAAAACAACCCTAATAGCAAAATATTAAAGTGTCCGCTTAAAAAGCGATCATAAAACAGTCAATAATCGATCAAAGTGCAGCCAAAATATTGACTCAAAACAGGGTAAAGGTCAATTCATTGACGCAAAAAACACTTGCTAAAATGCGTTGGTTCTTAAATTTACCACTATTGGTATGTTTGTTAAGTGATTGATATTAAACGATATAATTCAATGTTTATTGTTGTTGAAAAAAATAACATTAAAAATACTCTTGTTTTTGAGATTTTGTGTTGACTTCAGATCACAAGCTGATTAGGATGAACTCGTTTCTGGAGATATTTCGTACAAAATAACGCGTAAATCTCCTATTTTCGAAAGTTACAGCACAAAGAACGATCCAAAGAGGTAGGTTATGGATATGAAGAAAGTCGCGGCAGCTGGCGCTGCTGTAGTAGCAGCGGGTGGCGCACAAGCTGACGAAGCAAAGCAGATCAATTTTGAAGCATCTGCCGATCACAAAATTGTATTTGAAGGTGAAACGCAATTGCCAAACACCTCTGTTTGTTGTGGTGGTCCTACAGGTCCCGATCCATGGCCAGTTCATACTCACGAACCTTTCACTGAGTCAACTGACCCACAAGACATCGCTGCATTGCGTACAGAGTTAAAAAGCATCTTTGCATAATTGGAAGGATGACGAAAAAAGCCGCTTGAAGCGGCTTTTTTAATGTCTAAAAAATAGGTGGTATTACATTACGCGGTGATGTTTTCAGCGCGAGTGATTAAGGCGTTGTATAGAAGTATATTGACTGGTACACCTTTTTTTTCACTGATTGAGACAACGTCATTGATTTGCGCTTTATCAAATGAAAACGTGACGCCGTCATTCTCGCCGGGCGGATAAAGATAATGCGCTTCTTTGTGATCTCTTTCCAAAAATTGTGAGACAATCGTCATCGTGTAATTGTGGAGGCTTAAACCGTGGGTTTTCGCCTCCTTTTTTATCTCTGTGTGCTGTGTGGTGCTAATTTTCATTACGCGTTGCGTCCGCACAATCATACTCCCTTATTATTTATCGTTCTTATGGTAAGTATATTACTCTTACTCGTCAATCCTTGTTCGAGAATAGGTGTTGCTTGACTCAGTTCTGGCGTGAACGGGGCTCGATGTAGGAATATGCTCTACAGATGTATCCGTTCTGCCGCCGCCAGATGGCGTGCTGATGTCTCTGACTGGTAAAAACAGAAATATCGAAATGTAGCGCATGATTTCTGCTGCCAGATATATCTTCAGGTATGTAAATACCGTTGCTTTCAAATCAGCCTGAGCTTTGATGTATTCAAGTTGGGTCAAATCAGCCAGTCCGTACATGACATAAATTGTCCAGACGGTGAGAATGAAAGTAATTGTCCAAAGGAAAAAGTTTATGAAATTATGGATACGATCTACTGGGGTGACTTCTAAGGTGATATCCCACCCAAACCATGCTCTGCAGCGCTGCATTATTTTGCGTCGATGATAGACGGACAGTAGCATTAACGTACAAAAAATTAATTGCGTGATGTTCAGACCGTGCGTGATCATGAAGTAGTCTATCCCGGCGCGTTTCATCGGGCCAAGTACCATACCGCCTGCCATGTGCTCGGTGAATGATATGATTGAAAACATCCCGACCAGGAACTGGTTGTTTAGCGAGCGTCTCAGTTGATACATGACGAACAAGATCATGACGGCATAGACAGACCAAAAGTAAAGCCGAGTGGTTGCAAAATAGGACGCCGCGACTGTAAATCCTATACAAATCGCGATGACTAACAGATTTTTAATGATGCCAGCGTTCATGAATCGTAACCTGCTTCTTCAATGGTCGGAAAGATAGGAGGATTCTCAGGAAACCGATAAACTGCAAATGTTGTCAGGACATATTTGTGTTCCGATAACGCCGGATGCGCCATGTGAGGATGCGTCCAAAAAGGCGGGAACATCAATGCCTTTCCAGCTTTGGGCTTGATAGTGATATCGTGGTAAGGGAAAACGGTTTCACCGCCTTCTTCCACGTCATTAAGATAAATGATAAATGCGATGTAGCGATTACAATAATGTTCGACCGAATCATAATGTGGCTCAAACTTATCTTCTGAATTAGCGCGGTAGCACTTCATCGGAATGTCATGTATCACCTCTGGCATTGCAATCGGTAAAGGGAGCGCTAGCTCTTTATTGTACGCATTTACCAACTCTACCATTTTATCACTGAAGACTTTGGCGACGTCGGGCATGGTGCGAATATCTAAATTGATATCCAAATAGCGAGTGGTGTTTTCGCCTTGACCTTTAGTGACGACCTTTGCCACTTTATCACCGTGGTTCTCCCACATTTTTATCAGTTGTTGTGCTTTATCCAGATCCCAAGCATCTTCAAACTCAACAATAAAATGACCGTGATTAATCGCTTTCAAATGTAATCGCCCCTACCTGATTATTACTTACTCGATTATACTCATTATCTATTGTCACGCTAGTATAAACTCTCATTTTTGAGAGAGGTAAGGCGCTGTATATCCAGCTTGGCCTTCAAAACCAAGAAATAGCGCCCAATGTGAAATCAAGTATAATCGAACCAAAATAGCGAAAATTCACAAGGTTAGTTCAGTTGATGAAGATACCAGAACTGGTAAAAGTGGTTGATAGGCGTTCAAAAGTCTTAGCTGAATACTTGCAAGTACGAGATTTGCCACAAGTAAGTTTCGATTTGGAAAAATCACAGGTGTTTGCTGTAAATCCGCTGACAAAGAGAAATGTTGTGATTCAGTCGCATATCATCGCTATACACGATCCTATTGCCCAGACCTTAACATGGAGTTGGGCGGAAACACGCTTGCCTGAAACATTAAGAGTTAATGGGGGTATCATTAAAGAGCACGGGGAGCGTTACGGGTTCCCAGATATGACCAAGCCCATATTAAATGTAAATCCGAAAAAAACGGATATTGAGCGTATTGCCTATCTTCAGAATTTGACGCTACCCCCGGAAAAAGACACCAATGGGAACGTGATTTCTGTACCAAAGTTAATGCTAGAAGAACTAATAGCGATGGGCGCATGGGCGCTTCAATCGATGACCGTGTTTAAAATTAAAGTGAACGATAAGTATTTGATTGCAGGTTCGTATTACGAATTTGATGAAGGTTTGGAGAAAGCACGATCCGAAACCGACTAAGCGGTTTCGAATGATGCCCAGCGGCCTTGAACAATATTCACCGTATTTTGACGCAGTGGACTGGTTCTCAAGGAAGCTTTTGGTAGAAGATTGATAACTTGCTGCATAACAGGCGTTGAAACAGGTTTGCTTTCAAACGAAAACGTATTGCAGTCGCATTGAACCGAATAAACCAATGATGCATCCATCGGTAGGATTAGATTGCTGATTTGTTGATTAGTTGACTGCTGTAACATGGTGACCCCTCAATACCGTTTTGCTATCTCCCAACTGCTGAGAATGATATTTAAGTTGACGCTTAGTTGCAAGAAAAAATCTCAAAAATGAGAGTTTTTTATGTGGGGTTTTAGGTATGTTATTGATATATAACAATTATATAAATTTTGGGGTTTGTTATTTTGATGAAATATCGCTTTTCCGCAAATTTTTATTTTGTTGTAGGTGTCAGTCGGTAAACAATCAATCCTCTTTTTTCTCGTCCAAGGAAGTCAGAATTTGACTTGCCTTGATCAAAGGGTGTTTTGTCATTGCCACAGCACCTGCATTTTTCTTTTGGCTCCGACTTCGCTTGGCGCTTGACCAGGCATCTTTAAACAAAGAAACGCACGCCTGTTTAATAATTGCTTTGTCTCTTGGCGCAAGCCTCATCACCAATGATGTCAACTCTTCGGTTAGTTCAGATGATGGTATCTCGTCAGTGCTGGCAAATTCATGTTTTGCTTGGTCAGTATCCTCTCGATAAATAGGATTAAATAGCACGCGCAAGACATCTTCAGGAGTAGTGATATCGTCGTAGCCTTTAGCGAAATCGACTAACTGAGCATAGCTTTCATTAGAAATAGAAATAGTGCGTTTTGAATTTTTACGTCTGTAATTGGCCGAGTGAAAATTAAATCTAAATCGGTTGATCGCATCTTTGTGAATAAAAGCATCGAGTTTACGCAGCGACTTACTGCTATCGCTAATAAGGGCTTTTAATTCCTCAGACGCCACTGGTGTGCCAGTCCACTCCGTTGTTTCAAGCGAACGATAAAAGGCATCAAATCGTTCATTGACATATTCTGTCCAAAATGAAGTGTCGCTCAAACCTAACCTATGATTGCGAAAAAATTACTCAACATAAAATTAAGGATAATATTTTCTATAATGTTTGAAAAGAGGCGGCGAAACACCGCCTAGAAATAGACTAGTCGTAAGCCTTATTCAACAAGATCAAAGAGAACCCTTTGATGAGGCGATAAATTGCAAATAGTAATGACCCTACGAGAATAAAATAGCCAATTATAAATACTGATGTGATAAAGCCAACTACGGCAAGAGCAAAGCAGACCCAAAATGTCTTGATCAGGTTTTTATAGTGCGAATGGAAAATCGTGTTTTCTGCATCACCTTTTTTAACCATTGCCCAAAAGGCACCCACGAACCAAAAGATACCCGTAAATATACCTAGCGCCATCATGCCATATGAAATAAGTGCATGAAGCTTTGCGTCTGATTCTGTTTTACTTAATTCATCAGTAGCGGTGTTACTGTCAATCTCCGACATATATTTTTTCTCCAATCTGTCAATCAAATGTCCAGCTCATGATACGTAATCAAGCACCCAGAAAAGTGCGCTAGGTTTAGGTAAAAACCGAAGTCTAGAGGAGAAAGTTAAACAAGCTTAACGATAAACTGTCTTTCAATAGAGTGATAAACAGGCGTCTAAAGTGAAAACATTTTTCTGTTTTATAGCGCTGATGTTGGCAACAGCCTCGCCATCAGTCATTAATGAACAAGGCAAGGTCGACAAAGAACGTCTGGCCAAAGCGATAACGAGCGGTCTTATTCACGGTGCGAAAACGGTTAATGTATTTGTTGGTAATCAACGGACTCAGTAACCATTTTTCAGTGAGCAGATTTTTAGCGATAAATACGCACAAAATAACTACACATTCTCTAGTTACGTAAATAATGATTTACTTAAGTAGAGAATAACTAAATATAACGAAACATATAAATAGAAACATGGGTTTTTATTTATCTGGTTATTATCATTGTCAAATAGAATGTAAAAATGTTTCGTCATATAAAAATGATGATGAAACATTTATTGTGAAAAAAGGTTTGGTTGATGGATATCGTTTTTACGAAACAAATTGCTGAGCTTGAGCGTGAACTTAGGTTAAAGCAGCAAGAGTGTGACTCGTTAAAGTCAGACTTGGAAATTGTAAAACAAGAAAACAAGCAACTGAGAGTCCGACTGGGCGATTGTGCAAACGTGGATGGTTTTATTGGTAGTTCCAGATCGTCTTATATCTTAAATTCCGTTGCACACAACTAACCGTAGGACAAAGCCAATACGATGTTAGCTGTTGCCAAGTAATCTTCCGAAATCCGATTAGGAGCATTTGATGAACTCAAATAACACCGCAAAGGCGCATAATGATGTGGAGCCACCACCAGAGGCATTGAATGAATGGGTGTTGAAGAACTGCAAGCGAGACTAAAAAAGCACTTACACCTGACGTGACCTTTTATAGTGATAGTACCTTTCCTTTAAAACTCTGGATGGCAGGCAGCAAAGTCCTGCCGAACCAATGCAGCATTTTTCGAGTTGTAAATATCGCTGTCTACATATCAGAACATGGGCTGACTTATTTAGTAAGCTGTCCACATATCACGACCAATGATAAATCAAATTTGTAATGCTGGCTTGTGTTATTCTACTGCCAGCATCGTTTTAATATTATCTTTTCGTGGCAAAGCTAAAGCATTCACTCAATTCAACGCTATCTACTGCACTGGCAAATAGAGCTCGTCCTGGCAAACTGCAACACGCTAGGCGAGAGTTCAGCCAAATTGCCATCGCAAACAAAATAGAAGTATCTGAAGGCTTCACAACAATCGCATCCAGAGAGTTTATCGCAAGAAAAAGCACGCCTAATGACGCGCTTGTTGATGATTTATTGCATGACCACGCCATTTTGCACGGCAATCATCGTGGCTCGTTAAGTTATTTTTTGGTGGCCTATCACGCGCTTGGGTTTCGCCTGTTTAGTAAGAGTAACGAGGCGCTTCAATTTATTGCCGCAGATATACTGCACCCTGCAGACCTTGCATACAAACAAACGTTAAGTGCTTCTAAGTTGATGTTGCCAGAATGTTCACCATCAACGATTTACTTGGCGATGACAGCCCAGTTCCGTGGTAAAGGTACCAAAACCGATGTAGACCTTCTTATTGTCAGACTTAGACAATATCTTGTGGGTAAGACTGCAAAGGTGGATGATTACACATTAGACGTGATTGCAGGCCTGGCCAGCGCATTAACAGCTCAGTATCCTACGTTTAAAGCGTTGAATACGGATCCGATTGGTGCGGCGGGTGTAACAGATGAATATCTGTCTCGTTATACCGATAAAACGGTAAATAGTGTGACTGCTATTACCGCCTATTGTGATTTAAAAGCGAAGCGTCAGGACGATTTACAATCGTCTACAATGGCATTTGACCATACCTTTGAAGACCTTTACCAAGAGGATTATTCCAGTAACCTCATTGCGATTATTGGCCGATACGCAAAGCACGTATATCAAGCGAATCCAAAAGCAAAGATGGCAGCATCAGTACAACACCTGGTGACAACAAATAATGGCACGGGGTTACAGTTCCTCTTCGGGAAAGGAATAAAGTTACTCGCACAAGAAAAAATCCAAGTGTTGCGCTCACTGTTGGACGTGCCGGCATCCAAGGTCTCTCGACTAAAAACACTGATTAAGTTGGCAAAGGAACTGGATTACAGAGGGTCGATTGGAAAGAATGCATTGCAGAACAGTCGAACGGCAACGCAGTCAATGTTGGACGCTGCGATAGCAAATCACGTGAATCGGTTAACCGAATCCGTGGCGATGTTAGCTAAACATGCACAGGTGCAGATATCGGTACCGACACTTAGTGCATCACAGTTATCTGACGCAGATACGACTATAGAGTCATTGACGCAGTACGTCGACGCTATTGGGCCAGCTTGTGAAGCGTTAATGGCATCGGCCAATGTGTTGCTCGGGAAAACTCACTCACAGCCTATTTTAGAGGCTAAAAAGCAGTACGAGCAGGCAAGGCTTGTATTAAGTAGAGCCACTACTTACATCAAGGCACTAAACGCACGACTATCCCAAAAACAGCTACCGCATGTCGCATTGCCGCAAGATTGGATTTTGCCTGTATCGCTACCACGGTTTAGGGCGCCAGTACTGGATATTACTGCCGATCGCGCACATATAGAACAAGAGTGTCAGCACTTGGTGGATGAATACTTAGATGTCACACAAGCGCTACTAACCAAGCACGACGCCACGTTTGAGAAAGCATTGGATAATGAAGCTCGTTTACAACAGCAGGCATTCGACAGTGGGGTCAAAAAGCGCAACGCACTATCCAATCCTGAAATCGCGGCTCGACGATACTTTCTATCTCTCGTATTTCGCATGGTCTCACGCGCCAATACGGCATTGAAAAAAGAGTATTGGAAAGTGTTGTCAGCCCTTAACATTGCAGAACAACAGCACTTAAAAGAACACCTATTTAGCGGTCAGCATTTTTGTTGGGTTTCTCCCCGAGACACAAAATTGAAAAAGCTTATCAAGATAGATGAAGCGGCGTTATTGGCGCTAGATTTTGAAACGTTATTTCGAAGGTTAAAAGAGTGCACAGCATTTACCGATGATAGCTTTATTGAGCTGGTGAAGTTGAAGACGCGCCTTTTACAAAAAGCATTGCCACTTCGTATCTCCATCGAAGATATTGACCGTCCGCTACTTAAGCTAAATGCAAATGACGGTATGGCTCATCTGTTAACGCAGACCTTTGCCGATAGGCAAGACGTGGTAAAACTTATCAATAACACCTACCACACGAAAATTAACAGCATGGCCTACCGGTTGAGTCACAAGCAATTCATGGATAGTGCAGTGTTTGTGGTGTATCCGAAAAACGGTCTGTATTTTGTGCCTAAGCGGACACGATTTAACATGGCCAGTAACCTTCAACGTAAATACTCAGCGCTTCTATCGACACTAGATATCAGACCGGATACAGATGGCAAATTCTGTGCAATGGACACCGCCTCTAAACTGGCGAACCACACAAGCGAATTAGACAAGGTCGCAAGAAATATATTGCTCAAGCAGGTGCCGCATCGCTGGTTTGTGCAGACCGACTTAAAAGACTTTGGTGTGTCCGAGCCACTGGCGATCCAGATGAGTTACGGTGATGTAAAATACGCTGGCTCTAAAACCTCATTGGTTCAAATACAATGGAGCAGCAAATCAAATCAAGTCGCCATTGATGACTTGTATGGTCAGTTCCAGACAACCAAAGCCACTCCGCTACATCTTAAACTTCAACGACATTTTACGGTGAATGACGGAAACGTTATTGAACGTAAAGATCGCCGGCAGTTGGTGTTTAGCATTCCGTTTTTCAAACAAACAGAGTCAGCCCATCGGGAGTGGGCACCCTCTCATGTGCTTGGTATCGACCATGGGAAATTTGGAGCGGGCTTAGGACTTGTGAATATTAATGATGGAGATATTGAAGATGCTGCTGTGATAAGGATACCCGAAATAGAAGCCTACGTTAAAACAGTCGAAATGCATCGAAAATCAAGTTCACCACGTCAGTTGTATAAACGTCATTATTCTAATCATGCTGCGATGGCAAAACAAAGTGCGGTGAAAGCAGCGGCGTCGATTATCGATAATGTGATCTTGCAATTGAATGCAATCCCTGTTTTTGAGCATATCACTACTGCAAAAAATGCGGTCGAAGATGTGTGGTTGGCAGTATCAAAGTTATATTGCTGGGGCGACAACGACAATCAAAATGCCATAAGAAAGCACCACTGGAATGGCGGGTCGAGATGGCTACTTACACACGTAAATCGCGAAACTAACGAACCGCTGGTGGTTTTTCCAGGAGGGTCGATAAGTGGCGCAAATACGAGCCAAACCTGTCCGCACTGTAAGCGCAATCCAATAGCGTTGGTTAAATCCCTCATTGAATCAAACCCGGACGACATCACAATACAAGAAGGTCGCCTAGAGTTACCAGAAGGCTCACTGGTACTGAGTGGTCCTGACAGTCATAGCAGTGAGAAAAACAAGCTAAAAGGTTTTAATCCTACCTGGCGTGGTATTGGTTCAAAATCATTCGAGTATCCAACGCTTAATAATCTGTCAGGAAAAGAGTTGCTTAATCTAGTGCGCCGTTCCATTCGTCGCCCCAATAAAGCATTGTCTGCAAAAGAAAGCTTACAATCTCACTACGTGTGTGCGTTTCAAGATTTCCTCACATCAGGCTCGAGTGAAGCATTTGCAGCTATAAATATTGCGAGAAAGTGGGTCGTTAAAAATACTCAAAGCTGTTAAACCGGTGGCAGTGTGGTACTTTATCATTTCTACGATGTCGTGCAGGGACGTGAAACACTTCCCATGAATCGTCTTTGACGCGCTGGTTCGGCATCCACGGCACTCCCCCCGTGATATCAAAAGGGGAGTATTTAGCTATGGCTGTGGTTCCATCCTATAGCACACCAATAATAGAACTCGCTGAATGTTCAGTACCTTCGATGACGACGTTCTTGTGAATTCTATTGTTCTTGTGGGTATCAGCTGTAATTTTGGTTTTGACGAATTCTATTATTTGTTCGTCTTCACAGGTGTAACAAATCTGGAAAACGCTGTTGCTTCGAGTGATGGTAACGTCATTCACGGTCTTGACCCGAATATTGCCGTTTAGAATCGGCAGATTACTCGATTCTGCTGAAATGCTGGAGGAAAACTTAAACGCTTCACCACAACATTGACAGAGTTTTGCGCGAAGATGGTTAAAGGTTTCACAAACGGGACATTGCTTAATTAACTGAGCTTCACCTTCTATTTCGCGGCTTCCTTTGAGCTGAACATCATCAATCAACCCAAACCGACGCACCGCGCCACCATAATCAAGGACGATGCAATCAGTAAGATTGTCGTAAGGCCTCATACCTCTGCCGATGATCTGTACATAAGTACCCGGGGTGGAAATCCTTCGCAGAATCGCTAGCGAGTCTATGCATGGCAAATCGACGCCATATGAAAGCATTTGGCAGTTAACAAGATATCTTTGCTCTTGAGTGTCTTGTTCGAACCAGGCGTAAACCTCCTCATTTATCTTGTCCGGTTGCTTGGAGTGAATTGTTCGTGCCGCCAAACCGCGGTTTCTCATCATCTTAGTAGTCGCAAGGGCGTGATGTATATCTTGACAGAAGATGACCGTCTTTTTGCGGCCGTGTTTTTCCATCGCCGCTTGTATCACTGGCACAAGCTCTTTGGTCACTTCTAATAATGATGATTCGTCAGCATCTATCCTCGCCTCTGTGCCCACGGTTCGCGCGGGCACCAAATAACCTTTTCTAAGTAGTGTGGGGATATCGATTTCGTAAACCTTCGTCCATCGAGCGTTAGAGCCTTCGGTGATGCGTTTCCGTTTACGAAATGGTGTCGCCGTCAAACCGATAACCGGTATGCCTGAAAAATCAGCCAATAACGAGCTAAGTTGCGATTGTTCGTCATCATTAACTAAATGGCATTCGTCTAAGATAATGTAATCAGGATTGCCAATGTTGTCGCGACGAAGTAGCGTCTGGTAAGTGGACGTCAAAATGCGGTGTGAGTGAAAGTCATCGTCACCGATGCTGGCGCTCAATATGCCACCGTCAATTTTGACCGCATTTTGGCGAAGTAGCTTAATTCTGTGAGTGAGAACCAATATATTGCCGGGCAACTGTTTAGTTAAGTACGCAATGATCCAACTTTTTCCCGAGCCACATGGCGCAACCACAAGAGGGTTTACCTGCTCGTTTTGGGTTAATGCTTTTAAAACTGCGTTTAGCGCGTTTTGCTGATAGTAATGAAGCATGGTTAGTCAATTGGCAACAGCAGCATTTTGCCTTTGTCACCGGTCCCGGGTTTGCGGATTAATTGAATTACGCCAATTTCAGCAAGTCGTGTGGCCACGCGCGATGCAGACGATAAGTTCGTAGCACTCGATTGCAGGTAATTATTGATATCTGACATTTTTCTCAACTTCCTGAAGTACAAAGCATAGAGGACTAAAAATACCAGAAAACCAGCCTTTGGATGGTGTTTACGGTAAAGTTTTACTTCGGTGTACATACGTTTTAATAGTTGTCCATCAACTGAATCTACCGGTATACAACAAATATCGTCATTGAGCTTGATGACACTAACCTTTCGATAGCCTATTGGAAGTTTATGACGTTGGTATTCGTAATCAACGAAAGCGCTCATTGGCTGAACAATCCAATCGTATCGCCCAACCTCTTCCCCGTGTTTATCTAATAGGTCTTGCACCATAGCCCTTATGGGCGTTGCTTCCTCGTTTTGGCTTATCAATAAAAGTAGTAGGCCGGAAGCGCAGCTTAGATTTGTTTTTTTATTCGACGTCCAGCAATATCGCTCGAACTCAAAAGGTGCAATTATCTTCATGTATTCGTTGCTTTTAATGTAAATATTCCATTATTTCTGTTCGGTTAAAAATGGTGGCTGTGTTGAAATGCCACCGATTACTGGGAACTATACTGCTACCAGTCGATTCTTCCTGATGCGACAAAGCATCGCGAAAGGTAAAACAACCTCTTCACCATCAAATGGATCAACAAAAGGAATATCTTCAAGCGTTAGTACTAAGATTTTTCCGTCGCTAGCAGAGCTTAACGCAATTCCTCTGCCACTGCCGGCATCTGTCAGCACGTTCACCAATTGTCCAAAGCCTTCTTTCTCGAACTCTTTGAAACTCAGTAATCTTTGTCGGTCTATGTCTTCGTCATACAGATCACCATAGATGCCGAATTTGAGCGCTGCTGTTAAATCAATCGCGTCCTCTGGACTCACCCCGTATTGGCTTACAAAGCTGATGGAATAAGCTCTATCAGTTTCGTCAAAAGCAATTCTTTCTTGTTGGCGAAATAGCTTCTCCAGCGATTCACTTTCAGTGCAGTTTGCAACGTCATGTAGGGTTTCGACTTCCCGCCCTTCAACACAACATCTGATGTTTAGTGTTTCTTCGAGTTCTCCAAAGTCGTTTTCAACTGTTTCAGACTGTACAAACCAAAAGTCTTCAATAATCAAAAGTGCTCCTGTTGTCTGGCTGCTCGGGCTTCACCTTACCTCTGTGAAGCGGATAATCAAACTTCTAAATGCCGATAAAAAGGGTTTTTGTCGACATGAGAACGCGGCGCGGATCTAAAATTGTTCGTCAGTGATGAAACGAAGCGTGCATACCGCTAACACGATACCCCAAAATCCAATCGCCAGCATTTGTAGGTAAGAATCGTCGATAAAATGCAGACTTAAGCCAACCCCAAGAATCGATATAAAAACGCCAATAATTAGTTGCATATGTTCAAGACTCCTTACCGAATTTTACGCAAAACTCGTTGCCGATACGTTTAGTGCTCAACACCTTGTAAGTGCTATCAAAACTGCCTTTCGCTGATAATGTAATATTAGACGACAATGTGTTGGTTTCT
The DNA here is from genome assembly GCA_014872785.1 of Alteromonadaceae bacterium. GTDB lineage: Bacteria > Pseudomonadota > Gammaproteobacteria > Enterobacterales > Alteromonadaceae > Planctobacterium. The sequence goes on from WKFJ01000056.1 coordinate 79,534, forward strand.
CCGCTTTCAGTCGATTCCTGAGCCAAAGATGTACTCCCAGAGACTGTGACATTCTGTTGCTCGGCAAGGGCAAGCCTTGCTTTTGCAATGGCTATTCTCACTTTGATTTTCTCGTCGGTACTATCAGGCACGCACCCGACTGCACTGGTGTTGGTGTCAACTATCCAGGCATGATTATCCTCTGCCAGACTTGATGATATTAACGCCATCGACAAGGTTAGCGTGCTTAGTAGTCGAAAATACATAGTACTAATTCTCAACATTTATTGAGGCGGTGATGTCAGTAACGTTGGATAACACAGACTCTGGGATCCCGGTTATCGTGAGAGGGTTTGTCTCCTTCCATTCCAGCTTTTTGGATGAACTTTCGTTGCTTGAAAAAATAAACGCATAGCCATTTGACTTTGTTGAGGGGTTACAAATAACGTGGCAATGCACTGGACTGGCAATTGTTAAGGAGGATTTGTATTCACCGATACCGACTTCAATGCTAACTTTATGCTTTTTTAGCTCGGTCAGAAAAACTGAACTGTATGGAGTGATCTGGTCATCAGATGTATTATCCAGATCGAGCCACGTCACCTCCGCGCCGTCGTTTCGTGGTGACGCCAATGGAGCAAAATCCCTCTCAATTATCGCTTCGTTGATGTGCCAATCGACGCCTACCACAACGTCAAACCCTGAATCTGTGCGGCGAAAAAGCGGCTCTGCGACGGTCAATGTGGTGAAGTGGCTTAAATTATCAAAAAAATACGCCAATTGATCGAGCGCTTTTTGCTGTGCTGTCGAGTCAGATTTGGCCATTGCGAGCAAGGAACCTTTGGCAAAGGTGCGTTTGACAACTTCATGGGTACGGCTCAACTGGCCAATAGCGTCTAAGCGCTCTTTTGTTAATGCCAGCCTAGCACCTAAGTCGCTGGTTTGATTCAATTCTTGTGACAAGTTTTTGACCTGCGTTCGCAGTGCTTGGGCTTCTATTTGCAATGCTTCGATGGTTGCTTGCTGTTCAGCTGAGTGTGAGAGCGAGCCTAACTTGGCCATTAAACTCGCTTTGTCCAATGCGGCCTCGCCAACCAAAATAAAGCGCAAGCCGGAATTGGTAACATCAAATGATTCGTCGGTCACCGTCAGCCGCATGATTGCAGTAGACAATGTGGTGATCGTTTCCAGTGTTATTGTATCATTGGTAATCTGAGTTTCTGTTTCAACATATGAACCAGCGTATTCCGCAGCCAGTTGCTTCGCCAAATCAATCGCCATCGTTCTTGCGTCTGATGGGGAATCGTTGTCACCCAGTTGATACGAAATCGTTACCCGAACAACTAACGAGGATGCGTCTTCACTGATTGCGGCGACATGATTACCTGCATATGCGTTGTCGTAAACAAATAAGAAAAAAATCACAACACAGCTAATTAGTTTAATGCGCATAGATGTAAAACTCCTTTAACGATTGGTATTGTAACAAGGAAAAGTATTTACCTGATCGCTAGACTGAGGTCTTTATAGCAGCCTAGAGACATCTCTTGCAAAAATCGAGACATCAATCGTTTGTTGAATCTACAATCTCAAATTTATCCGCGCCATCTAGCAACACTGTTGTGCGACCGAGGTTGCACCAAAATACAGTAATGCCGCACACACCATGTAATCGTTTGATTTCTTCAATAATACCGATACTGCCATGCGGAATTGGATTGATGCGACTGGTATCCTCAATCAGTCGAATCGATTTTCCTAACAACGACTTGTTTAAGTTCGTCAGCCGATGGTTCGATTGTTTTGTTGTCCACAACGCGAGTGTCACCTCTTAAGTGTTATTTGTGGTAATAGTAGCGTTTACCTCACTTCTCGCCACTTACTGGTATGAATAGCTAATAATATATAAGTGATTGAAATATAAAGATAAATGATATTTCTTGGTTGACATGCCCTGCCCTATTCGCTATTTTTATGACGAAACATAATAAATTGGGTGCGCAACATGAATCATCCCTCCCCTACTTCGTTGCTTGTTGAGTCTGGATCTAATCGCGGTTTGGTGGCTCCTCTCTCGTTTGACGCGACCCCAACTGAGCAATATCTGATGAATCTTCAGTCGCCCGAGTCACGTAAAACGATGACGCGGATCCTTAATCAGATAGCAAGAATGTTTGGCGCACAGAACCATAAAGAGTTTGATTGGTTACGTCTTGATAAAGATAAGCTGTTAATGCTTCGAGAGGCGTTTGGCCAAAAATCATTGAAGGTGAATACGCGCCAATTATACCAGCAAGCGATCCGAGGTGTGTTTAAAGAAGCATTTAAGCGAGGTTTAGTAGACGATGCAAAATATGGGGAGATCGCAAGCGTAGAGCCGATAAAAGGTCAGGACATTGTACACAGACCGATTACCTTGTCTGAAGATGTGGCGACATTAATAAATCATTGTTTGGCCGAAGATAGCGTCATTGGTTATCGAGACGCGGCACTTATTGGGTTGGTCGCACTCAATGGATTGCGTCGAGCGGAAGCGGCTATTTTCCATACTAAAGACATAGCCGGTGATGGTATTTTTGTGGTGCAAGGTAAAGGGAACAGACAACGCAGACTTACGCTGCATTCACTTGTGTCACAGTTGATTGATAAATGGTTTGAGTATCGATCAGATACACCAGGTTACGTTTTCTGTCGCGTCAGACGCCACGGATTTGTAACACCTCAAATGTGCCAAGTGCCGCTTTCTGGTACCGCGGTGTATAACGTCATGGTCAAGCGGGAAAAGGAGTGTAAATTATCCAATGTCCGACCGCACGCTTGTCGACGTCACTTTGGTACTAACCAACTACGAAATGGCCAAGACCTGGCGGAAGTTCAGAAATTAATGGGGCACTCAGACCCATCCACAACAGCGCTGTATCGTATAGTCAGCGACGACGAAATGAAAGAAGCTATTGAGAGTATTCAACTGGACGTAGCACTCAATTAACAACAATAAATTACGCTAGACTTCGGTTTTTATTGCAACCTAGAGACCGAATTGCCCCCCAAACAGCTTGTACAATGATGACATCAACGATTAAAGGAACATCAATGTGCGAAAGCTATCCACCATCTGTTTATTGATAAGCGCTACAGCGTTAACACAAAGTTGCGCTTTACAGCCGGTTGTGGAGTACGAAGACACTGCGACCACCACTACACCGATACATGTCCAAGACCGAGTAAAACACATAGTGCATTTTGAGTACGACTCAAAAGAAGTGAGTTTTGAGCAGGCCGGTGTGATTGAGAGACACGTCCGCCATCTACTAAAAAATCCATCGGTAAGAGTCCGTTTGCAGGGCAATGCATCCAATGATGGTGCAAGAGCTTATAACTACGATTTGGCATTGGCGCGGGCAGAATCAGTGAAAGATATTATGGTGCAACTTGGCGTAGCACCAACACAAATTATGATCAGCAGTATCGGCGAACAACGTGCGACGATGTGGCCTGCTCAAAGCGTTAAAATTACTTATTAATTCAAATTAAACTGGAGTCATACATGTACAAGTTACTTACCGCAGCTGCGCTTTTGCTTAGCACCCAAACGTTCGCCCAAATTGATCTTGATACAATGGGGATGCAAGCGCCGTCAGATAATCTTTTGGCGTCGGTTGATACACGACCGTTGACGGTCGACCCAATCGTTGAGCAAAAAGCATCGACGGTAATGGCGATGGAGCCGGCGCAGGATCTGCTAAGCAAAATACAATGCCCAACCGATAAAGTGCCAGCCCTTCGCGCTTTTGAGCATACAATGAATTTTGAGTACCGTTTAGCAGAAGGCCAGTTGTTGTTTGCAGAGAAAAAGGACATGTGCCCAGAGAATTATCAGCTTGCCGCTGGTTTTTGCATTAGTGTAACGTGCCAGTAATACGAATAGCGCGAATAAAAACCGTATAGTTGCCAGTCAGTGATGTCTTGGTAATGTTAATATCAAAGATTTTGAGCCTTGGGTTGACGAAGTCCTGAAACTGTCGTCGACTGTATCTGCAAAAAATGCACGTGAAGGCGAAAAATACCGACTAAAATGGCTAAAACGCTTCACTGATCAACTAACGCCGAAAGAAGCGGTAGAACAAGATAGAGTAGATAAATTTTAAAGGATGCTGGTAACGATGAAAAAAGCGGTTGGATACTCACTCTTTGGCGTGTCAATGTTGACAGCAGCTATGACCCATGCGCAAAACACAAAGGTAATAGACAACATTAATCACAACTTGATTGAGCAATTAAATGTGGCTCTTCAAGACTTGCCTGAAGACCCTCAAAAAACGATTGATGTGATGGTGTATTTTCAACCATCGTACGCGACTGTAATGGGCGGCGAACAGTTTGTAGTGGAAAAAGTGCAAGGGTTGTTTGACCGCATGAATGCACTTAACGAGAGCGAAGGCTTTAACGAAAGTTATCGAGTGGTTGCCGTGACGCCTACCGTTAGCGTCCCTGAAGATGTACCCGTATTTTCCTATGATGATGAAAATGGCGTAAGGCAACCAGGTGCATCATCACTAGCGGCAAGAGCGATTGGCAATATCGGCAACCCTGAATATGACACACGTCTTTTATATAAGCCTGATATGGTGACATATATCAGAGACTACAATGGCGAGAGGTTTTTAGGCCTTGCTGCAAACACAGGAGCTAATACACAGACGCTTGAAGGGTTTTATGCTTCTCAAACAGTGTTAGACGAATTAAACAATTACGAAAGTACGTTTAATACACTAGCGCATGAAATTGGACATAATTGGGGTGGTGGTCACGAGGAAGCAGAAAACCCAAATACGGGCGATCCTCGTAATCGAGCGGTAATATGCGGCTCTAAGAGAACCATCATGTATAGCGCTGGAGGTAATGCAGGTTTTTATTCAAATCCTGACGTTGCACTTAACGGCGAAGTGTGTGGCGATGCCGATGAGGCAGATAATCATGCTGTTATTAGTGAAAACCTACCTTTCGCGCATAGGTTGGTTACATCAAGCAGTGTTATTGGGACAGTCAGTTTTGATTCGACTGAGGTAGGTGTGTCAGAGGGAAATGATGCTTTACTGACAATCATCAGAGATGGCGACCTATCAGAAGCAGCAAGAGCGATGGTGTTGGTTTCGTCAGATACCGCGCAGGTAAACGTGGATTATACCGATGGCTTCTACGACGTTTTGTTTGAAGCTGGTGAAACTACTAAACAAGTCGCGGTAACGACGCTTATTGATGGAGTCGCGGAAACAGACGAAATGTTAACGGCATCGCTTGTGTTCCCCGCTCGCTTAGACGTCGTACAAGGAGTCGCGCAAATCACCATTGAAGGTAATACAACCAGCGGCAATCCTGGGATATTTTCACTAAATACAGACACGCTAAATATCACAGAAGGTGAAACGAAAACATTTACCATTGAAAGGACAGGTGGCAGTGATACTCAAGTTGTGGTGGATGTGCAAACGCAGTTAATGAGCGCATCATTCACCGATGTTGGATCCATTAACGAATCAGTGTTGTTTGATGTGGGCGAAACTGAAAAAACGTTTAATTTGGTAACGCTTAATGATGAATTGGTGGAAGATACTGAAACATTGGTTATCAATATAACGTCACTTGCTGATGTGAACGTTTCATCGATGACAGTGAATATTGGTGACGACGATTCGGGGATTGTGAATAGAGGTGAGTTTGATGTGGTAGCGCCTACTAGCGTGACCGAAGGCGATACGTTTGAGGTGACCATAAACCGCAGTGGTGGTGAAGGTGAAGTTGATATTGTGTTAGAGGCTAACTACTCAAATAGCACAGCAGATAGCACGCAAACGTTGAGTTTTGCTGATGGTGAGACATCCAAAACGGTAAGCATCACTGCAACGGACAACAGTACTGACGAAGCAAACTACTCGGTGACATTGACGTTATCCTCTGATGATGAAGGTGCAGTATTTGGCATAAATGCGGTGTCGGTGACAGTAGCTGACAATGATGAAGCGCCCGCCACGCCTTCTCAGCCGAGTTCGTCTGGTGACTCTGGCGGTGGTAGCATAGGGTATGGGGTATTTGCGTTGATAGTGGCGATATTCGCGTGCTTACGTCGGCGTCAAAAGTATTTAGCGTCTTAGTGATTATTGCGATGTTGGAATAAAGTCGAGTGATGGGTTTGCGTCCAAGCTTAATGTGGACGCGCCGCCCCGTTACGATTGATTAGTAACGCAGAACAGTCTATCACAATCTCACTTGTTCGCTACCATATGGTGAATAGGGAATGCGGCTCTCTATCTATGATTACCGTTACATTTATCGGTATGGACTTCTTACTGTAACGAGCTGTTTTATCTCGATTCAATTGCTCAACACACATCTAGTACCGGCCTACCTTAGATATCAGTTTAGGCTAATTAGAAGTTAGCAGGGATTGATGTCGAATCACTTTAATTTGGGTACCACTAATTATTGACACCGATTGATATGGTTATAAACCGCTATGCCGTAGATTATCTATCGTAGTTTTCACAAATTTAGATAAAGTAGAAAAGTCATCGGTGAGCAACTGACCATAAAGAACTGTAGCGGCCGACTTTACTTCCGGCGTGATATCCTCTTTTTGGTAACCCCTAAACATCGTAGCTAAATTAAACGCCTTTTCGAAATCAATAAGAGAGGGCAGCCCACTTTTGTTTTGAGCCTGAAGGTAATAGCTATATTGCAAAACGCCCCGACTAACAGAAAGAAAAAACAAATCCCTTTTAAGACTGGCGCCAAGGCTTATGAGTTTCATGGATAAACTAGTAGCAGCATCTACACTTCTGTTGGCAATAAAAGCTTCGTGGATCAATTCCAACCCTTTTGAATAGGAAGTTTCAGTACCATCTCCATCAAAGTAGGCCTCTCCTAGTAATACTGTATATTTTTCTGGGTTAATACGTTGCAACTTAGCGAGAAAATAAAACGCCTTCTCTTTATCTAATATATCGTCAAACGGCTCAAATACTGGGATGGTTTCACTCTCCCTTTTGCCTTTGTAGATGTTCAATAGTGACAAACCAGAACGATGTGATTTTCCACTGTAAATTTGATAAACCAACGCCATTGCATTCTCATTCTCCGCATAAGGTGACAATTCATTTAAGGCGATTTGGTACTTCAATGAAAAGCTATTCAGGGAACTTTCATCTAGCAATCCAGAGGATAGTTTTGTGTTAGTTTGGTAGTTATCAAGGAATTCTAAATATTCAAATGCTAATTGATGGGAAAGACTTAAATCATCACCGTTTTTAGCAAGCTTCGCTTCTAATTGGCAGTTTGAAATATGGCTCTGCTGAACCTCTATCAATGCCAGAGAGCGAAGCGTTTCACAAGCGGATTGAGCGAGCAACGGTTTGGTGCTAAAGATAAAAAATACTAATGTATATAGAAGTGATTTGACACCAGAATAAGACATTAAACAGCGCTCCTTGCAAACTTAAGAATCCCATTAAAGCTATCATAGATATGACAGCCCTAGATTCCTAATATTAGACTCAATTTACGTAATTGACAAAGTACCCATCTACGTGATGTAAGTGCCACGATTGATAAGACGTTAAGGTGAACATAGCGACTGTTAATTGTTAACGGCGGCTAATGTAGTGGGTTTTTGCTTGGCTAAAATCGTTTTGTCAAACATGGCCCAATTGATTGGCTTGTCCATAAACTCGTTATATCCCACCTCCAAACATTTGAGGCGATTGGAGAAACTGGTGTCGGCTGTCAGTGCGTAGATGTAGACGGGCTTTAAATTGTACTTTTTCTCAAACTCTCTCACCGCTTTGACCATTTCATAACCTGACATTTTTGGCATGTAACAATCGACCACCAAAATATCAAAATCTTCGCAATTGGACTTGTATTCGTATAAGCCTTCTTCCCCATCTTCTGCAATGGTGACATCTATATTGTGTTTATCTGCCCACACCTCAAATGCGGTGCGAGAAATAGGTGTATCTTCGACGTATAAAATGTGGTTGATGTGATGGGCAGGTAAATTGACAATGTCATCCTTTGGCACTGGCACTCCAAAGGTGACGTGCAAACAAAAAGCGAGACGGCCGTTTTCATCCAATTTGACCGAAAGTACACCGCCTAGCAGCGCTGTTGCCACGTGGGCATCATAGATTGATTGCCCAAGGGTTTGGATGGCATCGTGTTTGTCTTGATCGGCGATGGTGTTCATCGCTAAGTAGTGAGACATTTCATCCAAAAACGCAGGGTCTTTAGGGCGTATGTCGCTGGTCACTATCACCGTAACATCTACATCATTATCTCGCGGGGCGTGGGATAACTGAAAAGACAACTGATGGCCTTTGCTGGCGTTGTCGATAACTGCTTGGATGGTCAACTCTACGATGCGGTGCCAACAAAGCACATCCCCGGTGACCATCAATGGGGATTGTTGGTCAAGATTGTGTTGGATAGTGGCCTCTCGGCGTGTCGCCCGTTTGTCCGCCCGTTCTAGTGTGATGTGCATTGCGTCAATCAAATCATCGACCGACTCTTCGCTTTCTCGATTGGGGTAGATGAACTCAATGGCACTGGTGATCTCATTGATTTTGTCGTTCAGCTCTTGGGACATGGTGTTTGAGATCTTCAGCATATTGTCGGTTTCATTGAGCATATCGATGATTTGCTTTGCCTCATGTCCAGCCAAATGCAGCTTATCGGGATTTTGCAACGTGCGTCTTAATTCCTGAAACGCGATATTCACATCCACCAGCTTATCTTCGCCAAGGGTTAAACTGGTTTGCACATTGACGATAGGATGTTTCAGATCAGAGGTGATGTTGCGCAGTAAAGTGATTTTCTCGTTGTAGGCTTTTTGTTCTGAGCTTCTGGCGTGATCGGCAATCTTACATTGCTCCTGGTATTTATCCGCCAGCTCCAAGGCCCCGTGTTTTTCTTTTTCGATTTGCTCGGCCGCACGCTGCAGATCTTCGCGAGCGCGATTCATTTCCATGGCAATGCGATTGAACTCATCATCGCCACGAGGGTCAATCGGCACCTTTTCGTTTTTCGCAAACTTACTGACCGCGATGCGCAGTACTTTGAAGCGCGATGTAAAAAATTGATAAGAAAACAGTAAAAAGATCACGATAAGGGCGGTGATCACGGTTAACCCAACAATGTAGATATCCAACAATTCATTGCGTCTTTGACGCAACTGTTCTGGATTGACGGTGTAATTAAGTTGACCAAGAGCGGTTTGGCCTTTGGTGATGCTAAGTGACTGTAAATCGGTGTCTACAACGATATTGCCGATAGAGACGAGTGTCTTTCCCGCCGGGTCGACCACATTGATACCCAATAACACTTTGTTTTGCACCAGCGGTGATAACAGTGTGACCAGCTGTTCGGGTTTATCGTTGTCCAGGGCATCTGCAGCGATATCGGTATAGGCCGAGGTAAGCATGATGGATACGGTGTCGTGCTGTGTATCACTGACCATCGACAGACCATTACTGGCAACAAGGTAGGCAAACAAAAAGCAGGAAAGAAACAGCACACCGAACAGCGACACTAGCTTGCCGCGCAGCGTATAAAAATATGTCCGGAGTGATTTCCTTGCCATCAGTGTTAATGCCCTTGGGATACGTCTAACGCTTATGGTTACTGGTGTAGACGACCATTCATCCTCGCCCAATGCGAAAAATATAACGCTATTAGAGTTATAAAACAAGCCGAGTTAGGCGGTGAGTCACCATCTGGTGGCGGCATTGAAAAAATGGCGTACTCTGTTGTTCGGTGAAACAGAAAAACGTATGGAAAACCTACAGTTAATGGCCATGCGTCTGTTTTTTATAGTAATTTTCGACCTCTTTCTGAAAGAATTATGAAGAAATGTGAATTGGATCACTATTTTTGTTCTTTTTTTCCGAAAAAAGTTGTATAGTATCTGTACTACAGCAGTTGAGGTGGTAAACGCATGGGATTAGCTGAATTGAAAAACCAAGACAACACGAAGATCCAAGATATCGAACTGGATAAAAGCGGAACCCTTGATGGGTTTTCTGAACGCTTTTCGACGTTTCTTGCGATGGGAGAAGTCGGGGGCAAAGGCCAGAAATTCACGGTTTTGGAAAAAGAACTGAGTGCGAGTCGTTCCAGCGTCCACACGTGGTTAACCAAAGATATCGCCCCTAAAGACGGTAAATTGGAACAAATAATCCGCTATACCTTGACCAAGACGATGTTGGCGACGTATCCAAGCGTCAAGCGCATTGCGGCATGGCTAAAGTACGGTGGCGATGAGGGCGGCGTGAGCAATCCGTTTGAACATAATGGTAGCAGCCGCAATGAATTAGCGTTTCGTATGTTATGTGAGATATACGCGATGCGTAACGAAGCGCCTGATGTGACGAAATTAGACAGTCAGATAGACAAGATTGCCAAGGCATTGGAATCGTTTGGCGTAAAAGAATATGCCGATATCACGACGTCTATTCGTGGTTTTGTCGCGAAGTGTATGTATTAGCAGGTAACCTACCCCTGATCCTGCTGATCAGCAAACGGCCCCACCTTTAACCAACCGGTGGGGTTTTTTTATTCTATACATTTATATGTACTCGATAGAGCCAGGTCTAATGAGAAGAGTGCACGGGAATGTAGTCTTCATACTCTTTGCCTATTTTATCAAGGTATTGACGGCGGCGATGCGGGCTGTGCTTTTCCAGAAACACCTGCGTTAATTCGGCGACTCTTTTGGCGCATGTCGGGTGCAAATTCTGTATTTTTTTCTCGATAAGGGCGTTGATTTTCCCTAGCGTGCTGTGGTGTTGCTCAAGGGCAAACGCACGAGCATCGGCATCTCCGTGTTGTCGCAATACCGCCTCGACCGGCGCACAAATATCGTTAATGGTGTTGATGCTTTCAAGCGTGAAAGTATGTAGCGCTCGGTCTCGTTGCTCCAGAAGCTCTAACATACCAGGTACAACCATATACTGAAGGATGTGGCCTGAGTAGGTCAGAAGTGGCAGCGGATCAGGTGGCGTGGTGGCTTTAGCAAAGGCATTGAAACTGGCCAGCAAGTAGCATCGAAGGTCGTCATACACGCCTAAGTTGTCAATGTCAGCTTTGCCTTTGATATCGGCCAGCCGGATAGAAAGCGATGCCAAATTCACTCCATAATTCCACATTCCTTGATTCAATCATAATGCACAGTGTAACGACCGACAACTTAACAATCATTTTAATACATCGTACCTATATACCCTACTTGCAAAACCTAACCGCGCGTTGCGCGGTTGCGCCCGCCGCCCCTTATGGGGCGCCCATGAGGGTTAGCCAAGACAAACGAGAGAAAGACGAAGTGAGCGCTGCACCGAATGTCGAGACAACCGACAGGTCAATGCCCGGCGCACGGGGGTGGGAAAGGCACGAAACGGCATCTTTAGGTAGGATGTATTAAAATCGTAGGTGGTGAGGGTTTCACTGCACAAATAGGATGGTCAGTGCTTGGGGGGGGTTCAGGTATGATGTATTAAAACAGAGCTGGTCTGATGTGTGGAGAACGAGTGTGCTGAGGCTGTGGCAGAATGTTTTTCAAGGCGACGGATCTGGATTTTTTTACCAATGGCTAACAGTGTGCTCGGTGCCTGCAAAAATATCTTGATTGGTATAATAAACCGGCGTAAGTTACATACATGACTTACCGTCATACAGCTTCATCGTTGATAAGCTGTTCATGCACCGACTGCGCAGCAGTTTGTGTTACCCAAATCACGCTTATGATTGCCTTGTAAAGGTGCGTAAGTGATTATTTGAGATTGATATTATGAAAAAATTAAGCAGTTGCCTTGGGCAACATGTGGATGTGGCTGTACACAGCCCAAAAGATAAAACCTTCAAGAAAAGCGCTCACCAGACGTTATCACTCCCGTTTGACCTATCTGAGCCACTTGCTGCGTTGTTGCAGCACGTCACCCTTATCAATACGTCATTTCAGATCAAAGCCGACCCTGATTGCGCCGAAAAAGACGCCGCGCAGATCTTTTATAACGACATTAATTTGCTCAATACCGTTATGACTGAATTGTCCAAATCTGAATGTGTCGCGTTTGTAGCGAAATACGTGGAGCAGGAAATAGACCGCTTAGGCGAGACTATCCGCAAAGAAGAGGGATACCTCATAAAAGCGTTTATGGCCAATAAAGTCTTTGCTGAGTCGATTGAACGTTACTTAGAGACGAAAGGTTACGCGGCAAGTTGCAATATTCAACGAGGCACTTTGTTTGTCTCTGACAATCTGGTCATTAATTCTGGGATAACTCGCAATACAACGTTAACGACCGGGCTTTTTAATGCACTGCGCATGACGCCAGACAATGCAGACGTGCTTCGCTATGAGCAGATGTACAACAAAGCCCCGCAGCGTCATTTTGAGGCGGGCATTTGGTTGGATAAACAAGGTGACACCCCCTACACTGATGCGTTTAGCGCCATCTTGCTCGGCATGTTGCGTAACTTTGTTTCGTTCATGCACAAAAACCTTGGTAGTGATATTGTCGCCCCTGGGCTCGTAGAGGCCATTGAGGAACAATACGAGAAACAAGTGGCGCACATTGACACGCGGTACCACGTTGACACGCTAGATAAAACGACGGTCATGACATGGCCTGCGATTAAAAACAGCCAGGCATACCAAGAGATTGAACTGTTGGGGCTCGGTCAAGCAGCGAAGGATGCGTTTTACGAACGAGAATTAAGCTACGTGGTGCTCAATGAGTTGAAAAGTCTACTTGGTGCTATCGACACGTCTTTGTTTGATGCCTATCAGTTAGAAAAGGATGCACAGAGACACGGTTATGTCTCTGAGACGTATTGCGACAGTGTGCCTCTTCCCAATGCTAAAGTAAGAGCTGCGCTTTTGACGCTTCAATCGCAGATAGCCTCTCCTGAGAGTCTATTTAATTACTTTTTTGATGCACAGCAGCTGAAAATCAAAATTGCCTGCGATGCTCGGTACGACAGTGAACACGATATCTTCACCCATCCACGCCAGTACCTCGATATCGTTGCTGGGGCGAAAATGCCCATCGCCAATGCCTCGCAAGTGCTTCGATTCACCTTTGAAGATTAGGAGAAAACATGAACGCACAGGCAACCGAATTGAGGTCAGAGTCTGCAATAAAGCGGAAATTGTCAGATTGGTTAGGGGAATTTCTCAGCCGCAGTCGACAAGCAGGAAAGCGCCATAACAGACACAGTGTCGCGCAAATGTTAGGGATCACCGATTCCTGTCTAAGTCAGTACACGAACCCAAGTAACAGCAAAAAAGCGCCTTGGGAATTTCAGGTCAAAATGTGTTTTTTGGTGGGGAAAAGTATTATTGAACTCCATCCAGAATTGAATGAGATCCGCATTCAGCATTTCTGATCTGATTGGGCTGGCCAGCAATCCGTTATTGCCGGTCGGCTCACTACTTAATGAGCGATGTTATCAGGAGAAGCGTGCCATGGTGTTATTAGAAAAGGGTCTGCCTAAGTATTTGTATAAGTATCGTTGTTTTGAGGATGACCATATCGACGCCCTGACTCGTCACACTATCTATTTTTCACGGGGACGGGAGTTTAATGATCCGTTTGATGCGTGCAAAGATGTTCCAATGATATTAAGTGACAGAGAATACGCGGTGAAGTTTTACCAGAAACGAAACCCTAAGAGTTATGCCGATTATCTGAAACGCTTTGGCAGTAAGCAGGCAACCGACGATGCCCTTTTTAGGACGCTGCAAAATAGCCAGCACGATCACAAAGACATCATCAATGGTGTACTTCAACGGTTAGAATCGTCTTACATTCTCAGTCTATCGACCTCCGCGACCAATCACCTTTTATGGTCGCATTATGGTGGCTGGCACAGTGGATTTTGTATTCGCTTCAAAACGCAGGCACTGATTGATTCGATGAATATAGAATGTGCGGGCCCTGTAACATACACAGATGAACCAATTAATCTGTTTAAATTCATGTGTGACGGCCAAGATGATTACGTTAACGAAGCAAGGAGACTGGTTAATCGCAAATCGATTGCCTGGGAATATGAGCGAGAATATCGATTGATCCACAATCGATTTGCAAACAGTCTCTCTGCAGACGGCTCTATCGCGTGCACCTATCCAAAAGATTGCGTAGACGCTATTTTCTTTGGCATTCGCACTTGCGAACAGAAGAAACGTGAGCTGTTTGAAATCTATGAAAATCAGGTCATCTACAAAGAAGTTAGACAAAAACAAGCCAGTTATGAGTTAACCGTTTCAACAGACCGATACCAACCAACCTAAACCGATGAACACCACATCACAGCCGGACTAAAAAGAGTACTCGCGCATGGTTAGTAATGAGTATAATATTGCTCCATTATAATGCAATTAAGGATGCTGCCCCGTGGATCCTGAAGATATGGCGTACATTACTATCGACAAAACAGGCTATGTGGATGGTATTTGCTTTTCCAGTGACCCCAAGGCTCTTGAATGGTTGACCCAACAAGAGAACGCGGGCTATCAGGTTCAATATGTCACCAAAGAATACGGAAAGTCGGTGTTGTTTACCACGCTTACGACTTGGATTACTGCATAGTAACAACTATCCGTACTTACTCATTGATAATGTTTGTATCCGCACAGTTATCTGTTTAGGATGAGGAACGTTTTGAACCTCATTGCAAACCTCAACACCAGGTAGTCGATATCAACAATGGCTTGCCTACATGGTAAGAGGCAAATACTTAAAATAATAACCTTTGACTATGAAAAATACCTTGCCGTTACTGTCTTTTCGTAAACTTCTTTTGGTGACTTTTACTTTGTGTCTTGTGGGCTGTCAAAGCACTAACAAGCAAGGTGCAAGCGGCAGTGATATATCCATTGGCTATGTACCCAATGCAACGACATACTACGCGAAGATATCTAAGACAAACGAATTACTGTCCGTAAGTAATAAGCGGAGCAAGCTTGGTAAAGGGCAAGAATTTATTCTCGTCTCAGGCAACAGATATCGTCCGGATTACCAGTACAGTACTGAGAATAAGTTTAACTGTCGCCCCGATGAGGCTAAGAAGAAATACAGGATCTGCCAAAGCCGCTTCGTGGACGATGGTCTGGTAGCGAACTGGTGGGCACAAGCTGCACTTGGCGCTGCTACAGGCGGATTGACCATCGGTCTACTGGCACTTGGGGAGCTATCAGATGCTATCGGTGAAGATGACGATACAAGCGATAGAGATGGGCTGGTGTTATTTAACCCTGACACGTTTATCGCTATCGTTGAATCCTCGGGATTGCACGCTCATATGCAAGCGGCACTGCCACTACAAAATTTAAAAAATGAAGTAGAACGAGATATTAAAAATCGATTTGGCGCATCTCAACGGTTTGGTAAGCAAAACTACATTCATTACGTCAAAGGCCGCTCAGAAGACCCAACAAACAAAAAACGACATAACTCATTTTTCCAATCAGAAATGGCATCACTTCGCAATCAACATAAAGCGAGCGTGAAGCGGTTTGAGTTGGCAGCTAAGAGAAAAGCCGAGGCGTCGGCCAAAATGGCCAGCGCTAAGACCATTTTAGATCAGTACCGAGTGGCAAGCGTGATTTCCAGTGAATATCTACCGACATATGCCAAGGCAATCAAAGACGGCATTTACTTCACTAAACGTGATATTACGGTCGCATACAACGAAAGTGAATGCGGTAAAAAAACGTTTTTCGGGAAGTCCTGCAATAACAAAACGTACGCGGGAAAAATTCTTAAAAACGACATTGTGTATGTCAGCGGCAATTATGTTCGCACGTTGCACACATACAAAGCAGGCAGAAAATCACCTAGTATAAATGCTGGCAAATACGGCGAAGCTTATGGGAATTACCGCCCATATTTGAAAGAAAACAGAGTGAGCTTTGACAAGGTATTTTCTAAGTATAGTCCGTCTCGTTTTGCCTCGACTTATCATCCCACTAAACTTGTAGACCAACGCAGCAGCTGGGAAGGTGGTCTTTTTGGATTTATCGAGAAAAACCCACTCGCATCAATTGTCATTGGCGCGGCGGCATATAAAGTGGGGGAATGGGCTACAACACCCTCCCCTTCATATTCTAGCAATAGCTACTCTAGCAACAGCTCAAGCACTGAGGATTCAAACGCTGCACCATCTGAGGTAACCTTCGAGATAAAAGAACATCACGATGTAGGCGGCTATTCGAGTCTTTGGGTGGACTGCTCAAATGGAAAAGAAGGGCGCATTTATTACCAGCACGACCGAAAAAATCGAAAAAAGTGGATGGTAAACCGATTTTTAGGTGTAGATACGTCCCATGAGACAAAAGAGGAAGCAGCTAGAACAGGATGTGGCCCGGCGCCCTACGGCTTTGTAGATTAATATTGGGATTACTGTTGGGCGTTAATTAATTTTCATCAACATATTAATGAATCATCATAGCTAAAGATTCATCTTTAGTTATATTAATGCTAATGTATGCGTACAATAGCATTAATTGAGTGTAGCAATGACTGATCGTATTGATAAAGTGAGAACACGCTATTTCAATGAATTCGCGTACCCACAAAAAAGCTTTAGAGCAGAATATTTAGCAGAAATATCGAACTTCGATATCGCTAATTGGGATGCACCAAAGAGAGCAGCAAGACTTAGCGCTGCTGTAAAGAACTATAAAACCTCAGAAATGCTAGTTTTCCTACTTTCATTACCAGATATTGAAGAGATAGATTTGACCCCTACGGTAGTTAAGAAGTTATTTAAGAACTGGTTTAACCGGACTGGTTCACAAAAAGGTATAGTGGCTCTTTTTGGCGTGAAGGGGCGCATAAAAAAGAGCGAGAATTCTTCGGAGCAATTTATTATTAAGTACGCGGATAAGCACCGTAGGTCGGCAGATAGACACTGGCAGAAATGCCTGAACAGCATTGACATTATAAAAAAAGAGTATCGGTCTGCTGTCGATTCTAAGTAGTGCATATTAGTGCTAATGGATGCATACATTAGCATTAATAGTAATGTGAAAGAGTTAACGATGGCAATTGAGCAAGTTAAGATGATACTTTGTTATTCTTGTTATATCTGCCTGCCGAAGAATAATACTTTCAGAGTTGTTTATGTCACAACTTTGTTCTTATAAAACAATTACATTAACCTTTGTAAATAACCTGCCGCAAGTTCGCACTCGATATCAGTAATTATTGTTTTTTGGGTATGTGCTTCGTTGGATTTTCCAGCCCCAACGAGCAATAATTGCTGTTGCGGCCAATTGCAGAAACAGCGTTGTAACGTAAATACCAATACCGAACTTTTCAATGATTAGCATTTTGGCGTTGAGCCCTATATCAGCTAAAGATGCAATGATATTTGCAATGCAAAACAAGCATGCAAGCCAAAGCACAATCGAAAAAATATTTATGTCTTTACCAAATAGCTTCATATCATGCTCCCCATACTCGCTTTTAAGGCCGAACCGGATTAATCGGCCAACCTATTTCTCTTTTACTTGAGCTGGAAATCTTCGGTTAAGAAACATTCCAAGAAATGCTGTTACTATACCGACAAAACAACTTCCCAACATACCTGTAAACGTGGGTTCCTTTCCGAAAAGAATCCATGAAATTAAAATACCACCAAAGACAATTGACACTAAGTATTTAGCAGCGCTAGAAGGTTTCGCGAAAACATCTCTGAGCCATGTCAGATAATTTCTGTTGTCGTTTTTCATAATTTCCTTTATCTATAAGTTGTCTTCACATTCATTGACTAACTCAAGTTCATTAGAATCTTTTTCTGTCTCCACTCTCGCGCAAGGTATAGGGACGTTTGTAACTTCATAATCTTGAGAAAGCTTTGCTGTTTCGACAGTTAGTTTTATTAACTCCGTTTTTCTTTTTAAATCAAAGTCAGATGCCATTTCTCTCAACTCAACTTCCTGAAGAGCAAGATCAATCGCTTTTGGCATTATGTATTCTTCATACACCGCGACTGTAACGATTACACCAACTATGAGACCGACTAAATATTTACCGTACATGTCTTGCCCTACTTATCCACTTTGCTCAAATCGACTAATACAACAGCCTCTTTCTTGTCTTCAGGGATTAATTTTTTCAGAGCAGAAACAACTTCTTCACTCGAAGTAGCAGGTTGGAAAACAACCAATGGTTTACCCTCTTTTATTCGCTGTTCTAACAACTTCTGCATGCAAATTTCTGGTCTATCATCTGCCATGACATTATTCTTAGATACGGTTGATTGGTTGATAAATAGTGACACTAGTAGCATTAGCAGACCTATGGGAGTGTAATTGTTTCTAAATACACATCAAAGTAGTTAATAGTATGCGCAAATAACAGTAACCCTAAAGACGTACCGAAAGCACCTCCGCCTATTAGGCTTAGCATCTTTGGGAATGTTTTCATTTCGCGATCCACCTATACAAATCTTTTTTCCAACCAATAAAATCAATACTTAGCGCCACAACGTTCAGAAATTAAGATCAATGTTTGCAGACTTTTTCCACGCGTCAAACTTGTCTCTGCTAATAGTGATAATTTCATCTGACTGACTCTTCCTGTATTGAACACAGTTCTCACCAAAGAACTCAAAGATTACGCCGTGCGTTGACTTTATATGTTCCACAAGCGGGTCTTTTCCTGATTTTTCTATTTCGATAGTTGATGCTTTACTACTGCTCATGTTGTTTCCCATTAAGCCCTTGACCAACTAACCACTTCTTGAGCGGCTTGTTTAGGTGATAAAATTCTGTGCTTTCCATTATGATTTTCGGCGTAGCACTGCTCCACCCAAAACTCTAAATCTTCATCGTTGAAATTACTGAATTTCCAAAAATAAAACATGAAAGTAGTTTTCCAGCGAAGTTCGTATAATTCAGTCATAATCAAAATATCCCATTCAGTATTAACACACCTTTTAAATTGGTACTCCGACTTTCCATATCATGAACTAATTTTTAAATTCACCCACACTACGTGCGTAATCTTCTATAGAAAAAACCTTTAGTTCAGAACCTTTATAGAACTTGATTAACGCTCCTAGTGTTTTTGGACCGTAATCTTTTCTGACACATCTCTGATAGTGAAGCCCCCAAAGATAATGAGCAATGTAAAAAGTCGCCATAAATGGAAGGATTAACAAATAGCCTAAAAACAACACTGCGATATGCCATTCAGCGCCAGCTAGGCTGATGTTTAATAACGGGAACGGCAGCGTGACAATACCAAAACCAGTAAAATATGAAGCTATGGGATCGCTTTGTAAAGCACGTCCTATCCTAGACGATGTCAAGTAATCAAATGTCATTTTTGTGTGTCCCATTAAACCTATTTTCGTTTAGGTCGTTGTTATTTTCCTACAAGTTAAGAAGTAGACCAGCCTAGTTGAATCTCGCGAATATTCTGATCAACATCAATGCCTCTTAGCTTCTTCGAAGCTTTCATTTCATGATCAAATTCACTTGCTGAAATGTCTCCCCCAATATAATCAAGAATATCTATAAGCTTATCTGAGTCGACATCGCTATATGACATACCGTAACGCCTTTTGGGGATCAATTCGGTCTCTAGGTTGCAATAAAAACCGAAGTCTAGCGTAATTTATTGTTGTTAATTGAGTGCTACGTCCAGTTGAATACTCTTAATTGCTTCTTTCATTTCGTGGTCGCTGTCAGCAATTCTTTTTAACTATTCCAACGGTTCCATAACCATTATTTCTTTTTACAAGGAAGACTTTCTGACAAAGCAGTTAAAATCTGTGCGGTAGCAGATTGGTGCCGTGTCTGTGGTTTTAGTCTTACATTCTTTCTGACGATTTCTAGATATTGTTCGCCGGACATACCGTTGGCAGGACATATTGCGTTTACTACTATCGCCATTTCAGCAACACCGTAGACTAGCCCCATATACATGCCTACCCCACTATGCACAGTGTCGGGGTCATTAACGAGGCTTTTTTCATATTCGGTTAGATAAACGATAAATCGTTCTCCATCTACGAGCGCATGACTTTTAGATGCGAATACCAAAGCACACAAAGCAATAATTATTCTCGCTACCTTCAACATTCTTTTTGTTCCCTCTATTGGTCTAATCTTCAATACGTTTAATCTATAAAACAAAAACCGAATATACAGAGCTATAAAAACCAAATATAAATAGTAACTGCGCGGTTCTAACACATACTTTTGTACTTCGGTCGTTCATAGGATTCGTCTGGGCAAAAGAAAGAACATTAATCGTTCCATCGCATTCTAGTCCAGAGTTTCCTTTTGATAGTGAATTTCCATGAAACTCCAGATATCGAGCAAAAGATGTCATGGCAAACAATCCTGCAAAAATGGAACATAAATAACTGAACATTCCTACCTTTAGCACCAATAAATCGAACTCGGTAAATTTGAATTTGCTGAGCAGCAACAAATCGAAAGCCAGCGCGGCCACCGCAATGGTGATAAAAGCTTTATACACGTCTAAGTGAACCGTTGTGAGCTTGCTAGCCACTTCCTTACTTATGTCAGATAATTCATACGTTGTCATACAGTCTCTCCTCAGATACTCGCCAATTAGCATTTATACTTTTGTTAGTCGCATGTTTCATGTAAATAAACACACAATAAGCAAACTATTGCTTATCTTTATCTTTAGCCTACTAGCATTTATCGTTCGCACTACTATATCGCGTTCATTTGATTGTTAGGATTACGGTAAGAAGGTCAAGCGGCAATTTGCAAACTAAGAAATTAAACTACTATCATACCTAAAATATAAAAATCCTTATTTAGATGTTGGGGAGCTTATGAGCATCAGTGACATAATCAGTTTAGTGGCGATAGGGTGTGTCTTCGTAGCCCTTTACGAATGGAGGTTGCAGCGTAAACAGCAACGTGACTCGAATGCAGAATTAGCAAGGCTACACGAGAAAACGTTTTTACAGACCCGAGAAATATTTACATCTTCCTTGTTAAAAGATTTCATCAACTCTGTCACCAAAGAAGAGTTGGATGTGATGTATTTTATCGACAGTATTGAAGACCCCGAAACATTGGAGCTATTAGCAAAAAAAGAAACAGTTTCTCTCAGTTCAAACGAAGCAGAAGCAACAAAAAAATACATGGCAAGCGCAGTAAAGACCACTCCTGTCTCTGAGCACCTAACGCCAGATCAAATCAATATCCTTAAGAAGCGACTAAATTTAGATATAAAAGGCGATATTTTAGATCATCACAACGCTTTGTATGTGCGCGCAACGGCATTGCGTCTGTGTAATAAAATTGAAAATGTTTTTTTGCCATACAGATCCAATACCGCCTGCCGAGAAATGATCGAGGATGAAATGCTCGGCTTTGTTTCCCCATATCGAAACCTGTACCAGTTTGCCATCGGCAAAGGTATAAGTGGCGGGGTTCCAGGTATAAAAACGTTTATTGTGCTAAATGAAATACCTGCCCTAATTGACTTGGTCGGGGAAGAAGAAAGAAAGGAAATTCTCAGCAAGTCCACTTTGAAGTAAAACAATAAGTGCAAGCGCTATGACGATAAGGGCAATAGGAGAGCGGTTATTAGTCTGGTTACCCCGGTGAAACTCGAGGAATTGCGTCGTTAATGAGTTCACCGCATTCCATTGAACTGGGTCAATGTTACTTTTTATTTGCTGAGGTTCGTGACTATTGACAGCGTTGCTTGAAGGCTCATGCGAGGTCTGGCTTGGCGCTTCTGGTAAGTCGGGATCTGTGCGGTTTTCTTGTTTTGATACATTGTCCTTTACCTCAAGAGCCCCTCGTTCAACCCCTAGCCCCAAGTGCCATTCGAAGATTGTCTTTTCATCTCTACTTTTATGCGGTTCATTGCGTAGGCTTCGCTCGGCAGTAGCCCACCCCTTGGGGGACTTGTACCATTTCCACACCCCTTCGTTTCGGTTAAGCCTGTTTTTCTGGCTTTCTTTAGCTGCTAGGTTAGTCGACCAGGCATCTAAATAGCCGCTCCCTTCTAGGAAATCGTTTTCTATGTCTGCTTTTTCCCTCAATAAGTCGTTAAAAACGTATTTCAAGCAATTACGTCTTTTGCCGGTTCTCTTATCTAGGATTTGACCGATGCTCTTGTCAATCTCATAGCCCTCTTTGGTCAGTTGTTCTTCCAGAAATGCCAGATACTCGGTCACCCCTCCCCTTTCAAACTTCAAAGCATTCCAAGTCTTTTTGGTGCGTTCGAAAAGATACTCAGGGTTTAGTCCATTTTCGTCGATGAGCTTGAGCACGTTGTTTACATCTAATTTCGGCTTCATCTTCTACCTTGTCAGGTCATTACATTAGGTAAGATTTCGGGTTCTTTTTTATTTTTTCACCACTTTCTCACTGTAGCAAATCCAACCGGTTTTTTGCAGTTGTTTGCAGTTTGTTGCAGTTGTTTGCAGTTAGTTAAAAAGACTCGAAATAACGCTGTAGGCCAATAGAAATAATGGGTGTGGCAGGCTAGCTTAAAGGGAGATTTTTGTAGTAACCAGAGGAATCTACCCATGTTTCAGTCTCAAAAAAATCAAACGAAATTCATGCCGGTGAGGTTGTCTCGGCTGTTATCAACGGCCATTCAACTCTCCAAAGTGGTGACGTTAACTACTGTCAGTCTTTTCGCGTCAGAAGGTATAGCAAGTCTTCAGTCAGATGCTCAATCCCCTTCTGAATGCGAGTCAGTGTTAGGAAAAACTGAAGAACAAATCATCAATGGAATATCGAGTTTGCTACCCGAAAAAGGGCAAAGAATAGAACTGGCACCAGATAAGGACAGCTATGATGCGAGCACTCTATCGCACCTCGGATGTGAGCTGGCGGAAGTAACAGTGCAACTGGAATTTACCGATGATATCGCCGCGAGTTTTCGCAATGAAATACAGACCACGATTAAGGCGCTTGACGGATTGTACGAAGACAAAGCCATTCTTGCGGGCAGGACTTCAGAATTAAAAGAAGAGCAACGGTTTTTGGCCGCGTTAAAAAAAGAGCATGAGCATTTAAAAACGTTCGAAGAAGGTAGGCTAAGTCGAGCCAACGCCAAAATAAATGCTGCTCGGGCAAACTATGAAGGTAACGGGCGAGGATATGCAGAATATATCAACGCCTATATAAACGCCGGTATTGATAGCGTTTCTGAACACGTGGCGTCGACGTATCCCAAAGAGTTCAAAGAGCAGTATAAAGCCGGTTTGATTACTACTGATGCCGTCTATGAAGCTTTTGATGTAGGCAGATTTCATTCTAGATTAGAGCATGAAACCGATCTACCAAACCCCAATGGCGATAACTATCAGGTTAACGAGGCGGAATTGAGAGCATTGATGCGCCAATTTAATAATCGATCCGCATTCCACTACGTCCTACCAGGTATTAAATACGATTATGTGTTGTTAAAAAATGGCCAGAACTATCGACTCTCGTTGAGATATGAAGATGGTCGTAATCCTTGGCTGTACCTTAATCGCGACATCCATAACAAACGTCACTTCAACGACGTTCTGGCCTATCTTGAGGAGAAGGCAAAGAGGAAGATTTTAGCGTTTAATCTTCGGTCAAAATTATTTCGAAAAATGAAGGTGTTTCTCAATTCAGCGGTAAAAGTCGCTGGGCTGGAACTCACGATTTCAAGCGCAGAAGATTATTTAAGAAATGTTTATCCCACGCATGAGGAAAAATGGGTAGAGCGCTTACCTGACATCGATACTGAGATAAGTGAGCTGGAACATGCGCTGGCTGAGTTAGAAACACTCATTACACAGCACAACGAGCTGTTAACGCACATTGACTCTCAATTGTCGCCTTATGAAAAGCTGGTTATAGCGTTCACTCGACTCCAATCGGATTTGTTAGCACACTACCACTTATTGACAGATAAATCCCTTGTGAGACAGAGCCACAGGCAAGATACGTATTCAATTTCGAATGAAATTGTCACCCTGCACTCAACTTTATCGGAATACACCTCTGCGATAGCCGACAGTGCGGTCATTTCAATTCGATATCACGGATTAGGCTTTAGAGGTGAAAGGGAATTTGAATTCGACACCAGCGAACAAGCTCATCAGCAGTGGGATTCAGTGATTAGCAGGCTTAGCGCGCAATTCTCTGGATTTGAATTGTGGGAAGAAGTGCTGACTACTACAGATGAGACAATGCACACCAAACCAGGTTTTAGCTTTAAAATTTCGGCTTTGTATGGGCAAGAAGACTTAACAGCTACATACCCTGCAAAGGTTCAATTGCGGTATCGCATTGGGAATAGTACCCCGTATCCATTAGCAGATCCTATTACCGTTTATTCAGATGCGGACAAAGAAAACGCCAAGAAACATTTGATGACAGGGTTATTTGAGCTTGAGCCAATTTTGCACTTGGAGGGGCTTAATGCCGGACGCAAAGTCATTTTCCCTGGGGAAGAGGAAGTGAAAACCATGGTTGGAGGGGCGATCAAACTATGGGAAGTAGACACCGACACTTACCTTGGGCAATGGAAGGTCAGTAACCTTGGTCGATTGCACTCCACCACGTCGGCTTATTACAATCCAAACAAGCTCGAACGGGATATGCTATTGGTGGTCAATAATTTTGCAGATCGCATTGCGGTGGACACCCAAACAGCAAATGTCGTTGAGATGGGCGTTGATGATACCGCGTTTGTTAACAACGAAGCATTGGGCCGGATATCGGAACAGTTGAGCAGTGGTGTATCGCCGGCAGAGATTGATTTTAATAAAGCGCTTTATGAGTCGATAAACCAGGTTACCTTGGATCCAAGACAGACCATTATCTCTGCGACACAGACCAGCGCAAGAGTGGCGTCAGGATATACCAAAGGTTATGCCAAAGGAGTTGCTGACTCACTAGAGGCATTAAAGGACATGCCTCAAATGGCACTGGGAATGGTCGAGGCGTTTAGCGAAGGTATGGACGCCAGCGTCGAGCTAAGTGGGGTAATTATCCTTTCGTTGTGGAATGATTATGTTCAAACCCAAGAATCAGAAAGTTTACTACAAGCGGCTCTGTCAATCGCTGAGACAAGAGGTGCCGATGTCCTCAACGAAATTCATGCTTTGCAACGAGGTTTAAGTGAGCTGGTGGAGAATGCGGCAACGACGCTTGCTGTGCTCGATAGGCTAGAACCAGAGACGAAAGAGCACTACAGCGGGTTCGTCCTCGGATACATTTCAGCTATAGCCAGTGAAGGCGCTGCAATCACCTATGCCGTTCGAAACGGTTCGTTGGTGGCTGACAAGCTGGTGGCCGGAGCCGCGGCGTTTGAGCAAACTATGGAGTTGCTGCGCACCCTGACACGAGTATCGGTGGATGTTTTTCAGCAACAAGGGTTCATCATGCAACCTGCTGATGTACCCGTTAAGTATCTCAATATGGCGGATCGTGCAGAGTATGCTGACGAAGCATTGTCAGCTATTTTACTTAGGGCAAAAACCGTGGGGAACGATGGACTGGTGCGCCAGCGAGCTGAGAAGCTCAATACTTACCGAGCAATTGATGCTGAATACACAGATGTTGAACTGGTAGAGTTTTTTAAAGACCATGGTTATTCAATTAATCTTCATCAAATACAAGTGCTGAGAAAAGTGTCCATCTTACAAAAAGCGTCTTTCACCAAACGTTATAGCTCAAGGCATTACTTGGGTGAAATGATCCATCATCTGCGCACGGGAAAGCCGTTAACTGATTTTCAACGCTACACTATATCGAGGTTAGAAAAAACGGAAGTTGCAACGGTGCAGTACCACCACTTCTTTAGTCCAATCCACAAAGACTACTCGCCGAGAATGCAAAAACAGGTAGAAGCCCTCGGGCTTGATCTAGAAGGCAGTTGGAATATTCAGGCCGTTGCCGGGCATTTAGGTCGTCACTCTCCGGCGTATCACGAAATGATGAATCGCGAATTGGGCAGGCTTCTTAAGCAGGCCAATGGTGATCGGGATCAGTTTCTGTCTTCGGTGAAACAACTGCAGCTTAACGTGGTCAAGTATCCAGCTCGTTATCACTTTAATATCAAACAGTGCGAACTCGATGCGTGTCAACCTCAGTCGCTTATCTTACAAGAAATGTTCAGCTATTGAGTCATCGAGTGTCAATATCAGATAGGGCCCCTGCGTTAGCGGGGGTTATCCAAAAACAACTAGGTATGTATAGTTGGAAAACTGCCCGTTTGAATGCACATTTCAAAAGGTAGTTCGTCCATTTCAAATAAAAGTCGAGCGCCAAATTCTGTTTTATCCTCACGACTCTCAACCCGATGAAAGTGAAGTTTCGTATCAGCACAGATAGCGACTTTTGTGCAATCTTCTGCATCAGAGGGCGCTTTGGGTTGGTCGGTTCTTAGTCGATAGGGATAAAAGCAAGCGTCGAAATTACCAATAGTCATTTCGCCACTTTTGATTATCGAAACCGAGTTACGCTCCTGAAAAAAGTGAAGTTTGTATTCGTTGTGATATTCAATATCGGCAACCGCTGCCTGCAAAAAATCGGGTAACTCTTGGGTGTCTTGTATCGAAAGTATATCTGCATGAGTAGCGCTTCGGATGATATCTGCTGCCACCAACTCATTAAACGCGATTGAGGCATAATCCCTGTGACTCAGTTTGTCTGCGTGCGCATTTGAGGGTGTTTGCTGGATAAGTCTGTAATGTTCTAAGCCAAAAGCAATCGCGAGTTGTCTTGCGTAGGATTGCAACGATTTCAGAAAATCACGAGCGACTTCCCAGAGGTCAATGACATATACATCAAACCCATCTCTTATAAAGATACAGGTTCCAATTTCATCACCAGTGCAAATTGAATCGTGGGGGAGCAACAGGCACATTGAAGGAAACTGTTCGTTAAATTCCTCTATCTTATAGTGTTGCATATACACAAGCGCCCCTTCCCAGCGGAAGTACAATTGGTATAGCGGTGATTCGCCTAGCTCGAACGTGCAAAAACTAGGAATGGCGCCATCGTATATTTGGGTATCAAAACGCTCGAACGCTTTAGGAAAGCCAGGTGGCAAACCTTGCAAAGTCGGTTTTTCATAACTATAAGGAAAGGCTTCGTTTAACGCATCAATGTCATCGAACCCAAGTGCATTGCTAACAGCAACTATCGACTCTTGAAGTGATAAAGCCGAATGCTCGGATATTGCCAATGCCAATCGTTTAACCTGGTTAAGATTGTTTATATTAAAAGGATATTTAAGCATTAAAAATTGCTCCATCGTTCAGGTTAGCGAATGCTTGGTACACTATCTAGTCATGCATTGTTCTTACATCTAGCGATTGAAAATCACTGGAAAAAAGAGCGTTCATTGTTTCTGCAGAAGCTGCAACAATATGTGTCTCGTTACCAACACCACAGAATATTAAGACTCTATCATTAACCCCGTCATATAATGTTGGCTGAAATCCCGTCGGGTACGGTTCACAACAATAAGACTTGTTTCTGTAGTTTTCAGCAGAAAATTCAGTGGGCAGAATTTGGGTGTATTCAAAAATAGACTCGCACTGTCCTTCCACATCATTCTTGAATAGAAAGCTTTTTTGGGACACCAAATCACCCATTTTTGGACCGGGCACCCAAAGAAACTGAGCAAGAATATTTGCTACAGGATTGCTGTGTTGTATTTGCAAGTCATTCTGCTCTTCTAGATCGTATTCACGCCCAAATCGCTGATAAACATCAACCAAGGTCGTGATCCGGTGTTGTTGCATAACATAGGCCTGAGACAGTAACACACCGGGTATGGTTACGATTAGCACAATCAGTATAAAGACGAATTTTGAAAGCGTGATGTTGGGCACAGTATTCCTTACATTAGCTATTTAAAAGCGGCCAGTAATTTTTGCTTCGCATCAATGCAGCGATTATCTAAGCACGAGGTGTGCGTGACCGTGCCGTCGCGCATCATTAAGTAGTCAAAAATCAGTTTAAATTCATCTACAGAGAGTAATTCATCTCCTAAACTTTGTTCAATCAGTTGCTTAACAGAGATATCGACGCTTTGACTCGAGTACTGTTCTAGAACAATCTGGTACGCTGACTCGGACGCTTCTTCAACGCCAAAAAATTGCCACACTGAATAAATTGAAAGAGCACAAACGAGAGTGCTGTAAAAAACCGTTTTTATTGTCTTCATCCTCGTTAAAAAAGTTTACTGCAACATAGCACCCATCGTCCAGACGTCGCAATATCAGCGACCACGTAGAGCGTTTTATCAAACAATTAAAAATGATACCGCCGCGCTATTTAATACATCTTTCATAAATGAATGTTCAGGGTGCTAATTTAACGTGCTGTTTAATGGCACCGTTGTTATCTGCTCGAACGGAACCGTCTTAATATATTCAATGAGCAGTGATTTTGCGTCAGTCATGGTCACTTGCTTGTGATAAATAAAACAAGCTACACCAATCAAAAGCCAGATAGTCGCCACATCCATCAAATTCAACGCTGTTCTTTGATGATGAAAGAAGCATCGATTTGTCAGCTGGGTCATCATATCGGCAACGAAATTCATCTCTTCAGTAGCAAGCACGCCACTGAGCTGATCCCTCCGACCGTTTAGATCACACCGCTTGATTATGGGCAAAATGGCATCCAAGAGGTCATTCCTCTCAAGCTCCAAAATGACCGGAATTGTTTCTGCAATCACCTCGCTTTTTGATTGTTGTCGCAAACTCATTTTCTGACTTAACGCAGTGACTATGTAAGTGGTTGACACCCAGCCAAGCGAGACGCTAGACGCATTACCGGTCAGTTGTTCAACCAATGCCTCAGCATACATTTTTGCACCCGCAGTAATTTGGTGCTTCCAAGATTCTGGTGTTTTCATCGTCTACTAATTAATTCATTAATTCGCGGCGCTAGCACCGCATGATATTCGCCAGGTGTCACTTTCTTATCTGTTTTAGATTTATCATGTAGGGATACGAGTTCTGCATCGTTTAGTGCATTTACTAAAGTGCCAAGGGGCGGCGATTCTAAATGCAACTCATCCAGGCTAAGTGCCACAGCATCAATATCATAATCGCCGTTATATCCATGGCTTTTCGCCAGAATAAGCGTTTGATTAATGGCATTAATGCTTTGCAGCACCTCAAGCGACCGGGTTCCTTCGTGTTTCACGGATGCATTACTGACTAGCATGACCAATTGTACAATTAAAAGGAGGCCAATTAAGTAAGTCAATCTCATCATATTTCGCTACTGTAAAGTGGTTTTACAGCAAGCGTATCACTTGCCTTAAGTCGCTCCCAAAAAGGCGCATAAGATTTGGTGACACGCCAAAAACTCACCCCTCCGCGATGAAACATTTCGTGGTGATAATTAAAAACTTTAGGTGCGTCTGGATTCAGGAATTCGCGAATAAAACCGACCTTTTTCGCTTTAATTAATGCATCAACCCCTGCGTGAGACTTATCGGGGTCAAAGATACCATTTCGCCAGCGCAAAACGTTGTAAGCTAAAATCCCGTTAGTTAAATAAACGCCAGCCGGCGAATGCCCCTTACCGCAGTCAATCACGCCAATGGCGACAATGGCGACAAGCTCTTCTTTTGGATGTGCGTGTGCCTTTAAGAACGCAGTGTCGGTTATTTCTACCACATAAGAATAATGGCAAGTATCAGGGGCGCTTTTTTGCAGATTTTCTAGGGCAAGCGGATCCCATTCAGCTGGAAATCCATGTGCGGATAATTCCCAATGAGATAACGCGAGTAACACAGCGGTGAGAATTCGAATCATGTGCAAGACCACCTTTAAAACGAACACAATTGTACGGATAAGCGCTGGCCTAAACCGTTTATCAACAAATCGTTATTTTCATGCGGAATGCGTTCTGAAAACGAATTGATGCGGTAATGAAATTTGAAACGCTTAGCGTCTCGGTATCGACCGGCCAAAGTATTGACGAAGGTATCACCGTAGTAGACACAAATACTCGGCAACGACCTTAGCTCATGAGCATCCGACAAGTAAGTGGATGACGCCAAAAATCGCTGGTAGTCTTGCCACTTTCTTTCAAAGTCAGGGTTATGTTCGGCGACAACTGTGACGAACTGTTCATCTATCTCGGTTACACTGAACACGTGGCCGCTTAGCAATGGAAGCAGGTAAGCCGAATACAAGACGTTTATCTGTTCGGTGATGATGGCGTTTTTTGCCGCCAATGTATCCGCAATAGTATCGCGCTTTACCCACGCCTCTTTGATGCCGAATATCGCCAAATGGGTGTCAATCACCGACTGCCTATCTTGCACGGTTGTCAGTTTTTCAATTTGCGCATAAGCGGCGTTTAATTGCTCACGCAGCGCAGTGTCACTCTCCAGCTTATCGATAAGATCTAGTGTCTTGGTCGTGTCTATGCTGACGTTAGCCGTCAACTCGTATTTACCCTCAAACCATCGCTCATTCACCTTCTCGACGTCAACCGCCGCTAAACCTAGCGCATTGATTTCTTGTCGAAACTCGCCGTTTATTAGTGTTTCTTTTCCACCTACGAACAGCGGTAGCGTTAACAAGCCCTGCTTCTTTGCTTCAAGTCGAGCGTGTTGACGGACAATGTAGTCTTGTCTGTTATCAACGTTTACCGTTACAACAACGTTCTTGCTCAATGCAGGAAAACACACCCCGAACACCAACAGGATAAGCGTAAAAACCCGTATCACCATTCACTCCATTATTACGATTTCGCCAGTGTATCACCATGCGTGGGTGGCGCGATTAAACGGTAACTTATTAGCGAGTAAAAAACTAGGCAATCTAGATATAGGTAAATTATCTGAGCCGATATCGCGTTGGTTGTCAGATATTGACGATATGATCGACAAAAAGGGTATGATGTATTAATATTTTACTTGTTGTCAGACAAAGACATTAGCAGGTAAATATATGGCCGCCATTGAAATAGATACCACCAAATACGAGCAAGAAATCAAAGCTATCCGACATGCCTTATTAAGTGTTGAAAGCCACATAAAGGCGTTTTTAGATGTGCTATCACAAGGTCGAATACTGGCTCCTTCGGTGGTGTATAAATTGCCACAGTTAACCGCTGAAGATATTGGTGTCGATGTGGTCGATATCCCTGTTCAACCGGTCATTGGTGAACGGTCGTTATCGCACTATGCGCACCATGTGTTGGATTTTCGTATCGACCATGACCATCCGGGCATGATGGCAAAGCGTCTACCTGGTGTGCTGATTGTTGAGCACAATGAGGAAATAGAACTCATGGAGCGCGTGGCGCATATCAATGCGTTAAAGTCTCAGTTCCATAACATTGTCACCGGTGTGGCTAAAAACAAAGATGTTCGCCATGCGATCATGGTGGAAGCTGTGCCACTTTGTATCCGTAAATCAGTGGAGCGTAATTTGTTGTTGTGTCCGCAGAACTGCCAATCGATCAATTTTTCTTTCACAAGACGCTTGAGCATGCCCAAGCGAACGTTTACCAAAGAACAGCTTGAGCAGGATCTGATACAAAGTGTGAAATTTTCCAAAAATCCAGCCAAGCAACAAGAACAAGTGGATATTGATATCGCGTCGTTGAAAAACGCCAATCACGCTCACCATTTTCGCGTTGCAAGACCGCTGCGGGTAAACCCAGTGTACAATTTCTATTTAACGAAACCTGAAATCAATGAACAAGGAAAGTTGAAGAAGAGTCGCAGTAAAACCGCTGTTGCCCACACACCCGTCTTGTGTATAAACCAAGCGCCCAATATTGGCACATTAAAGAGCTATATTGGGCAAAGCACCGCGGACAATCCATTGGGGGATCCTGTCATTGAAAGGCTTCATGTATATGCCGACAACAGGGCCGTCAGTCTTTAGCGGTAAATTTGAGAGGCGGGCGTCCACTCGCCTCAACAAACTCGACATTGGATGCTCTACCAATTTGCTTTTTTGCACTATCTTCGCCGAATAGCTCTACAGCGCGAATGTCGAACATAATATTGCCACATTTAATGCATTCAACTGAGAGTGTCTCAAGCACTTCAGTGTCTCTTACACCATCTACAACAAAAGCAAGTTTAAAGTTAGAGGAAAAGCAGGTCTGGCAGATTAATCTATCTTGTTTATGGCGCTTATCTGACGCTTCTTTTATATCGTTTAATGAATAATAAATATTATCAGCTGGCAAACAAAGATAATGCTCAAAGATAATGCTAGCTAGGATACTTTGCCCTCTTCCAGCTTTGTCGCGACTCCAATCATTAAACGACCAATTTTCATTTTGTGCCCTTAAGAGCAATCCACTGATTCGGTTTATCATCGAGTTGACCGCGTGCGGCTTCGGCACCCCTTTTTTCTTATAAAATTCGTTGGCGTCTTTAACGGCCTTGTTGATGAAATAAAAGAGTTTGGACGGGCTGAGATTCCAAAGTGCATCTTTAAAAAGGTCGGTCAGACCCGCTTGACACGTTAATGGTAACTCATAAGCATTAAGCAGCAGCTGTGTATAGTAAAGACATTCCTCAATTTGCAACTCAACTATCTTATCCAATGCATAGTCCTGATCACCATCCAAGAAATGACGACTCAACACGTTTAGTCCATAAGCTTTGATATCCGCATGACTTCCCCAACGCTCATATTCGGTTTCACTATCAAATTCATCACTATGCGCGTCTATAGTAAATACGTATTCACAAGAGAGCGGAAAGTAGCTCAAATCTCCAGCATCGTTAAATTCAAAGCCAGAGTCTTTGGACAGTTCAACCTCAACGCAAAGAAATGAATTTGGATTTGCTGGATGATCTAACCAGCCACTAAACCCATATAGCTTGGCATCAAACTCAGGAGAAGGTGTCAGGTCTAGTGTTGCACCGCCACGGTGATATGGCGGAATAGAAAAACAAAGCTCAAGCTCTTTGTCTGGATTAAAATCAATTAATGAAATAATGACGGCCCAATCGAACGGATCTATATTTCGTCGGTGACAGGGATCGCTTGCTTTAGAGCCTATCGTCGATTCCAATTCAACTTTCTGTTCATCGGTTAGCGTCAATTTTCACAAATCCTTTTCGCGTGCACTGGGAATAATATTGCCACAACACAGTGGAAATTACAGTACGAACAAACGAGTACCTAAGCGCTGAGGCTTTCGCTAACCAACCCCCGTTAATTTAAGCAAACTCTCAAGATTTCTAACAGGTGCCTGGGCATTGGCGATGGGTTCAAAAACAAAATTATCGACGCGCGCTTCAGGTCTACCAAAATAATAACCTTGGCCAAAGTCGCCGCCTACACGCTGAGCAAGCGATAAATGCTCTGCCGTTTCTATCCCTTCCACCACAACTTTCACGCCAATATCATGGAAGCAATTTACGAGTGCGCGCAGACTTTTTTCGTCATCCACACTTTCAGCCGCTTCACGCACCAGCGTCATGTCTGTTTTTATGATCCCAGGCTTCATCTTCATAACGTGACGAAAATTCGAAATTCCAGCACCGAAGTCGTCACAGACGATAGGATGGCCGTTGTTTCGAGCATGCTTCACATTGTGGTAAAAACCCGACACATCTTTCGGTAAGTCATTTTCCGTAACTTCAATCACAACAGATGACGGATGCAAACCCTGCTCGTAAAATGATTCAAGCGCTTCTGGAAATTGGGGGTGACAAATTTGTTCAGGAGAGAAGTTAACAAACACTGTTCTTAATTTACCCTCGATCACCATTTCCCGAATTTGCTTGGCAAGGCCGCGCACTAAAAATGACATATGCTCGACAAACAGTGCTGGCTCCTGACAGAAATCCTGCATTTTTAACTGGTTGAATTCACGTAAGAGGAGTTCATGGGCAACCACTTTGTTATCCCGCATCCTGACAATAGGCTGGTGGGCAAAACTAACGCGGTGACTGTCCAGTTTAATGATATTTGTCATGATGAAGCGTTTCCTAAATTTACCGCTGTAAATGGGTCGATGATCGCGTTTATTTTGTTGTTTTTATAGATGATAGCGGTATCAAAATGGGTGTTATTGTTACTAGTCAGAGTGATCACTGAATATTTACGTTCGGCTTTTATAGATAGCGATTTAACTGTGCTTTTCTTGTGCCAGAACAAAAACCGTCTGACGTACACGAGTTCTCCACCCAGCTCATATAATTGTTCATACCAAAAAGGGCTAATCAGAAGAGGAAGTGCGGGCAGCAGTAACACACCACTGATCACACCTTGGTACAATGAAGCATGGTAAAGGGATATAGCCAGATAAAAGATGATGGCGCACACACCCGCAAATACCGTCAAACGGTAAATGGGATTATTAAACATTACATAGTAATAAATGTACGGCATGATTTCTGGTTTCTCTGTTACAACGTTGCTCTATGGTATCAAATCGCCTGCGACGGAAAGGGGGCTAGACCGATGTATTCACAAGGGTCTAGCCATGAAGTTTTTATGAATCCTGCTTCACGGGCTGTTCATATCGCCAGTCCGTTGGCACTTCAATATCATTAAACGTCTTCATGCTTGAGCCGTTAAACTGGTATAGGTTCCCGAAACTGTCTTCAAAGACACTAAAATCAACCTCACCGGTGGTTGGATCAACCTCTGCTCCTACTCTGATATAATCTTCACCTTCGTAGGTGAAACTGTCTAAGTCTGCGGGATTGGACAAATTGTCATTTTCAGCAGCGGCGTCTATTGCCGCTATCCCGGCAGATTTCAACAAAGCTTTTTGTTCTTCCTCTTCCAATGATTTGAAATCCTTCTCAGCAGTCTTAGCGTTTTGCGTATCATTGGTAGCTTCAACATCAGGGCGATCTAGCGATTCATCTTGACGTAAACCTTGTTGTTTCTCTGGGGTTTTATCCTCATCGCGTCCTTCTTTAGCTTCCACTTTATCTTGCGTCAAAGGTTTATCTTCTTTCGACTCCGGGGCTTTAACAGTGCTATCAGGCGAAGAACTTGGAGAAGATGGTTCAAACATATCGCCAGCTAAACCAGCAAATTCAGCACCAGTGTCTGATGCAGGAGACTGGGCACCCCCCTCTGTGCTTGTCGACTGAACAGCCTCATCGCCGCCACTTTTCGCTGAGATTTGTTCGTCGGACAAATCATTCGGCAATGTAGATGTTTGCACGACTTTATCAGGCTCTGCACCGCTTGCCAGCTGTGCGAATGTCTTGGCTTGGTCACCGCTTCCGGCGGTGTAATAGTTAGTGCCATCTTGT